>JBBAPZ010000003.1:94506-234576 GCA_040400605.1 Candidatus Sericytochromatia bacterium
GGCAAAGCCAACGGGCGTCTCACCCTCAAGAATCCTGTGAATAAACGTTTCATACCAAAAGCCATTCGTGGGTCATCACACCTGGAATGACCTGAGGCATCTCATTTCACCCGACATCACCCAACCAGGAAACCAACTTTTCCGTCACGTCATACGGCCCGGGCCTCCTTGGCATCCAGGCGTTCCTTCGCTTGGTCTACCCAATCAGCGGGGCATGTACATTGGCATGAGGCGGGTGATACCATCGCGTTATTCACAAATCGATAATCGTTCAAGGAGAGCGAAGCGATGTTTCAACTGGGACAAATCCAAATTGACTGGGTGTCGGACGGGCGCTTCAAACTCGATGGTGGCGCCATGTTTGGCCCGGTTCCGCGTCCTTTGTGGGAACAAAAAATCAAGCCCGATGATCGCAACCGCATCTGGCTCGGACTAAACTGCATCCTGCTCACGACGCCCCACGGACGCGTGCTGCTCGATACCGGTCTTGGCAACAAGTTATCACCTAAAAAAAAGGAGATTTTTGCGCAAACCAGCCCGGCAGATGTCGTGGACTCACTGGCACAGCGGGGCTTGAGCCCGGAGGATATCGACCACGTGGTGTTATCTCACGCCGACTTCGATCACATCGGCGGCGCCACGCGAGTCGATGACACAGGCGTCATTCGAGCAACCTTCCCACGTGCGCAATACCACATCCGTATCGAGGAATGGGAAGATTTGACCCAGCCAAACGAGCGCGCGAAAAGCACGTATTTTCAAGAAAACTGGAACGCCTTGGCCCAAAGTGGCCAGGTGTGTATCGAAAAAGCCGATGGGGAATGGTTGCCTGGCATTCACGTTTACCATTCGGGCGGGCACACCCGGGGCCACGTTGTGATCATGGCCGAATCGGAGGGAGAGCGGGCCGTTTATCTCGGGGACTTGATGCCCACACGCCACCATTTAAACCCCTTGTGGGTCATGGCCTACGACAACTTTCCCCTGACCTCCATCGAACAACGTCAACGTTGGTTGAGTGAACTTAAACTTGGGGACACCTACCTGCTGTTTTACCACGATACCGCGTTGGGGGCGGCCCGTTTGAATGAAGCGGGTGCGATCGCCGAAGCGGTGGCGTTGCCGGATGATGCGATCCAGCCCTTCCCGCCCGCGTGAGAAAACAGGAAAGAACCCTTCCGAGAGAATTTGGAACAGGGCAATTGTGCCAGGGAGTGGCCTCAAGCAGCGGAACGGTGTACGATCGGTATACAGGCATTGGTTAAAACGAGGAGAAGCGCTGATGAACACCAAAGCGATCATTGAAACGGATAAAGGTGCAATCGAAGTCGAACTTTTTGCACAGGAAGCGCCAGGCACGGTGGAAAATTTCATCAAATTGATTAACGATGGCTTTTACGATGGCTGCACCTTCCATCGTGTGATTCCGGATTTTGTCATTCAAGGTGGGGATCCGCTCTCCAAGGAACTGCCCGCCGGACACCCGCAGATCGGAACCGGTGGACCCGGTTATCAAATCAAGTGCGAAACAGCCGGCAATCCACACAAACATCAAACCGGGAGCCTGTCCATGGCGCACGCGGGCAAAGACACCGGCGGAAGCCAATTCTTCATCGCACACAGTCCACAACCGCACCTTGATGGCCGTCACACCGTTTTTGGTCAGGTGACGAACGGGATGGACGTGGTCAACGCGATCAAGGCAGGCGATCGCATGGTCAAGGTCAGCGTGCTGGCATAACCCCCATGCTGGACTTTGCCAAAGACCTGGCCCAACAAGCAGGACAGTTGCTAAAAGATGGTCTTGGGCGCGCGCGGGACATCCGCTTCAAGGGCGAGGCCGATCTCGTGACCGAGATGGACCTCGCCTCTGAAAATCTCATCACCCGCGCCATACAAACCAACTTCCCGTCTCACGCCATCCTCGCCGAAGAATCCGGCTCACTCGGCCCAACCGAATCCGGCTACCGGTGGGTCATCGACCCCCTCGACGGCACCGTCAACTACGCCCACGGCGTTCCCCTCTTCTGCGTCTCCATCGGCCTCGAAAAAGACGGCATCCCCCTCCTTGGCGTCATCTGCGCCCCCACGCTTGGGGAAACCTACTGGGCTGAGCGTGGCGCTGGCGCCTTCCTCAACGGCACGCCCTTACACGTGTCATCACAGAAACGCCTCGACCAGGCCCTGCTCGTCACGGGCTTTCCCCACGAACTCGGACGGGCCCCTGAAACGCTTAACGTCTTTGGCGCATTCGTCGACGCCTCTCAAGCCGTCAGACGCCTCGGTTCTTCCGCCCTCGATCTCGCCTGGGTCGCCGCAGGCCGCTTCGACGCATTCTGGGAACCGCGCCTCATGCCTTGGGATGTCTGCGCCGGTATCGTCCTGGTCGAAGAAGCCGGTGGCCGCGTGAGCAATTTTGAGAGCAAACCCTTCACGACAGACGACAAGCGCATCATCGCAAGCAACGGCCACCTTCACGACCCATTGCTCCATGTGATGACGCAAGCCAGGTTAGCAAAGCCATGAACCCGGAACACAAGCCTCCACCGCAGCCAGCGACCAAGAAAAACAAAAAGGACCCATTTGGCCCACCATTGGACGCCTCCGAACTACGGGGGCTGTTCCGCCGTCTGCACACCCGCAGCCACGACGAACAAATGGCATTCATCCAGCGGCTGAACTGGAACCTCCTCGATGCTGGCAGTGAACGCCGCACCATCGAAACCCTGTTGCATTTTCTTGGCTCAACCGATACCGCCTTGCAAAACCACGCCCTGCAAATTCTCAAAAAGCTGTTTCACAATCGCCGGGGGCGCTACGCACCACTGTTCGCTGCCGCGCTGCCATCCCTTGATGTGCCTCTGCAACTGCGCCTCCAGGAAATATTCGGCCCTGTACTTGGCAAGACACCCCCGCCAGCCAAGCCCAAAGACACCGCCCCCCCAAAATCAGCCAGCGACGAGGACCTGCAGCGCTTACAAGCGTTCTTCAAACGCAAGACCTAAAAGACATCATCACGGGCAATCCTGGCTAAACAAGGAACCAAAGCGTGCCACGTTGAACGAAGGCACGCAAGCTCAAACGCATGATGCGAACCCTTGGTTGTCTTCAATAACGGGCGCCCTGAAAGGTGAGACTAACTTTTGACCATCACGCCCCCCAGACTGCACCAAAAGCGCCAGAATGCGCATTTTACGCGCTGAATGACTGAGCGCCAGACCATGATTCCGTCAGCACGGGGTTGCGAGGATTGGTTGCACCAGGGAATTTTGGGTTTCACATACCTGGGTGCCGCACACATGCTCATCCACCACTGCTTCATCCGGCACAACCGCGCGTGCGACCAGTTGTTTGGGTTCGGTCCGAATGAGTTGCTGTATGACAGTGCCTGCCATCATCATGCCAAACATGGGCGGCAAGTAAGACATCGTGCCATTGATTTGCGATTTCATTTCGCAATCATTCACACCTTTCATATGCGTGGGGGGGCAGATGCATTTGACTTCGCAACTGGCTACCTCCGCATCCGGCTTGATGGGATGCTCGGTCGAAAACACGGTCGTGATGCCTGATTCAATGCCGTACTTTTTGCGCAATTCGCGTCGCACATCTTTGGCGAAGGTACAGGTATGCGTTTCAGAGATATCTGCCACCTTGAGTGCCGTGGGATCCATTTTACTCGCAGCGCCCATCGCCGAGATAATCGGCAAGCCCATACGATGCGCGTGTGCCATCAAATGCAGTTTAGCCGTCACATTGTCGATGCAATCCAGGACATAGTCGTAGTCGTGCGACAGAAGATAAGGCGATGTGTCAGCATTGTAGAAAGTCTGATGACACTCAATCTGGACGTGCGGGTTAATCCGTCTGAAGCGCTCCGCGAGCACCTCGGTTTTGGGCTTGCCGATGGTTCCAACCATCGCATGAATCTGGCGGTTTACGTTGGTCGCACAGACCAGATCGTAGTCGATCAGCACCAGCCTGCCCACCGCTGAACGCGTCAAAGCCTCGGCCGCAAACGACCCCACGCCGCCAAGACCGAAAATAGCCACACAACTGTCTTTAAGTCGGTGATAACCCGCTTTGCCGACCAGCAATTCCGTGCGACTGAAGCGATGCAGCATGGTAGACTCTCCCATCCGTCAAGCGTTCTCCCAAAGTTCATCTTACGCTGTGGGGCGAGACTTTGGCCATGGGTCGCGCTTTACGCCGTATCGCGCATTTAGTACACTTAAAGGCTATTGAGCCTCAGTGCGCGTTAGTGCACCCTGTCAGGAGACCGGTTTGTCGGCATCGGATTCGGCACCTCGTTCCAAGAAATCGTTGTTACGTCCTTCGATGCGCGTGACGCACATCAAGCAAATCGATATCGCGATTTTGCAGGAACGGGGCATCAAAGGGATCATTTTTGATCTAGACGACACCTTGGTTAAAAGTTTCGAACCGACCGCAGACCCCGACGTGTCTCGGTGGCTTGTCCAGATTCAGCGGGAATTCGCAGTGTTCATTGTATCCAACAACGCGTCGGATCTACGTGTCAGATTGGCATCCGAACATTTGGGCGTGATGGGGATTGCACAGGCAGGCAAACCCAGTCGCCGGAGCTTTCGAAAAGCCCTTCAACTGATGAATTTGCAGGTCCACGAAGTGGCGATTGTCGGAGATCAGCTTTTTACGGATATTTTAGGTGGCAACCGCTTGGGCGCACTCACCATTCTCGTTGACCCTCTATCAACTGAAGTTGGCTGGCACCGCAACCTGATGCGCGCGTTCGAGCGTTACATTCTTAAACGCGCGGGTGTGACCCACCAACAGCCACTCAAGCGGAGCGGCACCGCGCCGCTTGCATCAGGTACCGCTTCTCTGTCCCGAACCGACTGACGGGAACGATAAACGTTTCACGGGAGTACGCCATGACCCACGACGTCCAGTCCTTCAAACAGGTGTTGCAAGCATCGCTGGGTGATACGATTGACACCGCCATCATTCTCGGCTCAGGCATTCGCGCGTTCGAAAATCTGTTCGACGGTGGGCAGTTGCCATATCAAGCGCTGTCGGAGTTTCCGGCAGCGACGGTGGCGGGGCATGCGGGCGTATTAAGCTGGGGGCGTCCAGCCTCAGATGAGCCTGCCATTTTTGTTGCACGAGGTCGATTTCATCTGTACGAGGGTCATGGCCTGGTAGATACGTTGCGTCTTGTCGAGTTTTTTTTCGCACTTGGTGTGACCAAGCTGATTATCACCAATGCGGCAGGTGGTTTACGGGCCGACTGGCGGCCGGGGGATTTAATGCTGATTGAGGATCAGCTTAATTTTCAGGGCCTGCAAGCAGGACTTTCGCAGACATTCAGTCCGGTGACGCCCTTTGATGGCGCTTGGGTGGAGCGACTGGTCAAACGATGCCAAACGCGAGGCCTCCCGTTGCGACAGGGCACCTATGTCGGGTTGCTTGGGCCATCTTATGAAACGATGGCTGAGAACCATTTCTTGATCTTCGCCGGGGCTGATGCCGTTGGCATGTCAACCGTGCCAGAAGTGGCGCGTGCCTGTTCGCATGGCATGCGTGTCTTGGGAATTTCCTGCATCACCAATGTGTCAGTAACCCCGAAAGGGGCTGCTGAAACCTCCCACCAAGAGGTGGTTGATGTCGCAAAGGCCGCTTCAGAGTTGATGGAACAGGTCTTGTTCGAGGCGATTCATGCGGCTTGATTCGCCCACAGCCTACCGTTTTGAGGGCATACGCGGTAAACTTGACGCATTGCCCGCTTGATCTAGACTACCGGCAGTCTGCCGCGAGCACCACGATTCAAGTGTCAGTAAGAGAGCCCTGAGTTTGTCCAACCATCGGCGCCTCGCGGTTACGCGCAACCTGCCATCCACCTCCAAGCGTTCCCAAAACACGCTCAAGGCGAAATCCCGTCGTCACCGTGTGCGCTACTGGGCCGGGATGGGTATGGCTGGCATGTTCGTCGTGCTCGCCTCGCTTGGCGCTGGGGCCATTTCCGGCCTGATGGCCAGTTTTTCACAGTTACCCGGTGTGGAAAGTCTCAGGCATTATGTACCAGTTGAGACCAGCAAGATTTACGATTGCAAGGGCCGTTTGATCGCCAACGTTCACGGCGAAGAGAATCGCGTCGTCATTCCGTTGCGCGACATCCCGATGGCGTTGCAGCATGCGGTGATCGCCATGGAAGACACAGACTTTTACCATCATTTCGGGATCAACCCCAAAGGCATTACGCGCGCGGCTCTGGTCAACGTAGCAGAAGGTGGGCGGGTGGAAGGCGCTTCCACCTTGACGCAGCAACTGGCAAAAAACTTGTTCCTCGACCCCTCGCGCACCATGAAGCGAAAATTGGCCGAGGCATGGTTGGCCATCCAAATTGAGCGCCACTACAGCAAATCGACGATCCTGGAAATGTACCTCAACCAGGTTTACTGGGGTCATAACGCATATGGGGTCGAAGCTGCAGCGCAAAACTATTTCGGTCAAAGTTGCCGTGAATTGAGTCTCGCGCAAAGTGCCGTCTTGGCAGGCATTTTACGCGGGCCCGAGTACTACTCGCCCTATCGAAACCCCCAAGGCGCCCGGCATTTACAGCAACTCGTCTTACAACGGATGCTCATTTCTGGCTTCATCAACAAAAACCAGTATCGGGTGGCTCTGAAAGAACCCCTGCGGCATCCGGGGGTCTCGTCATACAGTTATAAGGTGCCGTGGTTTACGGCGACTGTGATTCGTCAACTGACGGAGGAATACGGCGCAGAACTGCTGCAAAAGGGTGGTTTACGCATTCAAAGCACGTTAGACCTTGACCTGCAACTGAAGGCGGAAGCCATGCTTAACGAGGCGGTCAAGCGTAACAAGCCATACAACATTCACCAGGCCGCCTTGGTTGCCATCGAACCGCGCACTGGCTACGTGCGTGCATTGGTTGGCGGATGCGACTTCAACAAGAGCAAGTTTAACCGTGCGACGCAGGCATTGCGACCACCAGGATCCACCTTCAAGCCTTTCGTCTATCTGACGGCACTATCAGCCGGGTTCAAACCTGGCACCGTGATGGTGGATGAACCTATCAGCATTCCAACCCAGGTCGGGGAGTATTATTCGCCCAACAATTACGACAACAGGTTTCGTGGACCGATTACGCTGCAACGTGCATTGGAAAGCTCCATCAATGTTGTCGCAGTGAAATTGGGGGTGGCCGTTGGTTTGCCTGCCGTCATCAAAACCGCGCATACCTTGGGTGTCATAAGTGATCTGGGAGAAAATCTATCGCTTCCGTTGGGTACATCGGAAGTCACACCATTTGAAATGACCGCTGCCTATGCAACCCTCGCCAATGATGGCCTGCGCGTCACGCCGGTGCTGGTCAGTCGAATTCTGGATCGCAACGGGCAAGTTCTGCTTGATGCCAAGCAAAAGGCGCAGCGCGTGTGTGATAAAGAAGCCGTGCGGCATGTGGTGCGCATGATGGAAGGTGTGATCCAGCGCGGAACCGGAACCGCAGCGGGTATCGGGCGACCGGCGGCTGGCAAGACCGGTACGACGAGTGATGCACGCGACGTGTGGTTTGTCGGATTCACTCCCGATTTGGCCACCGGGGTCTGGATGGGCAACGATGACAACTCGAAATTAAATTACAGCAGCACGGGCGGCACCTTGTGCGCCCCACTCTGGTCCAGATTCATGCGTTACGCGCTACGCAACACCAAAGCAACCGGCTTTCCGACGCCAGGACGCTTAAAAGGGCAACTGAGAGAGAATGCGATCCAGGCACTCACGTTTACCAAAACGGCAAGCCCGGCGTCCAACAATGAAGCACCGATGGACAGTGTGTCGCTAGAACCGATTGACAGGCCCGGCAAAGTCGACCGCGATCGCCCCAATCGGATCGCACCGGCACGTCGCACGCCTCGACCCGCGCCTGCAATGAGGGCGCGACCGGAACGTCCCGCCCGCGAGACCTTGCCAAAACCGGAGGAAGCCGACCTTGAGCCGATCCCACTTGATGAAGACGACGGGACTTTTTAAGTGTGACTATCGCTGACTTGATCCTTTTCGTCGCAGGCGTTGGCACCGGCTTGCTCTCCGGTCTCTTTGGCGTGGGTGGCGGATTTATCCTGGTTCCCTGCCTGTCAGCCCTGGGCTGGCCAATGAGTCACGCAGTGGGAACGAGCCTTCTCTATATCGTGATAACTGCACTCGGCACCACCATCGCTCGAGCAAGGCGCCGCGGCCTCAACTATGCCATCATCGTGCAAATGGCACTCCCCGCAGCCGCGCTCGCACCCGCGGGAGTATGGCTATCAGTCATTTTACCTGAGTACTGGTTACAGTTACTGTTCTCAGCCTTGTTGCTCGTGGTGGCGTGGCAAACGAAGACGTCAGTCCACCCACCGCATGCCGACACAGAATCCGAGCACCCATCCAAGCGTTGGGCGATCGCCTTGGGTGCTTTCACAGGCACGCTCTCCGGCCTGTTCGGTGTTGGTGGCGGCGTCATACTCGTGCCTGGCCAAGTCATGATCTTCCGACTCACAATGGTCGAAGCCATCGCCAACAGCCTCGCGGTCATCAGCCTTACCGGTCTCTCCGGTGTTACGGCACACGCCTGGGCCGGACACCTCGATTGGCATGCCGCACTGTGGCTCATCCCAGGGGGCTTGATTGGCTCCCACCTGGGATCACGCCTCCTCGCGCGGCTCAGCCCCCACCACCTACGCCACGGCTTCAGCGCGCTCCTGGTGGTTTTGGCCATCTACGGCGCTCTCCGCGCCTTGCTGTCTTAAGAAGGCGAATTCGACAGCTCACCTTACAAAAACCTGAACATCCCATCATGACCTTATCAAATCACGATCTCCATTCGATAAACGAGTGGTGTCAGCTTGCTGGCACAGCACGCGCAAACAAGCACCTCAACGATATCTAACAGGTTTTGCGACTTGCTGAAGCGTCCAACAAACACCCGACGAACCAACTCGCAGCAAGTGGCAGCAATCGCCATCAAGGATTTCCTGAAACCAGCCACGGATGGTAAAACCAGCGCAGGTAGTAGTAAACCACCACCCCGGTTAACAAATAGGAATCCATTCGATCCAACATACCACCGTGCCCGGGAATGATGGTGCCTGAATCCTTCGCGCCAGCATCACGTTTGAGCAGGGATTCGGTGAGATCGCCAATCTGGGCAATCACACTCACCATGGCCCCCAAAATCAACCCGTGATACCAAGGAAACCTAAATACGGAACACCATCCCACACCAACTAACGCGGCACAGAGCAAGCCCGTCAGACTGCCCTCCAACGTCTTCTTCGGACTCACCGCCTCCAGCAATTTGGTCCGCCCCAACCAACGCCCACCAAAATAAGCAAAGATATCCGTTGCCCAAATGCAAGTATTAACCAGCAACGTAAACGCGAGACCATAAGGCTCTGGGAAATTTCGCAACAAAATGAGGAAACACGGCAAAAAACCAATGTACATGACTGCAAACCACGATGTGGCCACATCGGCAATTCCCGCCCGCGGCTGACGACGACCAAGTAACCACAATAAAATGGCGATCGCGCTAAAAGCCATCGTCGGCACCAGGTAAGTTGGCCCAAAAACGCCACCTAAAATATCCAGGGCAACCACCGACGCACTCACCAACAAAGTGGCGGGCGCATACCCTTTCAAGGTAAACAACCGACAAAGTTCGCGGACACACAGTGCCGAAAAACAGGTGACAACCCCCGTCCAGACGTAACCACCCCACCAGATGGCCCCAAGCCCCAGAACGAGAAATACAACGCCGCTGGCAACACGCTGAATCAACATGAGCCAGCGCCCTCCACCCCAACAGCAGAATCGAACTGCAGCATCAAGGGATGCACCGCAACCACCATTAACGCGCCGTCAGGCAAGGGCTGTACACGCGCCACACGCCAGTCATCCGGCGAACACGCCAAGTTGCCGGACCTTGCGCGAAGCGCACGCCCGTTCTGAACCAGTGCGGCTTCGGCTGGTACGACCACGGGCAATGGTTCCGCCCTGCTTTCGCACAGGCGCTTCAAATCACCTACCCGAAGACCCAAAAGGTGAAGATGAGCCGGTTCCGTCACACCGAGCCTAAACTTCCAAGATCTCTTTTTCTTTGACCGCAAGCAGCTCCTCAAGCTCCCGCGTGTAGCGATCAGTTAACTTTTGCAGTTGCTCTTCCGCCCGCTTGCGCTCATCTTCAGCAATTTCACCGGACTTTTCCAGCTTCTTCAACGCATCCATTTCGTCACGACGCACATTGCGAATCGCAACCTTACCCTCTTCAGCACTCTTTTTGGCAACCTTCACCAGGTCTTTGCGCCGATCCTCTGTCAACATCGGAATCATCAAGCGAATCGTGGTACCGTCCGTATTGGGCGTGAGACCAAGATCACTCTTCTGAATCGCCTTTTCAATGGCCGACACACTCGCACGATCGAACACCTGAATCGACAAGGTACGTGAATCCGGCACCGTCACATTCGCCATCGACTTGAGCGGCGTATCCACACCATAGTACTCAACACTGATGCGATCCAACAAAGCTGCCGAAGCCCGCCCCGTCCGCAAACTGGCAAAATCACGCTGCGTCGCACCAATCGCCTTTTTCATGCGATCTTCCGCCGCCGCAATGACATCTTTCACGCTCATGGTTATTTCCCCTTATCCATTCAATGAGCCACCAAGGTGCCTATGGTCTCACCCCGAATGGCCTTCTCAATGTTACCTTGACGTGCCAAATCAAACACGATCAGCGGAATCCGGTTATCCTTGCACAACGAAATGGCCGTTGAGTCCATCACCTTCAACTCCCGCGTCAATACCTCCAGGTAGCTAAGCTTATCAAATTTCCTGGCATCCGGGTTACCCATCGGATCCCGATCATAAATGCCATCAACCTTGGTCGCTTTTAGAATGACCTCGGCACCAATCTCAGCCGCACGTAAACTGGCAGCCGTATCAGTCGTAAAATAAGGATTGCCCGTACCAGCTGCAAAAATCACCACACGACCTTTTTCCAGGTGGCGCAGCGCCCGCCGACGAATAAAAGGCTCAGCCACTTCACGAATCTCCATGGCAGACAAAACTCGCGTCTTCACACCAAGCTTCTCCAACCCCTCCTGCAAAGCCAACGCGTTCATTACCGTCGCCAGCATACCCATGTAATCCGCGGTCGCCCGATCAATGCCCTTGGCACTGGCCGCCATACCCCGAAAAATATTCCCGCCCCCAACGACAATGGCAAGCTCAGCCTCCAGCATCACCACCTGCCTCAGTTCCTGACAGATCTGGGAAATGATGCCTGGGTCAATGCCAAAACCTAGATTCCCCATCAACGCTTCGCCACTCAGCTTCAGCAAGACCCGCTTGTATTTCAATGCCACGTTCAATCCTTCATCGCTCAAAACAACAAGAGAGGCCGAAGCCTCTCTCATCACACTCGCGGCACCTAGGCCTTCATAAAGGCAGCCACTTCCTCCGCGAAATTATCAACCTTCTTCTCAAGGCCTTCACCCAAACCAAAACGCGTGAAACGCACGACACTCGCACCAGCCTGCTGGATCAACTGACCCACCGTCTGCGACGGATCCTTCACAAACGGCTGCTCATTCAAACAAATCTGTTCAAAATACTTGCCGATGCGCCCTTCCACCATCTTCGCACGCACCGCCTCAGGCTTGGACTGCAAGTCAGGCTGCGCCATCAGAATTTCTTTTTCCTTGCTGACCTGCTCAACGGGTACCTCATCACGTGTCACATACTGCGGTTGCGACGCCGCCACGTGCATCGCCACATCCCTCGCCAAGCCGCCCAAATCACCGGAGCCCTTCAACTCAACCAACACACCAATCTTACCGCCCAAGTGAATGTAAGCGCTGACGATCGAGCCGGCGGACACGCGATAACAAACAAACCGACGAATATCGATCTTTTCGCCAATTTTCTGAATCTTTTCCTTAATCACTTCATCAACCGTCTTGCCCGCTTCCCAACTGGACAACCCCAACAACTGCTCGCCAGTACCCGCCGCTTCAGCCGAATTCGTCAGCACAAAACGCGCCACATCGCCCACCAGCGCAACAAACTCCTCGTTGCGGGCCACAAAATCAGTCTCGCAATTCACCTCGACCAACACACCGGCCAAACCATCCGGGCCCAAAAACGAACCAACCAAACCCTCAGTGGCAACCCGCGAGCCCTTGGCAGCCGCCTTGGCCATACCCTTTTTCCGCAGCAAATCCATCGCCGCCTCAATGTCACCATTCGTCTCGGCAAGCGCTTTTTTACAGTCCATCATACCCACGCCCGTCTTCTCACGCAGTTCCTTGACGAGCGCAGCGCTGATTTCAGCCATTTGAGAGCCTCCTAAAAAGTCGTTAAATATACACAATAAAGGTGTAAAACTGTCGCTTATTGTACCAGTGCAAGGGGGATCTCGCTACCCAAGCAGCGACGCATCAAGGATTGTCGCTGGGTAGCAGGTTCACTCACGGGCGCAAAAAAACCTGGAGCAGAATTGCTCCAGGTCACCTAAGCCACCCGGTCTTCCGAATCAGGAGACCACTGCTGCCTCCGCAGTGGGAGCCGGGGCTTCGATTTGCTCACCTTGCCGACCTTCGAGAACAGCATTTGCCATGCTGCCAACGATCAGCTTGATGGCTCTAATGGCATCATCATTCGATGGGATGATGTAGTCAACTTCATCGGGGTCACAGTTGGTGTCCACCATCCCGACAATCGGAATGCCCAACTTGCGCGCTTCTTTAATGGCAATGTGTTCCTTGCGAGGGTCAATCACGAAAATGACATCTGGACGACTACGCAAGCCCTTCAGACCGCCAAGCAATTTTTCAAGCTTGGTGATTTCCTTCTCAAGAACCGACACCTCTTTTTTCGGCAAGCGGTCAAAGGTGCCATCCAAGCGCATCGTTTCAAGTTCTTTGAGGCGCGCAATACGTTTCGCGATCGTCCCCCAGTTCGTCAGCATGCCCCCCAGCCAGCGCTGGTTAACGAAGTACTGGTTGCAGCGCAAGGCCTCCTCTTTTACAACCTCTTGCGCCTGCTTCTTCGTTCCCACAAACACGATACTCTTGCCTTCCAAGGCCGCACGACGCACGAAATCATAGGCAGTATCCAAGCGGCGGGTCGTCTGAGACAAATCAATGATATAGATGCCATTGCGCTCACCAAAAATGAAACGCTTCATTTTGGGATTCCAACGGCGGGTCTGGTGCCCAAAGTGAACCCCCGCTTCCAACAGGGCTTTCATCGATACAACCGGCATGTTTATTCTCCTCGAAAAACAGAGAAAGGGTTAACGACCGCGCTGACCCTTGACTCCGTCTAACCTGCCTGGAGCGGGCAGGACACCCCGGTGGCGAACAGCGCGTGCAGATTTCCCCGACGCCAAAAGCACCGGGCTTTTCATCATAACAGGACCTCCGGATGCCGGCAAGCTTGGAAAATGCTGGGGTGAACGTCAATGCACGCCAGCCTCCCGGCGCCTGCTTCACCACCGTGTGCCGGGCCCAACGCGGTATCTTGTGTTGGCCAAGGCAAGCGTCGCGCGTTTACGCGGCTTCACCACTCCAGTATAATGACGGGGATAAGCAGTGCATGCAGTGCCTGGGGCGTGGGCCCGGGTGCTCAAAGGGCTCAGGCCGCTTGATGTTGTAATGAGGGATACCCTTGACGATGACCGCGACGATTGCACCCCAGACTTTGATTGGAGAGCGCAGTGCTTACTGTGGTCATGTCGGTGATTCGTTTATCGGCCAGACGGTGAGCCTGTATGGATGGGTGCAGCGGCGTCGTGATCACGGGGGTGTCATTTTCGTTGATTTGCGGGATCGCGAGGGGGTCGTTCAGGTCGTGTTCGCGCCGCAGACCGCACCGGATGCACACCGTTTGGCTGATCAGCTTCGCACTGAGTTCGTGATTGGCGTGCAAGGCGTGGTCGAAGCGCGTCCGAAGGGTCAGGAAAATGCCAATCTGACAACTGGCGGCATTGAGGTATACGCGACGGAACTGGTCATTTTGAATGCGGCGCGTCCCACGCCATTTCCGATCGGCGATGAAGGTGTCGATGAGATGCTGCGTTTGCAATACCGTTATTTGGACTTACGTTCAACAAAGCTGCAAAAAGCCTTGGCGATGCGTCACAAAGTCACGCTGGCCGTGCGGCAATTTTTGGATGCGGCGGGTTTTCTTGAGATCGAGACCCCGATTTTGACCAAGAGCACCCCTGAGGGTGCGCGCGATTACGTTGTGCCGTCGCGGGTACATCCTGGAGAATTTTTTGCGTTGCCGCAGTCCCCGCAAATTTTCAAGCAAATTTTGATGGTGGCGGGTTACGATCGTTACTTCCAGATTGCGCGTTGTTTTCGGGATGAAGACTTGCGTGCGGACAGGCAACCGGAGTTTACCCAAATCGATATCGAGACCTCGTTTTTGACGCAAGCGCAGATTATGGCGATTGGGGAACGGTTGATTGCGCAGCTCTTGCTTGATTTTGCCGGTGTGACACTGGCAGGGGCGGTACCGCAGTTGACTTATGCCGACGCGATGAACCGCTATGGTTCAGACAAGCCCGACACGCGATTCGGGTTGGAGTTGGTCGATGTGAGCGAGGCGCTGCGCGGAAGTTCGTTCAAGGTGTTTGCGGATGCACTGGGGCACGGTGGGTGTGTGAAAGCCATTTGTGTGCCAGGTGGCGCCGATATGAGTCGGGCTCAAATCGATGCGCTGGGCGATTTCGCCAAACGTTTTGGTGCCAAAGGATTGGCGTGGGTGAAGCTGCAGCCGGTGACGGATGGGCAGAAAGTGGATGACCCCAACACCAAGGTCGTGCGTTACGCGATCGCAGACACAACGATTGACGCGGCGTTCAGTTCGACGGTCATGAAGTTCATTTCCGGTGATGAGGCGGCTGCGATCGGGCGCGCGACGGGCGCAAAACCGGGTGACTTGTTGTTGTTTGCCGCTGATCAACTGCGGGTGGTTCAGGAGGTGTTGGGGCGACTGCGTCTCAAACTCGGTCAAGACCTCAGTTTGATCGATCACAGCTTGTTTCATTTGCTCTGGGTCGTCGACTTCCCGATGTTTGAGTGGAACGCGGACGAAAACCGCTGGGACTCGCTGCATCACCCGTTCACATCGCCACTTGACTCAGACCTCGCGTTGTTGGAGTCGGATCCCGGGCAATGTCGCGCCAAAGCTTACGACCTCGTTTTGAACGGCACGGAGTTGGGTGGCGGTTCGGTCAGAATTCATCAACGCGGGGTGCAAAACCGAGTCTTCCAAATGTTGGGTCTATCAGATGATGAAATCCAAAACAAGTTTGGCTTCTTGCTGGAGGCGTTCGATTATGGCGCCCCTCCCCACGGTGGATTGGCGTTTGGTCTGGATCGTCTGGTGATGCTTTTGAGTGGCTGCGATTCAATCCGCGAAGTCATCGCTTTTCCAAAAACCCAATCAGCCACGGACTTGATGGTCCAAGCGCCGAGCGCGATTCATGCGCGTCAATTGAAAGAATTGCATATCCGGACCGTCAGCACCTGAGTGTCGGGTGACGACGAGCCTTGAAACGGAGACCTGTACACGATGGAGTTTAGTCGGGAGACACTATTCCCCCGTGCGTCGTCTTCGATTAAGCGCCACTTGAATGTCGCCCGACCGATGGTGCTTTTGGTGACAGGTGTCTTTCTGTTGCAAGCCTGTTTGACGGCGGGTGCGTCAGCGGCAACCGCAAAACGTCAACCCGAGTTGTCCGAAGTGCTAAAGCTGGCTGCTCAAGGACAACGGGGTATGCGGTTCCTGGCCGAGCGTGTGCAACGGGTGGTCAGACAGGACATGGTGTTGGATGCGCGGGCCCGCATACACTATCAGGATGCCCGCAATTATCAGATCACGCTTCAGGCACCAAACACCATCAAAGGGTTACATCTGGGCATCGACAACGATGCGTTATCTGCATTTTTTCCTTCCGAGACCTTGTTGTTTCAAAATGACATCGCAGCGGGTGCTGAAGAGGTGAAAGATTTGGTTATGGGTCGGGTCTTAAGCAATCCGGAGGGATTGTCGCGTCATTACCGTCTGACACTGGCGCCTGAAACGGACATCGTGGCATTGTATCCGTGTTTCAAACTGACTGTTGAGCCTGTGGGCGGCTTGGGTGCAAATACACCGCCTGGATATCGCTTGTGGATTGCGCAAGAAACTGGCTTGGTCATGAAAGAGGAGCGTTACTGGACAGCGGATGGTGAGGCCTATTTCACCAGTCACTATGACAGCTTGTCACTGCGCGGACGGCCACTCGCCAAACAAAACTATCCCAAAGAGGTGTCACGTTTAAAACTCAAAGCGCGTACCCCCACGAGCCTGCTGCGTTTTGGCAGCGTGGCGGCCGCACAGCAGGCGGGGTATCAGGTTGCGGTGCCGTCACTGGTGCCTGTGGGGTTTGAGTTGCGCGCGATCGATGTGATGTCGCTGTATGGCACGGATATTGTACTTTTGCGTTATGATGACGGCTTGAGCAATCTGGTGGTGACCTATCGACCCAAGCCCAACATCTTTTTAACGTTGGTAGCGGGTGCGTTCGCATTGAATTTGGTCGACAAAATCAGCGCCCTTTCTTACCACGCCCCTAACAACTATGCTGTCGTTGAGAAAGGCAACCATCTCATCTACACCTACGGCGACCTCTGGCAAGAACGTTTAACCGAAATAGCCCAAAGTGTGAGCATACCAGAGGGAACCAGCAGTGTTTCAAAGGGCAGTTAACCGTTGACGAACTCCGTCGTGGTATCGCAGCGACGCGCGCGACAACCGGCTGTAACGGGGCGTTCGCTGTTTGGGTCATTCGTTGCCCACGGCACCTTGATTGGCTTGCTTTATCTTGGCATCGGATCAACCCGCAAGGCGGACGCGCCAAGCCAACCACCAATTGCCATCACCTTGCCGGCAATGAGTATGCGCCCCGTGCCAAGACCAGCCATCACGCCTCGTGGCGACTTGCCTGTGCGATCCCGCCAAACACCGACACCCCAACCCAGCGCAAGGACCTCGCCAAAACCCCAGGTCACGCCTACCCCCACAAAGCGGGTAACAAGCCCGTCACCCCCGCGTGTCTTGCCAACCCCTACCCGGAGCATCCATCCGACGGTGCCGGCTCCGAACGAGGCGGAGCGTGCGGAGTTTCAGGTGATGCGAAGCATTCCCTATTTCGCCCGAATGAGTGATGACGAACTACGGCAACAGCGCATTCCACCTGGCATGCGCTCTTGGCGCGAGGTCGTATTGATGGGCAAGCGCCTCGATGCGTTGAATTGGCTGTTTTTGCCGCCCGAAACCGTCCGGCCAAGCGACGTGCCGCCAGCGCCGGCAAGTCCACTACCGTCGGATTTAATACCGGAGAATTGGCCTTCACCGATCGCCAGCCGTGACGCCGACGGATCGGAAACCGTGCGTTTCGCCGTCGCGGAAGGCTGGCTTGTTGCGCGATGGCAAGCGGGTGCGAGTGTGATTACCGTGAGTTTGGAGATACCGAACGCAGATACGCCACGGGTGGTCTACGAGGTGCCGTTTGGTGAAGACACGACGCAATTGGCAGAGGCGATCGCACGTGGTTATCTACAAGCAATCACATCCCCCGCGCCAACCCCGACACAGGCATCACCCACACCGTCACAAAGCCCGCCCTGAAAACCAGGATACAGTCACCTTTGTTCAAAATTTGTGTCGCAAACTCAACAACATCAGGCACGGTTCAAACGCGCGTTGAGCCCGACGTGACGCGGGCGCGTAGCCGTTTTTCCAGTTCGACCAAACCAAAGACGAGCCCGCCGATACCGACTGCCGCTAACCAATCCCACAGCCCAAGGGGTGTCGTCGTAAACATATGCTGAAACGGCGGCACATAAATAAAAGCAATTTGCGCGAGCATAACGATACCGATGCCCAGACGAATGACCGGTGTTGCCCATACAGCCTGCCAGTTGAGCCTGTCAGAAGGTGCGAGCCGAACACTGAGCAAATAGCCAATTTCCATGCAAACAATCGTGTGTACCACCAACGTGCGGGCATGATCCAGATTTCCGGTCAAGGTCAATACACCGAAAAACACTGAAAATGCTCCGATACTGAACAACACGCACAATAGCAACACTTGCCCCATCAAGCGACGATCCAGCAAAGGAGCGCCAATCGCCCGCGGTGGACGCGACATGACGTTACTTGCAGCAGGGTCCAGCACCAACGTCAGACCCAGTGCCACCGAGGTGATGAGGTTGATCCACAATATCTGCACCGGCGTGACGGGCAAATGGAAACCGAGGAACAGCGCCGCGAGAATGGCAACCGCTTCACCCCCATTGGTTGGCAGGGTCCAGGCGATCACTTTCGTGATGTTGTCGTACACCGTTCGGCCTTCACGCACGGCATCGACAATCGATGCAAAATTATCGTCCGCCAACACCATTTGCGAGGCTTCCTTGGCAACTTCCGTGCCGTTGATGCCCATCGCAACCCCGACATCGGCGCGTTTGAGTGCCGGTGCATCGTTGACGCCATCACCTGTCATGGCAACCACCGAACCATCCGACTGCAAGGCTTCGACCAAACGCAGTTTGTGCTCGGGCGTAGTACGAGCGAACACATCGGTTGTGCGGGCTTTTAAAACCATCTCATCACTGGTGAGGTGATCCAGTTCGGCGCCGACCAGGACGACCGGGGTATCTGCCATACCGAGTTGCCGGGCGATCGCCGCAGCCGTGACGGCGTGATCACCGGTAATCATCTTGACCTTGATTCCGGCTCGTTGACACTCGGCGATCGCCAATCTGGCCGCCTCACGCGGGGGGTCGATCAACCCAACCAACCCCAACAAGGTCAACCCTTGCGGACCATCAACCGGCGCATCATCACGTGCAAATGATGCGACACCATCCCGTTCGTGTCCACTAGCCAAAGCAAGCACCCGCAAACCACGAGCGGCCAATTGATGGGTTCGTTGCAACCACTCGGCGGGTTCGAAATCGACAAAACCATCTGGCACAGCCACACGAGCCACCATCTGAAACACCCGTTCCGGAGCCCCCTTGACCATCACATCCGGGGTATCACCGACGCATGCGTGCCGGGTCAACATGAATTGTCTTTCACCATCAAACGGAATCTCCTGGATGCGCGGGTGTTGAGCACGCACCGTATCAGGCTCCAAGCCAGCCTTGCGCGCGAAAGCAATCAATGCCGCTTCCGTTGGGTCACCATGCGCCACCCACTCGCCGTCGCGCAACGCCACATCCGCGTCGTTACACAAAACAGCAGCCCGCGCAAGCGCTTGCACCAACCGGTCATCCTCCGAAACCGAGGCCCCCTCAGGCAACAACGCACCCACGGGACCATAACCAGTACCTTCAACCGTATAGGTGCTGGCGTGAACAGCAACCGCCTGCACCATCATTTCATTCCGGGTCAAGGTACCCGTCTTGTCTGAACAAATGGTTGACACAGACCCCAATGTCTCAACAGCGGGCAATACCCGAACAATGGCCTGCCGCGCCGCCATGCGCTGCACCCCCACAGCCAACGTGATGGTAACGACCGCCGGCAAGCCTTCGGGAATGGCAGCCACCGCAAGGCCAACCACCATCATGAATGCATCTGCCCATGAGTAATGACGGACACCAACTGCGAACAGGAAAATCAAGACCGAAGCCAAAAGAATAAATCCCGTGATGCGGGTGGCAAATTGGTTCAATTGGCGTGTCAACGGGGTTTGCAGTTCCACCACTTCACCAATCAGACGGTTGATTCGCCCCAGTTCGGTATCATTGGCAGTTGCTACCACAATCCCCACAGCCGTGCCTGCAACGACCAACGTGCCGGAATAGGCCATCCCGGTGCGATCGCCCAAAGGCGCCTCTGCGGAAACCAGCGCCGGATTCTTGCTGGCTACCAACGATTCACCCGTCAGGATTGCTTCATCAATACGCAGTTGATGCGTTTCGACCAAGCGCAAATCCGCAGGAACACGATCACCCGCGGCAAGCAACACCCGATCCCCTGGCACCAGTTGCCAAGCAGCAACACCCAGCCGATGATTGTCTCGCCACACGGTCGCTTGGGGATCAATCATCCGTCGAATCGCTTCTAGCGAATTCTCCGCTCGTCCTTCCTGAATCACGCCAATCACGGCATTCAAAAAAACCACCGCCAAAATGACACCCGTATCCACCCAATGCGACAAAAAACCCGAGACGGCACTCGATGCAAACAAGGCATAAATCAAAGGGTTCTGAAACTGCCTCACAAAACGCGTCAACCAACCGACACCTTGCCGTCCAACCATCCGGTTCAAGCCGTAGCGCTGCAACCGCGACGCGACTTCTTCAGCACCCAGGCCTTCAATAGGGGTCTTCCAAATGCGCGTCACATCATCGGCAGCCAAGGCATGCCAAGCATGTTGTTCCATCGCTGATGACTCTCCCTCCTCTATACAAGCGGGCACGCTATGCTACCATACGCGACATCCAGGCGAACCCGCGTCCTGATGCCACACTCACCCACCAGCGCGACACCATTGTTCGAGACGCCATCAAATCAATCACGATTTGAAACAACGTTGTCATGCTTGTTTGAGTGTTCCGCGCCTGCAAACCGGCTTTAGGGCGTTTTATGGATCGAATCGATTCAGGTAACAAGGCTGTGACTGAATTGCCGAACTTTCCTGCCGTGACCTGCCGATTGCCCGTTCAACAGGTCGTGAAACAAAAAAATGCAGCAAAAGAGGGTATGCTTCCTGTTTCAGCATACCCGACCCCGAAACCGAAACGGGCTGTCCCGTGAATCATACCTAGTTCGGCAATACAGCGCCTACTTGATTTCGCGTATATTGTCCGGTGAACGCTCAAATGAGCGCAAACTGGGCCGCTTCGACGGTACAGGCCTGACATCTTGCACACGCAATGAAATGCCCACCGTACGCGAGCCACGCATGGGCCCCGATGGTTCCTGTAAAATGGCGCCATCAACCAATTCGAGCCCCAACGTCCGAATGCCGGATCCTCGCGGCATAACAAAGCGGGTCGTAAAAATGCCATCATTGGCGCTGCGATCCGGCATTCGGCCATCATCACGCAACGCAACTTTTGCCCGATCGCCCATTCCCACCAAATGCGCAAACACAACCAGACGCTTCGGCAGATTCACCGGAGGCATCAACTGCGCCTCAATCCGCAACGGTTGACCCGCGCGCGATACAGGCAAAGCATCTGCGCGCAAGGGCAAGAATGGCGCCTCTTGTACCAGCAAGGGCTCCTGGGCGTCTCCCTCATACATACGCACCGCCCGCAACTGCCACGGCAACGCCTCTGTATCTGACTGCAGTTCAATGGCTCCAACACTGACCAGTTGCCAGCGCTTGCGATCCGCTGCACGCGCAACCAACAAGACCCGCTGGAAAACCTCTTCATAGCGTCGTTTTTGCATACTGGCACCCGCTTGGGGACGCCACGTGATGACACCGCGACTGATATAGCGCACGACGACTTCCGCGCGATCGCCGGCACGACACGTCAGCTCATCCGGGGGACAAGCCACGCGCCTGATTCGGATCTGCGCACCACTCCGTGCCTCCCGCTTTCGATTGAACGCGTCAGGTTCAGTCGGAACAACGGCTTCCATCACCGGCAAGGTCCCGGGAGCGCCCGGAGATGGGGCACTTCCCCCCGCCCGCGTGAGCGCGTCTTGGTCCAACACAGGTGGGCGTGGCGTCGCTATCGCGATTTGCGGTTCGCTTTGCTGGGCACGCACACCAACAGACGTGGCTGCTTCTCCTAGCACACGGTACAAAATCACACCGCCATCGTGAATGAGATCTGACGGCAGCAAAGCCTGCAACTCAGTCGAATCAAGCAACGCCTGTATCGCGTCATTGTCCGCAGTGTCCAGATCGGAATCCAAACTGGCAGCAGCCAACGGCACAAGACTTGGCACAGGCAGCGCCGCTGTGGGCGAAACAGCGATCGCAGGCGATCCCGATGCCAGCGGCGAAGGCTCGTCGCCCTCACCCGATGCAGGCGTTCCGGAACCCGTTGGTTTAACGACGCGACCCGACACCGACGATTCCTGCGGCGTTAAAACCGGCTGTGAACACGCCGCGAGCAGCAAAGCCCAAGGCAACGCGGAACGGATCAACAACGAACAAGAAAGGGCGTGGGCGATCCGGCGCATCGACGTACCTCAAAACCAGCAAGCTTGAACAATTGGATGTTACAGTTGCGGGATAACACAGATGATGACACACCTAAAAATCACTGTACCCGTTTTTCAGGAAATCACCCCAAACGATCGCACACGCTCGTTTCGCTGAATCGACCGAACAATCATCTCCGTCGCAGACGAGGGCTCTGTGCCGAGTTCCCGCGCAAAAACCTGCCGCATCACCGCATAATGCCGAATCGCCGCCTCTCGGTTGCCAAGCTCTGCAAGGGTTAACAACTTCACCTGATGCGCATATTCACAAGCTGCATCAAACGCTAGATTGCCATCCGCCGCAGCCAGTGCACGGTTGTAATCCTCCTCGTTCAGGTAACTGCGAATCAATGCCGCGTGAGCCTCTTGCGCCATGCGGTGCCACCGCTGGCGCTCAATGGTCAGCCACGGCCCGTCGGTATCAAGCCCGCTTAAAAAATCTCCCTGATGCAACGCAATCACACGCGCAAGGTGCACGCGCCGACGGGAAACATCTTGATCCTGTGCCATGCCCTCCTTGAAATGCCACGCGAGATCCTGCGTATCCAATTCATACGGCAATGCCCAGTTAAATCCGTAACGCCCATCCACAAACTGAACAAAGCGAGACGGCGTCTGCTTGTCTAAATCCGGTTCCAACGCGTGTCGCAAGCGCGAGATCAGCACCAAAATCGCCGTGCGGGTGGTATCCATTTCACCGTAAAGCAAATCGGTCAACGCTTCTTTATTAACCCCTTGAGGATGCGCCAACAAATACGCCAAAATCAGCTTGGTCTTGTGACCGCGCCAATCGCGGTTAGCAACCACGCGCTCACCCACATAAACTCTAAACTCGCCCAAACACTGGATGCGAATCACGGGAACCACCACCGTTGGCTGACGCTCAAGCGCGGGATGATGTTCTGTGTACCCGCCTGCAAGCGGCGACACAGAACCCGCGAGTTGCGCCAAACGGGCCCCCTCCCGCTCCTGCAAAAATCGGTAATCGTAACGTTCAGCCAGTGCATCAGCCTGCCGCCGCCACACAGAGAGCCCCGGTATGTCACCTTTCAACAAGGCAAGCTGCGCCCGGTAATACAAAACCACCGCATGCCGGTAATGGTATTGCCAACTCGCAAACCAAACGAGCAACTGCTCCAGAAGCTCCCGTGCCTGCTCCAATTCCCCCGACCGCAGCATCACATGGGATGCGACCATGGCCAAATCAAACTGTCGCACGTCTTCAAGCGGGAGCCCCGACAGTTGGAGCGCCTCATCCATCAAGCCTTTGGCCCGCGCAAGCTGCCCCTGTTCGAGCGCAAGTTCCGCAAGCCCCGCACACGCTTTTGCCGCGATCACCTTGTCATGCATCACCAACGCCTCATCACGCGTCGCCTCAAAATGCAACGCCGCCCTGCGCCAATCATGCAACCCCATCGCCGCGGAGGCCAGGCCCAAGCGAGCAAACAACTGCTCACGCCGCAATTTCAGAAGCTGGGCCACGTCATAAGCCCGCTCACCAGCCAGCCACGCAGCCTCGAATGCGCCACTGTAAATATGGATCGCCGCCATATTATGAATCGTCATCGGATGAGGATAACGTCCGGTGCTTTCTGAATGGGTCACCGACTCCCGATAAGTCGCAAGTGCCGCATCAAACAAACCCAGACGCGTATAGCACAACCCCAAATTGTTCAACACCTTGGCAAGACCAACACCATCTTGAATCGCGCGGTAATGGGCCATGGCCGACTCATAATACTGAATGGCCGCCGTGGTCTGCTCTTGCGCAAGGGCCCACGCACCCCTTAAATTGTCCAGAAACGCACGCTCAAGCGACACACCGGACCCCAAATGGCGCGTGGCCGTATCAAACAGAACGGGCGATTCCGGATCCTGTCGCCCCACCGCAATCGCTGCTTGATGCACCAAAATGGTGCCACGCAAGGCATCGGTTTGGGCGTTCTCAAGCGCCCGATCAAACCCATGCACCGCCGCATCAAAGTCACCCCATAAACGATGAAGCTCCGCCTGATAAAAACACAACCGCGCGTGACCCGTACAAAAGGCAACCCCAAAGCGCGACAGGATATCTTTCAGTGACTCCAACTGATTATTGGCAATCATGCCAGGCGCCAGCTCACAAACCAGTTCAGCCGCCTCTTCCAGGGCCTGCGCGCGCACAAGCAACTGCAAGGCGTGCATGGGCTCGGAAGCCCGCAGCAAACGCCCCCAACGCCCGGCAACTGCTTGAACATCAATGCCCCTTGAACGCTCTAGCAAGACACTCAGCAAAAATCGTCTGTAACTGGGATGATAGCGGTACGCTGTGACTTCATCAGTAACATCCGGCATCACAGGCATCAATAGCTGGCGATCCAGCAAACACCTCAAATCCGACATCACATCCGCATCCGGCAGCCCCGCTCGAAGAATATCAGGCTCCAGTACCTCCAACTGCGCGGTCAACAAGGCAAACTGTTGCGTCGTGACCGGTAGTTGGTCAAACACCTCTTGCGCAAGGTAGGCATACCACTGGGCCGGATGCTCCAGTTCTTTCACCAACGACGCCATCCAGCCAACCGATGCACCGCTTCTTCCTTGCAAAGCCTGACACGCCAAGACCACGCTGGCAATCCAACCATCCGTTCGATTCAGCAAAACGGTGGTCTGCTCATCGCTTGGCGAAAAACCCTTCAATGAATGCAACAATTCACGCAACTCGTTGGCATTGAAACGCAATTCACGCGCCGTCAGTTCCACCAACTGCTGCCGCACACGCAACTGTGGCAAGAACAACTCAGGCGTTTCACGCGAGATCACAATAATCTGCCACGAATCCGGAAAATACTGGATGAGGTGCTGCACGACCGCTACAATCGCTTCAACTTTGCCAACCGCCTGAAAATCATCCAATACGAGAATGCCGCCATCGCTCAGGACTTCTGCGACTTCCTCCGCGAGTAAACCCACCACGGTTTGCAAAACCTGTTCCACGTCTGGCGCGGAACGCGCCAGTTCCAGCGGCCGCAGACTCAACTGGGGTGCCACTTGATGACACGCCGCATGCAAGTAGGTCAAGAAAACCAACAAATCACGGTCGCCCCCATCCAGGGCATACCACGCCACCGGCAAACCGCTATCAACCCCGTACTCAGCAACGAGGCTCGTCTTGCCGTAACCCGGACCTGCACAAACCAGACTCAAACGACGCGACGGCTCAAGTCCCCCTTGCAAGAGCGCGTGCAAACGCTCACGCCGCACTTGGGGTATTGACACCAACGGAGGGCGTAATTTTCGCCGAATGATCGGAATCGTGTTCATCACACGCATCCTTCCCGCTTCATCATCACACCTAACCGTGTTTTGGCGTATCACAGCCCATTAAACGTGGTCATCCATCGGGCGCTCAAGGTCCGTTTCCTCATGCCAACTCACTTCCAGATTCTGGTTGTGCGTACGGCGGTTGCGTTCGCGTTGCGCCCCGCTCAATTTGACCATTTTGGCTTCTTCACCATGCGCGACCATCCGACGCTTGGTCTGACTTTCGAGGCGCGTGGTCCGTTGCGCGAGCAGTTTCTTGCGTTGTTGCAATTCTGAAAGCAAACGCAAATAGCTGTCATAGCGACTGCTTGTCGCATCGAGCGCCGCACGGACGGCGCAGGCAGGTTCAGACACATGCAGGCAGCTTGGGTACTTGCAGGCCGCAATCAAGGGGACCATCTCCGGAAAATGCCAGCAAAGCTCAGCGGGACTCAATGCCTCAATCTCCAGGAAGCTAAACCCGGGGGTGTCTGCGATCCACGCATCGCTCAAGCCTTCAATCCGATAAAGTGACGCATGGCGGGTGGTATGGCGACCGCGTTGCAATTTGGTTGACACTTCCGCGGCGCGCAAGCGCAAGCCAGGTTGAATGGCATTGGCCAATGAACTCTTTCCGACACCCGACGGGCCTGCCAAAACAGACACGCGTTGGGCGAGGTGCGATCGCAAGGGCTGCACGCCATCCGGCGTCGATTGAGTCGCCTCGATGCGATACCCCAATCCCCGGTACATGGTCAACCACGCCTCTAAAGCAGCCGCTTCGACCAAGTCGCGCTTGTTAATGACAATCACGCAAGGCAAATCGACGCTGGACGCCTGAATCAAGACACGATCAAGCATTTGCGGACTGAAAGCGGGTTGATCAGCAGCCATCACCACCAGCAATTGATCCACATTCGCGATCGCCGGCCGACTCAACACCCGAGCGCGGGGCAACACCCGCACGATCGCCCCCCTGCGCGACGCAAACAAACCAGCAAGCTCACGGACCTCATCCAAACCCGGCTCTAAAGCGATCGCCACCCGATCACCCACCAACGGCGTTTCGCCCTCCTTTTTCAAACGCCCCCGCAAACTGCACGCATAGACCGTGATATCCACTTGCACAAAATAAAAATTCGCCTGCTGAGAAATGATGATGCCCACCAGGCAACCATCATCGGCTTCCATCAAGTCCAGGTCTTGCATAACCGTACGACTTCAACCCGCAGCGCTTTGGCGCGCGGCAAGTTGCCGTTTCAGTTGACCGCACGCCGCCTCAATTTCAAGGCCCCGCTCTGCCCGAATCGCCGTCGGGAACCCCGCTTTTTCAAGCGCCTTGCGAAACGCCTGCATCTCATTCACCGGTGTCGCAGCATAAGCGCTGCCCGTCGGATGATAAGGAATCAAATTGATGTGCACATGCAAACCCCGACTCCACGCAATCAGTTGTTGAGCGTGATTTAACCGATCATTCACGCCGTTTAACATAATATACTCAAGCGTCACGCGCCGCCCGGTCACCTCGTCGTATTCCTTCACCGCTTCATACAACTCGCGCAAGGTAAACTTGCTGTTGATGGGTACCAGGTCATCACGCAACGCGTCGTTGGGCGCGTGCAACGACAAGGCCAAGGTCAGTTGCAGCTTGTGGGACGCCAATTCCTTGATCTTGGGCACGATCCCCACCGTCGAAATGGTGATTTGCCGCATCGCAATGCCCACGCTCTTGTTAAGCAAATGCACGCTGGTCAGCACCGCGTCCAGATTCAACAACGGTTCCCCCATCCCCATATACACCACGTTGCTGATGCGCCGGCCCATCTGGGCCTGCATCGCCAAAATCTGATCCACAATCTCACCCGGCGTCAGATTGCGCTCAAACCCCAATTGCCCCGTCGCACAAAAACGGCACGCCATGGCGCAACCCACCTGCGAACTGATGCACGCCGTCACGCGATCCGGATACGGAATCCACACGCTCTCGATTTCACGCCCATCCGCCGCCCGATACAAAAACTTGGTGGTACCATCCGGTGCCTGCGAAAACGTCACCGCGCTCAACGCAGCGACCGTATAACCCCCAGCCAGCTTCTCACGAAACGCCTTGGGCAAGTCTGTCATGTCATCCAGATTCCGTGCGCCCTTTTCATAGATCCAGCGCGCGATTTGCCCACCGCGATAGGCGGGCTCACCAAACTCCTCGGCGATCGCCTGCAATTCCGCCTTGCTCATTCCGACCAGTGCTTTCATCGGTCCCCTTTTTTGATCAACTTCGCCACAAAAAAACCATCCACACCGTGGCGATGCGGCAACAACTGAATCATACCCCGGTCTTCACAATCCGCACGCCATGCTTCAGGCAAATCTCGGGTCAAATTACCCAGTTCAAAGTTCGGGTGTGAACTTAAAAACGCACGCACCTGCGCCTGATTTTCTGCCAGGTTGATGGTGCACGTGCTGTAAACCATCGTACCACCCACCTTCAATCGTTTGGCAGCGGAAACAAGCAACCCCTGTTGCACGCTCAACAATGCCTCGATTTGCACAGGCGTCTGTCGAAACCGCAAATCAGGCTTGCGTGGCAGAACCCCCAAACCGGAACAAGGAACATCCAAAAGGATGCGATCCGCCACAGGCCACTGCTCAACCACCTGACCATCCCCGCATAACACCCGCACACACCCAACCCCAAGGCGCTCGCAATTTCGTTCCACCAATTTCAAGCGGGCCGCAGAAACATCAACGGCCAAAATTTGACCCTCATTCCGCATACACTGCGCCAAATGGGTGGTCTTACCGCCCGGTGCCGCCCCGACATCAATCACCAACTCACCCGGTGCCGCCCCCAGCACGTCAACCACCAACATGGCCGCTTCATCCTGCACATAAAACCAACCCGCATCATAACCAGGCAGTTCGGTTACCACCACGGGCCCGTCCAGTACCACGCCATCGCCTGAAACCGTACTGACACGATGCGGCACCATTGCACGCGTCAAAGCCTCACACACCTGCTGCCGATCACAACGCAAGGTATTGACCCGCAAGCACAGCCGAGGCGGCGCGACGCTCCAGGTTGCCAACGCTTCCGCTTCCGGGCCGAAACGCTCCAACCACAGCCGCGACAGCCATTCCGGCAAAGAATGACGCCACATCAAGGCATCCAGCGGCGCATCCGCAAAAACTGGCCACTGCCACGGCGTTTCACGTGCAGCCACCTGCCGCAAAACCGCATTGACCAATGGCTTAAGACCCGCTTGCGACGCCTTTTGCCCAGCTTGACGCACCGCTTCATTCACCGCCGCTGAGGCGGGAATCCGATCCAAAAACAACACCTGAAAAGCCCCAAGACGCAAAATGGCCGCAATGCGCAGCGGCAAGTCGCAAACACTCCGTCGCTTGCCACGTGCCGCGCGATTCAGGACCTCATTCAATACCCAATCCAATTGACCACGGTGACGCAAGACACCATTGATCAATTGGGTTGCAAGCGCCCGTTCAGCCGTCTCAAGCCCCTTGAAAGCCTCATCCAGCCCCAGGTTGGCGTAACTCCCCTTTGATTGGATGTCAACCAGACGCGTCAAGGCCACCTCACGCGCACTGACGCGTGGCACCTTGGTTTTTATCGTTTGACCCTTTGTCACGCGGTTGGCTCCCCGACTGTCAAACGACGCCCAATGGGACTGTGTCCGCTTAAGCCACGGGCCACATCCACAGCCTGACGCATCGGCTTGCCTGGCATTTGCAAGGTTTGAAGCACGAGCGTGTCACATCCACACGCCACATGCCAGCCTTGTTGATCCACATTCAGCACCGTCCCCGGTTGCACATCCCCCACGCGCGCCACAACCGCGGCTGAACCAATTTTGAGATCGATGCCATCCAATTGGGCCCTGGCACCCGGCCACGGCTGCACCCCGCGTATCTGATCCCGGATCACCTGAGCGGCTCGCGTCCAATCCACCCACCCCGTGCGTTTGGTTAACAACGGCGCCATCGTCGCATCGGCATCCTGTTGTGCCACAGGCTCAAGCTTGCCCGCGACATATTGCGGTAACTGCGCAAGCGCCAACTCCGCACCCAGTTGCGCGAGTCGCGGCGAAAGCGTCGCCGCGGTGTCCTCGGGTGCGATCGCCAAGGACGCACGCCCCAACAATGGACCGGTATCCATCCCTTGATCCATCTTCATCAACGTCACACCCGTCACCGTCTCACCACTCATCACCGCCCACTGAATCGGCGCCGCACCCCGGTACTTCGGCAACAACGATGCATGCACATTGACACACCCCAAACGCGGTAAATCCAAAACGATCGCTGGTAAAATCTTCCCGTAAGCCACAACAACCAGCAACTCGGGCCTCAAATCAGCAAGCCACGTCAAAAAATCAGCATTGTTTCGAATCCGCTCCGGTTGCGCAACCACAAGACCGTGCGCAAGGGCCAACTCCTTGACGGGGGGCATCGTCACCTTTTGCCCACGCCCCACAGGCCGATCCGGCTGGGTCACAACCCCCACAACCGGCCACCCACCCTGTATCAAACCAGCCAAGGTCGGGACTGCGAATTCAGGCGTTCCCATAAACACCACACGTGGTAAATGCGCCATATTCGTCACGAACAGTCCCCGCAAAGATCTACTGCAACCCAACTAAAAACAACCATCGCGCCACGAAACACCCCGTTGCCCCCGCCATGCCAGACAAGCTTCAAGGCCTGCCGTCGCGAGATGCCAAAATACCCAATCATCCGACAGTACCACGCAGCTCACGGCAGCCCGGATTTGACACCAAACATGATGCGAACCCATTATAACCCACCCCGATTCACAAACATACCGAGCGTCTGCCATCGCAGGTGCACGCCAAATGCTAAAATGAACCATGAGCCTCTCAGATACGCTGTCCGCCTTCAAACGACTGTGGCAAGAATTCCTGCCTTTATCGATCAGCGATATCACGATGGCCGCGACGGAACCGCTCACAACCACGGCTGTGGCCCATTCGCCAAATGCCCAACTCAATCTGGCAGCCCTCGGCGCGGGCAAGGCGTTGGCGATTCTGCTCGAAAGCCCGATTATCATGATTTTGCACGCCGCGAATGCCGTGGCCCCGTCAGCGATCGCACGCAGGATCCTCTGGCGCTTCACCCTTCTGACCGGCGGCATCCTCAGCCTGTTACTCGGCCTCTTTGCCACACCCTGGCTCTTCACACACCTCATTCAACCCTTGCTCGGTGTTTCAGGCGAACTCGCCGATCACACCCGCATCATCATCGCAGGGCTCATGGTCTGGCCCTTTGTCATCGGCTGGCGCCGTTACTACCAAGGCTTGCTCATCCGGGCAGGACACGCGCGCCCCGTCGCTTTGGCAGGCATTGCCCGACTCATCTGCCTTATCGGAACCCTTCTAATCGGCTACAACATCGGTCTGCCCGGCTACACCCTCGCGCCCATCGCGATGGTGGTCGGGGTATGCATCGAAGCGGCCCTTGTCACCCGCGCAACCCAAGCATCGGTCTATGAGCAACTCGACGCGATCCCACACCAAGCCAGCACCCCAACCACACACGCCGAACTATGGCGTTTTTATTGGCCACTCGCCACCGCCATGCTGGTGGTCTGGAGCGGAAGGGCCTTGCTCGTTGGACTGCTCGCACGCGCCATCGACGCCCCACTCGCCCTCGCGGCCTGGCCCACGGCATGGGGCTTCGTGATTCTGATCGGCAACGCCACCCGCACCGTTCAACAAGTCATCATCCGTCACATCCATGACACACCAAGCGCCACGCTCTGGCTCTTCGCACTCAGCGTCGGCGGGGTCTTTGCGTCCCTCCTCGGCCTGATTGCCCATCACCCGCTCGGCCAAGCGATCCTGGCCAGTTTCGTCGCTAACGATCCCGACCTGCTTGGCCGAGTCATCCCGACTGTCTCTCTGTGTGCCACCATCCCCCTGCTCTTTGCACTGCAAAATGCCGCGCAAGGCTTCATGATCGCCCACGGCACAACCAGCCGCGTCGGCTTGGCCACCTGGGTCTCCACCACCACCTTGCTCACCGTGGGCGCGACACTCATTTACACCGGCACACCCGGAACGCACGCAGCGGCACTCGCAACCATTGCCGGACTCAGTGTCGAAACACTCCTGCTGCTCAAAGCGCCTGGCCGCGAACGCGCCGCCGATAAAAATGCTGACGTCCCCGAACCACCACCGGCACACTCGCCAAAACACGCGTCGTCATAAACAAAGTCCCCCACAATCCAAGCGCCAGCACCAACATCGGATACCCCTTTCACCGACACGCCTGCTTAACACTTTCATATATCGAAAACACGCCTCTCGACTTGTGCATGATGCTGTTAAATCTCGATTAATACTTTGTATACAAGTGCGAGCGTGCCCATTCGAAAAAATGGCGCAGCGAATACAACAATGCCTATCAAAACACCCAATAGACCGACTTATACCAAACCCAAGATCGTTAACAAAATGTTTTCAAATTTAACGGTCAGATAAGAATGATTGATTCCGGCCGCACGATAACAGCTTTGCAAGTTAACGCAAGTGACCCCAAGGAGTAATAGCATGTCCATTAACTCGATGACAGACCAAGCGATCAAGCGTCTCTATCCACTTCTTCAGAAGCAGCGAGCAAGCTCGCCAAACGAAGCAGTGCGGGTTGCAGCGACACCATCCCCAGTATTTGGTCAAAGGCCTCGCCAAGTGACGATCACGCCTGCTGGGGTGTTTGGGCGGGACATTACACCAGGCGGTTTGGCGCGTGAGCGTTTTGTCAAACAGACATTTCCGGGTTATCAACCAAGCAGCCTGAAAGAGGCAAATATGGCTCGCACCAGAATGAATGAAAACTTGGCGGGGTTCGACTTGTCGGGTGTCGACCTAAGCGAATCGATTCTCTATGGCACCAGTTTCGAGAAGGCCAAGTTAAAAGGGGCTAATCTGGATTTGGTGCGCACGAATTTTGGAGACGACGTTGCAAATTTTAGAGGTGCTGACCTCACAAACGCGTCTGCACGGATCGCCGGTTTCAGTAGCGGTGATTTCACCGGAGCGCAGGCGTCCGGCATTGATTTAAGTAAAGCGGAGTTGCACCAGGCAAATTTTCCGCAAGCCAACCTCTACAAAGCCAATCTCGGTCACGCTCAGGCGGAGAATACTCAATTTCCCGGCGCTGACATGGTGGGAGCGGACCTCAGGGACGGGAATTTTTGGGGTGCCGACTTTGGAGGGGCCAATTTGGCGTTTGCCGATATGAGGGGAGGTAACACGGCTGGATCCTACGGCATCCGCGAGAATACGTCATTCGCGCATGCCAACTTTAACGGTGCAAATCTGAGATACGCTGATATGAGAAAAGCCGATGTTACCGGAGCGGATTTTGGAAAAGCCGATCTGTCGTACGCGCTACTCCCCGACCTGCGTAACGCAGAGATTTCGGGCGCTACTGTTACCAGAAGAGACGGGACCGTGGTACCACTTACCAATTTCTCGGAACTCCCCAGTCAGAAACGAAAGGCGGAAGGCTTGCATCCATGGATGCGCTCACGGTGAACTGGGACGATGGCGAGACGTAGGGATCCGTTCCGCCTGACGCAATGTAACCGCTGAAATCAAGAGAACACGCCGTAGTGCCTCATCACTGAGGCACTACATTTGACATTTCTTAACGACGCCGCGGAGTGCCGGTCGTTAGCCGCTTGGGCCTCAGCGAGCGCTTGATGACAACAACTGTGCCAGCCTGAACGTTTTAAATTCGCTAAACGCAAACGACCGCACCAAGTGGCAAAATTGGTTGCGCAATCCCTCAGTCCGGCATGACAAGCGAGGTCAAGGACTTGGTATCTCGCTCCCTTGCCAGCAGGTCAATAACCCGTTCAAGTTCCACGACCTGGTTGCGCCCACCTGTGCGGGCGCGGACCGCGACACTGCGCGCAGCCATCTCCTGCTTGCCGATAATCAGCATGTAAGGCGTCTTATGAACCTGTGCCTCCCGGATGCGATAGTTCAAGGACTCGTTGCGATCATCCAAACTCACCCGCAAACCGACCTCAGCCAACGCGTCACGCACGGTTTGGGCGTAGTCGTGGACATCATCACTGATGGGAATGACCACCGCCTGCGTCGGTGCCAACCACAACGGAAAGTGCCCCGCATAATGCTCAATAATCAAAGCCATAAAGCGTTCCATGGTTCCCAAAATGGCCCGATGCACCATCACCGGCGTGTGCTCCTGGCCATCCGATCCCCGATAAGTCAACTCGAAGCGCTCAGGCAAATTGAAGTCGCACTGCACCGTGGGGCCTTGCCACTCCCGTCCAATCGCATCATAAAACTTGAAGTCAATTTTGGGACCATAAAATGCGCCACCGCCCTCGTCAACCTCATAAGGCAAACCAGAGCGTTCAAGGGCCATCCGAAGGGCGGCGATCGCCCGTTCCCAAATGGCATCATCGCCAATCGCCTTTTCCGGACGCGTGGAGAGGTACACCTTGGCTTCGAGGCCAAACACCTGCATGGCCGTCTGAATAAACGCGACACAGCCTGTCAACTCATCCGGCAACTGCTCAACCGTGCAGAAAATGTGCGCATCATCCATCGTCAAACCGCGCACCCGCGCCAAGCCATGCAAGGTGCCCGAGCGCTCATACCGGTAAACATTGGCGATTTCTTGCAGACGGATGGGCAAATCCCGATACGAACGCAACTGCGACTTATAAATCATCGCATGCCCCGGACAATTCATCGGCTTCACACGATAATTGGCCCCTTCAATATCCATCGCCGGAAACATGTTTTCCGCATAATTGCCCAAATGTCCCGACACCTCAAACAAGGTTTCTTTGACCACGTGAGGCGTGAACACCGGCTCATAGCCCCGCGCCTTGAGTTCCGCACGCAGCCAATCCTCAATGAGTGAGCGAATCAAGGCACCTTTGGGATGCCAAAAAATCAAGCCTGGTCCCGTAACTTCCGGAATGGAGAACAGATCCAGTTCTTTGCCCAGCTTGCGGTGATCACGCTTGGCCGCTTCTTCGAGACGGGTCAAGTGGGTCTTGAGGTCAGCCTCACTAAAATAAGCCGTGCCATAGATGCGTTGCAACATCTTGTTTTTTTCGGAGCCACGCCAGTAAGCACCGGCCGCGCTCAACAACCGGATGTGCCGGATCCACCCTGTGTGCGGCACATGCGGCCCGCGACAAAGGTCGCTCCAGCCACCATGGCCATACAGCGTTACCGTGGCTGTGGGGTCTTGGACCAGGATATCACCCAAAATCTCAGCCTTGTAGGGCTCTCCTTCGGCTCGGAATCGCGCCATTGTGGCGTCAAGGGCGTCGGCTGGAATCTCGGTACGCGATACCGGCAATTTCGCCTCAGCCAAGCGTTGCATCTCCGCCTCGATGCGCACGAGATCATCGGGTGTGAAACCCCGTTCGTAATCAAAATCGTAAAAGAAACCGTCTTCCGTCACGGGACCAATCGTCACCATCGCACCTGGAAACAAGGACTGCACTGCCATGGCCATCAAATGGGCGGCGCTGTGACGCAAGACCTCTAGAGCCGCTGGATCATCCGCCGTCACGATGGCGACGCGATCGCCTGTCGCCAACACCCGTGAAAGATCGCAAAGCGCGTCGTTAATCCGCGCCGCCACCGCCTTTTTGGCCAAGCCCTTGCTGATGGACTCAGCCAAACCCCACGCCGTGGTACCAGCAGGCAATTCACGCTGCGACGCATCAGGCAAAACAACCTGGATCACTGAAGCCTCAACCGGCGACATGGCACTTTCTCCTCAAACGGGCCCGTTCCAAAACCAGCCAAGGCATTTTAGCGCAGTTTGCCGAAAATTGCCCGCCTCTTTGTCCAGCAACCCGTAACGGTGACACATGCATCCGATCAGTTTATCGCTTGCGCCGCTTGCCACCATTGCGCTTGTATTGAAGCCGGTACGCAGCGGGCTCAGCCGACGGCTCTGGGGCGGGATAGGTGATATCCGCTATCTTCTGATTCTCCGACAGATTCGACAGTTCGGCCGTGAGTCGGTTGCCTGCGGGGTCCACAATTTCGCCGGCACGCACTTTCACAGACACCACATCCGCCTTGTTATCGAAAAACTTGTGATTGTTCCAGATGCGAATCACCCGAATGCCAGATGACGCGAGTGGTTTGAAACCAACTGTCACGGGGCATTGGGCGGTGGGTACAATGCGAAACTCCTTACCCAGCTCCGCCGGATTATTACCGAAGCCTTGTCGATCACTCGGCACATTCAGCACGTTGGTCGTTCCATTCAAAAACGTTGACTTAAGCGCCAATTGCGATTGCCCCACACAAAACGTGAAATTCTCCAATTTCTCAACGCTGTCATCCCATGTGAGCGTATCACGCCGCGGCGTCACACTTGGCCTGATCCCAAAGACCACCAAATCGGTGTCAAACGTCACTTCAAACTCTGTGTAACTCTTCGATAAGTCCTCATCATTGCGAACCACTGTACACGTCAAACTGGTTGGCTTAGGTGGTTCATTGTCCGTCTTGAGAGTAAAAGTCGCCGCATTGGTGTGCGTACTGTCCCAACGCGTGTCGCGATCCTTGGGATCAAAACCGGAAATGCCAAGCTTCGGCGATCGCACGGTGTTAAACAAAAACTCGCCCGCAGCAACCGTCGTATCCAGCTTGCCATTGCCCCCGGTTCCCATCCGGTTACCGTCAATATCCCTGACAACAAAAGCGGGATCATTCACCAGGCCAATCTGGTACGCACCGCCCTTGGTTCGCCCAGTCAAGGCATTCGTAATCTTTGAGCAACTCACAATGATCGCCTGATCCCACGTGGGGATATCCAGCAATTCGACGCCACTTTCACTACTAGGACGCGGCGTCGGCCACGAGATAAAGTAAGGGAAAGCATTGACGTTAACAGGCGTTCCAGACCCGGCATTCAAGTCGGGTGGGGGTGTCGCGCCTTGGGCTGCCACCTCATTCAACGGCACGATGCGCAAACTGTGGATGAAGTTGTTGCGATTCTGTTCGGTCAATGCCTCCGATAGCGTGATCTTCAGTTTGACTGGGGTGTTATCCAATTCTGTTGCGCCGTCAAGTGGCTCCACATCAATGATTTCGGGATAATTGGAAAGGAAGTAGGGGTGATCAAACTTGCCAGGCTCCCCGAAATTCACGGTGTGCAGATTGCCCCCCTCCAAAAAAAACGTCCGTTTGCGCGCTGTGTAACCATACTTGGTAACCTCAATCAATGCGACACCATTTTCTGTCGGCACATCATCAAAATTGAATGCACCATCTTTCAGCTTGACTTCAGTCTTTTTGTCTTTATACGTCAAGGTGGCGAAGAATTCATTTGAATCCATCATCTGGTTGCCATCGATATCGTAAATTTTTCCGGTGATACGCGTTTTGCCATCCGCGGTAGCCGCCACATCCACCACTTCCGGTCCACCGGGCGAATAAGTGGGTCGAGGGGTCGACGCCGGGCTCGGCTCCGTGGAAGGTGACTGCCCCGCATCAGGCGACGGTGAGACCGCAGCCGGCGAGGGCGAGACCGAAGGCCTGGGCGCATCCGATGGCAGCACGAAACTCGTGGCACTGGCACTGGGACTCGTTCCGGGAGCACGTGATGCAGTCGGCGGCTTGCTCGATTTGATGCTTCCGGGATTGTCAATCACAACCGTTGAAGAGGGCGCAGCCGGGCATCCCACAGACACCAGCGTCGTCACCCCCAACAAGCCGCTCAAACGCGTCAACCGGCCATACATCACAACAGCGTCTCCTCAAACGAAACCGTCCACAATCCATATACCCAACGCGACCCTTGATTGCAACACGGACAATGAAACCGACATCAATTTCACGGTTCAGGCCGGCGGAATGACTGGCGTTTACCGTCAAAGACCCAATCACGCCAGGTTGAGTGGCGTTCTGCAACCATGCATTAACAGACATTCGACAGCTCGCGGCAAAAATTCTGGAAACCAGGTCATCGCTTGATCATTAAAAAACGTTCATCCACAACACGATCTGAACCAGTTTGCGGGCAAGGTGCCCTGAAACAGGCACCCAAAGGGTGCTTCAAGCGCTTTCTGATTTGAGGAGGTTTCGACCAGCCGATTGAACGAACAATCAGCGAATTTGAGAACTGGGATACAACCAGCCGACCGACAGATTTTATTGAAACGACTTCTTGAAACAAGCGTTCAGCCCCATCGCCAAACCACATCACCATGAAGGCACGCAAGTTTGACACGGTAACGGCGATAAACCTTAGACGCGGCTTAACGCAATATTTGCCTTTATGGGGTCACACCGCTTGGGTGAGGACTTTCACCTGCGATAGAAGGGGTAACGATGCGCGCCATTGTTCTGACTGTCACATTGATGATGCTTGTGGCTGGTTGTGGTGTCAAAGCGATGCCACAGGGTTTCTTCAGCGCAGGCGATGCCCTCAACGCCAATGCGCGGCCGGTGCTCGGTGACAGGGCGTGGGCCCAGTTTCGCATCGCGGCAGAATTGCCTGCCACCAAGGAGGAACGGGCCGCGGTGAAACTGACCTATCTCATGACGGATGACACCAAGCACCAGAGCCCACAGTCACTTGGGATGCTGCGAATGTTGGATGACTTGCCGCAGAAAGACGTTCATAACGTGGTGTTTCGCGATGGTCGCGACCAAGGTGATGCCAGGCTTTATTATCTGGTTCAGGGGGATGGCAACGCCCAGAGCGTTGCGAATCCGGGCGTTCCCTTGGCGCCCGGTGTGACGGAAGTGGCATCCAACAACCCACAGGTTTTTGCTCAGGTATTGGCTTACACCCTCGATCGCTATCCCGGTCGCCGCAAATATCTGCAAATCTACACCCATGGCGGCGGCGTCTTTGGTATTGGCACCGACAGCAATCAGACGGATCCCACAGGCAAAGCGCTGCCCAAAGAAGAACAGCGTTCCATTATGCGCATACCGGAGTTTGCGGAGGCCTTGCGCCAAGGGCTGAAGGGGCGGGCATTGGATGCGGTGTATTTTCGGGCTTGTTTGATGGGTAACGTCGAGGCTTTGTATGAATTGCGTGGGTTGGTGCGGTATGCGATCGCCAGCGAAGATGTCAGTTACTCGGTCGACAATTCCAATCTGAACATGACCCGCCTGTTCGACGACTTGGCCAATCAAAAAACCGAACCGGCGGAACTCGTCCGACAAATGGCGATCGCCGGACGTGGCAAACACGGCATGACAACCGACAAGGATCCAAGCGGCTACGCGACCATCGCAGCCATTGAGATCGAACGCCTCACCGAACTCAAGGCAGCCCTTAACCAACTCGCAAACGCCCTGTTGCGGGCCGAACCAGACGAAGCCACGCTAATCCGCGAAGCCTATGATGCCGTTCCAAGTTTCGGTACCGATGAAACGGATCAGCGCGACTTGTGGGCCTTTAGCGCTGCCCTGCAACAACGCATCAAAAACCCGGATCTGCTGCGCAGCATCGATGCCGTACGACGAACCCAACGAGCCGTCATGCTGCACGCCAAAGACGCCTATGGACCAGCAGCCAACGGCCTCTCCATCCTCATGCCGCCACGCAATCTGGCAGAAGAAAAACGCGCGGTCATGCTCAAGTTCATCCGCACCCGTTACCAAACAACACGCTTTGCACAAGATGGCACATGGGGCAAATTTATTGAAACCATGCTGTCACCCCAAGCAGGTCAAACACCCAAACGTCCCTGACAATGAGGAAGCGTTGCGCTGCACGGTTTGCTCGGGAACAGAGCCGAAAACTCGGCATCGGCATGAAAATGCGCCAAATGATTAAAAGCTGCCACTGATGCTTGGTGATCAATACGGTGACACGTCGGTGGCAAGCGAATGGCGGCAACCGCATGGACACCGGATCGACATCTTTATAAATTAATCCCAGGACGTCTCCGCGCAAGCAAGTATACGGTCGTTTTGTGTAAAGCAGCATCCGCTTAGGCTTGCTGCGCCATGCTCAGGCTAGCAACTTAACGCGATCCTAAACGATAAATATCCCAATATTAACCGAATCTGGCACATGCATGGCGATAAAAAACCTGGTTGCGTGAGCGGATGTCCGGTACGGATGTGACATCCCAGTGTATTGAGGAAGGATTTATTCGATGTCACAACTGCGTCTGGATGCGGGTTTGGTTGCACGGGACTACGATAAAAATCGTGATGGTTTGGTGAGTGATGATCTCAAAGTGACCGCGATGGATCTCGTGGATACCCAAAAGACGGCAAGGTCACAGTAGCGGAATTGGCTGCGGCACTAGGGGCCGATCGCGTCATCGTCAGTCAAGGCACCATCTTGGCAGGCAAAGCAGGCGCCGCACCCACCCTGCCAGAAATCCAATCGCTCAACACCATTCGAAACCTCGCATCAGACGCCGTCGGCTTCTTCGGCGCCGGCAACGCCCAATATCCCGGCTACCGTTACCAATCCACCGACCAAAACGGCAAAGTCCACTATCAATACGGGGCAGCCATTGCCGAATTGCGAACCCGCCTGAGCGCCATCGAAACGGTCGCCCGCCAAGACAATGGCTTCCGCTCCAAGACTGTCGCCACCCTCGCCCGCAATGCCCTCCAGCAAAACACCTGGGATCACCTTCTGGATCAAGGCAGCGCCCAAAGCCGCTATAGCGCACTCTTTGCCACCATCAACAACATTGCCGAAATGAGCACCGCGCCAGCCCAACCGACACAAACCGAAGAAACACTCTATGGCTCAGTCAAACAGGCCCAACAATCCATTCAAGGCCTCAAAACATCACTCAAAGGCGTGACGGTCGCCGACACCGAAGCCAAAGTTCAACAAAAGATCAAAGACTTGCAGGCCGACATCGCAGCGATTCCGGGCTGGCAAAAAGTGCTGGTGGTCGGTCTCGCACGCAAAGCGTCACTGAATAACCAGATCAAGGATCTGCAAAATAAATTGGCAACACTCAAAGCAGCCAAACCGGACACCCAGATCACCCAGTTGAGCAGCACCGCCCGCCAAGCGTACGAAGTGGGACAAAACGGCTGGAAAGTCCGCAACGTCGAAGAGGCGGATGCCTACGCAACTGAAGCCTCACCAGTAATCAACGAAGCAAGGGGCATCGGCAGAAAAGCCGTTCAAGACGCCAACCACATTCAAGCCTTGCGCAAAAAGTTGAATCAATAAATCCACTGAACCCACGCTTGACAGGTTGACATTTACCTCCTAGATTAGAACAAACGTTCTACTTTGGGAGGTATTGTGCTTTGGCGGCACCGCTTGATTGGGCAGCACTGTCACTGAAGCCGGCCAGTGCGTTATTGCGTGAAAATGGGCCATCCGGGCGTTTGTCGGATCTTGTCGGCTGGGTATCCGTGGTGCAGGAAAGCACGCATGGCGCACGTTTGACTTGGGCCATGCATCTGATTTGGGAGGCGCAGCGGCGACAAGAGCCAGTTGCCTGGATTGGCGCACCGGGGAGAACGTTTTACCCGCCGGATGCGATCGCCAATGGTGTCGACCCCGACGCACTGCCTGTCATCCGGGTATCAAGCGGAACGCAACAACTGCGTGCCGTGGACCATTTGTTACGTTCCGGCGCATTCGGACTCATCGTGATTGATGGGGCACCTGATTGCCACCTATCCAATCGGGTGTTGTCGCGCTTGGGGCCCCTGGCCCGCCGTCACGTGACGGCAGTGGTCTGTTTGGTGTCTGCCGACGCTCGCGTCGACGCGGCGATCGACATCCGGGCGCAAATTGAACAACTCCGGCTGAAAGATGGCAGGTATCGGTGTCGCTGGCGATCGCTCAAAGACCGCCGTCGAGCCCCGGGAGCGGAAAGCGTTGAGGTGGTTCATGGGCCGATTGGCTTGTGTTGACATCCCTGCTTTGGCTTTACAGGTGTTGCTGAAGGCGCATCCGGAATGGCAGGGTGAGCCGGTTGTGTTATTGGACCGTCCCCAAGCGTCCGGGGTGGTGCAAGCGGTCAATGCCGCGGCGCAAAAAGGGGGGGTGCAGCCAGGCTTGCGTTATGCCGTCGCGTTAAACCGTTTGCCGAATTTGCGTGGGGGCACGGTGGATGCGTCCACGCTCAAGGAGGCGCAAGCGGCTTTATTGGGGTATTTGCAGGGTTTCAGTCCTGAGGTTGAGCCAGCGGAGTCCGGCGTTTTCTGGTTGGATGTGGTGGGTTTGGCGGGTTTGTACCCGTCACTGGATGTATGGGCGCAGGCATTGCGGGCTGCGCTGAAGGCCGAGGCCTATGTGGTGGGCGTGGTGGTGGGTTTCAGCCGTACGGGGACTCGTTCCGTGGCGCGTGTACTCAACGGGCGCAAGCATCTGGTGTTTGAGGGTGTGGAGGCGGAGCGGGAGGTGGTGGCCCGTGTGCCGTTGAATGTGCTTGGTTGGCCTGCCGGCGTGGTCGCGGCATTGGGACAATTGGGTGTCACGCGGGTGGGGGCGTTTTTGCGCTTGCCCGCAGCGGGTATCGCGTCGCGTTTTGGGGAGGAGGCATGGAAAGCGTATCAGGAGTTGCGGGGCGATCGCTTTTGGCCTTTGCAGCCGGCAAAGCTTGCCTTGCCGCATGCGCTCACGGTGAACTGGGACCATGGCGAGACGTGTCGTGTGCGGATGTTGTTTCAGTTAAAAGGGCCGGTGACGCAACTCTTGCAGGAATGTGCAAGCAAAGGCCAGGGAGCAACGGCGCTGAGTGTTGATTTTTGGGATGAATCGGGTGATGGCCGATGCTTGGCGCTGCGTCTGGCGGAGCCGACCGTGGCGGGGTTGGTGGTTTTGAATTTGTTGCAATTGCGTCTCGAATCATTTGACTTTGGCGACAGGGCGGTTGTGGGTGCGCGTGTCGCGATGGTGGGGGTGCCTGTGCGCGTTCACCAAGAAACCTGGCTTTTGGCGGCACCCAAGCGTGACAAACGCCTGGCCAATCGGGCATTTGAGCGTTTGCGGGCCCTGTTTGGGGATGAGGATGTGGTGGTCAAGGCAGTCCTGTGCGATCGCCATTTGCCTGAAGAGCGCTTTGATTGGCAGCCGTTGACCCAGTTGTCTGATGCCGCCCCCAAGGAGCCGGAAGGTGGCACCTTGGTGCGTCAATTGTGGCAGCCGCCGCGTGAAATTACGCCACGTCCGACCACAGGGGACTGGTACCCCTTGGGTTGGGCGGCGGGTGCGGTGGTGGGTTGGGAGGGGCCGTATCGTTTGGCTGGTGGTTGGTGGCAGGATGCAACGGTACGGGATTATCACCGGCTTGAATTGTCACAGGGTGCCTTGCTATGGGTGTTCAACGTCCCTGAGCAGGGGCGGTGGTTTTTACAGGGGGCGGTATGTTGAGCGGAGCCGCAATTGTGTGCAGGGGCGTTACGAGGAGGCCATAGGGGATGGGGGTGGCCTTGTGTTGTCGCAGCAATTTTTCTTTTCTGGAGGGTGCCAGTCATCCGGAGGAACTGGTTGAAGCGGCACATCGTCTGGGGTTGCGGGCGCTGGCGTTGTGCGATCGCAACGGGTTGTACGGGGTGGTGCGGGCGCATCAACGAGCGCAGGCACTGGGGTTGCAACTTGTGATTGGCGCGCAGGTGAGTGTGTCAGATGGATCATCCATTGTGTTGCTGGTGCAGGACCGTGTGGGTTATGCGAACTTGTGCAAGGTGTTGAGCATCGGGTGTATGCGATCGCCAAAAGGACAATGCACGCTCGAATGGTTTGAAATTGCGATGCATGCCACGGGGTTGATCGCGCTTTGGGGCGGTACCGAAGGCAGTTTGGGTGCAACGATGCCCCCGGATGACGTGGCACGGTGTTTGCAGGATGCCTTCGGTGAGCGTCTGTACGCGCTCATCACCCGCCACCTGAATGAGGCGGAGAAAGAACGCGAGGCGCGCATTCGAGAACGCGCAAGGCGTTATGGGATTCAAACGGTCGCAGCGACGGAGGTGTTGTATCACGCGCGTGAGCGTCAGCCCTTGCAAGACATTTTGACATGTATTCGATGTGGGGTTGCGTTGGATCAAGCCGGACGGCGTTTGAAAGCCAATGCTGAACATGGTTTGAAAGGCGCGCAGGAACTTGCGGCGCTGTTTGAGGATGTGCCCGAAGAGTTGGCGAGGGCCGAGGCGATCGCCCGTTCGTGTACGTTTTCGCTCAAAGAACTGCGTTACCGTTACCCCTCTGAGCATCTGCCCAATGGGATGACCACGATGGATTATCTGAAGCAATTATGCGCGGAAGGTGCGCGTAAGCATTATGGCGGGATGATTCCTGAAGCGGTGACGCAGCAACTGGCACATGAGTTTGAATTGATTGAATCGTTGGATTACGGCGGTTATTTTCTCTCCATGCGCGAGATCGTCGACTTTTGTCGCGAACGGGGAATCTTGTGTCAAGGGCGAGGTTCCGCGGCCAATTCGGCGGTGTGTTTTTGCTTGGGAATCACGGCTGTAGACCCGGTACGGATGGGGTTGCTGTTTGAACGTTTTATTTCAGCGGAGCGCGCCGAGCCACCGGATATCGACTTGGATATTGCGCACCAGCGGCGTGAAGAGGTGATTCAGCATGTGTATGAGAAGTATGGCCGCAGCCATGCAGCGATGGTAGCGGTGGTCATCACTTACAAAGGACGCCTGGCTGTGCGGGAGGTGGGCAAGGCTTTGGGCCTTCCTGAAACGGAGTTGGGTCGCTTGGCCAAGTTTGTCGGGCACGATGGACATTTGACGCCCGAAAAGCTGGCATTGGCAGAATTGAAGGCGGATAAACCCGTTTATGGGTATTTGATGCAGTGGGTACGCGAGTTGGTTCATTTTCCGCGTCACCTGTCGATTCATCCTGGGGGATTTTTACTTGGGCATCAGCCCGTGAATGAATTGGTGCCGATTGAAAACGGTGCCATGCGCGATCGCACGGTGATTCAGTGGGATAAAAACGATGTCGAGGCCTTGGGCCTGTTCAAGGTGGATCTTCTCGGTTTGGGGGCTTTGACCCATCTTTCGGAATGCTTCGCGCTGATTCAGGCCCATCGTGGCATCACACTCACCATGGCCACGGTGCCTGCCGAAGACCCTGCCACCTACGCGATGTTGGGCAAGGGTGACAGCGTGGGGGTATTTCAGGTGGAAAGTCGGGCGCAAATGGCGATGCTGCCGCGTCTGAAACCGAAGACCTATTATGATTTGGTGATCGAAATCAGCTTGGTACGGCCTGGTCCAATCACAGGCGGCATGGTGCATCCTTACCTTCGACGCCGCAATGGTGAAGAAGCCATTGATTATGCCTTGGATTGCCTGCGGCCGGTGCTGGAAAAAACACTGGGGGTGCCCCTGTTTCAGGAACAGGTCATGAAATTGGCCATGGTCGCGGCTGATTATACGCCAGGTGAAGCGGATCAACTCCGTCGCGACATGGCTGCCTGGCGCAAGCGTGGTTCCATCGCCCGGCACCGGAAACGCCTTATTGAGCGCATGCAAGCCCGTGGCGTGCCCATCGCGTTCGCCGAACGCGTCTTTAAACAGATTGAGGGATTCGGGGATTATGGTTTCCCGGAGGCACACGCGGCCAGTTTTGCGCTCATCACGTATATAGGCGCCTATCTTAAATGTCATTACCCGGCTGAATTCACGTGTGCGCTGCTCAATGCCCAGCCCATGGGGTTTTATTCCGTCGCTACGATTGTGGAAGATGCGCGTCGCCATCAGGTTACGGTACGGCCTTTATGCATCAACCAAAGCGGGTTGGCCAGTACACTGGAGCCAGACGGTGACAGATGGGCCATTCGGATGGGTCTGCGTCACGTCAAAGGGCTCAGTCGTCAAGCGGCTCAGCGCTTGCGCGCTAACGGTCCTTATGATGATCTCAAAGCCGTGTTGACGCGCAGCGGTGTAGAACGTGGCGACTTGCTCAAACTGGCTCAAAGCGGTGCATGTCACAGTCTGGGTTGCGATCGCCGCAGTGCGCTCTGGCAGATACGCGGTCATCAAAAGCCCTTGTTTGACGGAAGCATGAGCATCCCGGAAGCCATGCCCACTTTCCGAAACCTGTCTTTGTTCGAAGCCATCAACTGGGATTACCAGCATGCCGCGCACAGTACACGGGGGCATCCCTTGGGTCCTTTGCGCGAACAGTTGCTCAAAAAAGGGTTGCGTGACGCCCGCGGTCTGATGCAACTGCCGGATCAAACACCCGTGCGTTATGCCGGCCTGGTCATCTGCCGCCAGCGCCCGGGTACGGCGTCGGGTGTGGTCTTTTTAACCCTTGAGGATGAAACAGGCTTCATGAATCTGGTGGTGTGGCCAGGCATCTATGAGCGGCACAAGCGCTTGATCAAAACCGTGTCGTTGCTCGGAGTCAGTGGCAAGCTGCAAGTCAAGCACGGTGTCACACACCTGATCGCGACACGCTTTTGGCGTCCTGAGATCGACACAGGCATCCAGGCCAGCGCGAGCCGCGATTTTCGCTAACCACCCGACAGAAAAACCCGCGCATCAATCAACAACACCATCATTCATTTCCACCCACTCGACACTTCGTGAAACTCGGGAGCGCTCGAAACGCTGTTTTAATGCTTGTTTGCGTATCGTTCGCATTTGAACCGAAACCGTTCGTTTTGTGGATCGGATCTGTTTTAATCGCAAGCCTGTCACCTGACTTCACAGTCTATGTCCAGACAACTGTCGAAAAGCTGTCTCACTCTTCTATCAAACGCACACCAACTGTAGGCGGTTACACTTCCCGGCAATCGCGTGGCGTATTGCAATCAACCGGGACGAAGTCTTTGCCTGCTCAGCCCTTGTAAGTGAATCGAAGCAAGCGGCACGAACGCTGTTTCCACAATAAACTGCAAATCAATAATGTGGTGCTTGGGTTTTTCAATCCACGGATGATGCTTGAGAACGATCAGATTGACCGATCGGGCTGACTCGCAACCGCAGTGCTGTGACCCGTAAGAGGCGCTGCAACAGTGCTGCCGGCTGCCGTGCGCCACGAACATTTAACGAACAATCCGTGAATCTGATGGATGTTGATGCCTGCTGCTCCATTCTTACCAGCCCTTTCCATCCCAATTTTAATCACTCATTTAACTAAACAAAACACTTAAATGACAAGCCAGGGGGCATGAGCGACGACAAGGTTGGGGGACCCGTTCAGAAAAGCTATCCAGACATTGAAAGGGAAATATTCATGTTGAGGGATGCAGTCAGCCGGCTGGCGTTCATGCAGCATCATTTGGGTCTGGAAAAGGGGTTTCTTGCGGAAACGGTGAACGATCGGGCGCGAGCGGGCATTATTGCGGACACTTTGGATATTGGCAAAGTTCCCGCAACACTGACTGGCGATGTGGCACTGGGTGGTCGATTGGAAAAAGCGGCTCAGGTAAGAATGGCGTATCTGAAGCGGGAGATGAAAAGGCTTACCCCGCAGGAGCGTGAGACCCTGACAGCACGCGTGGGTGAAATGTCAGCGAAAGGTACCGCCTGGTCTAAGCAGTTGTCAGGTGTGCGTGAGCGCTTGGCGCAGCAGTCGCCAGAGAATTTGCGGCAAGCAGTTAAAGATGGTGCGATGCGAGACTTTAAAGCTAGTCGAACTGCATCCCCAGCACATGAATACGAGGCATTGCAGGCTTGGTTCGGTGAAGCGTATGACAATTTGCAAACCTTGGGGATAGCAATACGTGAAAACAAAAAAGCGATTCTCGCGCACCTCCTGTCACCACAAAAGCGTCAGCGGCGTCTGACTGATATCATCTGGGTGAATCGGCAGAGTGGTTCATCTTACGAGCGGGCCAAGCGAATAACTGATAGGATGCAAGCGCAGGGGGGGGGCTTACCCGCTTCGATTGATGTAAAGGTCGTTCAGCGCAGCGAGCCCAATGCCAGGGGCGGCGTTGGCAAGGTTCTTATCAACGAAGGTCTTTTTGCGAAATTCTCCGACGATCAACTGGCCTCAATTCTGGGTCACGAAATGGCCCACGTCCGCCATGGAGATAGTGCCGGAATGGCTGCGGTAAGAGCACGACAGACGAAATGGATGGTCAAGAAAAAGCAGGAATTACCCCAACCGGTACGGGCTGAGTTGAACCAGGCATACCAAGATGCCTGGAAACACATCCGAGACCTAATGGAACTCGAGGCCGATGCGGATGGTGTACGCTACATGGCTCGGGCAGGTTTTGATCCTAACGCCGCACTGACCGCTATGGCGACACAATTGAACTCAACCAGTCTAAATGCCGACCATCCGGAGGCCATTGTCCGCTTGTTGAACCTGATGGCTGTCATCAAAAACGAACGCCTCGGACAGATACCCGCGTCTACCAATTAGTGCGCCAAGACATTCCGTCCGTCCGATCAACCGGTTCGGAATATGTCAACCAGCGCTACAGAAAGTCGTGAACGCGCCTGTTCAGCCGAGGGTCAGATTATGAAGGGCCTCGCGGGCGCGTTCTAGATGCATATCGTTGACGTGAGGCCTCACCGTCTGCCACGCCAGCATGATCACGGCCGCATCATCGCTGAAGCCCACCATCGCGAGCACGTCTGGAATGGCATCGAGAGGCAATACAAAGTAGGCTAGTGCCGCCGCGACGATCAACTTGACACGTGGTGGGGTCGCTTGATCCACCAAACAGTAGTACAAAGCGAGCGCTTCTTTCAGAAAAGGAAGACGTGTCGCAAAACGCCGGATATGCGCCCAGAATGCCTTGGCATCGAACGACCGGGGATCAGGAAGCGGAAAACGATCTGGCATGGGGTCTCCTCACACGCTAGACATACCCAGCAAACTCCCCACCGTCAACAGTGAACGAGTGGGTATCGGCATTGCGGCAGGCCCGTGATGAACTTCCTCTGCTACCACCGCCTCAGCTTTCGTCACATGCACCGTCCCATGCGGATGTTCAGGAGGCGTATACAGCGTGTAAAGCTTGAGCGCTCGCTCACCCGAATTGATCACATTGTGCATCGCACGCGCAGGCACCACCAACACATCCCCCGCCGACAGCACACCGTGGTGTTCACCCACATGGTAACGCGCTTCACCCTCAACAATAACCAACACCTGATCCAGTTCGTGCGACTCCAAACCAATGTCATCGCCCACTTCAACACACATCACCACCAACTGACTCAGCGGCGTGGTATGCAACACCCGTCGAAAGGCCGTATTGCGCAACGCCTCTTGCACAATGTTGACATGAAAACTCAACACAACCTCCCCACCAGCAAAACAACGGCTACCGGGCACCGGAATCAATCATTCACGTTTTGTGGAATCAGACGGCAACGCCACCCCATCTTCCCCCACCATCACACGCTCAGGCGGCAAAAGGCCCAAACGCCACAGCAACAGCAAGCCAGACGGCACAAGCACAACCGCGACAAAGCTCACAAACGCCAAACCCATCCCCATCGGGATCCCGCGCAAAAACTCCCGATGCACCAACATCAGCAAAACAACCACCATGATAAGCCAAGTAGGCCGAACCTTCATGACTGATCGGCGTTTCAGACGATACGTGGGGAGCGGTTTCAGATCTGGCGCTTGCATGTCACGACAGGACCTCCTCGAAATGACCCTGCGCCATTATAGCAGAGCCCCAACAAGCCGAACGTCAAAGCCCAACCAATAAGATCGGTGAGGCCTTTCACCAACCGTCGACCTTGCGGCGACAGCGTGCTTGGCAATCAGTCACATCAAAAAGCGCCTCAAGAGCCAAACCGGCAATCGAATCTGCCCTTGGTCTCCTCCAACAGTTTGCCTGATTGTTGCCAAAACACTGGTGAAACGAAAACCGCGCGAGTGGGAGTGTCATGGTCTTGTATCGAGGCCATGGCACCAGCTGTCATCACTGGACCGGGGATCTTGATGATGCCCTCATTGTCAAAGGCGTCTGATTTCTTATCAAACAGGGTAAATGAACAGCAACGATACCCTTTGACAAAGATCCGGGAGTCAACATGACCATTGCAGGCAGTCGCATATTCATATCAGTCACGGGTTTGCTCATGATCATTGGCTGTTCCGTACCGCCAACACAAAAAATAAACCAGATCAATAAACCGCTTGCGAGCAGCCCTAGACCGAATGCTTCCCCATCCGCACCGGCGCTTGCCCCGTCAGTCGGTCCATCCGCGACGGCCACACTCACCCCATCTTCGCTTCGCACGGTCGCATTTCAGGTTTACGCACCGAGCGTGCAAGCGAGCAACGGTAAATTGGTGAATGAGGACCCGCAAGGCTTGCTCAGTGAAGCCGGGTTGACGCTGATTGCCCAGGGCGGTGGCAATTTGATTGGCAGCAATGGTGGGGCCTTGATCGCGCAAGGCGGCGGCAATTACCGTGTTCAGGCAACCCCTGAGCGCCTCGCCCGCGTCGAAAGAGCCATCGTGTACCTGAGCAAACTGAATGGCGATCGCCTGAAACTGGCCGGCATTGCAGACGCCGATGGCAGCCACCGACTCAGCGACGTACCGGATGGCGAAGACCTCATCGCTGTCGCGGAATATCGCCTGAAAGGCAAGTCCTACCGCTTGCAGGCAGCCGTCCCGCAAGGTGACCTCAGTGGTGCGCCCGTCTACCTCGACCCGATCAACACCTTCGTCGCCACCCGCATCAAGGCGATTTATCAACAAAATGGCAAAAAACTGACGCCACTCTCTGCGGCTAAACTCAAAGACGCGTGGACCGCCTTTTACGAAGCAGGCATCGACGTCGAGCCCGAACTGCTTGAAAACAGCCGCAACTTTGCGGACCTTATCGCTTTCTATGCGCGAAGCCTCGTGCGCATCAACCGCGCGGACGCACGCAAAAAAGTGGAAGACTTTATGGCCGAACTCTCGATTCAAAACAACGCGTCACAGCCTTCGCTAACCCCGCAAGCGAAGTGAGCAACCGCCTAAAAGCCACTTCTCACGTTTATGGCAGCGCCGTTGTCCCGTGATACAAAAACTCAAGCGCAGCAGGCAAACGGCGCCGCCAATCAATCTCTTTGTGATCACCCGCCTCATCCGGCAACCACAAATGATGGTGTCCGGGCTCAAACCCCTTGCGCGTCAAAAGCTCATCCATCCACTTGGCATGCTCAATCACCATGCCGTTGGCCTCTTTACCACCACAATCCAGATACAGACGGGGCTCTCCCACACACCGCGCCTTCGCCACGTACGGAAATACCTGCCCTTGTTGCACCCATAAAGCAGGCGACATGCACAACGCCTTGCCAAAAACCTCGTTGTGCCTGAAAAAACCATACAACGCCATCAAACCACCCAAGGACGCACCACCCAGCATCGTCGCCTCAGGCCCTTCCAACACCCGCAACTCAGCAGCGACCATCTTCCTTAACGGCCCCACCACCCAATCAAGTAACGCATCCCCACGCGCCGTATGAACAGCCTCCACGGGCCACGGACTCAACTCTTCCTCACGGTGCACACCGTGGTGAATGCCAACCACGATGGGGACTTCGCGACCCTCGGCAAACAACCGATCCAAGGCATGGTGCATATGCCAACCACCCGCCAAGGTCCCGTGATCATCAAACACATTCTGACCATCAAACACAAACGCCACCGGATAGCGCTTCGACGTCGCAACCGCATAATCCGGCGGCAAATAAAGCGTCAAAGGACGCGCACCCACAAGGCCAGGTATCTCAAAGGCCCTCGTACGATGCAATTGCCCGCGCCCTGACCCCACCATCAAATCCCGTCCCTAAATCAACGCCCCTCGCTCCTCCATTGTAAAACGCAAGCCCGTAAAATCAATCGCGCCCCAAACGCGCCGGCCGCTGAATCCCGCGACGGGCACACACCAGGCTAAAAGCCCAAGCCAAATCCTGACCATCCAACTCACGCCACCGCGTCTCCAATGGCGTGCGATAGACCGCTGCCGCCTGCAAGACACCATGCTGAGACGCCGCCAAAATCTCAGTCGCCCGCTCCTGCGACAACACTTGCCCACTCTGACGATCAAGCACCTGCGCGTAATCCGCCAAATGAACCAACAAATCCAAATCATACGCGCGCGGCGTACGCATGAGCGCACTCAAAACCGGAACAGCCTCAGGCGCCATCACCACCAGATAACCACCCTGATTCTCCAGCAACGTGTAACGCAACACGCCACCACCACGCTGCCGCACACTGACTTGATAATCCAACGAAAACAACATGACTCATCCCCTGCTTCTTCAACTGCAACGCTTCAGCACACCCGCCCGACCAACGTCGCGCAAACACGTGCCACAATTAAAATGTAAACTTTTATGAAGAATTTCACGCGAATGGGGTTGCTCAAAAACTTTGTGCGTTTATCACAATCCACTCATTCGACACGTTGTAAAAACAGATGACACATAAAACGCGAATAAATTATCTGTTTGGGGTCTGTCGGCATCACATCAAGTCAAAAGGTGCTTGAAAAGTCGCTTCGATACTCGTTTGGCTGCCTTTCGCATGTGTGGTGAAGCGCCTTGCGATGTGGCACGACTCGTTAAAATTGATCAGGCGATGGCTTCAATCGCAGGTGTTTTGCCGTGAGCGATCAATTCCCTTGTTTAGGCGTATTTGAATGACGGATTTGTGTTCGCACGCTTTGAGACTCGACGCCATTGATGCGGGTGAGTCGAAGGTCTGACTTTGGAACGGCGCGGAGCGTGCGACCCATGTGTGATCACTTAAGAAGCCGTTTCCGGGTTTATCCAGATAATCAACACTGGGCCGATCCCGGTAACCCGCATGAGGACGATGTAACCCAATGATGAAACTTGGAGATCTTTGCCACGCGTTGCTTAGGTAGAGACAGACGGCGTGCGACCCAAGGCCCGTCGTGGTGCACAAAAAAGGCCCGGTGCCGCAGAACCAAGGCGTGCAGCACCGGGCGCAAAAATCAAGGCACAGGCACCCAGTGGATGCCGCGCTCAATCAGGCACGAACGAGTGGTTTGTATTTGATGCGGTGGGGGCGGCTCGCGTCCGCGCCGAGGCGTCGTTTTTTGTCGTCTTCGTATTCCTGGTAGTTTCCGGCGAACGACACCACCTGGCTATCGCCTTCAAACGCGATGATGTGGGTGGCGACGCGATCCAGGAACCAGCGATCGTGGCTGACCACCACTGCGCAGCCCGGGAAGCCCAGCAAGGCTTCTTCGAGCGCACGGAGGGTGTCTACATCCAAATCGTTGGTTGGTTCGTCCAGTAACAAGACATTGCCAGCAGATAGCAGGGTCAACGCGAGGTGGACACGGTTGCGTTCGCCACCGGAGAGTTTACCGACCAGTTTTTGTTGATCCGGGCCCTTGAAGTTAAAACTGGCGACATAGGCACGCGAGGCAATCTCCCGCGAACCAACCTTGAGTTTCTCCTGGCCGCCGCTGATTTGCTCCCACACGTTCTTGTTGGGATCGAGGGTGTCACGGCTTTGATCAACATAAGCCAGCTTGACCGTTTCGCCAACCCGCAGCGCACCTTGATCCGGCGTTTCTTGCCCCACAATCATCCGCATCAAGGTGGATTTGCCCGCACCGTTGGGACCGATCACGCCCACAATGCCACCCGGCGGCAGTTCAAAATCGAAGTTTTCAAACAACAGCTTGTCGCCATAGCCTTTGGTCAACCCCTTCGCCTGAACCACCACATCACCCAAACGCGGCCCCGTCGGAATGAGAATTTCGACATTGTCCTGCCGAAGCTGGGTACTCTGGGCGAGCAAATTCTCGTAATTGGACAAGCGTGCTTTCGACTTCTTGCTGCGCCCCTTGGGATTCTGACGCACCCATTCAAGTTCTTCAGCCAAGGTCTTTTGCCTGGCGGAGGCATGTTTCTCTTCAAGCGCCAAACGACGCTGTTTCTGTTCCAGCCAGCTCGAATAATTGCCCTCGAACGGGATGCCCTTGCCGTGATCAAGTTCCAGGATCCAACCTGCCACGTTATCAAGAAAATAACGGTCATGGGTCACAGCGACAACTGCACCTTTATATTGACTTAAATGCTGCTCTAACCACTCAACCGACTCCGCGTCCAGGTGGTTGGTCGGCTCATCCAACAACAGCAAATCAGGCGCGGAAAGCAACAAACGACACAGAGCAACCCGGCGCCGCTCACCGCCGGACAAATGAGTCACCGGCAAATCCCCGTCCGGCACACGCAAGGCGTCCATAGCAATTTCAAGCGTGTTGTCGATATTCCAGCCATCAAGCACTTCAATCTCATCTTGCAGACGAGCAAACTCATCCGCTGTTTCATCACTGTAATTGGCGCTCAACTCCTCAAAACGGGTCAACAGACCCCGAACCTTGGCCATGCCATCTTCCACGTTCTCGCGAACGGTCTTGCTTGGGTCCAATTGCGGTTCCTGTTCGAGATAGCCCACCGTTGCACCGTCAGCGAGGCGTGCCTCGCCGTTGAAAGCCGTATCAAGACCCGCCATAATCCGCAGAAGCGTTGACTTACCAGCGCCGTTCGCGCCAAGCACCCCAATTTTGGCGCCTGGAAAAAACTGCAGGTTGATGTTTCCGAGCAGCTCGCGCTTGGGCGGAACCACTTTGGTGAGCCGGTGCATGGTAAAAACATACTGATAACTCATCGAAACCCTCTCATGATCGTGCTGACCAAAGACACATCAGTGACTGTCCAAAACGCGTGTGTCATAAAAAACCAACTGATATAAAACGCCTGCCAAGATTTTGATCACCAAACCGCGCTTTTGCGCCACCGTCGCGCGCCAACGCCTGTGTTCAAGAACGCAAACGCCGTTGCATCCACAGACTGCCGACAAATAAAAACGCGGCACACGCAATGTTGAATGCAATCAACCCGGGGTGAAACTGGTGACGCACCGCGAAATAGACCAGAAAACAGGTCATTAATGCGCAAAAATGGCCGCTCCAGGCGATCGCACGTATCGCTGGGCGCGGCATCTGTCTGACGCGTCGTCTCGCAGGGATGTCAGTCTCTTCAGCGTGCTGCATGGCTTGTTCAAGATTACCACAACCCAAGCGTCAACGTCGTTTCTCAAGGGTTTCGCGTAGCCGGATCAGATTTTCCACATCTTCCCTATTGTACGCCAGCAAACGGGACAAAGCCTGGCCATCACCATTTTTTTGATATTGGTACCACAACGCCACAGCATCTTTGCCGCTCATACCATCGTGGACGCGCGTGATTCCCAGCCGTTCCTCGATGGCCTTCAATCCGCCGTACAGTTTTTGTTGATGACACCATTTCATCAAATCAATGGATTGGTAGCGCTGCCGCAAATCGATGCCGAGTTGCTTCCGAATGATGGGCAGGTCAAAACGGTCACCGTTAAAGGTATAGACGCACAACGCAAACGGCAGGACCGCCTCAAGCCCGGCAGGCGTGATTTGTTCACCAACCAGCTGTATGGTACCGACACTCGCGTGATGAAACCCCAAAACCGTCAATTCACCCTGATAAGTGGTTTCAATATCCAGGTACAGCGCCACGGCTCATCCTTCCTGCCTCTCACTGGATCCAACGCCCATCCATGCCGCTAAAGCCTACCATGTGTCGCGTCTGGTCGCCCGGTCCATGGGTTTGAGAGAAGGCATAACGGGTACAACACCGAGGGCAACCGGCGTCTGATGAAAGTGAAGCGAGATGCGTACAACTTTGGAGGGCTGTGGTCGTTTCGTGCCCCTTGAGTCATTGGGCGAGGGTGCCACGGCGCAGGTATTCAAAGCGGAGGATCCGACGAACGGGGCAACCGTTGCCCTCAAATGTCTCAAAACGCTTTCCCCGGAAGCGCAATTGCGTTTCGAGCAGGAATACCGGCTGCAAGCCCGTTTGAACCACCCGAATTTGTGTGCTGTGCACGAATATGGTGTCACAGCCGACGGTGTTCCTTTCATGACGATGGAACTCGTTGAAGGTGTGGGCCTGGACGCTCTGATACCGGCGTCTGTCGCCCAGGCGCAGCATATTTTTACGCAACTGGCGCATGCGTTGAATTACATGCATCAGCAAGGATGGATCCATTGTGATCTCAAGCCAGAAAATATACGGGTGCGCTCGGACGGCACGTTAAAGCTGATCGACTTCGGACTGTTGGTCCAGGCTGGCCAGCGTGCCGGCACAGTGCAAGGCAGCTTACATTATTTGTCACCGGAAATTGCACGCGAGCAGCCACTTGACGGGCGCAGCGACGTCTACGCGGTCGGTGCGATATTGTACGAATTGCTGTCAGGCAGCAAAGCCATTGACGGTGAAACTGTCCTTGAGGTGTTGCGCAACCACGTGAATGTAATGCCGGCGGACATCAGTTGTCGGGTAACGAAAATGCCGTCCGCCTTTGCCGGTACCATTATGCGGATGTTATCGAAGGATCCGGATGCACGTCCGGTATCCATTCTCGCGGCACTCGCCAATTCGGGCGTGCAAACGGATATCGTCTATCCGAGCATGCTCTTGGCACCACCATTGCTTGAGCGGGAAACGATCATAAAACAGCTGGAATCAGCCCTTGTTAGCGTCAGACAGAGTCACAACGGGGAAGTGCTTCAAATACAGGGCGTCGCGGGTAGTGGCAAGACACGCGTGCTCTCAGAGATGCGTTATCTGGCCAGCTTGCATGGGTTTGACGTCGCCTGGGTGGATTGCGCGGTTGAAACGGGTCCCTACGGTCCACTTGTTGCGGCGTTGCGACAGTGGCTCCCGGCCCTTGAAAAGAACGCTCCCGAGGTGTTGGTGGATGCCGCGCCCTGTCTTGCCTCCCTCATTCCGGAGCTTGCAAAAGACGGTTACACGAGCAATCTGGATACGGAGCAACCGCAGTACCTGATTCAATCGGCGTTGTCGCGGGTGCTGATCAAAGCCGCGATGCCAAAAGGTGCCGTGATGATCCTGGATGGCTGGAACAACGTGGGCACAGACGTCCAGGATGCCTTGCGGTTTTTGATACGCAATGGCAGCAGCCTGGGCCAAATGGAACAAGCGACGGCTGATGGAAAACCCTTGGCTCACGTGCCATTGTTGGTTGTCATGGCAAGTGAAGAGGAACTCGCCTATTCCGGTACCCGTTTACCCTTGAGTAACCTCAACCGTGAGGCCATCCATCGGCTGTTGGCATCGCGGTTGGGCCAAAAAGAGCTCCCGGAAGCGTGGAGCAAACGGTTGCTGGAATTAACGGCAGGCAATCCGGGATGGCTCAACGCAATTTTGGACAATGCTTTCGCGCAGGGTAATCTTCAGCGTGCTGGCGCGTCGTGGTACTTGCAAAAACCGTTCTCCAGCACCGACCTCAGTTCCGAACTGCGGCTGCGGCTGGTTGGGGGCAAAGAGTGTCTGAGCCAGGAGGGTCGCCAACTCGCTGAGGAAGCCGCTGTCTTGGGTTACAGTTGGTGTCCGTCTGAACTGATGGATGTCACCAATCTGGATACCCCAACGATGCTGGATGCGCTAATGCAACTGGGTGCGGCCGGGTTGATCATGCAATCCCCGCAAGGGTATGCGTGGCAATCCATTGCGGTACGGGACCTGTATTACGATGACATCGCACCTGAAGCACTTCCCGAATTGCACCAACGCGTTGCGCGCTTGCTCCTGAAGCGACGCGTTGAGAGACACAAGTCCTCTCTGCGTCAGAATCTGGAGCTGGCTGAACACGGACTGATGGCTCAGATGCCTGAAGCCGCCACCGAGTGGGTGTTAACGGTTGTAGCAGATGGTTTTGGCATTTTGCCCTACCAGGATTTGCTCGTGCTGTTGCGTCGCGGCCTGAGCCTGCTTGAGCAGGCCGAAGCTGATGCGGAAGCCTTGGCCTTACGGGTCGTCTATTTGCGCTGGATGGCACATACCCACCGTGCCCGCCACGAGTTAACGGAATCCGAAGCGTGTCTCAAAGAAGGCCTGCGCTTGCTTGAACGGCGTCACGATCCCCAACAGGAGTGTCTTCTGTCCAGTGCGTACGGTCTGGTGTGTGATTTGCGGGGGGATCCAGGTGACAAGGTGATGGCGGAAGAGCACTTCGCGCGAGCCATCGAATTGGCGACGGCGAGTGACGACCAGGCCGAATTGGCCTACACGCTCGTTGCGAGGGGTCGTGGTCGTCTGCTGGGTGGGCGCACAATCGATGCGATCGCCGATCTTGAAAAAGGACATCAATCCGCTTTGTTGGCAAGTAAAGGCTTTCAGGCTGCCCGCGCACTGGCGTTATTGGGGTACGCTCGCGTGCAATTGGGACAGGCCGCAGACCAAGGCTGTGAACAAGTGGAGGCTGCAATTGTCGAACAGGCCCGCCTCGGGGATCACTATGGCGAGAGTTATAGCCTTGGCTTGCTCGGCAACATCAAGCTGGAAGAGGGCCATTACCTCGATGCCTCCACCGCGTTTGCGCGCCAGGTGGACATCGCGCGATCGCTCGGGGTTATCGACGACCTGATCGTCGGGCTGATATCGCTTGCGGAGGCGCAACTCGGACTGGGTCAACTCCACGATGCCATCACCAATTGCGAATTGGCCGAACGCCTGGCCATCGAACACGACCATGTTCTGGGCAAACTGGTGGCCTGCGCACTGCTGGGATTGAGCCACGCCCTGCGCGCTGAGGTCCCCGCAGCCCTGAAGCGCTTGGCATTCGCCGAACAAGCCGCCTTGGAGCGTTCGTCCCTGGAACAGTTGCTTGGCTTGGCCTACGTAATTGACGGCTGGCTGGCTTTGGGACTGCCGCGCCGCGCGGACAACACCTTGCATCAAGCCCTTTTTACCCTTCGTGCCGTTGAAGCGCCCTTAATGAGCCTGCGCTACAAATTGCTTCAGGCCCGCGTGCTGATTTACCGTGGTCAGCATGGCACGGCGGGCCCGTTGCTTGAAACAGCGTGTCAGGAGGCCCGACAAATGCAGAATCGGGGCTTGTTGGCCATGGCGCTGCTTGAGCGAGGATTTGTCAAGCTTCACGCTGACGATGAGCGCTCCGCCCGTGATGATGCCGAAACCGCCGAAGCAATCATTCTTGATTCGGGGGCGCAGATTTTAGCCCTGCGACTCAAGGCATTGTGGGCAGAACTTGAAGCGCGTCAAGACGATGCCGCGCGTGCCCGCGTCTATTACCAGGCGCTGGAACTAAGCGCCGATGACCTGAACATGCCGCTAACCAAAGCCGTCGCGCTTTACGGGCAGTCACAGCAAGAAGATCGCCCACCGCGAGCCAAAACCCTGTTGACAGCCGCGCAGCGTCTCTTGGGTGACCATGCGGCGCAATTGGATGACACATTGCGGGATGACTTCAGGCAAACGCCATGGGTCGCAGCGATCCTTGATGCCCATCCAACCAACCAGAACCAGACGGTGTTATCGACTGGCACATTGTCTGATTTCGGCTCTGTCGTGCAACAAATGCAGTCAACACTCGATTCCTTGACCAACTGGCACGAATCTGAAGTCGCGCATCTCAACCAGTACCAAGAAAAATTGCTGAAGCTGCTTGATGGTACAAGTCGACTTGGTGTAACACTCGATCGGTCAGATGTGTACCAGGCACTCCTCAGCCTTGCCTTGTGTATCAGTGGTGCGGAGCGTGGCTATCTCATCGCCAAACAGCCTGGCCGCTACGGGGATCTCATCTGTCAGTTGGCCTTGAACAGTGATGGGCAACCGATTGATACGCGTTACTCTTTGTCAATTTGCCAGCGGGTACTGGCGAACAACAGTCCGTTGCTGCTGCTTGACACATCGGGAGACAGTGAGTTTTCGGCCGCAAAGTCAATCCTGGCACTGAGCATTCGCTCTGTCATGTGTGTGCCATTGGGGGCGGAAGATAACCCGAACGGCGTGCTTTACGTCGACTCCAGCGCGGTTGTGATCCACTTTAGTGAGCCGGATCTTCACCTGTTACAGATTCTTGGCCAGCATGCGTCCCGGTTGCTGGCGCAGGTCGAACGCCATGAGAAGTTGGCGCAACGGGTACGCGAACTCGCAGCGGGTGCCAACCGAATCGTTGCAACGTCGCAACCGGTGATTGATGAATTGACCAAACTGTCTGGGCGAGCTCACTTCTTTGACTTCGCCAACCGGGAAATCATGCTGGCAAAACGCTACGAACGGCCGTTTAGCCTCCTCATTTTGACGATGAGCAATCTGAAACATATCAATGATCACCACGGACGTCGCGCCGGTGACGAAGCCCTGCGGGCGCTGGGACAGGTCTTGTTGCGGCAGTTGACTGAAGGGATTATCGCGGCAAGGCTGGCAGACAAAGAGTTTGCACTCCTGGTTACATTGGATGCCCCATACACCGCTCACGAGCTGCTCGCGCGGGTGCTACACGACGTGCAGGCCGTCAGCATAGCGGATGAGCGCGGATTACACCTGCCCACCATTGCGTTATCAGCCGGTATGACGCAATGGCAAGCAGAGGATACAGTGATCGGCGATATGTTGTATCGCATCAACCTGCCCCCTACAGGTGATGCGCACTGACGATGGTTACCAATTCGGCGGATCCGCCGGAATAACCGCCGGCGGCTTCCCATAAACGACAACTACACGACGCCTGTCCAGCAGTTCGAGATCCATCCCATCGGTCACGAGGATACCGTTTTCATATACTTTCGCACCGACCAGCGGCACACCCCACTGTGTGAAGAACTGTCCCAGCGTGATGCGCATCGCTTTTGCCGCCTCAACGTGAAGCTTTCCCGTCGTATCATGGGTATGCAACGGCGAAATGAAACCAGGCCCAATCCCGACATCCGCCGGCACTTCGACCGGGCGCCCCTCATAAAAAACATCCAACTGGGTGTGTATATGGTAATCCAACATTTTTTCACTGTCGGCACTCAAACCGGCAGCCAAAACCAATTCGCGCTGATTAAACGGTCGTGGCCAAGGCGGTGCTACAGGCAAGCCCGAGGCCTGGCCGACTGCACCACCAGGCGGGGCGGGTGCAACGCCCGGCACCGCACACCCGGCTACCAGCCCTAAAGGCAAAAGCCACGTAAGCAAAGTCACAACGTTGACATTCCGCATTGCCTGAGATCCTTTACCATTTAGTGATGCTTGGGCTGCTGGCCAAAACTTGTATAACAACTGTGAAATTGTCCGTAAATCATGTAGTTGACTTCGATATCGACAAAAAACATGATCGCTGCTTGATGCTTTTTCCGTCAGAGCAAGCACCCCTAATTAATCATGTCCCATCAACGCGCGCCTGTGCAAGCCGTATGCCAGCATCGGAAACCCATCGCACGCGCGGATCCGACAACAATTACCAGTCTCAGACGCAAAAGTAGCCCAACCGATTCCGCGTTTAACAAGCTGCGTTGTCTCAACGAGCATTTAACGAACGATCGGCGAATCTGAGTGGTAACACTGTCCGGCGCAACCAATTGATGGGTGGCGGCGATCGCCCAATCGGTTTATCATGGTCGCCATGAATGCATTCTGGATCCTGTATTTAGGTTTGACCCTGCTCGCAATCGCTGTCATTCTGCGCTTCGGCCCGTTACTGTGGCGTCGTGTCGCGCCGCGTATCGCTTTGTTCATTGGACGTGCCTATCAGGAGCGCTTGACCCGGCAGTTAAAAAAGAAGTTTCCCACGCTTGCCGAACGCCTGAATGATTTTGACTTTGCTGGCGACAAACGTGAAGCTTTTGAAGCGGCCGCCAGACGCCTCCCACCGCACGAGGCGTTAAAACTGCAGACAGAATTCAACAAAATACGCGAGCAGTTCGTTAGCCGTCACCCAGAGGTGCTGGCATTGATTGGCGGTGCCACGGACCCCAAAACCCAAGTGAAAGCCATTGATCAAGTTATGGCCCTACCTGAAGAAAAACGCCAGGCCATCGAGGCCGATGTACTGCGTGCCTGGGACCAATTGCGCAACAAATACCCCTTGCTGATGGGTGCACTCGAAGGCGTCTTCAAAAAACGCCCGCCACAAACCAAGTCCAAGTGACGCTCAAGCGCCTTCACCGCGGCTGGCATCGCGCTTGCGCACCCACCACGCGCCCATCCCACCCAAAACCGCGACAACCAAAACCTTGACCGTCACCACAATGGCAACGATCGTGGCGGGTCCGGGTGCGACATCCATCAGGGCCAATAACGACACAATCAGGGCGGACAAAGCGGCTGTGATCATTTACCCCCCTAAAGGAAAACCACTTTTAGTGATGGGTCAAGTTTGATCCAGGTCTAGGTGAGCCGTTTCAGTTGCGCTGAGTCAAACACGTACAATGTGTCATCAGGGCCATGATAAAAAGTGTTGAGCGCGATCCCGTCTCGATAGGCGCTCACATGACCATGGCCCCCATGGGGTTCCACCTCGACCACCGTTCCGTCAGAAAAACTGGCGACAAGCAGTTGGTCCTGTTCAACCAAAGCCTGCTCTTCGTCGCCCCGTTTGATTTTTACGCGCAGCGACGGCAAGAAATGACAGGAGTCCACCACGCGAGTGCTGGGCGACTCTTCACGCGGCCGTTCCCCGGCCAAAAAGTTGACAATGGTTGCCGGTTCCGTTTCGAAGATAACATGCAGGATCGAGTCCACCATCTCTAAGCGTAATGCGCGATTGGCACTCACAATGGATTGCGTGGCACCGTGCGGCAACTCACCCAACAAAATCTGATACTCAATACCATTGGCGTACTTGTAATAGCGTACACCTTCCCACTCGGTGACCTGTTTTTCACGGTCACGCACAATCGCTGCCGGGTGTTGTATCTTGATCATGGCGATCTCTCCCACACAGTAAAGTCTGAGCGCCCATTGTAAAACGCTCCCTCACTTTTGACCACATGGGTTAGAATGGCACCATGCCGCCATCCAGCGCCAATCCAATCGAATCGCTCATCGCGCAGCACTTTGCGCACCGCTACGAGTGCTGGAATCCAGATGCGTATCTCGATACGCTGACACCGGATGCCTATGTCGTCTGTAGTGGACGAGTTGCACGGGTATCGGAAAGCACATCGGAAACATTGCGTTCCGAATGGTCCAAACTGCCATCATCACAGGATCCAAACTTTTTGTCACCCAGTCTGGAAAATTGGTTTCCAGACGACGACAATCGCGGAGTGGCCTGGGTGCGTGTCAACGAAAAAAGCACCCAAAAATCCCATCGTCTCGCACTGGGCTTGATTCGCGTGAATACGACGTGGCGCGTGCATTGGGCAACGGCCCAATGCCTTGAAACACCGGATTGGGCGAAGCAGGAATTGGCGGCACTTGCGGACATGGTCAGTCTCCACGCCTTGAAGTATCCCGGCGCGCATTACGTCTCATTGCTGGAGTTGGGTTACGGTCGGATGTACCACTTACCGACCCAGCGTCTCCTGGCCTTGCCAGAAAGCCGCTTCAGTTGTGCAGGAACGGGCGCCTGCTGCAGCCACGAGCTCACGATTGGCCTTGATGATGCATCTCAAACCTTCGTTCAGGCTATTGATTGGGCAAGGTTGGATCAGCGCCTGGCTGGCAAGGAATGGGTGGAGACACTGCCTGCGATTGCACAGAAGCTTGCCGGGTTCCGCCACCGTCTCAAGCGTGATCCACAAGGGCGCTGCCATTTTTTGACGAGCGACAACCGCTGCTTGATTCACGCCCTGGCTGGCCGTGCCGTATTCAAACCCTGCCATGTTTTTCCTTACCGCTTTGCCTGGACGCCTGACGGGATCTGTGTGACCACCCACGCGATGTGTCCCACCGCACGACGCTGTCAAGGACTGCCCCTTGCAGCCCAGGAAAAGGACCTGCGCGAACGACTCGCGGTCGCAGACGTCTTGCACGCCGATAGGTACTACCTCGGTGTCGGGCAAGAAATCGACTGGATGACCTTCAAGACCATCGAAGGACAATTGCTCGACATTTTGGGCGGGCCAGAAACAATGAGGCGCAAACTGTGGGTTGCCATGCGGTGGCTGAACCGGCGCCTGAGCGACCCCGATGCGATGATTGGCGCGCATTGGTACGAGGAGGCCATCCAGCGGCACCCTTGGTGGGTTCGACTGGCTTTTTCGCGTTTTGGACGCATGTTTGACCCGTGTTTCAACGACCTGGCCGGTTATTCACAAGGAACCCAACGACTGGCGGATTTTGAGTCCGAACTCACGGACGTCTGGCGTGCTTTGCTGTTCAGTAAAGCGACCACCTACCCTTACGGGCTGATCGCAGGTCTCAATTATCTGATTTTGACGTATCAGGTGCTGGAACGACAGGTGGCGCGGCACGCCAAGCGTGGTATTTCTGAGGCTTTTTGGCGGGAGTTTTATGCGGTTGTAACCAGTGGCACCTATCCGCGTATTTTGACCACGTGTCATCGCAACCCGGCCACCCAGTTGGCCCGTTTTGCGTCGGACCCTACCTGGGGTTTGACACTTCTGCGACTTTGATGTGATGGATGTGTGTGATGAATCATCTCAAGCATTCACCTGACGGGGTGCACGATGTCATTGTGGTCGGGGGTGGCCCGGCGGGTTTGATGGCGTGTGTGGGTGCGATTCGTGCCGGCGCGAGAACGCTGTTGATCGAGAAAGGCGATCGCCTCGGACGTAAATTGATCATCTCGGGGGGCGGTCGCTGCAATGTCACCAACGCAGGCGATATCGATCACCTCGTCACCATGATCCCCGGCAACGGCAAATTCATGCGCGGCGCCTTTGCCCAATTCTCAAATCGGGACATCATCAACCTTTTCGAAGGTCTCGGTGTTCGTCTCAAACAAGAAGACAACGGTCGGATGTTTCCTGTCACCGACAAAGCCACCACCGTCGCAGAAACTTTGATCAGCCACTTGCGAACGGCCGGTGTCACCATACAACTGGGAGCACCGGTCAAGCAACTGACCCAAGCAGATGGCGCAATTACCGGCCTCACCCTCCAAAACGGCGAAACAAAACGGGCGGGGGCGATCGTGGTGGCAGTGGGCGGCAAATCCGTTCCTAAAACCGGCTCAACCGGGGACGGTTATGCGTGGGTCACCTCATTGGGACACACGGTTACCACCCTCTACCCAACCGAAGTCCCTATTTTATGCGACGCAGACTGGATCACGGATCGCAGCGCCATGGGACTCTCCTTACGGGATGTGGCGCTCCACTTGTTCAACCACAAAGGCCAACGCCTCACCACCCAGCGCGGTGATGCCATCATCACGCACTTTGGCCTGTCTGGGCCGGCCGCCTTAAGATTGGGACACTACGTCTCTTGCGCCCTCTCAAGACAAGTTGCCCCCCTGCGCTGTTTAATCGACCTTCAACCAGACTGGCAAACCAGCGATTGGGACCACGCACTGATCAACCAATTCAACCTGCATCCCAAACGAACAATTCGCAATCACTTGTCTGAGCTCGTTCCAGAGCGACTCGTCGACACCTTGCTCCAATTGTCTCAACTCAATGGCGATGCCAATGCCTCACACCTTCCCAAAAAAAACCACCTTCAATTGTTGCAATGCCTGAAAGGCCTTCCACTCACCGTCACCGGAACGCGTTCCATTGAAGAAGCCTTTGTCACAGGCGGCGGCATCAGCCTGAAAGAAATCGACCCCAAAACGATGGCCTCGCGCCTGGTCAAAGGGCTGCACTTCGCAGGCGAGATCATGGATGTCCACGCCCATACGGGGGGTTACAACATCACAATCGCATTCTCCAGCGGCTTCGTGGCCGGCACTTGGGCCGCCAAACACGCCCTCGCCGCACGCTGGAATCCAACCGACCACCCTCACGACAACTGAGTCATCCTAATGAGTATTTGATGGCGCCTGATGACGAACCGCTTGCGCGCGCGGGTTCATCACCTTGAACCACAATGGCGGAATCAGCGCCAAAAGAATCATTCCCGCGTAACCCGTCGGTAACTGTGGACCCTCCGGATAATGCTGGAGGGCCTCATACCGCCGCATCGCATTCATGTGATGGTCGGCGTGGCGCTGTAATCGCACCAAAAAATAATTGGTCAAACGATTGGCCGAAGACCACGAATGGGCTACACCCACTTTTTCATAACGCCCAGGACCCAGTTCCTCCCGCTCGAGCCCGTAGTGCTCCAGATAGTTGGTTACTTCGAGCAAAGAAAACGCCACGACACCTTGTAGAACATAAAACAGCAAGGCAGTCTCACCCCACACAGATGCCAACCCGGCAGCGTAGATAATCGGCAAAACCACAAACCACAACATCTGGTTGCGCCAATGCAAACTTGAAAGCCCCAATCGCGTCAACCGTTGTTGCTCAAGGTGCCACGCACTCAAGAAACTGCCAATCACCGTTCGCGGGTAAAATCGGTACACCGATTCACCCAGGCGTGCGCTAGCTGGGTCATCCTTCGTCGCCACACGCCCATGGTGACCAATCAGGTGCTCAATGGTGAAGTGCATGTATAACGCATGCAACAACAACAACTGACCCAAGCTACGCTCAAGCCAGTTGGTCTTGTGAATCAACTCGTGTGCAACGGTGATACCGACACCACCCGAACAAACCCCCACAGACAACACCAAACCTGCCAGTTCCCACCACTCAAACGCGCGTTGGCTCACCTGCCAGGCTGCAAACAGAACCACCGCCATGATGGCCGGTGCAATCAAATGCGTGATGGCCCTGTAACCCCAAGCAGCCAAACGTGGATGCGACTCCCGTGGGTTCTTGTTGACCCGGTCTTCACCCAACAAGACATCCAGTGTCGGCACGACGCCAAAGACCAGAACAACAGCAGCCCACGTCCACCAGCCACCCCAAAGGAGACCCATAATGGCGAGAGCCAGTGGAGAAAACACCACTGCATAGGGAATGACGCTCAATAATGCCAACATGTACATCACCTCGTGGCCTCAGGAACAACCTGATTGACGCACACCTTCGTGCAATCGTCGGTGATCGAATCGACAGACCGGCACCCCTCAATTGCCACCCCGGCGCCCAATGCTTTTATACCCTGTTGACACCGGTTTCAATCGTATTCAAGGTCTGTCTCATCAGGTTCTGCATCGCCACTGGTGAGACTGGCGCACCCTCAGCGTGGGCGATCGCCAGGCCGAAACCATCGTTTCGTCGCCAGTGTGCCACTACACAGCCGCCCGCGTATCGCACCGCGACGGTATCTTGGTGCAACTGCCCCAGACACAAAGCATGCAAACCCGTTGTCTGGCCGCCAAGCAGTTTATACGCGGCTTCCTTGATTCCCCACACAGCCAAGCTGGCGTGGGCACCCCACACACCCGACGCCAGCGCTGCCTGTTCGGATTGATGCATAAACAACCGATGTGTGGCGGGGTTCAATGCGCGCAGCCCCTCCAGATCAATGCCAATTGGATAGGGTGCGGCGATCGCCACTGCCCAACCACCCGTGTGACTAAGCGACAAACCCCACGCATCCAGCGCATCCTGCGGCAGGACAAAGACAGGCTGTCCACCATCACCACGGTGAATAACCACATCACACAGCGAAACAGCGACAGGACTCGCTTGCGCCAAGGCACGTTTGGCAGCCAAACGCCCCAGCAGCCAATCCCTGCGACGTTTGGGCACGGTCAAACGCTCAAACATCTCACGCTCCACCCGATGAAGCGCTGCTTCAGCTGATTCCAATTCGTCCGTGGTCGCGCGCGCAAGGCCGATGAAGGGAACCGGATGGGGCGAATGTGTGGGTGCCTGGCTCTCCATAGACAGCGCATGTTACCATGGTCCTTTATCCGGTTCGTGACGTGGGATAAAGAGGAATAATTGACGATGGACGCCGTACCCTCACAAACAGCCACTCAGTCGCCTGAAACGTCGCTGGATTTCATTCGCGAAATCATTGAAGCTGACCTCGCAGCGGGCAAACACGCGCAGATTGTGGTGCGTTTTCCGCCCGAACCGAACGGTTATCTGCACATTGGACACGGCAAAGCCATCTGTCTGAACTTCCGGCTGGCCGAACAGTACGGGGGGCGCTGTCATCTGCGTTTCGATGACACCAACCCGGCCAAGGAAGAAGTCGAGTTTGTCGAGTCGATTCAAGACGATGTGCGCTGGTTGGGTTTTGAGTGGGAACCCCATCTGTATTTTGCCTCGGACTACTTCGAGAAGCTGTATGAATATGCCATCGAATTGATTCATAAGGGGTTGGCCTATGTGGACAGCCTGAGCCAGGAAGATGTTCGGGAGTACCGGGGCACACCAACAACCCCGGGGCGCAACAGTCCTTACCGTGATCGCAGCGTCACCGAGAACCTCGAACTGTTCAAGCAGATGCGCTCAGGCGCATTTGCCGATGGGGCGTGCGTGTTGCGTGCGAAGATTGACATGGCATCACCGAATCTGCTTTTGCGCGACCCGGTGCTGTACCGCATCAAGCGTGCCCATCACGTGCGAACAGCCGATACCTGGTGCATTTACCCGATGTACGATTATGCCCACCCGATATCCGATGCACTCGAGGGCATCACCCACTCAATTTGCACCTTGGAGTATGAGGATCACCGGCCACTCTACGACTGGGTGCTCGACAACATCAGCATTGACTGCCATCCTCGGCAGATCGAATTCGCGCGCCTTAACTTGACCTACACCGTGATGAGCAAGCGTTTTTTGCGTCAACTGGTGGATGCCAAACTGGTAACAGGGTGGGATGATCCGCGCATGCCAACCCTTGCGGGGATGCGCCGTCGGGGTTACCCGCCCGCGGCCATCCGCGCGTTCTGCCAAGCCATTGGCGTCACCAAGGCCAACAGTGTCTGCGACTTTGGCCAGTTGGAATACTATATCCGCCAGGAACTCAACCAAAAGGCCACCCGACGCATGGTGGTGCTGGATCCGATCAAGGTTGTCATCGAAAATTATCCAGAAGACGAGGTTGAGTGGTTCATAGGCGACAACAACCCCGAAAACCCCGCGGACGGCACCCGAGAAATTCCATTCTCGCGAACGCTTTACATTGAGCGGGACGATTTCCGTGAGGTGGCGCCCAAGAAATTCTTCCGGCTCAGCGTCGGCAGCGAAGTACGCCTGAAGCATGCCTACTGCATCACCTGCCGTGAGGTGGTCAAGGATGAAGCTGGTGAGATTATTGAACTGAGGTGTGTGTATGACCCACACAGCCGGGGTCAGACCTTGGATGGTCGCGTGGTGAAAGGCACCTTGCACTGGGTGAGTGCCGCACACGCCGTGCCGATCGAGGCGCGCATTTACGACCACCTCCTACGGCAACCCGTTTCGACCGGCGACTTACACGCTGACTTCAACCCGGAATCGCTGAAGGTTTTGCACGCAGCCCTCGCGGAGCCTGCGATCGCTTATGCGGGTGTCGGTGACGCTTTCCAGTTCCTGCGCATCGGGTATTTCACGCCGGATCCTGACAGCACGCCCCAAAAACCCGTCTTCAATCGTTCAGCCACCCTCAAAGACACCTGGGCCAAATTGGAAAAGCGGCTTAATCAATAAGCCCGCCTTGATGGCGAAAAGCTGCGTCAAGTCCGTCCTGTTCCAGCGAGAAAAAGGATGGACTTGATGCAAACTGTTGGAGCGCCGGGTGAACACACCGCGCCAAGTTCATGCAGTAACGCGTTGGTTGATCATCAGATTTTGGCTGTTAATCAATAACAGGAAGCCAGTGTCTGACGTTTTAAGTACGCCACTTGCGCTTTGAAGAAAAACCGATGCAACACTTGAACGCTCATTCTGTCAGTATGGCGCAGCAAGCGCGGCGATATCCCACCATGTCGGGGTTGTCTACCTCTCAGAATATGGTCCGTCGCGATTGTTTCCACTAAATTACCTCAATCACTTGACCGCACGTGGGTTTCAGTTTAAGCTTTTCTTAAATCGACAATTGAATTCACTTTTGTACTTAGCCCCTGAGATAACCGAAGTAAGGACCCTTGCATGCGCCTTTACCGTAACTCATTGGTGAGCCTGTCTATTATTGCCATCGGGCTCGCGTTGAGCGCCTGTGGCGCGCAGCCAGCGGTCAGGCTGCCGGGACAAGGACAACTACAGGCTGCCAAGGCGACTACAGAAGCTATCCCCGAAGCCAGTGCCTTTAAGGTCATTGAAGGCACTGTCACTAAAATTTTACCTGATGACACTCGCGGCCTTCCGCATCAAAATTTTGTCGTGAGCGCGATGATTGTTGATGCGCGGCAAGCGGTGACGGTCAACCACAATACTTTGAACGGTGCCCGGGTTAAAAATCTCAAAGTGGGTCAATCCCTCACGATTCGGGGTGTGATGTATCGTAACAAGAATCGTGCCGTTGGCATCCATTGGACGCACAAAGCCGTCAAAGATGGTGATGCAGGGTATATCAAGACCGCAGACGGGGTTGTTTATCAGTAAAGTGGTCAGAACTTTCCACTGACTTGATACATAAATGTTTCTAATCACGTAACCAAATAGAACCAAGCAATCCGCACAGTGTTTCAGCGGCAAGCAGCAAGTACTCAAGGCAGCATATTGGGTGTTTGGCCGCAAATGTTGTGCTCGCTGCTCGATACTCACCTGCTCACGAGACCTACGCTTGAACCGCATCACTATTACGACACACGACTCCGCGTGACCCCTTTGATAACAAAATCAGCCATAGCATAGTCGAAAAAGCGTTCAGTTATCCTGACACGTCGAAAAACCAACCGTTCGAAGCATCGCGCAGACAATGTAGAACGGGCCGCACCCACAAAACAGGGGCGGCCCGTTTATCGCGATTTAGTTCAACCCGTTCAAGCCTGCGGTGACAACAGTTTATGAGCGCGCGCAATAAAGCGTGTCAGGTCGTCGCCTTTGAGACCATCGTGTGCCAAACGCGCGAGATCATAGATATGTTCAGCCAATTCCTGTCCCCGTTGTCCGTCGGTTGATGCAAGCAACTGCTGGACGACCGGGCTGTTGGCATTCAGGACGAGGGTCTTGCTCGCTGGCATCTCGAAGCGATCCTTCCACATCGCCGACATATCCGCAAACCGCCGCTCCATTTCGTTTTGCGTGATCAACCCCGAAATGTCGGCTGATTTCAGGCGCTGAACTTCCACGGTAACACCGCGATCGGTCAAGAAACGTTCCGCCGCTTCCTTCAGGCGCTCATCCTGGGTCTTGCCCTCGGCGTCAAGCACCTGTGCCGCCTCGGTATCTCGCAACTCATCACTGATGCCCGCATCCACTCGCACCCATTTGATGTCCCGATTCTTGTTCTCCAGCAACTGAATGAAATGCACATCAAGGGGACCGTGGGTATACAGCGCTTCCAACCCTTGTGCCTTAAACAGTGAGACATAGGTCGTCTGGGCGTCACCCGCTTCAGCATAATAAACCTTTTGGCGGTTCGCTTCGGATTGCCGGGAGAGGTACTCTTCAACCGAGCTAAAGCCGTCGTTGCTGCTACGGAAGAGTACCGCCTCTTTGGCCGCATCGTAAAACTTGTCGTCTTCGAGCATCCCGAATTTGACAAACGGGTGGATGTCATCCCAATACCCCTCAAACTTTTCGCGCTGGGTGCGGAAAAGTTGTGTCAGGCGATCCGCCACCTTTTTAGTAATGTGACCCGCGATTTTCTTGACGTACGGATCATTTTGCAACATCGAACGGCTCACATTGAGCGGAATGTCGGGACAATCGATCATGCCTTTCAGCACCGTCAGAAACCGCGGCAACACATCTTGCACATTCTCCGTCACGAAGACGTTGTTGCAGTAAAGCTGCACCTGTCCCTTCGACACATCAAACTCATGCTTCAGTTTCGGGAAGAACAGCACCCCTTGCAAACGGAATGGGTAGTCAACATTGAGATGGATCCAAAACAGCGGATCCTCCTGAAAAGGGTACGCGGCGCGGAAAAAAGTCAGATAATCATCATCACTCAGGCTACTGGGGGCTTGCGTCCAAATGGGTGCCCGGTCGTTGACTAACGCACCATCCAAATGAATCTCAACAGGCAGGTAACGCGCATACTTTTCCAAAACATGCCGCACCCGTGCAGACTCCAAAAACTCCAACGACTCCGCACTCAAATGCAATACGATATCTGTCCCACGGGTAGCACGGGCACCCGGCTTCAATTCAAACGACAGGCCGCCTTCACACGACCAATGACAGGGCTCGACACCCGTTTTGTAACTGAGTGTCTCAATTTCAACTTTATCCGACACCATGAACGCAGAGTAGAACCCCAAGCCAAAATGCCCAATGATCCCGCTCTTCTCACCCTCAACTTCGTAACGCTTCACGAAATCCTGGGCACCGGAAAACGCCACGGTATTGATATACTGGCGCACCTCCTCCGCACTCATCCCAATGCCATTGTCACTGATGGTCAAGGTCTTGTTGTCTTTATCAATGCGCACATCCACACGATACGGACCACACTCACCCAAGTTCTCAATTAACGCGACATGCTTCAGCTTGCTGACAGCATCCACCGCATTGGAAACAAGTTCCCGCAGAAAAATTTCGTGATCCGAGTACAGCCACTTCTTGATAATCGGCAAAATGTTTTCAGCGTGAATGGACAGTTGTCCTTGCTCACCGGCACTTGGGGTTTCCACAGTCATCCTTAACACTCCATAAATGGACGCGCGCCACGCGCACGAACGGGGACTACAGTCATCCATGTATAGCGACTTGAGTCTTGTATTGTCAAGATTCACCAACGTGCGAGCCAAGTGACCTGGCCATCCATTCATTCCGCATCACGGTGGTTGAGAGCGATTGCTCCGCGTTTGATTGTTTTCATCCCTGACTATGCCAGCAAACCGACCACGACGTGGTCACAAAAACACCGGGTTTCGGCATCATCATCCCATGCGCCTTCAGTGTTCAAGAAAAGGCTTGGTTAACGGGCATTCAGGCTTTTTTTCGAAGGCTATCAGAGCCGACACGTTGTTGCAACCACTGTTTAAAAATCGCGGTCAACTGGTGGGTGTAAAGCAGGCGTGCCGGATAGAGCAGTTGCCATTGCAACGTTATCCAGTCCGTATCGTTGACGAGCCGCACAAGGGCTTCGGACCGGACCACGGTGTCACCGTTGAGGTGCTTGGCCACTTCTGATAACAGACGTTCAAGGTGACACCAAATCGCACAGGCCGCCTCGGCCTTGGCAAAGCCGTGCCACGGCAGTGCCTGTGCCTGACTCAAACCATACCAAAAATCGATAACCGGTCGGTTACGGGTCATCAATGCCAGGCAATCAAGCCAGGCTTGCCTTTGCGCAGGCGTTGGTGTCCACTCCAATAAAGGCGGTGCGACGTGTGTCTGACGATGCATCAAGATGGGATCCGTGCCAAGGCCCAAATGGCGACGAATCACCGCAACCAGCGTGTCGGTTGCGTACAGCGGCAGTTGCCGATGAGCGCGTTCAATTTCGCCATAACTAAGTTTGCGACTGGTCAAATCCCGTACAACGTGGGTTAAAACGGCTTCAAGCAACGCTTGTGTGGGCTTGAGTGACAAACCTTGCTGCAAGAGTGCACGAAAGACGAAACGAAGTTCCGTGCGTGACACATAACGTTCCATTTCATGGTCATAGCCGGCATTTTGAGCTTCCGCAAGCAACAAATCCATCTGTTTTGAACCAAAAAACAAGTGGGCATGAGCCAAAAGACAGCTTTCCAGGTGTCGACTCAACGCCTGCAACCATTGCAAGCGCGTCAATTCCGCTGGTGGCTTGATCGCAGTTTCAATCGGCATCCAGCAAATAAAGCCCCGACTGGCGGGATCACGCAGCCAATCATACGGAAAACCGGCGGGCTGCTCGGCATCCTCATCACGCAGGATACACACCTGACCCGGAAATGCTTCACCACAACAGAGAACCTGACTTCGGGCATAAAGGGTGTAGCCAAGGCTATGGTTGTGCAACGGGTCGAGCGTGACAATTAAGGGCGGCAAAGGAAAACCGAGCCCCTCACTGAGTTTGATGCGCGTCGATTCAAACCACTGTCCAATTTCAGAATGTTCCAGCCCAACGCTTGAGGCCCATTTCAAGCATTCTCGCAACAGTTCGGAACCCAATCCAAGGCGCAATGGCGGCTCAACCAAACTGACCGCCGTCTGATCGAGTCCCCGCTCGGCATCGATGTGCCGTACGGTCCAAACTGATTCTCCCGGTTCGAGCCATAGTCCGACCGCACCGAGTTCCTCCGTGATGGTGCGCACCTGTTGCTCGGTATGCCGCATCAGAAATGCATCAAGACCGAGATACTCCAACAGACATAATTCACCAAACAGGTAGTGACCGTGTTCCTTGCCATAGCGCGCGACCAGGCGTGTCAAAGGATGCGTCAAACGTCACCTCTCGGCATCAAATCCTCCCATCCATCACGACACTTGGCTTCATCGCAGAGAGTGACGAAGGCCCCTCAATCATGTTCCGGTCCAAGACCCCTGTTGGTCAACCAGTCACGCAAACGCGAGCCAACAATACCCCTGAATGCCAACCGTGCAAACCCGGATGAAATCGGTCGCATCCGGGACCCAAGTCGCATCCCAAGCGTGTCGAACAAACTCCCAAAGTTAGCGCCAAACGTGACTTTCACCCGTTATGCAATACGAATCGACGACACATGGCGCCAATCCCCATCCCATCGATCTGCACCCGGTGCATACATGACACCGATCAAGTTTTGACATTCAGTCGCGCGCTCCTTACGATTGAGCCGTGATTCGACATGATTGGGATGAGGGGTATCGGTCAATGGAGACCACGATGGGTACGACGCCATTGAATTGGCATGCATTTCTGGATATGATCAAAGGTTTGTCGAGCGAGGCGTTAACTGAGGATTGCCTGTTTGAACTTGTGCAGAGCCTTGTCATCGACTCCGGCCTCTTGGCGCCCCACATCCAGTTCAGTTCGGATGGTTATGCGCGCAACGTGCTGTTTCGCGATGACAAACTGGAAGTCATCTGCCTGTGCTGGGAACCAGGCCAGGCGACGGCCGTTCACAGCCACGGTCGGTCATTTGGTGTCGCTTATGTTCATGAGGGCACATTACAGGTTACTGGTTATCGACGCCTCGATCGCGGTGATGAACCCGGAAGGGCGAGCCTTCAAGCCAGTTCGGAGATACTGGCGACGGTTGGCTCCCTCACCATGGATCGCGTCGGGAGCATACATCGACTCGGGAATCCGAGTCACGCGACGCGCCGTGCCGTCTCACTCCATTTCTATGCGGGACCGCTCGACGAAATGGAAGTTTACGATTTGACGTCCGACACGTTCATTCAGCGTCCGATGCAGGCCGAACCCCTTGCATCCAGCTGATCGTTCCGGTATGGCCCCTGTGGGGCGTCAGACAACGACCAACACCTGCTGTCACGGACCCTGAACCATGTCCTTCCCGCTCGTCTCTGGCACCTGGCAAGAACTTCACACCTTGGCTGGCCTTCACGCCGAACGTGAAGGCTTTCCCCGTTGGCAAGTCGTCCTGTGCCACGCAGGTTGGCAAGCGATCGCCTGGCATCGCCTCAGTCGTTGGCTCTACCGCAACGGCTATCGATTCCTGGGCCGCTACCTGGCCCTATGGGGTAAACGCCTCACAGGCACCTACATTCACCCCGCGGCACAGGTGGGCCGCCTGTGTGAACTCAGTGACGGTGGCGGCATTTACATCGGCGAAAGTGCCATTGTGGGCGACAGCTGTCAAATCGGAGCCGGCGTCTTGCTGGTGGCCCACACCCGGAAACCCAACTTCGACACGCTGACTTTGCCACTCGGAACCAACCCGCTTTTGCGTGCCCACCCAGCCCTGGGCTCGCGGGTGCTCATCGAGGCAGGTGCTGTGTTAATGGGTGACATCGTGATCGGCCACGACGCCGTTGTCGAAGCAGGAAGCCGTGTCACGCGCGATGTCCCCCATCACGGCAAGGCCCAAAACGCTCCCGCCCGAATCGGCGACGCCAGCTTTTCCCAACAGGATCCGGACGCCGCAGCACTGCTGGCCCTCGCCTCACGCGTTCACCAACTCGAAGAGCAAATCCAGATTCTCACGTTTAAAACCCAAGCCCGACCAGGACCAGGCGATCGCCTCCAAACCAACAATCCGAACCAATACGGCCCCTTGCCCGCCATCGAACGCCTCAGCGACTACACCGGTCTCACACCCTGAACCTTGCGCGCCGCTGACTTGACCCGCCCCACGCGCGACATCGCGCGCGCCACAAGCCCCCAGTCAAAAACGCTGACCCGTGAACCCGCCGACGCACCCGTTCGTGCAAACAAGTGCGGATAATCTGCCCAATGGCACTTCTCTGACGCCATGTCAACCCTCCTTGGATCCCACAACTGCCTCATGGACGCTATCGGATGCTGCCACCACAATATTGCGTTCTACATCAAAAATTTAACTTCAATTGATCAATGCTTAACGTTGATCCCCGTGAGTCGGTGTGACTGCGGTGTGACCATCGAGCGATGCCCAAAGATCCGCCAATTGCGACTCAATCCATTGGGCGCGGGTGTCATCCGACCACACCAGGCGTCTTTGATGCAGGTTTGCCATCAGCTGTGCAGCACTTGACGCAATGGTGCGTGCGCCGGCGGGGTCCAAGATGGTGAGCCGGGTGCGGCGTTCGAACCAGTCCCGCAAGGCGTATGCCGATTCATGTCGCACGGAATAAACCAGCTCCGCCGGATAAACAGGAATGAAAGAACCACCAAAGGGCTTGGCCCAGTCTGGATTTTCGTTGAGAATGTCACGTAATTGTGCAAAGTTGGTCCCATAACGATTGGCCAGAACGCGAACCGTTTCAAGGGGCAGGGTCCGGGTCTCGCGCTCGCATTCCTGAACGAAGGCATCGAATGGGCGGCCGCCCAATTCGCTGCCTGAAATTGGCGCCGTTTCGATACGGGAAGGCGGGGCTTTGCGATCGCCAAGAATCCGCTCAATGGCTTGACAGGCCATTGTCCGGTACCCTGTCAGCTTCCCGCCAGCAATCACAAAAAATCCACTCAGCGGCTCAAACACAACGTGCTCCCGCGACACCTGTGACGCTCCCAAGCCTGCCTGTGACGGCGCGATGAGCGGTCGCCAACCAGCGAAACGACCAATCACATCCTGAGAGGTCAGCTGGCTGTTCAGAACCTGGTTCGCCGCATCCAGCACATAGGCTTCTTCCGCCTCGCTCACGGTGACATCCTCATCAAGATAGTGAAAATCCCCGCTGGGTCCATCGTAATCCGTATCCGTCGTGCCGATGATCGTGCGCCCGCCCCAAGGAATCACGAACATCACCCGGGGTTCACGCTCCGACGGCGAGCACGAACGCATGACGATGGCCTGTTCGGTGAGTTGACGATTCACAACCACATGGACGCCCTTGGTTGGACGCAAATGCAAAGGCGCGTCTGGCAACACCAGACGAGTAACGGCGTCCACCCAAGGACCAGCAGCGTTGATCACCTTGCGCGCACGCAACGTTTTTTCTGCACCTGCAAGATGATCCCAAACACGAACATGCAACAAGCCGCTGGCCCCCGGCCGTGTCACCCCCAACACCTCCACATAGTTAAACGCGCTCGCATTGCAAGCCACCGCTGACTTCAAGGTCTCAATCACCAAGCGCGCATCATCCGTAATGCCATCACAATAGGCAAATACCCCTGATAACCGCTCCGCGCGCAATGCTGGCGCTGCCGTGATGGCTGCTTGCCGATTCAACCAGCGATGAATTCCCGACCGGCCCCGCGAAGCGAAATTGGCCAGACAATCATACAAAGTGAGCCCCACATTGACGACCCAACCGCGATCATATCCGCCCCGCACAATCGGGAAAAAATAAGTCAGACGCCTGGCGACATGCGCCGCATCCTCAAACAGGCGATCGCGTTGGGCCAACGACTCAAACACCAGCCTGAACTGCCCCTGCTCCAAGTAACGCACCCCACCGTGCAACAACTTCGAACTTTTCGAACTCGCGCCTGACGCAAAGTCATTCTTTTCAAGCAGCATCACACGCAATCCGCGCATCGCGCCTTCCCACGCAATACCTGCTCCGACAATGCCGCCACCGATGATCACCAAATCGTAATCAATTCCACAAACACCATCATCCAACTGTTTTCGCTCGAACATCACATCAGCCATATCCCTATGTTACCTGATGAAGGTCCCTTCGCACCCCTCTCGGTAAAGCAAAAACCAGGAATCAACAACCGTTCCCCAAACCGCTTGAGCGTTTCCAAAAGCACGGGATCGCTTAAGACAAGAAATCCGCTCAATCAAGTCACTGCCTTATCAATCGCAAGCAGTTGCGCCAGGAAACCATCAGTTTCGGTTGTCAGACGAAGTACACGCAAACACACATCAAATGCGCGTCTCAAACGCTTCCCGCCTTGATCGCACATCACACTGGCGTCTCAACGTGAGGCGCAACCATTCCGCTTAAAACAAGCCAGTCGTTCCACCCATGATCGATCGAGATCATCTCAGCCATGATCTCGATCGATGACACCAGATGACTCGTTACATCGCTTAACATTTTGACACTGACTCGACTCAGGCGTTCCGTGATAGAGGTGCGTAAAATCACATCCTGGTGCGTATCAGCCTCAAATGCACCGACGGGTCAACCACTCCCGTTTGATGTCAAGTCTTGACCGCGTGCGACATAACACGCTTGATCGGTCTTTCGACACAATGTTAACTTCAACAAGGCAACGTTTGGATTGGGGTGGCCCACGCAGTCGGCGCCAGTCACATCAAGGATGATGGACACTCGCGATTGTTCGGACGCAAGTTCAAAACCGATCGCGACTAAAAAAAATCAATCCGGTTTACGGTGCTTGGCAAAACGTTTTGAAACAGGGCCACCCGCCTGGTGGGTCTGAATCAAGACACGGTTGGGACTCAGGAACCCAGGTCTTTAAAAAACGTATAGACAAAAAAAAGCGGCCGCCAGGCTGACGGCCACCTCTCAATAGGTCAATTTTGAGTGTAGCACGCCTGGCAACCGCTGACAAGGGGTTGCGTTCATTTTTTGAAGCAGCCCGTAGAAAGTGCTGCTTATGTTCTCACTGTTTGATGCGCTGTCTGAAGCGCGTAATTTGGGTTGGAATCTCTCGACGATGTTGGTTAAAGCATATGTAGATGAACGGGGTATGCATCCAGTGGGATTGATTGCGGATGCGTGCGCGTTGTCTGTTCGAACGGTTGAACGGGCATTGGCAGTGTTGAAACAGGCGTCGTTGTCAGAAAAATCGGTTTTGACAACTTTGTCGCATGAACATGACAAACATAACAAAATTAATAAAAGCACCACGACAGAGATGGCGTGCGCGACACATCCTGACAAGGCAGGTTTGTCGGCTACTTGGGCAACGGACCCATTGGCTGAGCGCTTGCTTGCGTGTGAGGTGTTGCCGTGGTGTGTGGAAATCATTATGACGCGGGTGCAACGGGAGGTGATTGAGCGTCAGCTTGATGCGCACGCATGGCGTTTGAAAACCGGTTATCCTTTTAAGTCGCATCCGGCGCGTTTTTTATTTCGCGCGTGTTTGAACGATTATGCGTTGCCCGATGTTCGTACCGCGGTTGCCAGCGAGCCTCAAGCGCGCGCCTTACCTGAACCAGCGCCTGCGATTGGTGCGACGATGACGCGGGAGGGTGCCTTGAATGTCATTCGGATGGGGTTGCGTTCGCGCTTGCCCGTGATGCGTGAAGAAGCGTTGCGGCTTGCGCGGTCGTGGGACATTGATGTGTCACTGTTGCGCGGTGCGGCGTTGACGGGTGCGCTGGCTTAGACTCATATCGCCGGGTGATTTGGCCGTAACCACGGTGTTTGAACCGGCAGCGAGTGTCCGTCCCTGAACTGCTCGCAGTGCTTTGATAGCCTTGAGCATGCGGCAACGCGTGGTTTGGTGATTGGCTGTTGGGCTGGCGCCGGGTCTCGGCACGCGTTTTCCTGATGTTTTGCAGCCAATGCAAACCTTTTGAACGGAAACCGATGCGTCACCGGATAACGCTTGTCACGTGGTAGGGCTGTTGGTCTGCTTGGATTGCGTGCACAGATGGGGGGATTGTCGTTGCAGGGCGGCTGGGGCGAGTTGGATTAGGCGATCGACGACATCGTCAAGCACGTGGTTGTGGTCGGTGATGTGATTGAGGCTTGTCATGACCGTGGCGTCTAGCCCACAGGGGTTAAGCATGCGAAAGGCTTGCAAGTCTGTTGAGACGTTGAGCGCGAGACCGTGATACGTGACCCAGTGGCTGACCGCGATGCCCACCGAAGCGATTTTGGATGAACCAACCCACACGCCGGTCAGTTGGGGGTGCCGGTGCGCGGTAATCGCATAGGTGTCAAGCAACGTGATGAGCCAGCCTTCCAGGCGTCGCAGATACGCATGCAGGTCCCGTTCGTGCGTTTGGAGGCGCAAGAGTGGGTAAGCCACAATTTGTCCGGGACCGTGGTAGGTTGCATCGCCGCCGCGTTCGATAGCCTGAACGGGTACGTTGCATGACCCATGGACATTCGTATTGGCGTTTTTCTTACGGCCCAGGGTGATGATGGGATCGTGTTCAACGACCAGTAGGGTATCGGGGGCGAGGCCATCTCTGATGGCGATTAACAAATCGCGTTGGCGTTGCCAGGTGACGCCATGGGGTTCGCGGCCGAGCCATTGGATGTCAAGTGGTGCGGTAGGCAAATGGGGCTTCCTCCGGGAAGTGTAACGGATAGCAGATTTTAGCATTCCTGGCTGACTGATTTGCCAATCCTGATGGAACGGGGGTACGATGAAAGCTGATTCCGTTGGGCTCATCGATAGATGAGTGTCGTAGGTGGGGAGCTGATTTGTGAACGCTGACACCAGTTCTTTGTATGCGGGCAACGCGGCCTTTGTTGAGGCCTTGTATGAGACGTATTTGTTGGATCCCCAAGCCGTAGATGGCGTTTGGCGGCAATATTTCGATACCTTGCGTGCGGGTCAGTCTGGGCCGGAAGTGCCGCATGCGCCGATCCAGGCTGCATTCGTGGCCCAAGGCCGTGCGGTGGGTGTACGGCGGGACGGGGGGGGGGCACGTCCAAACTTTGGTTCGTTATTCGACGCTTACCGTAGCGATGGTCATCAGGTGGCGCGAATCAGCCCGTTGTCGTTGCGGCAGGCGGTTGCGGTGCCGGAGTTGGAGTTGGGGCATCATGGCTTGAGTGAGCGTGACTTGGTGCAGGCCGTTGACGATTCGCGCAGTCGGGATTTGGGGACAACCGCGAAGGAGGCAGTGGCGAATGCGCGGCGCATTTATTGTGACAGTGTTGGTTACGAATACATGCATTTGCCGCGCGTCGAGCGCGAGTGGTTGCGCGAGCGGATTGAGCGGTCGGGCGGGCGGGCGGTGTTGACGTCTGGACAGCAACGGCGGATTTATGAAAAGTTGGTGGCGGCGGAGGGGTTGGAGCGTTATCTGCATCAGCGTTATGTGGGGCAAAAGCGCTTTTCGCTGGAGGGTGGCGACACCTTGATTCCTGTTTTGGATCACCTGTTCGATCGTGCCGGGGTGCAGGGCGTTCAAGAGATTGTGATGGGGATGGCTCATCGGGGTCGCCTCAATGTGTTGATCAATGTCATGGGCAAGCCGAGCGGCGAATTGTTTGAGGAGTTTGAAGGCAGGAAGGTTTATCCGGAGGAGTTGGCCGGGGATGTCAAATACCACTTGGGCTTTTCATCCGATGTTGAGACTGCCGGTGGGCCCGTTCATCTGTCGTTGGGTTTTAATCCGTCGCATTTGGAGCTGATCAATCCTGTCGTCGAGGGGTCTGTGCGCGCGCGTCAGGACAGGCGGGAGGATACGCAACGCGTGAAGGTGCTTCCTGTGCTGATTCATGGTGATGCGGCGGTAATTGGTCAAGGCGTCGTGACTGAGACCTTGAATCTGTCGCAGTTGCGTGGCTATGCCACCGGCGGTTCGATTCATATCGTTATCAACAATCAGGTGGGTTTCAGTATCAGTGATCCGCAAGATGCCCGTTCGAGTCGGTATTGTACGGACGTGGCCAAGATGGTTGAAGCGCCTGTTTTTCATGTGAACGGGGATGATCCGGAGGCAGCCATTTTTGTGACTGAGTTGGCTTTGGCGTATCGCCAGACTTTTCACAAGGATGTATTCGTGGATCTGGTGTGTTTCAGACGCCATGGCCACAATGAGTCGGATGAACCGCGTGCCACACAGCCTGGCATGTATCGTCAAATTGATGCCCACCCGGGGGTTTGCGCGCGCTATGGTGGGCAACTGCAGGCACTCGGGGTGCTGACGCCTGCGGATGTTGCTGCGATTGCCAGCGCTTACCGTGATGCATTGGATGCGGGTAAGGTGGTTGCTGCTGCGAAAGAGACTGTGGGGCGAATGAACAGAGGGGTGGACTGGGAGCCGTTTTTGAGCCTTGATTGGCGTCCCCCGGCTCACAGTGCCGTATCTGTTGCACGTCTGCAGGATTTGGGCCGTGCGCTGACCAGCTTGCCCGATGATTTGGTTCTGCATCCCCGTGTGGCGAGTGTCATCAAGGCACGGCGGGAGATGGTTGCGGGTGGTGCGTCTATTGATTGGGGTTTTGCTGAGAATTTGGCTTATGCTTCTTTGTTGACTACTGGTTTCCCGGTTCGTATCAGCGGGCAAGACAGTGGCCGGGGTACATTTTTTCATCGGCACGCGGTGTTGCATGACCAACGGGAGAATGATTTGCCTGAGGGGCGTTGTTATGTACCATTGAGGCACTTGGCTGAAGGGCAGGCGCGTTTTGAGGTGATTGATTCGGCGTTGTCGGAAGAAGCGGTATTGGGTTTTGAGTATGGATATACCAGCAACGAACCGAATGCCTTGGTGATTTGGGAAGCGCAGTATGGGGACTTCGCCAATGGTGCGCAGGCGGTGATCGATCAATTCATCAGTGCGGGCGAATCGAAATGGCGTCGCTTGTCGGCGCTTGTCATGATGTTGCCTCACGGTTATGAGGGGCAGGGGCCCGAACACTCATCAGCGCGCCTTGAGCGTTTCTTGCAGTTGTGTGCGGAGCAGAACATGCAGGTGTGTGTTCCGAGCACACCGGCACAAATGTTTCATCTGTTGCGGCGTCAATTGTTGCGTCCGGCGCGGAAACCGTTGGTTGTCATGAGCCCGAAGAGCATGCTGCGGCATCGACTGTCGGTGTCGACGTTGGAGGAGTTGGCGTCAGGGGGATTTGATGAATTGATCCCCGAGTCTCGGGCAATCGAGGGTATGACGCGTGTCGTTTTGTGCAGTGGGAAACTTTATTACGACTTGTATGAAGCGCGCGACAAGCATGGTTTGGCCAATGTCGCATTGGTGAGATTGGAGCAGTTGTATCCTTTCCCGTCGGGCGCTTTGACCCGGGAGCTTGCGCGTTTTCCAAAGGCGGAGGTGGTTTGGGCGCAGGAAGAGCCCCATAATCAGGGGGCCTGGCTGTCAATCCAGGAGGATCTGCGGGCCTGCCTGGGTGCGGGACAAACCTTGTTGCCTGCGACGCGTCCACGTGCTGCGTCGCCCGCCGTTGGTTATGCCAGCAAGCATGCGGTGCAGCAGCAAGCGTTGATTCAGGGCGCGTTGGGATTGGTGCCTGTTCTGGCTGCCACTGCAGTGTCTGCGGCGGCGACTTGAACCGGGTTTAGGATGCGGCATTTACGTAGGAGTGGCCATGATCGTTGAAGTCAAGGTTCCCGTTTTTTCGGAGTCAGTCAGTGAAGGCACCTTGCTTGCCTGGGCCAAGCCATTGGGTGCGCGTGTCGAACGGGGTGACAAGCTGATTGATATTGAAACCGATAAGGTGGTGCTAGAAGTTTTTGCCCCGCAGTCCGGTGTTTTGACGGCGTTGATGAAACAGGAAGGGGATGTGGTCACGGCGGAAGAGGTTTTGGCCGCGATCGATACGGCGGCTGCGGCCGAACCGGTGGTTGCCGCGGCGGTTGGTCAAACCGAGGCATCGGCGACGGAGGCCTCAGCTGGTGTTTTGGAACGGTCGGGTCCGGCGGTGCGTAAGTTGCAGGCGCAGACGGGAGTCAATCTGGAGCAGGTGCCGGCGACCGGCAAGGATGGTCGGGCAACCAAAGGGGATGTTTTGGCACATCTGAATACGCCGGCGCCGGTTGAAGCGGTGGCACCGGTTGTATCGGGTGTTCGCCCGTCCAAGCGCGTTCCGATGACCCGTATTCGTGCGCGGATTGCGGAGCGTTTGAAGGAAGCACAGAACACGGCGGCATTGTTGACGACCTACAATGAAGTTAACATGCGGTCAGTGATGGCGTTGCGCAAGCAGTATCAGGATGCGTTCACCAAAAAGCACGGCATCAAGCTCGGGTTTATGAGCTTTTTTGTCAAGGCTGCGGTCGAGGCGTTGAAGCAGTATCCCGTATTGAATGCGTCGGTGGATGGCAAAGACATCATTTACCACGGTTTTTATGATATCGGGATTGCAGTGGCGAGTGAGCGCGGGTTGGTGGTGCCGATTGTGCGGGATGCGGATCAGCTATCCCTTGCGCAAATCGAGAAGGCGATCGCCGGTTATGCTGCCAAGGCCCGGGACAACAAGCTGACCTTGGATGACATGGCGGGCGGAACTTTCTCCATCACCAATGGTGGAACATTCGGCTCGATGCTTTCCACCCCCATCTTGAACCAGCCGCAAAGCGCGATTCTTGGCATGCACAACATCGTGGAGCGCCCTATCGTTGAAAATGGTCAGATTGTGGCGGCACCTGTGATGTATTTGGCGCTTTCTTATGATCACCGCATCATTGATGGTCGAGAAGCGGTGCTGTTTTTGGTCAGCATTAAAAATGCTTTGGAGGATCCGGCGCGGATGCTTTTGGATATCTGACCCAGATTGGCTTTCGGGTAGCCGGCAACCGGCTGCCCATTCCGCTTGAACTTGATGAATGGGCCCGTGATGACATTCGCGAGTCTTGAATGAGGCAATGAACGTGGCACAAACTTTTGACGTTGTGGTGATCGGTGGTGGACCGGGCGGCTATGTGGCGGCCATTCGGTGTGCACAGTTGGGTTTGAGTACTGCTTGTGTTGACGCTGGGCGCAGCCCGCAGGGGCAGGTGAGTCTGGGTGGAACGTGTCTGAATGTCGGGTGTATTCCGAGCAAGGCGTTGCTTGATTCGTCCGAGCAGTATGAAAAGCTGAAAGAACTGGGTCATCACGGCATTGAAGTGAGTGGCGTCGAGTTGAATCTATCGCGGATGTTGGCACGCAAGGATGCGGTCATTGCAAAAATGGCCGGTGGGATTCAGGGATTGTTCAAGAAAAACAAGGTGACTTCCTACTGTGGGGTTGGTCGTTTGCAAGAGCGTGCAGGTGATCGGTGGCAGATTGCAGTGGGTGAGGAGACGTTGCACGCGACGCATGTGATCGTCGCCACGGGTTCTGTGCCGCGTCCGTTACCCTTGGCGCCTTTTGACGGAGAGCGCGTGGTGGATAATGCGGGGGCGTTGGCTTTTGAAACGGTGCCCAAGCGTTTGTGCGTGATTGGTGCCGGGGTGATCGGTGTCGAACTCGGCAGCGTTTGGCGGCGTTTGGGAGCAGATGTGACGATTTTGGAGGCAGCGCCGAGTTTTTTGGCGGCTGCTGATGAGGCGATCGCCAAAGAGGCGCTCAAATACCTGACGCAACAGGGATTGCAATTCAAGTTTGGTGTGGCAATTGAGGCTGTCAGTTCTGATGCCGATGGCGTGCGCGTGCGCTATGGCCATGAGGGCCAGCCTTGCGAGTTGGTTGCGGACAAGCTCATCGTTGCAATTGGGCGTCTTCCCAACACGGCCGGCTTGGGTGCCGACGCTGTGGGATTGGAATTGGATGATCGTGGTTTTGTTAAAGTGTCTCACTGGCGGACCAATTTACCGAACGTCTGGGCGGTCGGTGATGTCATTGGTGGGGCGATGCTCGCGCACAAGGCAGAAGAAGAGGGTGTGGCTGTCGCTGAACTGATTGCCGGCCAGGCGGGGCACGTTAATGAGGCGGTGATTCCGTGGGTAATTTATACCTCGCCTGAAATTGCGTGGGTCGGGCAGACGGAACAGGCGCTCAAGGCAGCTCAAGTACCCTATCGAACCGGCAGGTTTCCGTTTGCGGCCAATGGACGCGCGCACGGTCATAACGACACGCGTGGTTTTATCAAGGTTTTGGCACATGAGTCATCGGATCGCATCCTGGGTGTGCATATGATCGGGCCGAACGTTTCGGAATTGATTGGAGAGGCCGTGACGATGATGGAGTTTGCGGCATCAAGTGAAGACCTTGCTCGCACGATTCACGCGCATCCGACCTTGTCTGAAGTGCTAAAAGAAGCCGCTCTGGCGGTCGACAAGCGCGCAATTCACGCGTGATAATTGCGCATCCGATTGCCTGTTCGTTCATCAAACGGTGCTTTCGCAGCAGTCGGTGGGAGCAAACAGGACTGCCTGGTTGTTGTTATAACGTCGCGCATCGGTTGCTGTTCAAAACTGTTTCGCAGTGTCAAAACATCAGGCATTCTCGCGCTATTAGGCAACATCACTCAACGTTTGATCACCAATCAACGCTTTTCGATATGACATTATCACCCGGCTTCAACAGTCAATCTGCGGGTTCTTGTGATTGCCCCAATGGAGTCGTTAATTTACACCGTTCGTCGGGTAAGCTAGGTCAAGCAGAGCAACCTTGCAAATTTTACAACGCATCGGATTCAACGACGCTGAAGAGGAACGTGAATGATTTGCCCCTTGATGAGTTATGCTGCCAATTTGGTGGAGTGTCAGCGTGAAAAATGTGCCGTGTGGGATAAGCGCGAAGAGGCTTGTGGCTTGGTGTCGGTTGGCGCACGGGTGCAGGACGGTTTGAGCGATCTAGTGATGACCTTAAACGAGATCAAGGTCAAATTCTGAAAAAAAACAGACCCCTCTCCACAGTGGAAAGGGGCGTTAAAACCGGTTGCGTCTTAAACGTCTATCTCTGCTCCAAACCGGTGGCGCACAAGCACAATGAAAGGGTTGTCCGGTTCCGGTGTCGGTTGTGAACTCAGTAACAGCTGATCGTTGACATTCAGTGCAGTGCCGCGATCCGAATCGGCTTCGCCCGGGCGCCCATTAAGAACCCGTGTATCAGCATCCGAATAAGATGCTGCGCCACGGCTGCCATCTGAGAGCGTGACAGGCGGAATTAACTGACCTGCAGCCGAAGCGTCCAGTGGCAAGCGACCGTCAGTGCTGTTTCCGACATTCAACATTTGGCACTCAGTTTCAATCTAGCGACCGGGTTTGCCATTGGGAAAATGCTTTTCGTGCATCTTGCGCGCTGTCTCGTGCAATAGCTCGAAGGTAGGATCCGCCATGATGCGTTTCGCCAAATTCTCAATGTGACGCTGGTTGCTTGCCGAATTCGACAACTTCTTGGTTCCAGGTCGCCCGTCAATTTTTGCTTTTTCCACGGATGCTCCTAACCCTCACACGTTGGTTACAGTGGTTGCAAGTTCCTCGAGACTGAGAGCAGCCAGTGTCCTAGCGAACTCTATCGGGTCTTCGCGATAAGCATTTGCCAAACGAAACTCGGCCGCCCGAATTGTCGCAACGCTTGGTGGCTCTGGCTGCCGCGCTTGTCGAACCATCGTGTCGGTCGGAATGGTAGTTGCCGATAATGTGCTTGCTTGCTCAGGCGTTGCTGCTGGTGTCAACTGCGGTGTCCGTCGTGCGATCGCACCCTGACCACCAATGGGTATCGAACCTGATGAAGTCAGTCTGTCCATATGTTTCACCCTCTGTTAATGACTTGCGGTGTAATACCGCCAGTAACCCAGTATAGGCCTTTCCGCGCCTGAATCAAGCGTTGCTCGCGACCTGTTAAGTGTATAGACTCCCTTTTGATGAAACTTGCGAGGTTAACAGCAGTTTATACAAGAAATTTTTGAGAATTTAACATGAACCAAATAAATTAAGCGGACAAAGCAATAGGCCATGCGCCTCAAAGTTAACGGTGATCACATATTGGCACAACCCACCGATTGATTTCCGTGATCGAAAAAGGCGTGACCTGCAGGCGTTTCCAGCGTCATTGAGTTAAAGAAAAAGTTAAACAACGTTTGTTTTTTAGGACGCAACGGTGGTCGCAATGGTGCAGTGGGACCAATAGGGGCACTCCCCCCCTAACATTCTGCGCCGGATTCGTGCTGTTTGCCGTGCGAATGCGTTGCGTAGCGCCGTTTGCACACGACACGCATGCTGTTGAAACTGCCAGAAGTGCCTGATTACCGCTTTAGGCCGTTTTACTTTAGCAGCCCGATGGCACGCAAGCGCTCGTTTAAAAAGTCTCCAGCGCTCACGGGGCCATAGCGACAGGGGTTTTCTGGCGTGATTGTCTCAGCGATGGGTGTCAGATCGAATTCGGAATACGGGTGAACGAAAAAGGGCATTGAGTAGCGCGCCACGTTGGCACCCGCAGGGTTGACCACGCGGTGGGTGGTCGATGGGATCACGTGATTGGTCAGGCGTTGCAGCATGTCCCCTGCGTCAACGACGAGCTGCCCTTCCGGTGCCTCGACAGGTAACCACGTGCCGTCGCGGGTAAGAATCTCGAGCCCGGAGGTGGTGGCTTCGCAAAGAATGGTGATCAAGTTGATGTCTTCGTGTGCGGCTGCTCGAACGGCGTGGGGATCCATGTGGGGTAACAATGGCGGATAATGGATCGCACGCAGGATCGAGTTCCCTCCTTCGATCGATTTTGCGAAGTAGGCGCGATCCGACAGCTTGAAGTAATCTCCAAGCGCAAGAAGCATCAGGCGCGCAGCGTCCTCGAGCTGTGCGAAGAGCGTCAGGGTCAGTTCCCTCAATTCCGGTACTTCGCTCGGCCAAACATTGCTGGGGTACTCGTCAAAATAGCGATCGTGAGACGCCAATTCACGGCCCACGTGCCAGAATTCCTTGAGGTCGCCAACTGTTGAGTCTTTGGCATGCTCCTTGCCAAAACTGGTATACCCGCGTTGCCCGCCAGCCACCCGCTCGTATTGCTTTTTTTGCTCCAATGGCAATGCAAAAAGTTCTTGAAACAAGCGATAAGTCTTTTTAATCACTGCCGTTTCAATGGTGTGGCCCTCGATTGCCACAAACCCAAAATCACGCAGGCCTTCACCCCACGTTTGAACAAATCTGCCTTTCTGTTCCGCTGTTCCGTGCGTGTAGTCACGCAAATCGATCACGGGAATTTGCTGGGTGGCAGACGTTGGCATAAACGCCCTCCTGAGGCAGAAAGGGGGAAGATTCGCGGGATTACACCGCGCAGTCGGGGTAAGGTCAGACGACGCTCGTCACGACACTCATACCCATTTGGGATAGTAAATCTCAGGTGTCGTCGTAGTAAAATTATCCGGTTTAATATCGGGCTTCGTCCGTAGCCATACCGTGACACGCAGGTTTGTATCAAAAACCATCTGACGGTAAGCGAATGGAACCAAGCGACCGTACCGCATTTCAACGGCAAGAAACAAGGATTTAAGGCAGCCTGTTGCGTGTTTTTACACCCGCGTGGTGCTTGCTGCGCCATGCTTACATCTGGGAATGCAAGAACCTTAGGCAGGCACACACGGTTGCTTCATTAGTAACCAAAGTTTGGTCAGAGAACAAACCGTTTCTGTATGGGGGTTATCGTGATGATTGGCATCAGCGACCACGTTTTGGGATCCATCAGGTTTTCAGTTGTGCATCAACGCCCGATAAAAGGTAAATTGCGGGCTAAACCCCAGTTAATTTAAATCTAAAATCGACAAGATTTCGTACTGAGCAGGGGATAATCTGGGTGTCTGCGTTTGTTTGGAATGGTTTGATGGTTCGAGAGTCACGCAACACCGATCGAAAAGTTAGAATGGGTATTGTGTCGCAACGCGCTTCGGGCGTTTCGCGCATTAATGCGACGATTGACAGAGGGGATCCTGGTAACCCCTGTGCGGATCGCTTCACCGATGTGTTGGGTCTTCAGGGCTTGTTGCAGGATGGCACAAAGCTCGTTGCCTTACAGTCGTCTGCCTCTAGTGTGGCAGGGACTGTTGCCCGGAACCTCAACGCTGTGGTGATGGGTCATCGCCTGGCGATGGGACCTGCGTTGCGGTTGAGTGAGCGGCGTTTGGCGCATGCGGCGCCTGTCACCCAAAGGGTGTTTAAACCTTTACTGAACGCTGGGCAAGCCACAGCACGTTTCGGTGCCGCCTTCGGTAGATATGGGCCTGTCATCAGTTTGCCGTTTGCCGTTTATGATGTTTACAAGGCAATCTTGGAGACCGAGCCGCAAAAAAAGCGGGCAGCTTCCTTCAATGCATCGATGACCGTGCTGGGTACCGGGTTTGGGACGGTTGGGGTGATGGTGGCCTCCGTACCCATTGCGGTGTTTTGTTTGGCGTTGTCTGCTGGAATCGGCGCCTTTCAATTGTCAGATGCATATCTCAATAAGGGGCGTGTGAATCAGCAACTTGGCGATCGCTTTTTTTATTGGATGCGGGGCTAGCTGATCGCACGTGCTTGAAGTAACATCATAGCCGTTCACACAGAGGATGTGGGCGCTCGTGGAGGGGCCACATGCGGGCACGACGCTTGGCTGTCATTCTGGTGTTGCTGACTTGGGCGTGTACGCAGCCGCGCGGTGGCGTGCCAACCACCGTACAAAGCGCTGGCTCCGCGGGGGCAACGCCGCTTCTTGACTCGCCTGCCCCGACTGCGTCAGGGAGCCAGACCGTATCGCCGAATCCGGTGCCGCCTGTGTTAAAACTGGTTGCTCCCACTGTCCGGGACGATTTTACGCGGTTGCTCCTGACCGTGACTTTTTCGGTGAGTACGGAGGCGAACCAGCCGATCAAGGGTGCCGAGATTTACTACGACGGGGTATTGGTCAAGTCTTTCGAAGGTCCAGGGCCCGTTTACAGTTGGGATGAGTGGAATCCGAACCAGATTAACGCGTCAGGCAAGCCAGCGGATGCCCAGAGCGTGGGGCCCGGCACGCATACCTTGCGGCTGGTTGCGCTGAGCGTCAGTGGTTTGCAAGGGAGTTTGGAGTGGACGTTCAACAAACCGTTGAGGCTGGGCGCGTGGGAGCCGATGGCTGCTGCACCGGTCGTGCTCAGTCATACGCATGTTTACCCGGACAGCGCATCGCCACCGACCATTTTTTCGCTTTGGGGCAGTGTGGATGGCATCGACACGACGGTACAACCACGGCGTCAAAATTATGCTTTCAACCCCGCGGGTCAAGGGGCTTGGACTGAGGCCCGCTTCACTGGCACATCCGTCCCGCGCGCGCTTTATACATCGTGTGCGCATCCGAGTGGTCAATTGGTGTACGTCATTGGGGGGCGTACCGGGGCGACGGATTTAAGAACTGTGGACGTGGTGGCGCCCTTGCGTCGGGTCGCTGAGGCGTCGCTGGTGCCTTTGTTGGTGGCACGGCGCGAGGCGTCTGTGGTTTACATGCAGAATGCGTTGTATATCATGGGCGGGGTATCAGGCAGTTTGGGGCTATATGATGTCGAGCGAATCAGTTTGGGGCGCGACGGTTATCCGATCGGTGATGCGAAACGCATGGCAAGTCTCGTCAATGCGCGCTATGGTGCCAATGCGCACGTGTTCGGTGGGCGCATTTATGTGTTTGGTGGCGGATACCGGCCGATTGAGGTCTATGATCCTGCCACTGATGCCTGGCGATTTTTGACACAGACTGATGGAACGACGGTGGCCACACCGGAGGCATGGCGTAACAGCCTGATGATTCCAGTGGGCGATCGCCTCTATTTCTTCGGCGGCGAGAAAGAAGACGGACAGCCTGTGGATCGCATTTTTGAATTCAACCCCGGTACGAATATTTGGCGCGACTGGGGGCCCCTACCCCGTGCCCAGGATCAACCAAGCGGTCAAACGCGTTTGGCCGGCTGCTTTTTGGGCGACACCTTCTACCTTATTGGCGGGCAAAGACTTCCGGAACGTCGCTTGAGCGCGCAGGTGTTCAAATCAACCGTCTTTTGAGGAGCTGGGCGGAAAGTCTCACCCGCCAAACCCACTGGTGGAGGCGCGCGTTGGTATGCGTGGCGGAAAACGAAAGCGGACAAACTTCGCCGCGCTTGCGACACGTCGCCGCCAGAAATCCTGGAAATCAGGCGATCGCCTAACCAATTAAAAAATTCGACCCACAAAACAACCCGGATCTGTTTGCGTGTGAAGTGCTCTTAAACATTCATTCACACGGTGCTTCAAGCACTGTTCAGTTTGAGGAAGTGGCGAACAGGCGTTGAGGCAACAGTTCGGTCACAGGGGGGGGTGCCCTGCCCGGGGGGGCATCAACTGCGCGATACACGACGCACAGGGTTCCATTCAAAAACAGTGTCGCATAAGTCAAAAAAAGGGCAGCACCTGCCATTACGTCACGCCAATTAACAAGCCGAGCACCAGTTAATGTATTTCCGTCTATTGCGAAACCTTGCAACCAATCGTCTGGACAACGCATACAAAAACGCTTGCAGCCGAAGCCCCGCAACGTTTTCTATCGATTTATGCAACCTCGGGAAAACTGTCAGATCGACTGAATCAGACGATAATCACAACAAAAATACGCCAAGGTATCCAGCCTGATACCGCGTTTCACAACCTGCATCGTCACAGCGAACAATCAACGTTCCTGATGAATGGCCTTGGTATGGGGTTCATTCGCGACAGTATTCAGTGGCCATCGAAGTCAAACTGGCCTTAAAGGCGGTTTTCGTAGGCCTTTGTGGTTATTTTTTCCTGACTGCCACAGTTTGGGACTAAACAAGCGGGTGTGTTGAAATCCGTGAAAAAGCCAAGTTTTTATTGACGGAGCCATCGACCAGTCGTTACGATGATTGCTTACAGCCTGTACCGTTTTAGTCGGCTTGCCTACCCTGCCCGTATTTTTGCGGACTCCGACATCGTCGTAGAAAGACGAAACACTTGAAATCAGACGAGGTTCTGACGTCGACGCCAATGCTCAACACGGCTGTAGGCGTCTTTGTGTGCCAACGCATGCTTGGTGTTAACAAAGCGGGCAGGCCCGGCCGTGGCCGTGTGCCTGGTTTTGCGGTCAAGTCACTCGGCGGGTGGCACCTTGATGTCTGGAGGTTGGTTGGGGAGATTATAACTGGTCCGCGCGGTGTCAAATCCGTTGCCGACTTACACGTGAGACGGCCAAAAGCGCCCCAGTTCGAGTCTCCCGTGGCTAACCCGGTTGTTTATACTTCTCAAAATTGGAAGGGTTGGCCTTGTAAACTGATTGTTTGCCGGCTTTATCTAAACTATTTGAAGTGACGTTCCGGGAGGTGGAGGTATTGGATGACGCCCTTGTTTGAGCGATGTATGGATGTGAGCGCCGAGGAGTTGCGGCTGATGCGCTGGAACGCCCCAGGGGGCAAGGCTTGTGAATATGGGTTGATCTATCTGGATTCGGTGGTTCAGTTTCAAAGCCGCGTGTTGATGCGCTACACGGATATGCGTGATCTTCGGACAAAAATGATGACACTGATACCTGAAATGCCCAAAGGTGGCGAGTCCGTGCAACTGGCTGGTCACGACGGTGTGATGGTGGGGCCTTGCGGAAGTGCCGTATTGGATGCACCGTGGTGGTCCGTGCCGAAAGCGCGTTTGGGGATTGATGGTGAGTTGGCCCTTTTGGCGTGTCACGCATCAAGTGGAATTTTGGCCGGTGTTTATCAACAGGCCAGGCTGTGCTGGCAACTGGGAGAGGACGATGGTGTGTTGCTGGCTTTGCAGCGCGCGTCTCGACTGTTGGGTAATTGCGGTGAGCGCGCGGCACTGCATGTGGTTGTGAGGTTTAAGCTGGCGATTGCCGCTCACCTGCAAGCGGATCAACAGCTCATGCTGGCTGCCAATTTCTATCGTTCAGCCTTGGTGATATTTCCAAGTGAACAGCTTCCACTCACCTGTGTCATTCAATCAACGTATGAATTGGCGGCATGCGGCGCGTGGGTCGACGCCGTCGGGGTGTTTAAAACATTGCTGACGCGTCTTGAGACAGAGACCGATTTGCCTTGTACGATGCTCGATACCAAGTCGGTTCGCTACTGGCGCGCACGGATACCCATTCACATGGCCACAGTTTTCCAACGATCGGGCGATTACGAAGCCGCCATCGCAGCACTGCTTGAATCACTTGATGTCGCCTATGAAGACTCGCATCACATTGATTGTGAACACGTCCGTCTTGCAACCGAACAGCTCGCAAGGGTGTGTGACAAGGCAAGATATTGGCCCGAAGCCCTGCGTTGGTATGAGCGATTGAACCTGCTCTGCCCCACTGCCAGGATTCAACGACGAATCAGCGCCCTGCGCCAGCGGGTGCATCAAGCCTAAACACTGACGCAGAGGTTGCTGTCTCAAAACCGATGCGAGACTGTATAGCGACAACAATACACCGGCGCTTCGAACGACAACCTCTCGTCCCAAGCATCCGATGCGCAACACTTCTTGTTTTGAAAGCATTTGGTCTCCCACCGTGTCTGAGGGTTTAACGACAAAGTGGGAGAGCAGGGGCGGCAGGATTGATTAAAACACCACGTGACGGCCCTTTTGACGGCGACTGTAGATGGCAACGGTTGTTTCCGCATCGCCAACACCCATGTTACCTGAGTCTCCGATACCCGATGCGCCAAACTCTTCCCAATCCATCGCCGAATCAGTGCCATCGTTTTCTTTGAGCATGCCACCGAGGATACGACGACCCCGTTGTATTTTTTGGTCGTCGCGGGTCCAGATCGAGATCGCCAGATCGTGTGGATTGGTGAGCAGGGCAAAGCGCAAGAATGCATCGAAACCATCAAGTGGCATGGCACACAAGATGGGCATGAAAAACTCCGTGGTGGTCAGGTTGAGGCGTTGCACGCCCTTGCCATCCCAGTTTGCTTCAATCCAGGACTCCGGGCGCAGATCACCAATGATGACCGGATCGATCACCTCCGCATGATCGCTATAAGCATCCCCAGAACGTTTACCACCCGCACGCACGATGGTATAGCCGGCTTGCCGCGCCCCCTCCTGAATATTGGTGACAGTCTGGGCCTCATGCACCATGTTGGGTCCAATCACCTTGATTTCTTCCGTATCCCGGGGATTGCTCACCCGCCACAAATCCATTTCCTGGTTGATCAGCGACAGCAGTTTGTCCAACACCGCCTTGGACCCCGCCACACCGTGCAAGGTCGTGCACTTGTGGCTTGAAAAACCCAGCTTGGAATAAGCCAAGCGTACCGCGATACGCTTCAGTTCATCATCGCTGAAACCATCGTCAACCCACGCCCAGTTGCAACCACCACCTTCGAACTTGAGCGTGCGCACCCCGCGCCCCGCGGCGATCGCACGCGCCGTTGCCTCAGAACCAGTCAATGAGACCACCGCTACCCGCTCGTGGCTCGCCAACGACCCAACACCCTTGCCAAACCCTTCCAATTTGTACACTGCCGCCGGATTGGCACCCGCAGCCAGCAGCATGCGCATCATCACGGTGTTACAGATACCACCAAACGGATGCCCCTTGAAAATCATCGGGCTACCTGACATATAGCAACCGATGATCTGAATCACCGGTATTCCGTAAATGAAATTCATGGGCGTGATCACAGCCGAAATGCCGGCTGGCAGATAGCCGTTCTTCCAATAGGAATGCCCTTCCACCATCGGTGGAATCAGTTCGCCTCTGAGGGCTTTCTCGGCGTTCCCACCAATGTGGTCAGCCGCGCGCTTGGCTTCCCAAAAGTCTTTTTCCGCCTCCAGCCGGGTTTTGGGTATCACATGCCGGATCTCACGCAATACCTCCTCCGAAAAATACTCCAGAAACCGTGAAAAGTTGTTAACGACCCATTTGCGATAAGCCACGGTCTCTTCCGACCAACTGAGGCCGCTCCAATATTCCCACGCGGCACCCACCGCCAATTCGACATCCTCGGCCTGGGAGTCTGGCACTTGGGTCAGCGATACCCGCCGATCCCACAAGGCCTGCAGGGTCACCATGTTGCCTGCCAGCGGCTTGTACCACGATCCTGCGATCAGGTTATACACAGGAACGGGCGGATCCTGCGGGGTGCTTGGTAACTGCGTGTACGGAAAAATGTAGCCCCGCAAAGCCTCCATTTCCTCATCGCGCAAGCCTCCCTGAAACAGGCTGAAACGCGCACGACGCACACCGTATTGTTCTGCGATCGGGTCCACCCCCAATTGCCCCGCAGCAACGAACCCCCGCACGCGCGCGACGGTCGCCTCGGGGTCAAATCGTCCCTGCGCATTCAACAAGTCGCCCCCGGACAGCGTCTGAATCATCGTCGATCCTCCTCGTTTGCTCCACGAAACACGCAATTCATCACACGTTAGTGTACCAGTTTCCGCTATCGACAGGCCGTTGATCCATGCTTGCGTCAGCCGGGAAAGTGGTCATAACCAACCCACGTCTGAAATGATTGTACGACCGTTTCTTGTGCCAACCCTTTCCCCGACGTTATATGGAAACGCGTTGATTGGTGATCAAATTTTGGTTGTTGTTCAAAAACAGCCGAAATTTCGTCCCAGGCAAATGAAAGGCGCATGGCTGGTTCATTAGGCGAAATAAGGCTTTGAGACGAATAATCTTTTCTTAACCTGGCGCAGTTTGAAAGCCTGGCAGTGAGCAACGGCTTGGGATGGCTGCAGCTGTTCGACCTGATGGCTTCCGACGACCCGTGATGTCTTCTCGTCACGCGGGTCGTGCAAACTCGTCGCTTACGGGGACTCAAACGGTGCCAGGCGCTGATCGCGTGCCTTCGCACCTGTGTCCCCGTCGTAATGCCAAATGCTCTCACTGCTTGCACCCATTCCCTGCCATTAAATCGGTCAGATGCTTCAAGAACAGCTTATTTTCAAAAAAATGCATAAAGAATGACGAAGGTGGGATCAATGTGAATCGAACAATAGCCGGTTAGGTTCCGATGTGGAAACACCGAATTGCATCGCATTTCGATGCCGATCGTTCTGACGCCTGGTTCGTGTCGGGAAGCTGCGTGACGCTGCACTCGACCTTTGCGCAAGGCCGTTGAGGAGCAGTGCGGCTACATCGACCAGCCGACCACTCGTCGCGAGTGGCAATCCGGCAGCGCCGCCAGATGCAGCCAACCTTCCGTTATCGGCACATAGGTGATATCCGCTACCCCTGCCTGGTCTGGGGCTGTGCGAACGAAATCGCGCGCCATAATATTCTCGGCAATCGTGACCCAGTGTTTTGCGTCGGTTGTCTGCGGTTTGAATGGCCGCCTTCGCCGCGATGCAATGCCTGCATCACTGACCAGACGTGCCATCCGTTTCCTGCTGATTGGTACGTTACGCTCTTGCAGTTCTACGTGAACCTGCGGACTGCCATAGGTCTTGTGACTCTCAGCGTGAATCCTGATAATCGCTGATTGCAATTAGCAATCACGACATTTATGTCCACTCTCTGGCCGTCTGCACCAGGCACAGAAGCCCGATCGTGAAACATTCAGCGTGTTTCAGGGCAAATGGACGGGTTCTCCGCTGCGATGAACGCGTATCTCACGCATTCTCCCTTGCAAGGAAGGCTGCCGCTTTTTTTAAAATTTCGCGCTCTATCCGCAGGCGTTTGAGTTTTTCACGCTCCGCCCCCGTCAGGCCGCCAGAATCGGCGAGTGGATTCCCCTTCGATTTGTTGAACCAATCGCTGAACTACCGAGGCGCAGATTCCGGGATCTTGCGCCAATTGCCGCGCGATCCGATCACCCGCGAGGCACAAAGCAACCATCTCGGCTTTAAATTCTGGCGTAAACTGAAGACGATTTTTTGACATTGTGAACATCCTTTTACCCGCCTTAATTGTAACGGCATTTGTGTCCACAAAACCGGAACAATTCCACTACAAAGAGCACGTGCTCGAACGCCCAAGGATCTGACGGATTGAAAAAAATCCGAGTGTTGAATGCGAGGTCCGCAGCCTGGGTTGCGTCTTCATATAACCCTGGTTTCCCGGTTCAGATTTACCGACCGGCCTCTGCTGACCATACTCAAATCAAGTGGGGCACTCAGTCTGGTCAGGCATCCAGTGAGTGGTTCGAGGCCAACCTTCTTGTCGGCTTTTCCGCCGTTGGGACCATTGAGGCTTGGGATTACAATCATCCCTCTGACGCTTATGGCAAGTGGGCGGGTGCGTACACCAAGTTCAAGAATCGCCGCATCTACGGATACAGCGTTATGGGTACGGCGTACCTTCTGGATGCTCAGGACATTGTCAGGCAGGCGGTTCAGAACCCTGCATTTAACGCTACCCAAACTGGCTGGGTTAACGGGCAATACGTTAACCTCTATAATTAGCGTTTCGCTCCTGCCGATACACCAGCCGTTTATATGCGGGCGCATTGAATCTTCCCAAGCGAGGTAGATGTGAAACGAGTACGCTACGCAATCGCTGTGACCACTTTGCTATCTGCTGATTTCCTTTTATCTTGCGCTGTTCAAGGCGAGCAAATGCCGGCTCCAACTAACTCTTATCCGTCCGTTCCGGCTATCAAATCGCCACCTACGCCGATTCTCGCCGTGGCTGACCCAGTTGCATCTAGTCCGAGCCCAGATCCGTTTTCTAGTCGTCAGTCGGATGAAGATCTAAAATTGATAACAGGTGATGGTCGCGTGCATCCCATAAGAATCCTGTTCTGGGATAGCTTTAAAATTAGGGTTGCCAATGACGCTGAGTTGGTACGTGCTGACAATAAACTTGGTTTCGTTCAACTGATTCAGGAAAAATCAGTACTGCATGATCTGGCTTCTGTAATCTCTCAATACACCCTTGCTTACATCATCAATCCGGCAGCAGATTCGCTTTCTGAGGAGGAATTGAACCGGAAGGAGGTTGAAGAGGAGGGAATGACCGGGGCAGATGTTCCCAATGATGGTTCGTGGGCTGAAATCGGTATTGAGGGCTATACCGATGTGAAGATAATCGGGTTATACAAGCAACTCCAGTCAAAGTACTACATAAGGGGAATACAGGTGGTCGGTACTCCTCCGTAGTGTGGGCGGTTTACAGTTTGTCAGGCCCTTTTGGGGGTTTTCTCGTTGCCGCCTCCATGCTGATCGCAGAGGATGACCCTGCCATTCGTCGTCTCGTGTCCTGCCTGCTTGAGACCAAGGGCTTCGATATCGCTGCACGCAAGACCCTCACTGAACGAGTTTTCGACACAAAATAGGTCATGAGTGTTGATGGTGCTGTAAACCCGCACGTTTTGACAGTGCAAAAGCATGACACGCCTGATTGTTACAAGCAACAGCGTAGGATTGGCTTGAGTTCACCATTGGGGTAATTTGAACCCTTGCAAGATTACAGCCGTGGGGATAGCGCCCCCAGGCTGCCGCGTCGCCGCAGTCACGACGATAGAATCAGCGTCCCTGATTACAGGCGGCTTGTCCGGTCTTGAACGGCAATTGCTCGCAGCAATTCATTTACCGGCAGTTCAGTTGTGCCTCTTGTCGCGCCATTGTGCGCATCTGCCGCGCTTGTGACCGTGGCAATCGCGAACGCAGGAAACTGGCCAGAAAGGAAACCTGGCGCCTGGCTGGTAAACGCTACCAGCGAACGCCGCGCGGTGCTCGTGCCCATTTCTTGCGCCAGGATGCCTATCGTATGTGGCTCGCCAAGAAAGTGACGCATCAGGGTTCAATTCAGCTTGTTCGGTCTGGCATTGTGGAGTCGGCGATGACTATGGCTGGCCCCATTCAGTCATCACCGATAACCCAACGCAACCTTAGCCAGGCATTTTGCGATTTCTGTGGAAGCGCTTGGTCGCCTTTTGCTCGGCTAATGTATCTGCAAGGCGGTGTGCCGGGTTGGCAAAAGCCTGCAGTGTCGACGAGAAACCAGACCGCATGATTACCAAAGTGACTGAGACCAAGCGATACAGGCCGGCATTGTCAACTTTGCTGCCAAACCATCAGCAAACGCCGCGTGTACGAGTTAAGATCCAACGAGAAGGCGTCTTTCGGCTGGATCCACCGGTAGGACTGGGCTTCATCATTCAAGCGCACGTCGGCACCATCCGTCCAGGCGACGTAATTAATCAATAAAAAATGAGCCGGCTTGTAAAATTCCGGCGAATCGATACAATCCTGAACCAGGATCAGTCGTTCATCGCGGATGGCAAGGCCCGTTTCTTCCAACAGCTCACGCCGGAGCGCTTCCAACATGGTCTCCCCCGCTTGTATCTTGCCGCCAGGGATGCCATACCGGTCACGCCATTTGTGGGTCTTAATCAACAAACAATCACCCGATTGATTGATGACCAATGCCCCGACCGTTGCGATGGGCCCACTCATTGACTGACTCCTTTTCAACATGCTCTCGGCTCGATTGTAACAAGGGTTGATCACCATGCCCAACGCTCACCACTGCTTGACGCCTGACCATATCGATTACGATGTGATCATTGTCGGCGCCGGTATGGCTGGTATCAGCGCCGCTTTATGGTGCAAACGCCTTCAACTATCCTTTTGCTGGTTCGATGACAAACACCAAAGCGGCGGCCAACTGCGACGACTTCATAATGGCATCCCCGATTATCCCGGCCGCATTTACCGCAACGGTATCGAACTCGCGGATGCGCTGGATGAACAGCTTGTGACCCTGAATTTGAAGCCACGCCTGCAAGAAGCGGTAACCCACTTTGATCTCACCAACCGCTGTGTTGCAACGCACCAAGGGCGCTACCGCGCGCGTGCCATCGTTTTGGGCACCGGCGTTTCGAATCGGAGGCTTGGACTGTCTGACGAAGATCGGCTTTGGGGCCGGGGTGTCAGTGATTCTGCGTCGCGTGATCGCAAACACTTTGTGGACCAAGTCGTCGCTGTCGTTGGAGGCGGTGATGCCGCGTGCGAAAACGCCCTGATGCTCGCTCAACAATGCCCAAAAGTCTACCTGCTTGCGCGCGGCACCCTCCGGGCTCGGCCAGACTTTCAGGCAGCCGTGACCGAAGATCCCCGAATCACCGTGTTGCGCCACCACCAAGTCACAGCCCTCCACGGTGAGCAAAAACTGGAACGACTCACGGTACAGGGTCCAGAAGGTCCCAAAATCCTTACCGTGACCGGTCTGTTCATTCGAATCGGCGTTAACCCCAATTCAACCCCCTTCGCATCCCAGGTACTGAGTGACGCGCAAGGCTACGTCTCTGTCGACGCGAACCAGCAAAGCAGCCTGCCAAATGTCTACGCGATTGGTGACGTGGCAAGTGCCACCCACAGCAGCCTGGCCCACGCTGCCGGCTCCGGTATGGTAGCCATCAAATCCATCCAACGGACCTTGGACCGCTCAAGGCACGAAACCATGGACAGCCAGTCCTAACGTCGCAACCAGACCGATCAGACTCACAAACCAGTTTTTTCGACTCGCAGGCGAAACACATCCAAACAAAGGTCTCAAAAGTGTTTCAGACTCGTGTCGATGCCGTGGCACGGCCAATGAATGGTCACCATCCGTTGGCCGTGCCACAATGAAAGCCGTGCTTCAAATAACTTAAGCGATACAGAAACGCCTTGATTGCTGATCAAATTTTGACTAGTATTCAATAACAACGAGTCAGTGCCTGTTGTTTTGACTTTGCCACCTACGTTTTGAACAAAAACCGATGCGTCGCTGTATCGCACGTCTGTCAGCAGCACGAATGTTTTGGGCCGGACTCCCTCAGGCATCAAGCCTGAGGAGGCAAGCCATCAAATGGCTTCGTTTCGCTCGCCGTCTGTATCCACTTCGGTCAGTTGACCGGACTGTTCCTGCTGAATCAACGATAACTTCGAACGGACAAGACCCTCGATTTCTTGTGCCACCGCCGTGTTCTGCTCCAGAAAAGCCACCGTGTTATCCCGGCCTTGACCAATTTTTTGCTCATTGAAAGCAAACCAGGCACCGCTCTTTTGTACGATGCCCTGGTCAACGGCGACATCGAGCGTGCACCCCAAACGGTTAATGCCACGACCAAACAAGATATCAAATTCAGCGACGCGAAATGGCGGCGAAACTTTGTTTTTCACCACTTTGACCTTTACGCGGTTGCCAAACTCTGAACCATCTTTCTTCAGGGTTTCGATACGTCGCACCTCCAAACGCACCGAGGCGTAAAAACGCAGGGCTCGCCCGCCTGTTGTTGTTTCCGGATTGCCAAACATCACGCCGATCTTCTCACGAATCTGGTTGATAAAAATCACCGTGCAGTGACTGCGTCCAATCGCAGCCGTCAATTTACGCAACGCCTGGCTCATTAAACGGGCTTGCAAGCCGACGTGAGAATCACCCATCTCACCCTCGATTTCTGCCTTGGGAACCAGCGCCGCGACCGAGTCGACAACAACGAGGTCCACTGCACCCGAACGCACCAGTGCCTCGGTGATCTCCAGAGCCTGTTCGCCGGTGTCTGGCTGAGAAACCAGCAAGTTGTCAATATCGACGCCCAAATTGCGCGCATACACAGGATCCAGTGCGTGCTCCGCATCCACGAAAGCCGCCACACCCCCCGCACGTTGGGTCTCGGCGACAGAATGCAGCGCCACGGTCGTCTTGCCACCGGACTCAGGTCCATAAATTTCGATGATGCGACCTTTCGGCAAACCACCAACACCCAACGCAAGATCCAAGGTCAAGGCGCCAGTCGGCGTCGCCTCAATTCGCATCCTGGCGTTATCACCCAATTTCATGATGGCGCCTTTGCCAAACTGTTTTTCAATCTGAGCCAGAACATTTTTTAATGCCCCGTCACGACCACTCTCCATACGACCGCTCAAGGCATCCTGTTTGGACATTGCAACACTCCTTCAACCGAGATGTGACGGGCCACAGAAAAACGCTTGCCCCAAGAATATCAAACATTTGTTCCAAACGACAAGCGTGGTGTCGAATAAATGAGCATACAGCCCTTGAAATCGGGTCAGCGTCTCAGATGTGCCAGCGAATAACTGAGGCCTGCGCTGATTTGGGTCGCTTTGCTGAATGTGCCGTTGCGGAAAACGTTCCACCCTGCTGAGTGACCTGACCGCGACGAGCTTTCCGCAAAATAGCGAAAACTGGGACCTGACGGTTGGCCAAGGCTTTCAGCGTCGTCGTGGCGTCTGTTTTTATTGCTATCGGCATAGACCCGGAGGCTGCAAACCACGGAACGGGTTTCATCCGGTTGTTCCATCAAATTGATGGGCGGGCTTGCAGGAAAAGCGAGGCTGTATTGGCCATCCGTGATCGAAACTGAGTTAAGCTCCACTTGCGGACCGCCAGCCTGTGGTGCACCAAACAGCCCGACCCGGCTGTCTTCGGCCGCATCCTGGACACTGCCACTGACCGTTGTGGTTCCCGTTATTGCGCCAATCAGCGGCGCCGCGGGCACAGCGCAACTGACACTGCAGATGGATGCCAAAACCACGCCCAACACCATGACCCGCTTTGGATAACGGTGAATACCCATGTGCTTCACTCCTCGCTCTCGTTTGTGTGAACAGTTGATCCACAGGCGAAACGTTTTGCCAGGACATTGTGACCGTCTTGATAACCCGTCTCGATGTAACGCCCGATTAAGGCCGTATCGTGAAAGCCAGCGAACAAATCCCCAACCAGCGGCGTGGATGGGATCACCGGAATGATTCGAACCACGCGGCGGCGTCTGAAATCCTCAACGTTGCGAAACCCCGCCGCTTCGCACAGTGTGTGATTGAACTCTGAATCTTTGATCCGGCCATCTGCGTCTTGTTCGAGCACGCGTTGCAGGGCCGTGATACGGCGGTTGACCTTGAGTACCTTGTGGTAATTGTTGATCAAAAATTTGCCGGCCAGCATTTCGCACATGCGACTGAAAATCGTCATGATGGTTCGTGGTTCTTTGTCTAGCGGGGGAACAATGGTGGTTGCCATGACGACAAATAACGTGTCGATGTCCCCGTCCATGGCGATCGCCTTGCCAATCGGCGAATTGTCGGTCATGCCACCGTCGATGTAAAGTCCTGCCTTCCCCGCTCCAGCCGGGGTCATGCGCAGGGGGGGAAACATGAGCGGGAAGGCACCGCTTCCCGTAATGACATCCAACAACCGGTTGAACTGCACAAAGTTCTCGGCGTGCGGCATCTCGGGATACCAATGAAAGTCTTCGTAATGCGCCCAACTGTTTTCGATGCGCTCTTCTTCGTCTACAAGGGATGTCCCGCCCAACAGGTTGCACATGACCGCGCTAAAACGAACGGGGCGCTTGATGGCTGCCGGGAGAACGAGCTCCTGAGTCAGTTGACGAAAGTACGCACCAGAAAAAATGGAAGAAAAATGACCTTTGAGCATCTTCTCCAATGTATCCAATGCTTGCGTATCAAACCGCGTGGGCAAGTAAACCTTGCTGAAGGGGTCAATGCCAAAACGTGAGAACAACTGACTCAACGCACGGCCGCTGCCGTCCAGTGAATGCTCCTCGGTGCCAGCTTTGTAAAAATGTTGCAGGCTCACCTGCTTGCGCCAGACGTCGTAAAGTTTTTTCTCGATATTGGCGCCGCTAAACTGCTCCTGCATCAACAAGCCGGCGACGACGGTACCATTCATCGCGCCAGCGGAAATACCCACAATCACATCGGGTTGCACCCCACGTTCCGCGAAAGCCTTCAGTACGCCGGCCTCATACGCGCCTTTTGCAACGCCACCAGATAACACCAGGCCAACTTTAGCCATTCAGACAAACACTCCACGATTAATGACCCGTATGTGGCCCGAGACCCAGCCATGCTATTCCCCAATCCAGCAAAAACCACACGCCGCAAAGGACCCGCGGAACCATCAATTTCGCTGTTCAGACGGCCACCGCGCGTTGCTTGTGTGATCGCGCACACCAACCAAAATTGACATAACACGGTATGATGAAGCTTGTGCGAGGCAGGCGTGTGAGCCTCGCCGTCGTGCCAAGGCACGATGTGAGTCCTACAGGCGGGATGACGTTCATGGCCCTTGAACTGAGTAACTTGAGTCCAGAACAGCGGGCGTGGGGTATCGTGAATCCAGGGTTGGATGACGATGCAGACGGCGCAGAGCCTGCCGTACCATTCCGCCGTCGTGCCGTGGAGCATTTTCTGGCGCCAGGCTGGCGTTCGGACGCTGTATCGGCGCTGCAGGTACACCAGGGCTTTCACGGGCTTTTTCCGCTGTTTCTAGCGTTAACGCGTGGCGCGAATGAAGCGACCTTTGTGATTCGCATTGCCTTCATTCGTGAGCTGTTTGCCAGTTGTCGAGAGCGTTTTTGGGACAAAGACGCGATGCATCGCGTGTTGCCGTGGCTGAGTGCCGATGCCTTGGATCACCTTGTCAACACGTTTAGGACTTATGGTTGGCTGACCTTTGATCGGCAGCGCGGTTATTGTTGGACTGAAATGGGTGTGAACGCCGCAGCGATGCTGGGGATGTTGGCTCAGGTGTCACCGCAGCGCCAGGAACTTGGGATCGCTCTGTATGGTGTCGAGTTTTGTCTGCAGATGGGTTATGACCCGCTGGATGTTTTGTATAACTTGCGGGCACGCTTTGATGGACTGGCTGCGTGTTTGGTTGAGGCGTTGGACTCTCATTCGGAGGTCAAGCTGCTTGAGGCCCAGGATCAGTTGGAGCAGTGCATTTCGCTGTCCCAAGAGACCAGACGGGTGTTGGATGGTCTTGATCTCGACCGTCGGGAATTGCGTCAGGAGTATCAGGCGATTCACCAGCATTTGAGTCAACTTCATGCGTATCGCTCGGAGTTGCTGCGGGTTTTGACGGGAATGGGTGAGCAATTCATCACCCTTGACGGCGGCATCAATCAGGTTGATATTACGCGGACGCTTATCGAGGCAGATGTTGACGAGTTGGCTGCGATCGCCGCATCCGCGTTCCGTTGTCCGGCTTTTTTGCCACCGTTGTTTGATGCCAGTTTGTTGGTGGCGGCCGCGGATTATCATTTGCATCGAGAACTGATCGAATTGGAGGAGGAGTTCTGGAATGAACCGGTACCGGCCGAAACGATGGCTGCGCAAAGTACGAGTCGCGAAACCATTGCCGAAGCCGTACAGGATCTGGAACAACTGGCCAGGCGGCCTGACCCGACGCCCGTGCACGAGTTTGCGTCGACGGAGAGCGCGGCGTTGGCCTTGTATCGCATCTCATTGCTGCCGTTGTTGGGCACGCCCATCGCTCCGGGTGAACGCATTGACAGTCCTGTGCAGCGATTGAAAATGGTGCCTGTTGCGATACAGCATCCCGCCACGCCGGGTGTGCTGGAAGCGCCCACCCCGATCATCAAGGCGATTACGGATGCGAACCTGGTTCCGTTAAGGAAGGTGAACGATGGAAGATAGTCTTCAAGGTGCTGTCAACCGTATCGTCGGTGCGTCCCGAATCCCGCAGGACGAGCGGTTGCACGATGTGGTGGATCGTGAGCGCGTGACTGATTTCAATGTTGGGGTAACAGGTTTTCAATCAGTTGCGGATGTGGCGCAAGAATCGCTGGAACCCGACGCACAGGCCATCGCGCCGGATGATGAGATTGCCTTGTTGCTGGCGCGTTTTTTCCACAAGGGTTACTTGCCCCGTGCTGAGGCGCGGCCGTTGATGGATCCGCAGGTGCGCGCCGTTGCAGAGCAGCGTCTGAATGCCGTGGGGCTTGCATTGGCCTGGAGCCCGTATTCGCGTTACTACGGGTTAACCTTGGCCGATGGGCCGGCTGAGCGTTCGGAGCGCATTACCAATTTGGCGGAGCTGGACCGCAATGCATTGGCGTTGCTTGTGATACTCTGGGCCCGCCTGGTGCTTCCGCAGCGCCTTGCTGAGGAAGGGCGTGAGGGGGGCGTCAGTGAGCCGGTGGTGGCGTTTGAGACGCTCAATGCCGAGTTTGGCAAGAAACTGGGCGGACGTCGATTTGAGATGTATGTGAGCCAGTTGCGACGTTTGGGGTTTTTGGAGTATAGCCGCAAGGATGAGATCAAGGCAGGTCCGTTTTTGGATTTGCTGGGTGATGCCAACCAGTTGGCATCGTACTTGAGACAAAGCACGATTGCCCGCGTGGTGGGTGAAGGTCAGGTGGTTGAAGAGGCCGAAGTGGATGAATCCATTGCGGCTGAATCGGTCGAGTAATGGTCGTGTGGTTTCGAAAGTCTTGTAGAGACAGGTGACGTTGACGTGTTCAAAATTTTGAGACTTTCTTTCTCCAATTGGGATTGCTGGCGTCCGGTCTCCGTGCCGCTGGATGAACCGATTGTGATGTTGGCTGGTCCGAACGGGTCTGGCAAGACCACGTTTTTGGATGGCATTCGAATCATTCTGAATGCCCCCCGACTGTCCACGAAACGGCGGCGGAACAAGTATATGCGTGATCGCCGTCAAATGACCGTGGTGACGGCCCTGGTGAGCAATTATCTGCACGAAGGCAACCGTCCCTTTCGGTGCATCAATGTGAACGATGATGTCGTGACCCTCGCGTGTGTGCTGGTTCCCGGGACCAATGGGGTTGAGAGTCGTTATATGATTCTGCCTGGCGATGTCAGTTTTGCTGATGTGCAGGCGGCGTACGCCAACCAGCAAATTTATGGTCCCGGGGAGTATTCGGATATTTTGTTCAAGGCTGGTGTTTCACGGTCTTTGTTGTCAATCCTCGCGATTGAGCAGGGCGAAACCAACAAGCTTTGTGAGCGCAGTCCTCAGGAGTTGTTCACGTATGTGATGCAAATCAAGGGCCAGCGTCAGGTGTTTGATCGCTATCAGGAGGCCAAGGATGGTTATCATCGTTCGCTTTCGGAACTGGAGGAACAAAATCGGCGTTTGCAGGTTGAACAGGCGGCGTTGGAGCGTTTGGCCCGTGAAAAGCGGGAGTTCGAACTGTTTAGGGAGCGTCAGCGGCAGTTGGGGCATTATCGGTCGGTATTGTTGCCGTTGGCTGAGTATAAAGAGGTGCTCGCCGAACTGAAGCGTCTGGGGCCGGATCGTGACAGTACGCAGTCACGCCTGAATGCGCTGTTGGCGGATCAGCAGCAGTTACGGAGCTTGCATTCCAGAGAGCTTGAAACGAAGGCGTCGCTGACGGTGACATTTGCCGAGGCCCGTCAACGGGAACGTGAGCTCGATTCGATGCGTCAAGCGTTGGCCAGTGAGGGGCGTGGCCTGGATCAGGCCATTGGTCGGTTTGATGCGATCAGGCTTGGAGCGGAACGTGTGCGTCCTGAGGATATGACATCTTTGGAGGATGATCTGGCGGTGGCTGAGGAGGCCTTGGGGCAGGCCCGGGCTGATCTCGGACGTTTGGAGGATCAAAAGCGAGAACTGATTGGTGTCTTGAATGCGCTGCAAAAAGGTCAGGTTGTCTACCCGCCCTTCGTTAACGACATGCGACACACCCTGCGGGCTGCTGACATCCCGGCGACACTGGTGGCGGAGGCGTTGGAGGTGGTCGATTCGCGTTGGCAAGTCGCCATCGAATCAATTGTCGGTGGCGATCGCTTCAACTGGATTGTGGCGCCTGAGCACCATTTGGCCTCGTTGGAACTGGCGCGCCGCTCACGCTACCGTCATTACATGTGCGAGCCCAGTCGCGATCAGGTTCCCAAAGCCAGACCCGGTTCCGCACTCAGCGCGGTAAAGGTGCTCGATGCGCGCGTCCCGCGCTGGATTTTGGATCGACTCAATGAAACGGCACTCGTGGATGATGTCGGTGCCGCCAAAGGTGCCTTGGGTAATTTTCAGGCGGCCATCACGCCCGATGGTTATCGTGTGGATCGCCGCGGCGGCATTTTTATTGGTGTCAGGCCGGGCGAATGCTTTTTGGGCCAGATGGGTGTCACCAGTCGTGCAAAGGAAGGTCTCGAACGTTTGGATGAGATTGAAAGCGACATTCGTGACGCCAAACAGCAGGTGCAGATTTTTTCCCGTGAATTGGCTGAACGACGCCATGCGATTCAGGAACAAACCAAACGTGTGGAGTGGGAGTCGCGAAAACCTGAGTATGAGGCGATCGCAGGCAAACGCGAAGATTGGCAGAACGCCATGGAGGCACTCGAAAAAGAGCTGAATCAACTCCGAGACGACATGATGATGCAAGGCCAGCGTTTGTCAGCGGCTGATCGCGATGCCGCGCAAGCGGAAAATGACCTTGCGAGAATTCAGCGTGACATTGATCAACTCAAAGCGCTCCTCGCCAACCGAGAACCACAACTGCGCCAGGCGGAGGCCAATCGCCTCCGGTTGGAATCGCTGATCCCTGAAGAATCACGACAACCTGAGGCTTTGCAAAACGTGCCCTTGCCCGACATCGTGCGCCTGCGCATCAACGAGATGGAAATCGAACTGGCTCACTATGCGGGCTGCACCGACGAGAGCATCATGATCCGCCACACGAAACAATCAGAAAACGTGCTAGCCCAGGAAAGCTTTGTCAATCGCCGCCTCCACGACGTCAAAACCGGTGAAGACGAACTGAAAGCCTGTCGTGCCAGTTACATCAAGCTGGTACAGAAAGTTCTGGAGGAGTATCGCGATCACGCGATGTCCCTCGCCAAACGTGCCAACATTCACCTCGATATGGAATTACCCAATCTGTCCACCATGGACGACGGCATCGAAAAAGCGGGCCTCTTCGTCCGCGTTGCCTACGACGGTAAAGAATTGAGAACGCTTTCCGACCCCGACCTCTCCGGCGGACAAAAGGTGATCGTTAGCCTGCTGCTATTGATGGCCCTCACTGACGGCGAGGGAGCCAATGGACCAGGGTTTTTCATCCTGGATGAACCGTTTGCACACTTGTCCGTTGAACGGATTGATGAGGTCGGTGAATTTTTACGCAACTCCCGGGCACAGTTCATTCTCACGACGCCCACCACACACAATCACAATGTCTTTAACCCTGCCCGGCTCACCATCACCTTGTTCAAAAAACCACACAATGAACAGTTGGCGCCCCCGCCTGTCATCTGTCGGGTTTAACCCCTCCCAACCCTTTCCATTAACCGAACAGGTCCGGCTACGTTGGGGCTCTCACGAACCGGGGCCTTGATCAACTTCGGCCCAGACAGACACTTGTCGCTCGACCGCAGGTCTGCCGGATCACGAAGCGGACAATCGCTTGAAACGCCGATTTGACGCTGGATGGAGCCGAGTTCGGCTGCAAACCGAATCCCAGGGGTTAACCATTTGCCACTGACAAGGCGTTCAACGGATTTTCAGTGTTTTCTGCCATGAAATGTCAAACCGTGTTTCACCGTCTTTGCTATCCGCAGAAAGGATCCCCGTTTCGCTTGTGCAAGCGGCCGGTATCTCGTTCATCGAGGCTTCTACGATGACTTTTTTTCTGCCATACCGCTGACCAACAACCTTAATGCCGGCGCAAGGCTAAATGGGCTTCGTGTTGTTCCCGAAGATGCCAAGGCTGCTCGGCGTACACATCGTTAAACAGCGTGTCGACAGTGGGTAACCGCTCCGCTTGCGCTTCTTTGGCCGCTTCGAGCAATTCCTGATTGAGGGCTTCACGCAGTGCTTCGCCTTCCTCCGGTGTCCAAAGACCACGCTCACGCAAGACACTTTCAAACTGTGCGATGGGGTCTCGCTCACGCCACGGGGCGACCTCCGCATCATCGCGATAGGCTGATGGGTCATCGGAGGTTGAATGGGGACCTACCCTGTAGGTGAGCGCTTCAATCAATGTCGCGCCACCACCCGCACGGGCTTTTTCAACAGCCGCACTTGTGGCGGCGTAAGTGGCCAAAAAGTCGTTGCCATCCACTTTTACCCCTTGTATTCCATAAGCCACGGCACGTCCCGCAATATCTTGGGAGGCCGATTGCTTGCTTGTTGGAACTGAAATGGCCCAGCCGTTGTTCTGGCAGAAAAATACGATCGGCGCCTTGTAGACGCCAGCGAAGTTCAACGCGGTGTGAACGTCGGAGGTGGAGGCGGTGCCATCACCGAAATAGGTCATGACCACCACCGGATCGCCTTTCAGTCTGGCGGCCATCGCCGCGCCAACCGCCTGAGGTACCTGTGTACCGACAGGGGCGCTGATGCTGACAAAATTGACCTCCCGAAACGAATATTCCGGAGGCAGATTTCGTCCCATCACGTTGTCAGCAGCGTTCCCGAACAGGTGGTCCAACAGCTTGCGCATCGGAATCCCGCGGACGAGTGCCACCGCATGCTCTCGATAAGACGGAAACACCCAGTCTTGAGGCGCCAATGCCATGCCGCTTGCCACAATTGCGGCCTCCTGACCGAGACAGCCCAACCAGGAATGGATGCGTCCTGTTCGTTGCAGATTCGTGGCACGGTCGTGAAGGAGGCGCATCATCACCATTGATCGATAGCCTGACAACAAGGCGTTGTCATCCAAGGACACGGCTGAGGCATTTTCCCCAGCTGTCGCGTTGGCCTGCGTCACCATTGTTTGCTCTGCACCCATGCCAATCCCCCTTGATCGCTCGGTCGCTGAACCCAGCCACGAATCGTGAACAGCCGGACAACGATCAGTGTATCACGGCAATTTGCACCAAGCGGAGGGCGTCACGGGCAACACTGAAGGCAAGAACCCCCGGACGAGGCAGGGTGAGCGAATCAGTCTTGCAGGTAAAAGTCTTCAGGACCTGCGCCGCAGTCTGGAAACGGACAGAGATCAGGCGGGTGGTCCCCCTCTTCAATATAACCACAACGTGAGCAGACCCACACTTTTTTCTGTTGCGCAACCTCTGCCATGGTCATCTCCTTCAAACGATGCGATCAAGGTGGCACCGTGTCGGTTTTATTCCCAAAAACACACATTACGGAACGTTCAGTTTGAAACAGGACGCAGGAATCATCAACGTCACTGATCAGACGACAACGAACAGACCAAGACAGGCAAGTAAGAAGACTGATACTGGTTGCTACAGGCGGCAGTGTAACAACGTACCTTTAAGCAACAACCAGTCAGTTTGATGGATAGCAGGACGCGTCGGATTGATCGTTCAGATAGATTCATCGCTTCGGCGTCACATTGGTCGTTTGTCGGCGCGTTGTTGCCTGGATGTACCTTGCGGTGCCAGCCATTTTTACCAAAAAAACTGTTCAGGCTGATGGTTGGGGCTCCGAGAAGGTTTCGTCTGGTTGCGGTTATCAGCACCTGTTGATACAATTCCACTGGTGACGTGTGCGTTTCAGTATGCAGTCGCCGAACAGTTTCCCTGGTCGCTCGATGCCAACTGTTGCAGTGAGGTGTGCGCGACCCAACGTGTAAGCCCGACCGCATGGTTGGCTGGCAAGATCATGAAACGGTAAGGAAGTAGGAAAACGTGTTGACGCCGAATGTTGAGCAAACCATGGAAGAGTTCATCGATTACGATTCGACCTTCCGGAATTTTCAGCAGGGTGACATCGTGACAGGCTATGTCATTCGTGTGTCGCCAGATGAGGTTTTGGTTGATGTTGGCGGCAAGTCGGAGGGTGTGATTCCGATCCGTGAATTGAGCAGCACCCACGTGGGTGATCCCCGCGAGTTCGTTTCGGAAGGCGACGAACTGGAATTGTACATCCTGCGGGAAGAGAACGAAGATGGGCAATTGACGCTCTCAAAAAAACGGGTTGACCAGGCCCGTGGTTGGATCCAGGCGCTCAAGGATTATGAAGAGGAAAAAACGATCAGTGCCCCGGTCAAGGACGTGGTCAAGGGCGGTGTGATCGTTGACACGTACAAATTGCGTGGTTTTGTGCCTGCGTCCCAGTTGCGGACGAAGGGGCCTCACGAAGAATTGATTGGGCAGGAGCTGCCGCTTAAGATCATCGAAGTGGATCAACGGCGCAACAAGCTTATTTTGTCGCATCGGCAGGCGATCGCGGCAGAGAAGGGTAAGCAGCGGTCTGAAACCTTGGCCTCTTTGGAGATTAACCAAATTGTCGAGGGTAAGGTGGTTCGCATTGCTGACTTTGGTGCATTCATTGATTTGGGTGGTATTGATGGGTTGTTGCCCATTTCAGAGATTTCGTGGCAACGCATCCAGCATCCGTCTGATCTGCTCAAAATCGGCGACGATTTGACTTTGAAAGTGTTGAAAGTGGATCGGGAAAGCCACAAGATTTCCTTGTCCCTGAAGCAGTTGCAGACAGATCCTTGGTCGACGTTGGCGGAGCGGTATCGTGAAGGCGAAGTGATCGAGGGGCGTGTGACCAAGCTTGCAACCTTTGGTGCTTTTGTTGAGATCGAACCGGGTGTTGAAGCGTTGTTGCCGACCGCGGAGATGTCGGAGCGTCAGGTGAAGCCTGAGGAGATCGTCGAAGTGGGTCAGGAGATTCGGGCGCAAATCAAGCGTTTCCGTCCAGAGGACAAGCGTATTTCGCTGAGCTTGCGTGATGTGGCGCAAGACATTACCCGTGAAGACGCTGAGGGTGAAGATGGGGCGGCGGACGCGTAAGAAGCCCTCTGGGGGTGTGATTGCTTCAGTGGAGTCGGGCAGCATTGCTGCCCGACTTGATCTGCGTGTCGGCGATCGCTTGTTGCGCATTAACGGCAAGGTGTTGCGTGACATCATTGATTACCGGTATGAATGCGCCGAAGAGGCGTTGCGTTTACAGGTTCAGCGTGGCGACTCGCGATTCTCCGTGCTTGTGAACAAAGAGATCGATGATGATCTTGGCATCTCGTTTGAGTTGGCTGTCTTCGATAACATCATTGAGTGTCACAATCGTTGTTCATTCTGTTTCATTCATCAGATGGCAAGGGGTTTAAGGCATTCGCTGTATATCATGGACGATGATTATCGACTGAGCTTTCTGCAGGGCAATTTTGTTACCTTGACGAACATGACCCCTGCTGATTGGAAGCGGGTTAAACAGGATCACTTGAGTCCGCTGAATGTGTCGGTGCATGCGACCAACCCGGAATTGCGGGCAGAAATGATCAAGCACCCGGATGGTGGGCGCATCATGGCGCATTTGCGGCGTTTAAGGCGTCATGGAATCGATTTTAATGCGCAGATTGTTTTTTGTCCGGGGTTGAATGATGGTGCTGAATTGGATCGAACCATTGGTGACTTGGCTCGATTGGTACCATCGTTGTTATCGATCGCGATTGTTCCGATTGGCCTGACGCAGTTTCGCAAGTATTTGCCCCAGATGACGCCTGTATCCAAGGAGCTGGCGCGGGCGACCATTCAGCAGGTTCGTCAGTGGCAAACGCGATTTCAGGCGGAGTTCGGTGATCCCATCGTGCGTTTGGGTGATGAGTTTTATTTGATCGCCGAACTTCCCTTGCCCGGTCATCGGCATTATGGTGATTACGACCAGTTGGGGGATGGTGTTGGCGGTGCGGCACTGATTGCCCACGAGTTCAAACGATTGTCACGCAAATTGCCCAGTGCGTTGACATCCTCGCGTCGGGTCACCGTGATTACTGGTGAAGCCGGGGAACGTGTTTTGCAACCATTCGTGACGCGGTTGAATCAGATTGAAGCGCTCACGGTTCGCTTGAGGGTGGTTCCCAGCCTGTTCTGGGGTGGCATCATCACTGTGACCGGGTTGGTGACGGGGGAGGATCTGTTGCGGGAGTTGCGCGATGAGGATCTTGGCGATGCGGTGATCGTGTCGCGTGTCATGTTGAAAGATGGCACGGATCTCACGCTGGATGGCAAACGCATTTCGGAGTTAGCCGAGGCGTTGGGTGTTCCGATTCATGCAGTCGAAAATTCAGCGACCGGCTTGATTGCAGGCGTTTTGGGAGAACCTGAAAGCCATTGGGCCCTCTCGGAACGCCTGTACGGCAATGCGTACGAGCCAAACCTGCCCTTGGCTGCCCTCAACTAAGTGACGGGTCACGTTGAGACAGGGTCGCCACGAACAGTGAATGGCCCTTGGGCGTGCGGAGGTGTGTTGCACTCGCTTTGTGGATTGCTGCGTCTCAGACTGGGTATAATAAATACGTTATTTGTCAGGAGATGGTTCCGTGTTGGAAAAATATCTCAAAACCTTGTTAAACGGGGGCGTCGAGGAGCGAAACCTTGGTGACCTGGCGGAAGGAATGGCGCGTTTTCACTCAGGTGATTTCGCTGAAGCATTGCCTTTACTTTTGCGGGCTATCGAACAACACGCTGACGACTTCCAGGCGCTTTTTGCGATTGCCAAGATTTATTTTGTACACGGTCAACATGAAGATGCTTTGCCTTATTTGAAACGCGCACTTGCTCTGGATGGCAAACACGGTGAGCTTCATTTTACCTTGGCTGAGATTTATGCTGCACAGCCTGACTTGGATTCGGCCAATTATCATTACCAGAAAGCCGTGTATTGTGACCCTGAGTTTACGGACGCCTTCATTCGTTTGGGTTGTCTTCAGGTACGGCAGAATCAGTGTGAGGAGGCGATCAAGAGTTTTGAACGGGCTATCTTCCTCGACCGTACGGCGGTCGTGGCGCGTTATGAGTTGGCACGCACGTGTTATCGGCTCGGCGATTCACGTCGTGCATTGACCCAACTGCATCTTGTTCGGGAGTTGCAGGACAGTTATGCCCCCGTTTACGCCCTTCAAGGGGAAATTTTTAGCCAGTTGGGCGATTGGCGTCAAGCGATACTGGAACTTGAGCGTGCACACAGTCTCGGGCCGGCAACAATTAACAGTTCTTACCATTTGGGCATGGCTTGTCAAGCGCTGGGTGAATTCGACAAAGCGGTGCGTGCGTACGGACGCTTGCTTGAATTGGATCCGGGGCACCATTTGGCGCATCATCGCTTGGCTCAACTGCACGAACGGTCCAACCGGGTTGATTTGGCCCGAACACATTACCAAGTGGTGCTTCAGGTGCCCGAGTTTCAGGAAGATGCCATGCAGGCATTGGTGCGCCTGGATGCTTTCGAGGCTGCTGTGAGTCGTACGATGTCCGGGTCAGAAGATTCGTCATCGTGATGCTGGCCTGCCACAAGACGATTTGAGCCAGGTTGCAGGCAAAGTGCACTCAGACAGGCATCTTCAAGCGCTGACTAGTTTGATGAGGTGTCGAAAAGGCGTTAAGTGGACTTCGCATACAGCGGGGAAATCGGTCGGTTTGAGGATTGAATTTTTTACAGACTGCGCCGTGTTTTGATAATCTCGTGCCATCAACGGTCGTGTGACTGTTAAAATGAGGTCCCGGCGGCGATAACTGGAAAGATCCCTTCGCTGCTGCCATTTAATTCCAGTCTGCCGAGCGGCACCCCACCCACGAGCAAGATGAGTGACGCACCGCCGCCGATGCGGATGTCCTCGCCCATCGCTGGTCCGAGGCGCGGTTCCCAGACTCGTCCGCCATCGAGGTAGGCAGCGCCTGCGAGATTGAAGGCAAGCCCCTCTGGCCCCAAAAGGCCGAGTGGGTTGGCGCGCCAGCTGCCCAGATTGCGGCGGTATTCCAATGAGGCGACCGCCAGGCGATCGCCGGTGAAGCGATTCCATTGATAACCGCGCAAAAAATTGCCTCCACCAGCCGCATATTTATTAATCCACGCCAAGCGCGGAAGCCCTGCACCCGCGGTGATGCGAAACAGTAAAATATGCCCCACCCAGTTCCATGTCTGTAACCACTCCGATTGCATTTGCCAAAACATGAAGCGGGAGTTTCCCGCATGCAGGCCCTGTGTCGCCCATGTTCGTGCCCGCATCCCATTCGTTGGCCATCGTGGATCATTCAACGTATTGAACTCAATAAAAGGCCCCAGGCTACCACTCAGTCCTTGTGTCAACATCGCATCATAGTTCCCGGTATCCGGGACGCCCCCCGTCACGATGCTTGATATGACGCCAAAAGCCAATCTGGGTTGGACCCAAATCCAGTAACGACCGTTGAGTTGCCAGATATTGTTCCAGAAAAGCTCGGCAGGCAGGCCAGATGGTGGTTCCGGGCTCAATTTGGCTGGGTCATAAAAAAAATTGCGACGCCAGATGTAGCCACCTTGAAGATGAGCCTCGTGTGTCTGGCCCGCGACGACAAAATTGGTCATCTCCATGTTCATCAGGCACGCCATCATCGGAACGGGAATGGCACCCCAGCGAAACTGGGGGGTCGCGATGGCGCCAACAATCGGCTCTTGGGGATTTGCCTCGGCTGGCGCTGTCAGGAATACCCCAAGTGTCAATACACCCCGTTTAATGATTTGAACGATGGGGTTTGTGACCTGCGGAAATCGTACGCAGCCTTTGACGCAATTGATGCCACTGTGTTTGAAGTGCTTGCTGGGAGGGGCTTTCTTCTGGCTTGGCAAACCGGGTAAATTCATATTGTTCCAAAAATTGTTGTATGTGGGTTATACAGGGGGCCAAGTCAGGGTAACGGGTCAATTGTTCCAAAATGTCCTGACTTGTTGCATTCGGTGCCAAGGTCACGCCGTGACGCTTTAACTCCTTTTTCAACGCTCGAAAGGGTTTTGATGCGGGGTGTGGGGATGGCTGAGCTTTGCGGCGCTTTGCCCGGATGAGCAGGTAGCTTGCCAAGGGGAGCAAGAATATAAGTGTCAAAAAGGTTGTACCCAGTGTCTCCCGTATCCAGACAAACAGTTCGCCCAAGCGACGCAGAGGTGGAGAAATTGTGTCGGAGTCTACCGGCGCAGGCATGCTCCATCCTGGTGTTGCTTCAAACGGAATCCAGCCGACGCTCGGGAGATACGCCTCGACCCAGGCGTGGGCGTCCCTTCCCGTTACCTCATGGAGTCCTGTGAGGGGGTGACGGCGTCCCGGTGCATAGCCCGTGACCAGGCGGGTGGGAATGCCCGCAACCCGTGCGGTCATTGCCAGTGTTGTTGCAAAATGCTCACAAAAACCGCTGCGTTGGACGAATAGAAAGTGATCCGTCGCTTCTTTACCTGGGCCGAGCTTTGGAACGTCAAGACGATAGGTGCAACGCGTTGCCAACATTTCGCTCAAACGCCCCATCGTTTGGAAGGGTGTTTCGCCCTGGATGGGGCGCACCAGGGCTTTCACCCGTGGTGTCAAGGCGCTTGTGTCGAGATAGGGCGCAAGCGCCTGTGTTCGCGGTGCCAAGGGCAAGCGGGCCAATTCGGCTCGCGTGAGCGCGAGATTCACGGCTCGAACCGAGTAATACATTCCTGCTTGCAGCAAGAAAGGTGAACGCAAGGCAGCGTAGTCATCCAGCCAGATCAGGCCACTTGGAAAATAGATTAGCTGCGGCTGCAGCGCACTAAAAATCAAATTGGCTGAATCCTGCTCCACATAGTAGGTCTGTAATTCCGGTTCACCCCGCCAGGCCGGCTGTATCGGCGGATTGAACGCATCATTGTCTGGTGAAAGCGCCTTAACGGCGTCAGGGTCTCGCATGCGCCATTTCCGGCCGTCGTAATGGTCAAAGGCCATCGCCCGCCAATAATGCGGATGAGGACTGTTGACGCGCATGATGACCCGGTCATGCAAGACAGGCTGCCCGCCCACTTCAAGCTGCGTGTCGAACCGGTGATCCGCGTTGCCGTCGCGTTGGGTCTGGCGACCCCCGGTCCTGGATGGCCCCACGCTTTGACGAATGCGAGCATCCAGGGTTGCAGGGAGGCCCAGCGACAAGGACATCAAGGGTCGATGCTGTGTTCCTGAGCGCGTTCCACGCGGCGCAACGACAAACACTGGCAAGGCGACGGGTAGCATCAGGACGAGCGTTAACAGCAAAACGCCGACCGTTCTGAGTCCTGACACAGTTTGCACGCGAAGTTCATCACGCCACGCTTCATGGTGCCCCCAAAAGAGGCTGAGGACAAAAGCCAAGACAAACCAAAGGAAACCGGCTTCACGGTGCAAAGAGCCTGTAACGACCATCAAGACGCCTGCAACCATGGTGGCAACCCGCAAGTTGGTCAATCGGGGTAAATCCCAACTGTTCATGACCTGCAGCCAGACCAGTAACTGCCCAAGTGCGAGGGGCAGTTCCATGGCGCCAAATACCATGTTGCGCAGGGATTGATACAAAGCCACCAGCATGGCGATCGCCAACAACCACTTTAACGCAAGGTTTCGACGGAATCGCATCGCATAGCTGAAGATGGATCCACACAACAGCGCGACAAGCAAGACCAGTGTCGGCAATTGCGGGTCGACCGTACCGTAGGCCACGATCGCAGTGACTGAATTGATGGCGATCGCAAGGCGTAAACGCCAGGCGCCAATAACCGGCACCGGCGCGAAACTGCTGCGAAGCTGGTCCGACAGGTTGTGCCAGCCCACTGATTCACGCATCGCTGGCTCCTTCCAGGCTCACGCCTGGCGATGCACCGACGGGACAAACGATGGCAGCACCTGCGATGCCACGACCATCGCCCGGACAATGAATAAAATGCCCGGCATCGACGGCTGTCACGCAAGCGGCATCCGCTGATAAAAGATAGGCACTGCGCTCACAATCCGGGGCCTGTGCGTCGTCAGTGGGATGCACCAGTGCCAAAAAGGCATGATCCGCCAAGTTGCCATAAGACGCGAGATCCGGTATGGCAGACGCTTGCGTGACCAAGATGACCGGATGGCCCATTTGCCGCCACGCGGCGTACAATGTCGCAGCAACCCGCACGAGGTGCTCGTGAACGGATTGTTCCAGTCCCAAGCGACGCATGTCCAGATAAAGCGTCACGCAGGCGCTGGCCGCATCGTCAGCCTCTTTGGTGTGTAAACGGCCCAAGCGCGCACTAACGCGCCAGTGGATATCGCGTAACGCATCGCCGCTGCCGTATGGACGAACGCCACGTGGTATCTGATGACCACTCAACGCGTTCGATGGCTCGGCGCCCGCTTGTCCACCCATGCGATTGAACCAGGGCAAGGTGCTTACAGGATCCGGTGCGGGGACCACCAAGATTGGCTCAGTTGGCGTCACCAGGCGGGTCAGGCTTACCAGACCGAGTGGATACGCACTTTGCAGACGCACCGAAGGAACGCGTTGAAGGCCACGTTCAACAAACGTCACAGAAGCGATGCGTTCAGCCCCCGAGCCTTCTGCCAAGCACCAACCGTAAGGGAGCAGCCGAGCACGCCACCAACCAATCCAGGGAAGATGCCGGCGTTCGGCAACCAGCACTTGACACAGATCCAGATGCTGGGCGTCAGCTGCAGTCAAACCAAAACGTAACGTGACCCAATCACCCGTGCTTACCCATCCCGGCGCATCAAGTACCAGACGGATTCCCCTCAAAGACCACCAGGCCAAAAAAGCGGCAGTTGGCGGGAGTGCCCACGCCAACGCCCCAATCACATACAGCCAGGCCGCTTGGGTTTGATAAGCCTCGGCCAGACTCGCCAATCCAAATACCAAAACAGCATAAGCCTGAGGCGTCAAGCGTGATTCCTCAATCAGGCAGGGCGTGTTGCGCCAATACGGATGCAATGAGGGCACACACTTCCTGACGCCGGCTTGCCCCTTTTTTGAGCTTTACCCGATGCGCCAAAGTCGCCACCGCCGACGCCTGCACATCGCGGGGTGTCACAAATGTACGCCCCGACACAAAAGCCAAAGCCTGCGACACCTTCATCCACCACAAACTTCCGCGCGGACTCACTCCCAGTGCCAATTCCGGATGCGCGCGGGTATCACGCACCACCGCCACCATGTATTGCAACAAGCTGTCATCCACAAACACGGCACGAATTTTTTCACGCAAGGTTCGCCAGGTCCGCAAAGACTCAGAGGCCTGTTCATTTTTCCCGTCATCGGTATCTGACACCTCACGCATGGCCGCTGTCAGCAGAGCGTGTTCCGTGTCAGCATCAGGGTAGCCCAAGGTGACCGCCACGGCGAAACGATCCAGTTGGGCTTCCGGCAACGGGAAAGTACCCTGCTGCTCCGCCGGATTTTGGGTGGCAATGACCACGAACGGCTCAGGCAACGCATAACGCTTCCCATCCACCGTGACAGCGTGCTCTTCCATCGCTTCCAACAGTGCGGCTTGTGTTCTGGGTGAGGCACGGTTCATCTCGTCCGCCAGCATCACATGGCTAAAGACGGGACCGGGCACAAACTGAAAACGTTGTTCCCCGGGATGATAAATGTTCACCCCGGTCAAGTCACTGGGCATCAAGTCAACGCAACATTGAACGCGCCTGAATTCACCGCCCAGCGCGCCGGCCAAAGCCAGCGCCAAACGGGTTTTTCCGACACCCGGTACATCTTCGATCAACACATGGCCACCAGCCAGGACCGTTGCTAGAATGAGGCGGTTCACCTCAGACTTGCCTTGCACCACCCGGTTGATGCGCTCATATAAAATCTGGGCCGCTTCCGTCATTTGCTGCGCCATGATGGCCATGCCCCATTCTTTGATCCAACGCCCGAACGAGTCATTAAACCACACCATGACCCCGGATGCGCCAGAGCACCCGTCATTTATTGACGTCACGCCCGAAGCCCATCAGTGAGCGCGCGCCAAGCTTACTGCCATGAAGCGGGCAGAAGCGCTTTTAGGTTGTCATTTGCCCTCAACAACCAAACTTGCATGCAATGCGACTATTCAGATCTGTGGTCGTACCGTGTGACAAACAATGAAGACGACTGTCGCTGGGCGCTCGGCAGTTGATGGTTTGCTCTTGCTGACTGGTTCCCGTACCGTGGTGATGAAAAATCCACGAACAGATGGCTAAAGTGTGAAGACTCGCCAACGCCCCGGTGCCACGCGCATCAGATGCCACATGCGCGAGGCTTCCTGATGCCGCGTGAGCCATTCTTGAAGCAATTCCAGGGTTCGTTGTGCCTGGATACGGGATGCTGCATTCCAGCAAGCCCACGGCGATAGGGGTTCAAGCCACGCACCGATGCGCCATAACCGTGTGAACAGCCCTTGCCACACCTGCGGTGCCTGTCCTTCGCCGATGAGGAGCCACCCAACACCAGGCAAAGCCAATGCCTCAGCGGTCAAAGGCCGAAAGCCCCACAACGCCCGCTGTTTATCCACCACAATGAGTCGCGGCAATCGATCGTGGGTCGCTTTGTCGGCTTGATGGGTTCGAATGGCAACACCAGCCTGGCGCAGGCGTTCCAACGACAGGCGATCGCCCGCGCCAAGGTGGGATTCTCCATCCGACCAAACCACGCAGCGCACCGCAACGCCCCGACTGACCGCGTCAAGCAGCGCGTTGGCCAAGCCCGCATCCGCCCAATGGTCCAAGCTGATATCGAGACGATGCTGCGCCTGTGTCACCAGTGCCAATAGATCAACATAGGACGTTGAGGCGCCCGCCTCCCCGATTCGGATCGATACCGCATTCATTCCGGGCGCCAGTGATGAGCCGGGAGAACTCACCGGATGCCCCCCCGCCTGTTCCCAAACCTCATTGAACAAGCCACCCATCGCTGTCGCTGCCGCACCAAAAATCCGGGCCAAATAGGGATAGTCAACATCGAACGCCCCATCATGCCACGCCAGGTAAGCCCCGCGATCATCCACCACCATCGGCCCAGCAAACCCACACACGACACGGGATGAATACCGGATCACCAAACCGGACGAGCGCAGCAACGCCAAACGCTGCGCCTTCCCTTCCGTCGCCAACACCTGAACACGAACCCCCCGGTTCGCCGCAGCCTGCAACACTTCCATCAAATGTGTCCCACGTACCCCGCTTAACCAGCTCGCATCCAACTTGATGCTGGTGCAGGCCTCTGCGACAGCCAAACACATCTCGCCCCAAGCAACCCGCCGATCCAACCAATGCGTCCAATCCGCACACGATTCAGACGGCGCCGTCATCCGAGAATCACGAGTCACCAAGGCATTCAGCCCCGGACAGGCGACTGGGGCAGGGTATTGGTTTAATTCTTTTTTAACCATAGCTTAATTATAGTCTATCAAAGAGATAAACTTGCTTTATTTTGCTTGAGCGAAAAAAAATGTATCGGATTGCTGACCCGACCTCCGCAAGGTAGCCCCTGAAATCAGGTAAATACCACAAAGTGCCTTATCGGCGAGGCCCTACATTTGCCATTTTTGGCGTTTTTGCCTGATATCAGCGATCACCTCGACGCTGCCAGATGCCCACGGCGGATGGCTGCTTCGCCCTTTGTGTGGTAGGGACGGTTTGGGGCAGGTCGCGTTGTTCCTTGCGGTGCACGCGCACAAGCCCGAGCGTCGGGGTGCAGTGGCTGTTGTTGAGCCTGGTTCCACGCGTCGATAAAGCCAGGCATTGATGGGTGACCGGATTTTGGGCTGGCACGGTCTTTCAGCAGGTGCATGTCTGATGTTTTTTGTTTGCAACGCAGGTTTTGAGCAGCAAGCGATGCGTCATAGTAACATCTGTGGCCTGATTCAGGCGGCTGAGATGACGGTGGGTTGTTTAGCGTGTGTCTTCAACGACTGGATTGCGCAGGGTTCCGATACCGGTGATGCTTATTTCGACGCAGTCTCCCGGTTGTAATGGCCCGACGCCGGCAGGGGTACCGGTTGTGATGACATCACCGGGCCAGAGTGTTGCGAAGCGTGATATGTGGGCAATCAGGAAGGGTATGTTGAAGATCATGTCGCGCGTATTGCCGTGTTGCCGCACGGTACCATTTACCGTGGTGACCAGATCCAACTCGCGCCAGTCGAGTTCCCTCACCAGATGCGGACCGCAGGGCGCGAATGTGTCAAATCCTTTGGCACGGCTCCATTGTCCGTCTGCGCGTTGCAGATCCCGTGCAGTCACATCATTCATGATGGTATAGCCGGCAATGATGGATTCCGCCTCATCAAGCGTCAGACTTCGCGCTTTTTGACCAATCACCACCGCGAGCTCACCCTCATAATCAACACGGCCGGCCCATAGCGGCAGGCGAATTGGCGCTTCTGCCGATATCAAGGCGCTCACGGGTTTCAAAAAAACCAGGGGGTCTGAGGGCACCGCTTGCTGAAATTCAGCCGCGTGATCCGCATAGTTGCGTCCAATGGCGTAGATATGCCGTGTGAGTGCCAAGCCCTCGGAAAACTCGGGAAAGGTCGCGAAGCGCTGAGTCATGTTACGCACCCCAAGTTTCCATCACGCGCGTTTGCCTTCGCGCGGTGTCACGACCAGATAGCTTTTTACAGTTCGACCGTCCGTGCGGGTCTCAAGCAGGCCGGGTATCACAACGTGGGTCGAGCCGCCGCCATCCAGGGTATACGCCTCAACTGCGCCGAGGCGCCGCATCAACAAGGCCGCTTCCGCGTAACCGGCGCCTTGGCCGCGTGACCGCCCTTCGCCAATGGCCACCAACAAGAGCTGTCCTTCCGCCGTGCGGCCCACCAGGGTCCGGGGCAACGCACTGGTGAGATCGGTATTCGGAAAGCTTTGATTCTGCACCATGCTCCTTAAACGACGATCGAACGTGCCCGAGCGAACATCCTGTTGTAGTTCGGCACCCTCTGCTTCACTGAACAAACGACCCATGCCACCGACGAAACCGCTAACGGTGCCTGACGTTTCGCGTTCCGACAGGCCACCTTGGCCAAAGCTTACCTTGCCATCCGGTGCGAACGCCACGTGATAACGTTTATCCGAGATGGCATCGTAGTTTGTCGCAAACAGTTCATCCCGATAGGTTCGGCCAATGCCTCGCAAATCACCGAAGGTTCCGTTTTTCTCGCCAAACCCGAAAAAAGCTGCGTTGGCGCCTGCCATCAAACCTGGCATCTGACGCACCTCACTCGGCGTCACGGTTTGCACACCGTCTTTAAAGAATGACTCCAGTCGAACTTTGCCGGGTTGGATCCGCAGTACGGTTACAGGCGTACCATCCGCCGTTTGGATCGATGGCACCAAATCAACCCCGGCGCTTGCCATCTGCTTGCGAAATTGCGCCTCATCACGCCGTCGCCACAATCCTGCGACCATACCCAGAAACGCACGTAGGCCGTCGCGCCATGCCCCTTTGGGCTTTGCGGGAAGTGGATCCTCACAGGGTTTTTCCGTACCGCGGTACTCGTCTTGCGCCACACAAGCCGGATGCGGCGCCGGTTGCGAACCCAAGGCATCCAACCGGGAAAAAACCGTCCCTCGCAACCAACCACGCCCACCACGAACCGCACTCAAGTCATTCATATCAACTCCCTGGCCGCTTTATCGACCTTTACCAGTCGCGCAGACTTGCTTCCCTTTCGGAGCGGCGATCACGGGCATACGAACTGCCCGGAATTCCTTTGGCATATTTCTTGACCTCGGCAGCAAGGCTCGACATTTCCAGAAAGTCTACAAACTGACCCCGTTGGTTATCCACCCAAGCGATCGAAATGCTGCACAGCGGGAAGGTCTGCAACTGGCCCTGACGATCCAGTGCCATAATATACCCGCGTTCCCGGTCTTCGGCCGGGTACAAATCGATGACCCGTCGATCAAACTCGGCGCACAGCAACTGACAGGTCTCTTCAGCGTTGTCCGGCCGCGTGATGACGATGAAGTCATCGCCACCAATATGGCCGACAAATTTGACGTTAGCAGGGCCGTTTTCGCCACAGACACTGCGCAGGATGTCAGCGGTCAGTGTGATGACACGGTCGCCGGCTTCAAAGCCAAACTTGTCATTGAAAGCCTTGAAATGATCGAGATCGATGTACAGGACTGCCACCTGCTCGCCAAGTCCCAAACGACGGTTGCACTCCGCTTCGATCATCAAATTGCCCGGTAGCTTCGTCAGTGGATTGGCATTTTGATCACGGTACTGCATTTCCTGCAATGCCTCACCCATCCGGTTAAACGCCTCAGCCAGCTTACCAAGCTCGCCACCACCACGAACCTGAACCCGTTTGTCGAGTTGCCCCTGCGAGATGCACGCAGCCTGCGATGCGAGTGCCCGGATCGGTTCCGTGATCGTGAGGGCCAACCATTTGATCGCCAGTGCGCCCAGCAGCATCAAGACCAACGCCACCACCGCAATCGCTGTCACCATGTCCCGCGCCGCAGCGTGCAATGGCGTCACATCTTCCGCGATCACCAAAGCGCCAACGAACTCCCCATACGCACCATAAAGTGGCGCCACAGCAGCCAGATAAGACACCTTGTCAATCGTCACCGGACGACGAATCGCAATCCCCAACTCGCGCGTTTTCGAAATAAGCTCGATCGGTACCTCGGTGCGGATCCGCTTGCCTTCCGCATCCCGCAAAGTCTGCGCAAGCCAGTGGGCACTGATCTTGTTTTCAGCCACAGTGCCAAGGTCAAAACTCTCGGCAATGCCCACCTCCAAACCGGTGATCCCCTTCAACTGATCGACAAACGCATCATCCAGCTTCGTGCCAATCCGCACCGCGCCCAAAATCTCACGCCCACTGACAATCGGAACCGTTGCCTCAACAGCCAAGGCATTGCCTGGCAATACGGCTACACCTTTGGAGGATTCACCCGCCAAAGCCAAATTCAAACTCGCCGGGTGACGACGCGGACTTTTCAGGGTTGCCACATCACCTCCGTCATATACGACACCGCCCTGACTGTTATAGACACTGACGATAGTCTCGCGACAAACACTGTGAAAATGGGCACAACGCGCAGCTAACGTGCGGGTGTCACCTTTGCGCATTTTTGCAATGAGATCAGGATTCTGCGCCAACATGTTCGCCGTCTTCAATGCATCATCCGAAAAATAATTGAATGTATGCATCGTGACATCCAAGTCGTTGTTCAAACGCTTGTAAGCCTCGATCTGCAATTTGTCCACGACCATAAAGGACACAACAACCGCCACCAACGCGACGATCGCAAGGGTCATGCCCCCGAACGCCATCCGCAATTTTCTGTCGATTGTCATATCGATTGCCATCGAACTCACTCCAACCCTGATAATCCAACAACTATTGCCAACAATTGATATCCCCCCTTGCCTGGAAAAACTGTCGCGGTTTAATATAGGCTTAACCGTGAATTGGTGATTAACTCTGGTCTGTTCCGACCTACACCCATTCTTAAACCAAAATTAGCTCAAGTTGCGTGGGTGCGCTCCCGATAAGTCGAGTGAAGAGTGGCCTGGCGTATTCCCGTGAGGAAGACAGTACCCATGGTGGTTCCACGTTTTTTTTCTCCGTGCGCTCCGGTGCATTTTTGGTGCACGTTATCGTTGTTTGCGTTGGCACCGGCGGGTTGTGGTTATGCGGGCGATGGCGCGTTTCCCAAAGCGCGCACACGGGTTGTCGCTGACAGTGTTCCACGCTATGCCAACCGGGTGGTGGTCAAGTATCGCACAGGCACTTCCGGGCGGCAGATACAGTCATTTGCGCAGCGTTTCGCTTTGCGTTCATTGCGCGACGTGTCATCAATTGGGGTGAGCGTACTCGGATTGTCGGGGACGCAAACGGTGGACAAATCGCTTGCGCAGATTCAAGGGGCGCCGGAGGTGCAGTATGCGGAGCCTGCTTTTTTGTTCAAGTTGGCGCCGGTGGCCCGATCGCGCAAGCCGAGTGGTGTGAGGCGGTTGGCTTTCAGTGTTGACGATGGTTCGGTGAATCGTTTGCCGGATGAGGTGCCGTGGGGTTTTAACCGGATTGGTTTGAATCAGGTGCGTGCCGTCAACGCAGGCTCTTCTCAAGTGGTGGTGGCGGTGGTTGATACGGGCATTGACTTAAGTCATCCTGATTTGACGCAACAGTTGGTGCCAGGCATCAATACCTTGCCCAATGCCTCGGGGCCTGATGATGACCACGGGCATGGCACGCACGTGGCAGGCGTGATTGCCGCGCGCCCCTATCAGGGGCGGGGGCTGGTCGGGATTGCGCCCCGGTGTCGATTGATGCCGATCAAAGTGTTGGATCGCGAAGGCAAGGGTGCTACCGATGACATCGTCGCGGGTATTGTCTGGGCAGTTAACAACGGCGCTCGCGTGATTAACCTGAGCCTGGGTGGCACGGGCGGCTCGCGTGCCCTGCGTGAGGCTGTGGACTATGCGGTCGCCAAAGATGTCCTCCTCGTGGCGGCAATGGGCAATCAAGGTGAAAACCTCCAGGAGTATCCGGCCGGTTATCCTGGCGTCATTGCGGTGGGTGCTTCCGATGAGTCGGATCAAAAAGCCGGTTTTTCCAACACCGGCTCCTGGATTTCAGTCTGCGCCCCGGGTGAAAACATTTTATCGACGCTCCCGACTCGTCCGGTTTACGTGGTCAAAAATGAAGGAAAACAGATGTACTACGATTGGATGGACGGCACGAGCATGGCCGCTCCGTTCGTGGCAGGGGTGGCTGCTCTCTTGCGTGCTCAATACCCCAATTCGAGCGCTCAGGCGATTAAGCAGCGGTTGGAGAAAACAGCCGACGATTTGGGTTCGGCAGGCTACGACGAAGAATTTGGATTTGGTTGTATCAATGCTGCGCGTGCCCTTCGTGGCAGTTAAACAGCGAGGCTGCTTCACAAGACACGTTCTTGCCGATTCGGTGTGAAGGATATCCAAACAGCATCACAACGCCGGGCCAAGCATGGCGGGAACGCTTGAAGTCTCGGACGCGCGTTGCGCCGCCCCCCAACAAAAACGGTCACCATGGTAAAATCCCACTGCGTAGTCAAAATTTGATTCTAGCCGCCTCGCTCAACGGGATTCGGGTGGAATGTCTGTCGGGTTTGCATGAGTCATCGTTTTGTCCGTCGTTTTGCCCCTTTGCTGCTGATTTGTTGGCCATTGGTCAGCACGGCGCAAGAGAGTGGGCTGGCAATATCGGGAGGCGCTCCCCGAAAAACGGGTGATGAACAGTATGAAATCTGGGCCAATTCTCCCCAAACGCGATTGACTGTGGGACATAACGGTCGCCCCGGTGTGATGGGCTTGACTGTTACTTGGCAAAATCTCATTGCGGGAACGATCCTGTCGACACCCGAGGGTGTTGTTCCCGGCTCCAGTCGCGATGGTTCCGATATCGTCAGTCAATTGAGCGTGGGGCCGGGAGAGCGTCAGAGTTGGGGTCTTGCATCCAATGTGACGGGGCATTATCGGTTTGGTGTGATTGGCAACACGCGTAACAGGGAACGTGCGCAAGCCACCTATGGCGCGTTAAGTCGTGATATGGGGCAGCGCCGTGTGCAGTTTGCCCTTCACCTGGGCAACGCTGTCGATAAGGGTAGCCCGCGGCAGATGGATCTTTTCAGGGAACAACTCCGTTCCTTTGGCTTTCCAAGTTATGTGCTTCCAGGCGTCCATGATTTGACCCAACAGGGGCAACGTGCATGGCAGCAACGTTTTGGTGGATTGCCGCTTAAATTTCGCATTGATCGCGATGTGTTTGTTTTGTTGGACAACTCGACGGGGTACCTCGGCGCGCCCCAACGTCGTTGGCTCGAGCAGACGCTAAAAACCGCCCGTCAAGGCGGTGTGAGGCACTTGTTTGTTTTCATGAATCGCCCGTTGGTGGATCCCAGACCCGGTATCAACGCGGGAATGTGCGATCGCCAGGAAGTCCGTCGCCTGCTGCGACTGTTTAATGACGTCGGGGTACGTGCCGTCTTTGCCGGCCACCTGCCGATGTATGCACGGGATGTCCGTCAAGGCGTTACCTGTATCACCACGGGTGGTGGCGGTGATGCCTTGACGCAAAAGCCAAGCAAAGGTGGTTTCCACCATTACGTCCTGGTTGAGGTCGCTGGACCGTTGGTCAGCATGAACCCGATTCCATTAGCTGGTGGAACATAGACGCCTCAAGTCGGTGCTGTTGGCTGCTGAAAAACGATGCAACCCGCTTGGTTCTATTCGCTGATACAAAGCGTACGAATGGCTTTAGCCCAGCATCAAGCTTGGATACATCAGTCTTTGATCCAAGCAAGACAACAGCCTTGAAGATTGGATCCTCAAGGCTGTTGAAGCGCAACGGGAATCAGGCAGGAACCTGTTCGGGTTCAGATGTCGGATTCCCACCTTCAAAGAGCTGGTTAAACTCTTCCGCATCAATGGTTTCCCGCGCAATCAGGGCAATCGAAATCCGATCCAACTGCTCGCGATGTTGCGTGATGAGCTGATGGGCGTGATCATAACAACCTTGGATGATGCGCTTCACTTCTGCGTCGATCAACGCAGCTACCTCATCCGAATAATTACGATCCTCGCCAAAATCCCGGCCCATAAACACGTGCTCGCTGCGCTTTGAAAAACTGATTGGACCCAGCTTTTCACTCATGCCAAACTCGGTGACCATCCGTCGTGCCACCGCTGTCGCACGCTCCAGATCGTTGGATGCGCCAGTCGTGATTTCATCAAACGCGATCGCTTCCGCAACACGTCCCCCCAACATCATGGTGATGCGGTCAACCATCTGTGAACGACTCGTCAACACCCGATCCTCGGTGGGCAGCGTCATCGTGAGGCCAAGTGCCATACCACGCGATACAATCGTCACCTTGTGTAACGGGTCACAATTCGGCAAAAGCTTTGCAATCATCGCGTGCCCCACTTCGTGAAACGCAATCACGCGCTTTTCATGCTCACCAATCAGACGGCTCTTCCGCTCAGGTCCCGCAATCACGCGATCGATTGCCGCTTCACAGTCTTCCATCAAAATTTCTTTCCGATCGTGACGCGCTGCAATCAATGCCGCTTCATTGGACAGGTTCATGAGATCCGCACCCGTGAAACCTGGCGTGCGCCGCGCCAAAACCTTGAGGTCAACCTCGGCGCCCAGCGGCTTGTTTTCCGTATGCACCCTCAAAATCTGCTCTCGACCCACCACATCCGGCGCATCCACCACCACCTGGCGATCAAAACGACCCGGCCGCAACAACGCCGAATCCAAAATGTCGGGGCGGTTGGTCGCCGCAATCACAACCACACTCACATTGGCCTCAAAACCATCCATCTCAACCAACAGTTGATTCAAGGTCTGCTCCCGTTCATCGTGGCCACCACCCAAGCCTGCTCCACGTTGACGGCCCACGGCATCAATCTCATCCACGAACACGATGCACGGGGAGTGTTTCTTCGCCTGCTCAAACAGGTCACGCACACGGCTGGCGCCAACACCCACAAACATTTCGACAAAATCCGAACCTGAAATATTGAAGAAAGGTACGCCGGCCTCCCCCGCGATCGCACGGGCCAACAAGGTCTTGCCGGTACCCGGCGGCCCAATCAGCAAAACACCCTTCGGAATGTGCGCACCCAGTGCCTGGTATTTCTCCGGCGCCTTCAGAAAGTCAACGATCTCCGCCAACTCCACCTTCGCCTCATCAACACCCGCCACGTCTGCGAAAGTCACCTTCGACTTGTTCTCAAGCATCATCTTGGCGCGACTCTTGCCAAAGGACAACGCCTGTGAACTGCCTGACTGCGCTTGACGCAAAACGAAAAACCACAACGCCAAAATGATCACCAACGGGAAGAAAATGTTGGTCAAAACTGAAGCCCACCAACCGGATTGATCCGGCGGTCGCACCGTCATCGGAACCTTGTTTTCTTTCAGCGTCGCAATCAACTGGGGATCATTCGGGAAATACACCGCCTGCTCAGTGTCCTCTCGCCCTGAACTATCCGCCTTTTTCAACCGGTAACGCAACAAATTGGTGCCACTCACCATCTCCACGGATACCACGCGACCTTGCTCGACAAGCTCCAAAAACTGACTGTAGCCTGGCCGTGACTCACCCTCTGGACGTTGAAAAAATGTAAATAAAATGAACAGGACGCCAAACAAAACGACCAAAAAATACATGCCGGCGTTCTTAAACATACGCTCCCACTCTCCGCCTTCTTGCACGTTCGCCATGACGCACGACTGTCGCTGCCCCAAGACGACGCTTCAGAATAGTACGGGAGGATGCTTTGTTTTGTCAAATCTCAAAAAGGCGGACGCCCACATTTCATAAGGGTTTTCGGGCGTTTGCGCTGGCTGTTCGATGAGTGCTTCGGCTGAACGTCCGACCCCTACCACCCAATAAATATCGCTTTGATGTGCCAAGACGAGCAGTCCTGTTTGTCTTGGCTGAGGAATGCCTGCCTGCTTGAGCCACCCCCGCAGACTGCGTACCCGTTGGTGCCCGTACGGTTTGATGCGGTCAGACTCAGGCCTTGCCGAGCGCCATACCAGTTCTTTGGGGAGTCTGCTGCCATCAAAACGCACCCGACAGGCGTGTAGTGGCTTGTCTGACAGGGCTGAAGCGACAAAAACCGACCACCCCCACGACTGTGTTGGTTGCCAACCAGTGCGGGTGAAGGCACGGGGAATCTGCTCGGGCAACGCGACCGTGAGATACAGGTCTGCGTTTGCCCGGCAGAGGCGTGCCCCTCTTGGCCATTCGCAGCACCAATGCTTCAGGGGTGTCGCGAGTGCTTTTAAACTCCGTGAGATGGTCGCACCATCGACGCTTCCGTAACCCAATTCACGGGCAAACGCGCGCAACAACCGCTGTTGGCTGGCCGTCGGCTCCTGAAAAAATGCCAAGCCGTCAATGTCGAGGCATCCCGGTGCCACCTGTTCGGTCCAGGTGCGACACCATTTTTCTTCGAGCGATCGCCAGAGCAAAACTTCATCTTGGACCATATCCGCAAATCTTGCCAGATTTTGGGACGCGTTTGGCGCGATGTGTGCCAGTTCCGGCATAACCTTGTGTCGGATGCGGTTGCGCCGATAAGCCAAATCAACGTTGCTGGGGTCGTCAAGGTGCGCAAGCGCCAACTCCTGTGCGACGGCTTCCAGTTCGCCACGCGTAGACGTCAGAAGTGGTCGTATGATGGTCGCATCCTTGAGCCATTCTGTCTGCGGCCAGATCCCGCACGCGCCATCGAGGCCCGCACCCCGCGCCAGCCGAAACAGAACGGTTTCGGCCTGATCGTTCAGGTGATGACCGGTGGCAACACGCCTCAAACCAAGCCCGGCAGCACACGCCTGTAAAAAACGGTAACGCTCGGCACGGGCTGCCGCCTCACTCCCGCGTGTTTCAGGCGTTGCGACACCAATGGATAACGAGATGCCGGCTTGCTGACACCACCTGGCAAGCCATTCGGCTTCCGATGCTGATTCAGTTCGCCAACGGTGATCAAAATGCGCCGCGTGAACCGGATGACCCAAGTGGGACAAGACCTGCAACAACACCATCGAATCAAGGCCACCAGACAGGGCGATCAACACCGGCTCAGCCGGCATCAGCATACGCTCACCAAGCATGAAATGTGCCACTTGTGCGCACAAGTCGCTAAAACGCGTCACGCCATCGCTCCAGTTTTCATTATCGTTAATCGCGATTTAATCTGAACCCCAGGATCCTGGACGCAAGGTTAACACCACTCGCGCTATAACCACGATATCATCTCTCATTAACACGCTGCTAAAATACTTTGCTTGTAAGGAGCTTTGGCATGGGCAAGAGTCGGGGTTTTTCAGGTTCAAAGAACCCCTTGCGAGGCGTACGCCGCTCGATGGGTGGCTTGGCGCTTGGTTTTACGCTTTTGCTGGATGTCGGTTGTGGGACGGTTGGGTGGCTAGGCGGTCAGTCGCGCGCAACGGGTGGCTTGGAAACTTCTGCGATCAAGCGAGGCATTCCGGTCACGCCGGGTGTGCCGAAGCTTGGGCAACAGCCGGGTTTGCCGCGTGATCCCGGTATGGATGGCGACGTATCGTTTCATTTGCTTTATACAAATGATATTCATTCGCGTGTGGACCCTTTTCCGGCTGGTTACTACCATAACTTTTACGCAGGCAAGGGCGGTTTTGCGCGATTGACGACAGCGATCGCAGATTTTAAGCGGGCCAATCCGAACACGTTGGCCGTGGACTCCGGTGATTATTTGCAAGGCACGCCGTATTTCAACTTTTTTCGGGGTGAGACCGAGTTAAAGTTGATGCAGGCGTCGGGTTTTGATGCCATTACCATTGGTAATCATGAGTTTGACAATGGCGTGGCTGATCTCGCCCGTGTGTTGCCCTATTACCGTGGCAGTCTTGTGACCACCAATATGACTTTTGAGCCAGAGGTTGCGGCGCGGTATTGCGTGAAGCGGGTTGGCAATGTCAGGGTGGGTATTTTTGCGCTCATTACCGATGTGAATGGGTTGGTTGCGGCGCCTAATTTCAAGGGCGCACGTTATTACGACCCGGTGCTGGTCGCCAAGGCAGCCGTTGCCAAATTGCGCAAAGAGGCTGACGCGGTGGTTCTGTTGTCGCATATGGGCATCACGCCGCCGTGGGCCGAAGCAGAGCCGGATGATGACCACGAAGTCGCGGATGATCAACTCACGGATGAAAAACTCGCCGCACGGGTTCCCGGCATCGATGTCATCGTTTCCGGTCACACGCACGTGATGATCAAGCGGCCGATTGTCGTGAAGAATACCACTGGTCGCACCTACATCGTTTCGTCAGGAATGGGCGGGGGCTACCTCGGGCAGGCCACTGTTCGGATGCGTAAAGGCCAGGTCAGTTTTGTGCAGAACGACATGATCCCGATGACCGCATCCGTGACGGCTGCACCGGCGATCGAGTCGATGATCGCGCCTTATCGGGATGTTTTGTCACGCACCATTAAGCCGGTGATTGGTGAAGCCACGGCGACTTTCAAGCGTTATGGCAAAGCGGATCGCGAATCTGCCCTCAATAATTTGATCGCCGATTCCACCTTGGCGGCTGCGCGCAGCGTCAAACCGGAAACCGCCTTTGCGGTGATGAGCAGTGGTACCCCGCGAAACCCCATTCCCCAAGGTCCCATTCGCATTGAAGATGTGTACTATGCCTTGCCGTTCGACAATAAAGTGGTTCTGATGGAGGTAACTGGCAAACAAGCGGTCGAGATGTTGGGCATCCAACGGCGAAGCTCGGACCAGAAGCGCCACGCAATCAGCAATTGTTCGTACACACTGCTGCGTAACGCCGGGCCGATCAAAGACGTGCTGATCAGCGGCCAGCCAGTCAACCCGGATGCCAGGTACTGGGTTGCCGTCAACGACTACATGGCTGACGGGGCATCCGGCTTCACCATGCTGCCCGGTTCACCACGCATCGACACCAAGATTTTGCAGCGTGATGCGTTGATTGAATTGATCAAGTCGCGCAAGACAATCACTCCCCAAGTCGGGCGCATCCGAATTGAAAGTCAAGCACCAGTCCTTGCGACGGCCAGTTAAACGGTGAGCGCAAGGTAGATTGATACTGGCACGCACGCCTTGGCAGTCAGACGGAGAGTTTGTCCAGTTGGTGTAGCGCGTGACGCGCGATGTCGCGATCATCGAAGTGCACGGTGCGATCCGCAAACGTCTGGGTCGTCTCGTGGCCTTTACCCGCAATCACGATCAAATCACCGGATTGCGCCAGTTCAATCGCTTTTTTAATCGCTTCCGCCCGATCGACCACGACGAGTTGCTGCCCACGCATCCCCAAGCCGATTTCATTGATGATGGCCATTGGGTCCTCAGAACGCGGATTGTCTGACGTCACGATTGCAACATCCGACCAGTGTTCAACCACCTCACCCATCAACGGACGCTTGGTACGGTCGCGATCACCCCCACATCCAAACACCGTGACGAGCCGCCGTGGACCCAATTCGCGTGCTGCAGACAAAACGTTGTGCAAACCATCGGGCGTGTGAGCATAATCGACCCACACCGTGAAAGGATGGTGCGCGCTACTAACGACTTCAACACGCCCCGGCACACCAGCCGACTTTGCCACCATGTCACAGACCGTTGAAAACTCATAGCCCATGGCCAGCGCAGCACCCACCGCTGCAAGTGCATTGTACACATTGAAACGCCCAGGTAACGGCAAGTGCACCTTCCCGGATTGCCCCCTAAAATGTGCGACAAAAACAGAGCCGGACGCAGATGATTCAAGCACTTCTGCCCGCAGGTCAGCCTCGGAGCCAGTCGCCAGGCCGTAGGTCAACAAACCCGATGTGACCAAATTGGCACACGCTTGCCCCAAGGCGTCATCCACGTTGATGACACTGGCACGCGGTCGATGGCCGGTCGCCTCCTGGCTGAATAACCGACGTTTCACCGCCCCGTAGGCCGCCATCGACCCATGATAATCCAGATGGTCCCGACTCAAATTGGTGAAGATGGCCACGTCAAACTCGCAATCATACACACGCGCTTGATCAATGGCATGCGATGATACCTCCATCACCACCGCTTGTGCCCCTTCATTCACCAACTGCCGCAGCACTTTTTGCAATTCCGGCGATTGAGGAGTCGTGAACCCCGTGACGATTTGATGCCCCTCAAATTCAGCACCCAACGTTCCAACCAGACCCGCACGAACGCCCAAATTCACCAACAGTGTCCGCAACAGTGATGTCGTTGTCGTTTTACCATTGGTGCCGGTAACGCCAACCAGTTTCAAGGTTTCAGACGGACGGTCAAACAAAGCCCCTGCCACCAGAGCCATTGCCACTCGCGTATCCGCCACAGGCAGACACGGCAAAGGCGCCGTTTGACCGAATTGCTGTGCCCATGTACGGCTCACCAACGCTGCCGTGGCACCACCCAGTGCTGCCTGGCCCAAAAACTGATGACCATCCACACGAGAACCCGGCAGGGCAACGAACAGATCACCACGCCTGGCCTGCCTGGCATCACAAACTACCCGCTGAATCACTTCACCAAGAATATCAGTGGCACGCTCCGCTTTGCCAATTGGCTGATCACCATCCAGCAAGCTCAGCACGTCTGACAAGCGCATCGCATTCCTCCACAGGTCCGGGACTCACCCCTCACGCCTGGATTTGAGAGGGTCACCCGACAAGGGTTCGGAACACAGTCAAAATCCGGAATCAGCCATTCAGCCTTGAACCGCGCCACAGCCGATTATATTGAATCAATGCCCAGCAACCGATGTCCGGTAACCCACTCAATAGTGGCACTGACTGGACTCGAACCAGTGACACCCCGGGTATGAACCGAGTGCTCTAACCAACTGAGCTACAGTGCCGAAAAGATGCTAGCCATTATAAGCGCGCGTGCGTTCGCCGTCAAACCCCAAGGCATCAGTCAGGCGTTATCCGTTTTCCTGAACCGTGTCTGGCAAGCAGATGAGACATTTCTTGATCGGCAAACACGGTTCATGCGTGACTTTCTAGCGCACGTGTCTATCATCCGAAACGTCGACGATTTGCCCGGTTGTTTGTAATCCCGCTCGTTCGTCGATCCTGTCGTCGTTTAATCTCTCGATTTCGCTTTCACCCTGTCGCTTAGCCGTCAACTCCTGCAAATCGTCCAACTCACGGGTATCTGCTTCTTGGGCGGCTTTGGTCTGCTCACGGCGCTGGCTCATCACGGCGTCTAAAGCCATGTTCTGACCCCGCAACCATTCAAGCGCATCCGCAACCGCGTCTTTCAGTTCCTGCGCCAGGCCCGGAAATAAGGGCTCCTTTGCCGTTTTGATCGGTTCTGATTGACGTGCCATTGGTGACAACGACAATGAGTCATTATCGAGGCGTACTTGGGGAGACCCGGAATCAACCTTGACTCGCACAGGATTCAAACCCGGCCCACGATACAGTTGCGCCGTCTGGATACTGTTCTCTGCGCCCGACATTGTTTCATTCCTCATCGCTAGTGATTCACAACATACTTATCGTATGTTCAGCAAAAATCTGAACCGGGAACGCACGTCTTACCGGAATAGGTGTCAGGATTGGTGCGTCACGGGTTACGGACAAAGTAAGTGGGCGAGAAGCCTGATTGCATTGATTCGTTGGTTGATCACGCCGTGGAAGTCGCGAACTGATTATCATCCAAAAAATAAGGGTTGAACGTCGAATGTTGACTGGTCACGCTTGATCACTTAAGTGACCGTCTCTGCGTTTTTCAAGCGAAGCAATCCTTCGCTGATCCCGGCGCCCCCTAGAGATCGATGTTAGCGAGCAAGTCTTTGGGCTATCGATTGCTTGAGTTGACACACACGGTTGACTGGTATTGGCTGTCAGCAGGAGCCGTCTTGAGGTTCGTGCATTCGCAGCATCAGTTTTGGCCAAGCTTGTGCGTTACTTTTTATTCCGTCAGAAAGTCGGTACCCCCGGTCATACCGGACTTGCCAGTAATATGTTTCAGTACGCTGAACAAGTTCCCAACAATGGTTTGCACCTGGTCGATTCGGGCGTCTAATGTCTCCCGTTCGGGATGTTCTGAGGGGAGTCTGTCGCGTTTTTTTTTCAGGCGACTCAACAGGTGTGCCTGGTATACGCGTTCGTCTGACACAACTTTGTACATGAACATCGGATCCATCATGTCAGGAATCTTGTAATCGCCATTCATGAAGTCCGTGATCATCGCCAGGCGACGTGGTGACAGTTCTTTTTCCAACGCCAGATCCAGTTTCGGTCCATCGAGGGATACCGGACCGGTTCCAGTCCCGTTTTTTGGTTCTTGGCCATGGTTGAAGCGGGTACGATCCTCATAAAGGGCCAGTTCCGGCGATGTCGGTGACCGTTTTTTTACGACGGATGACTGGTCGTGCGATCGCCCCTGGCCCAAGGCTTCGCGCAACTTTTCCAGCAGACCTTTCTTCGCGCCTGAATCAGCCACCGCTTAAAACCTCCGGCCTACCAACACGTTTTATATACCCGCTTCGCGTGTGTAATCCGTTAACGACCAAAAGAAAATGGCAGCTTCATTCGATGAAGCTGCCGATAGGGCTTAACGTGTGCTAACTACTTAATCTGAAGTTTTTAAACAAAAAATCAAAATTCTTGTGAACACGCTTGAGTTTTGGGCTAGGGCGACGATTTTACTTTTTTGTCAGATAGCCTCCACGAACCAAACACGTCGTAGTCTAAGTCTCGTCAGAAAAGCTGTCGAGCGAAAACGTCGCAGTCCCTCTTGGTCTCTGACGTGTATTCCGATTGAGCGGTGCCAATGCATTCATCACCGCCTTGAACGCGTGAACGGAAAACCCTTATGAGTTCTTGCGCGTCGTTTTCTTGCTGCGTGCCGACTTGATTTTGGTTGCCGGTAAGACGGATTCGTGACTAAGCTGAAGCAACACGTCTTAGACACAAACGCCGATCTGTCACAATCTCTTATGTCTGCCGTTTTCCATAAAGCCAGGACATACGCGGACATAGTCTGCGATATGGCCTGGCTTCAAATTCGATAGTTCAGACTGAGGACACAATGAGCGCCCCTATTGTAACTGCTGCGTCAACATGTTGAGCGCCTCAATTTTGCTGACAGCAGCGGCAATATCGACAGGCGAGGCATTTTCCCCGGTGCCGGGTTTATTCAAAATCGCCCTCATCTGATTCACTCTTGCCTGGCCACGATCAAGTTTTTCGAGGACCTTATCAGCCAATACCGTCGCTTGAGACGGAATTGATAACGCTATTCCTGCAGTCAATAAGTCCGGGTTTGTTCCGATTGTTTTCTTGTTGTACTTATAAATAGATTGCCATTCAATTCCGTGTTCGCGTGCGATGACACTAAGATTATCGCCTTTTTTCACGGTGTAAACTTTCCGTTGATCGTTCTTGACGGTTGGAGGCGTAGTCGGTTCAGAAATGATGTGACCTTTAGGGCCTCGTCTGGGCTCTGGGTTCGGCTTGGGTGCGGGGTCGGTGATATAGCGATGACCCTTTGGGCCTGTTGCAATGACTTTCCCCGGTGGAGCGACCAAAGGCTCTTGATGTGTCGAATGAGGTGACCCTTTGTCGTTCTTGACGGTTGGAGGCGTAGTCGGTTCAGAAATGATGTGACCTTTAGGGCCTCGTCTGGGCTCTGGGTTCGGCTTGGGTGCGGGGTCGGTGATATAGCGATGACCCTTTGGGCCTGTTGCAATGACTTTCCCCGGTGGAGCGACTAAAGGCACTCCCAGCGTTTGTTTCGATGGCTGCCTTCCTCCCGAATTAAGTTCAACTCTGTCACCACCGCGAGAGGATTTGTTACGTACAACCTTGGTGGGTGTTCCCTTCGCGGAAGGCACAGTCGCGGTCTCCAGTGGGCCTGCAGGTTGAGACTCACGCACAACCTTGGTAGGTGTTCCCTTTGCGGAAGGTACAGTCACTGTCTCAAAGCCCATCGTATGCACTCCTATAATTGTTGTGTGTGGGTTGTAGGACTCACCCAGTAATTCTCTTATACCCTCAACTGGCAGATAACTTACGGAAAACATCAGGTTTTTTGATATTCAGTTTCGGTAATGTGCGCCAAGTGTTAATTAATTGGCAAGTTTGCATGGCGGCGTTTTCAAGCAAAACGTCGAATTGTACGCGGTTGTGTGTGAAAAAGTCTTGGAATCGGCCGGTTTCTCGATTGGACGAGAGATCTTGTGTCTGACTGCGTTGGCTACCTCTTTCAGGATCTCGCAGGATTACCCATTTTGGCCTACTCATGCTTGATCAAACTCGGAATTGTGTTTCGTTATCACAGTATTTGAACCGGCTGAGACGGGCCGCCGATATGCTGAACAGCGTTTTGCGATAGCGTTGTCTGTCGCATATACAGCGTCGCGATCGTCGGACTAGTGTTCGCCAGCTTTAGTCATCGGTGAATACAATGCGCAGACTCCGATTTTGAACCTGCCAACGATAGGTGCAGAAAAAAGGGCTCAGGAATCCCCCTGAGCCCCCCAGCAAGACATAAATATGGTCGGTTGTTTTACGCCTGAATGGCAGCTACGACGCCTGCGCCCACGGTACGACCACCTTCGCGGATCGCAAAGCGCATACCCGGCTCGATCGCCACTGGCGTGATCAACTCAACTTCCATCTGGATGTTGTCGCCAGGCATCA
>JBBAPZ010000004.1:0-80720 GCA_040400605.1 Candidatus Sericytochromatia bacterium
TCACGCCTTTCAGCGGGTTCATAAGGTGATGAGCACAACCGGGGCGAAATCTCTGTTATTACGCACTCATTGCGCCATGCTTACCGAGGTTTTTAAATGATACTTAACGTCAGCTGTTAGCCGTCACAACCGATAACACCTATGGTCGGGTCTTTTTCATTAGGAGCAAGTGACGATGGTTTCCGCTAATCCATTGCAACGATTTTTAGCCCAGTTTGTTACGCCGCGTGACCAACTTCCTCCCCAATTGGCTTTCCGTTGGGCGCCCGATTCAGGTGGTAGCATGCGATTGGTGGGTACGAATATGGCGGGCGCTTCGCCATCTGGGATACTGGCTCACACGGGGAAAGTGTTTTCACCTGATGAGATAGCCTTTGCAAGCCTCACGCAACAACGAGTTGTGCAGGCGGCAAGTAAGGGTGTTGGCGGTTACGCGGCTGTCCAGTATGTTGGAACTGATGGCATGGTCAGGCAGTTTAACCACTTGTTTGCGATTCCAGAAGGTTACGTCGGAAAGTAGTGTGATGTACCCGTCGTTACTAACGTACGCGTGGGCCCGTTGGTGACAGTTGAGCCGTTTTGGTCTTCAGCGTCGCTTGGGCATTGTTCTTGCGATCACGCTCGAACGATTCAACTGGCCAAACTGCCTCTAGGCGTTGTCCCATTCGGTTGCGCGGTGCGCTGCGGGCGACGCACCCCCTCGCCTGGTGGGAGTGTCAACTAAACACCTCTTGAGATGTTTCGGTCCTTGCACGCTGGGGGCGCGGGGTGTTTGAGGCGCCTTGGGATTGACGCTGCCTGTGCGCCTCTTCGGGCGGGTCGTTTACGGTCGTGTCGAGGTTATCTGAATGACGGTTTCGTGCCGCTTGGGATCTTGGCGATTGAAGGCGCAGCTGCTTGATAAAGCAACTTGTTACACGCACTGTCCTGTGAGCGGAGCGCCCTCGCTCACAGGGCAGTTTAGTGAGACAAACAACCGGAAGGCAGTCATTGAATCCGGTTTTCCCAATGGCAGACAAAGCGTCAACCGGGTTCTTCTGCGGCCCTTCTAGTTACGGGCCAAACTGATATCACCGGAGCGCGTCTGCACATTTAACAAGGCATCCGCAGCCTTGGGATTGTGTTGCAGGATGTGCCCATCCTCAGCTGGTGGGACCTCGCTCAGGGTGTTCACAATGTCACCGGAGCGCGTTTGTACACCGAGTGTTGGAATGGCGCGCGTGGGTAAGGCGATCGCCACGTCGCCGCTGGCGGTCTGAATCGTCAGCGCCTTTGGCGTGGTGACGCGCTGTGATACCTGAACTTCCCCCGATTGGGTGGTCACATCCAACGTGGTGCACCTTTCCTGTTCATTGAGCGACACATCACCCGAACGCGTCTGTATGCGAACATCCCCTTTGCCATCAACCAGTGCCACGCTGCCTGATTTTGTTTGAACGCTCACAGGTCCGCTCACACGGCGCAAAGCACAGTCACCCGAGGCACATTGAACGGTGGCGCCTTGATTCCCGCCTTCGATGGTTACATCACCTGAGCGGGTTCGCACGGAAAATGGGATTAAGGCCTGTTCGGGAACAGCGATGACGAAGCGGGTCGCTGTTTGATCCGCATGAATGCCGTGCGTGGTGAGCGTGAGCGTGCCGTCATCGACGACGGCGCGCCACGCGTCGGTTGTTTTAGCCTTGTCGGGGGAGGGGGAAACAGCAAAATCAACAGAAAAACCGGAATCCTTGAAGCGCAACCACCCCGGAATCCCCGTTGCACTGACGGTTTCAACCGTTACTTCAATCTGTGCTGCCCGGCTCGGAATCAGTTCGACATCCGCAAAGTCTGTGTCCACAGTGATGGATCGCACGCTAGCCGTTTTGAATGTGCGGACCGTCTTTTTTTCTGAGACCCGCACATTAGCAAGTTCACGTACCGAACCACCAAGCGAGCCGACCGCGTGGGTGGTCTGCGCCAAGGCGATTACCATCAGTGCTGCGGTTCCAACCATGGCGAGCGCAACGCCACCAATCATCAATTTTCGCATGGTTTAGTTGACCTCCGAACCCGTTGTCGATGGGGCTATGGCTGCGGGCGAATTGTTTGACGTGCGATCGCTTTCGATCAGATACGACAGCAAGCGACTAAGACCAATGAACAATGGAATCAGCCCCGCCAGCACTTGCGGCCCAAAGCCGGTAAACAGCATGCCAATGGTGATTGCAAGACCGAGGCCAGTCATCGTCAACGCTCGCTCAAGGCGCGATCGCCCAGACTTGGGTGTGTCGTTGACCGCAGCCTCAGGTACCATCCCGGCTTGAATCATCGCCATGTCCCGCCGATGTTTCATATAACCTGGCCCTAAAACCAGCGCACCAACCAACGCAAAAAAACCGAGTGGCAAAACAATTTCAGTTAAATCGACAGGCATAAACGGTCAATCCTTTCAGGGTAAGCGAGTAACATCACGCCCAACTCGACCTCATCCAACAGTTCTGACACACAATATTATTTTTTAGGCAGCGGGTTTTGCCTGCTGCTTTGCCGTTGGCTTCCAGACATCAATTGGGCTTTACATTTTCTTAGAGTATTGGGTTGCCTGATTTGTTTCAGGGTGTATCAAAAAAATTCACAAGTTTTTTTTTGACAGGACGATGAAGAAGCGATGGTGACGCTTGGAAACACGGCAAGTGATGCTGAATTGATTCGCCGAACGCAAGCCGGGGACAAACGCGCTTTCTCGGAATTGGTTAAACGTCATCAGGATGCGGTTTACAATGTGGCTTACCGTTTGGTTGGTGATCCCGAAATGGCGCGGGATCTGACGCAAGAAGCGTTCATCAGTATGTACCGGGGGATTGCCAGCTATCGTCACGAAGCCAGGTTTACGACTTGGGCCTACGTCATCGTGCGCAACCTATGCTCAACCAGAATAAAAAAAAATGCGCGTGAGATGGCGTACCTGACACCCGAAGGTGAGTCAGATGGCAAACTTGAGCATGTGGCAGCGATGGATGCTGACCCGGTCGATGGTGCCTTGCGGCACGAATTACAGTCCGGGATGATGGCTGCTTTAATGACTTTGTCGATGTCTCACCGTTTGGTTTTGACACTGTACTATTTCGAGGCGATGGGTTATGAGGAGATCGCCACGGTTGTGGGGTTTCCTGTTGGAACCGTCAAGACGCACCTGCATCGCGCGAAAGCAGCCATGCGGCGTGCGATGCAGGCAAAGGAGCTGGTATGAGGGAGCCTGACGACGAACTGGCGCGGTTGTTCGCATCACTGCCGACAGTCTCGGCGCCTGCATCCTTACACGATGACGTGATGACCGTGATTGACCGGTTGCCTGCACCGACTTTGGCGCCGGGGTGGTCGATTGATTGGGTCGAAGTTTTCACCTTCGCCTCAAGCGCGGCTGTCTTGGCCTGGCAATTGCATCAAACCGCGTCCTGGCTCACTGCAGCGACGGCTCTGCGGACCTGGACCAGTCTGTTTTTTATGCCAACTGCGTGGCCGACACCTGTTTCAGGATTGATGTGGTTCCTGCTGGCGGGCGGAGTAGCGCTTGTTGTGGCGGAAGGCGGCAGCGCGTTCGGTGCTGTTAATGATAAGTTGACGTGATGACGACGCTATTTTACGGGCTGGTTTGACGATCCAAACGTGGGTCCTGATTGGTTTGACGATTGCGTTTACAAACCCTTGAAAGGTGAAAACTGTCGTGAACACGACCAGTGTTGATGCCTACTTGCAGGATGGTTGCGGCCGCTGTGAGCACTACCAAAGTCCCTTATGCAAGGTTCATCGTTGGGTTGATGAACTTCAGGTGCTTCGGGCCACCTTGCTTGTAGCTGGGTTAGATGAAGGGCTAAAGTGGGGTGCTCCTTGCTTCACCATTCAAGGTAGAAACGTCGCGATGCTGGCTGCTTTCAGGCATCATTGTGCGTTGTCTTTTTTTGAGGGAGCAGCGCTGGTCGACGATCATGAAATCATGGTGCCGCCGGGGCCTAACTCACGCTATGCGCGTGTGGTGCGATTTTCTTCGGTTGATGAGATTGCTCAAAAATTGCCGCACGTACGAGTGTTGATTGTGCAAGCGATCGAACACGCGTGTTCAGGCGACCGATTTGTTCCTGATCCCGTGGTTGACGCATGGCCCCCAGAACTTGATAAGCGCTTCGCCACTGACGAGGCGTTGAGCCGTGCGTTTTATGCGCTGACACCTGGCCGACAGCGCAGCCACATTTTGCATATTGCCGGTGCCAAGCAAGCGTCAACGCGAGAGCGTCGTGTGACACGTTGCGTGCCCGACATTCTTGCCGGCAAGGGATTCAATGAACGCTGAGTCAACGTGGCGCGCGATTACCCGGAAGCCGACAGCACCAAGGGGCGATCCGCCCTTTTCGATACAGCTGTTTCATTTCAATGGCCTCAGATGCGTAGGCCTTGACCGTTGAACGCTATAAGGATGTGAGGCGCATAATGCCTGCTTGGTTACAGACACGACCCAACCGGCACTCGACGATGCAGCTTACAAAATCCAAAAAACCAGGCGATAGCGATACCCGTAAAATAACCGACTCACAATACGAGCCGTTTGGGTTTGCATGCGAAGCATTCTGAAACCAGCATACGAACGAGGTTGCAAGCACTACTCGACTTGATGAAGCATTGAAGAAGCGGTAAGGACTTTCAATCGTCTTCTCAAACCCACACACTAAACCACGATACGGAAGCGCGTTGATGATTGATCAAAAATTGGCTGCTATTCAAAAACAGCAAGTCAGTGCCTGACGTTTTGTTTGCCACGGAAATTTTTTCAAAAAACGATGCGTCACTGTAGAATGAAGCCAAGACAATGGCCAAGCAACGGGGGCGTCAAAGGTTATTACTGACGGTCGGAAGCGTTCCCGCGGGCACGGTTTCGTCGTTCTTTGAACGTGTACCAATCGGCGTGACCAACCACTTATCAATCTCATCGTGCACGCGCTGGTTCACCAGCATGGCGGGGTGAACAGGGGCTGCTACAGCGATGTTTTTCGCCCAGGGCACGACGCTGGAGTTCGCTGGCACGATCATTGCATCGAAGGGGGTCCACAGCGATAAACAGGGGATGGTTTCAAGCAGTGAGGCATAGGAATTCAGGTTCTTCAGAAACGCGCTTCCCGTTCGCATTTCGCGGGGCCCAGGACCGTTGCGGGCATAACCGATCAGGGTTCCATGATGAGGCGCCGATATACTCACGAAGTGACTTGTCTGCAGAACGCCGCCTAATTCTTGTAAATAATAGCGGCTGACGATTGCGCCCATGCTGAATGCCACCAGATTGATTCTGGGAGATTCCGTCTCGCGGCGGATACGATCCACCGCCTCCTTGAGCTGGCGACCCAAAACGGCCAGGCTCGCCGTTCCGTCACTCGGAATGAGATCGATTCGATACCGTCGCGTATATCCCCGTCGGGCCAGCGCCTGATCGACGGGAATCATTTTGTCACCGGTATCGAAAATACCAGCTACCATCACGACCGGCACCTCGCGCGGCGCCTCAGCGTAAGCTTGACTGCGCAATTTAGGTTTACCCGCGGCCCAGGCCACCTGTTCGGAACGCCCGTCAGCACCCCCACCGATTTGACCACAGGCAGCCAGCAATGTGATCCCAATGGCACTCCATTCCAACATCCACCGTTTCACCATAGCGTGTCCTTCAATGACTCCCTAATAAGCCGGTTCCACAACGGCAGGCACGCGATCATCGTACACCAAGGCCCAGACCCATACCTTGCGCAGGATCACCAATCAGGACTCGTCACGTCACGCTTTTGAAGGTCCTGTCAAAAACCTGTCAGTCGTGGTAACCAGAACGACGATAGTTCCGCGTTACAAGCCCCTGTGCTTTCCGCCCCAGGCTGAGGTGTTCACCGTAAGCAGACAGAACCAAGCGCCACGCAAGGTATTCCCAATAGCAGTCAGCAAAGGCTTTACGCGGAATACCGGGTGTTTTGACTCGCACGTGGTACCCGTTGGTCTGCCGTTACTGTTAATGTAGTTTACAAGGTTAATAGAAAATTAACCAGATTTTTAACAAGATCAGCGTGAAGCCGTCTACAACATTAAAAAGCTGTTCACAAGAATTGCAGGAGATTATTGATTATGACAAACAAGCGGCTGATCGGTGTGGCCTTGGTGAGTATGTTGGTTTTGAGCGCTTGTGCGGCGGCGCCCGGAAGCCTGACGGGTGCCGTGGGCAAAGTGGCTGCGCGGCAGGCGGTGGGGGGTGCTGCGTTCGCGCCGACCGTGAGCGTGGTGACTCAAGCGACTAACCCGGTTGCCACCCAGGCACTCGTCCCGACGTCGACCTTGGTTTGGTTGGGCTCACAAGCGTTGAGCCACGATGAGATCGCCGAGGATTCGGCCCGTAGCAATTTCAACCTGAAGACTTTTGCTTTGCTGTCCAATGTGGAACAACCGAAAAGTTTTTCGCGGTCGGGGACTGTGCGCAAAACGGCGACCGGCTTTGCTTTGGAAGCGTCGAAGGGCCTGTTTAAGTCTCGCGCTGACGTTTTTGTCTTGACTGGCGCCGAGACTGTGATGGCAGATGTTGAGTTGCTGTTAGACAAGAAAGCGGTCGTCAAGGGTACGGTGCTGAATCGCACGGTAACAGTTGATACAGCGCGTGGCATTGCCAGTTTGGGATTCTTGTTCAACTGGTTTACCAAGGGGCGGATTCAAGGGCGTGTGCTTGGCGCGAGCACCCTGGAGCCGATTCCTGCGGTAACGGTATCAGTGAAGAGCGATGCTGGTTTCACTTTCAGCGAAGTGAGTGATGATGAGGGTGAGTTCACGGTGCCCGGCTTGACCCCGGGCAAGTATACGGTGCGTATGAGCGCAACCGGCTACAAAACGTCGAATGCGTTGACCGTGGATGTCGATGCGCGTGAAAAAGTGACGATTGAAGGTCGCCTCACGGCTGCTGACGCAACCCCCCAAACCAATCAGTGACTCCATACAGCGGCGCATCCCTTGGGTGTGCCGCTTTGATTTTTGTGAGTGCTGTTGTTTGGTCGGCATCCAAACAGTGACGAATGGCTGACTGTCCAGAGCTTTTGCAGTCAATGTAAAACCAGCGATGAACGCCTGTTCGGCACTTCATAAAATTAGAAAGTGAATGAAGCCTCCGTGGGACGCCTGTTTCAGGGTACCTGGCGTGCAAACTGCTTCAGATTTTTTTGCGGATTGAATCTTTTTATTGTTCAAGCGATAACTTGGTTTCCAGGATTTTTTGCTGCGAACTGTCGAATACCCGATGAACATAGTCCTGTGTACAATGCCAGCTAAATATCCGATTACACAGTAGCGCATCGGTTTCTGTTCAGAACTTGTTTCGCAATCACACGGAAATCAGATTCTCACGTGACGCCATTCAACAACAGCCAAAACGTGATCACCAATCAAAGCGTTTTCGTATCACAAGTCTCGCTGTACTGCGTGGCTTGTCAAGCTTTATTCGCGTGTAAACAGGAAACGTGAGAAAAACGCGCGGTGACGTGCAAACAGTCGATAGGTCCATTGGACGATTGTAAAGACGCCTGGCAGTTGTCCGAGACGAGCGACGGTAGGATAGCCGCAGGCCTCCAGAATGTATAAAACAGCAGCGCCTTCTTTCAGGACTTCGCCCGTGGCTTTGATGACGTGAACGGAGTGGGCACAGGCTGCGTAGAGAGCGGGGGTCAAAGGTGGCATTGGTGCTTGTTGGTAAGCCATGAACTGAAAGCGTTCTCCGTGGTCGCGTGCTTGAAACCAGGCAATGCTACGGCGACAAAAACCACACTCACCGTCCCATAGCACCCAATCACGCGGTGCAACGGTGACGTCGCTGTTTGTCTCGATGGTTTTCATTGCTTGATCTTCCCTTCATATGACCTTAGAATTTTGGCTGGCGGTCAGCAAGAGAGCAAGGCCCCTGGTTCACCCGAAGGAGCGTGGATAGATGTCGGTTCAACCCCTTGAGCAAAAGTTGGAGACGCTGAATGAGCGTTTGGCGCGGATTCAGTCTGGCGGGGCTGCCAAATATCATGAGGCTGCCCGTGCACAAAACAAACTGTTTGCTCGAGAACGTATCCGTTTGCTTTTGGATGAAGGGTCTTTCAAAGAGGACGGCGTGTTTGCCAACTGTCTGGCTGCAGATTTGCCGGCCGATGGTGTGATCACGGGCGTGGGACGCCTGGATGGCCGAACGGTTTGTGTGATGGCCAATGATTCCACGGTAAAGGCGGGGTCTTGGGGGGCGCGGACGGTTGAGAAGATTATCCGGATTCAGGAGACGGCGGCCAAGTTGTGTGTGCCGTTGTTTTATTTGGTGGATTCGGCTGGTGCGCGCATCACGGATCAAGTTGAAATGTTTCCGGGGCGTCGGGGAGCGGGGCGAATTTTTTACAACCAGGTGCGTTTGTCCGGGGTGATTCCTCAGATCTGCGTGCTGTTTGGGCCGTCGGCCGCAGGTGGGGCGTATATCCCGGCGTTTTGCGATGTGGTCATTATGGTTGAGAAGAACGCCAGTATGTATCTGGGGTCGCCGCGGATGGCGGAGATGGTGATTGGTGAGAAGGTCACGCTGGAAGAGATGGGTGGCGCGCGGATGCATTGTTCGACCAGTGGGGTCGGGGATGTGCTGGTGAAGACGGAGGAAGAGGCGATCGCCGTTGCCAGGCAGTATATTGGGTATTTTCCGGTGAACTGTACGGAGGATCCACCTGAGGCGGTGGGGCGTGCGGTCGCACCCGGTGGCAAGTCCATCGAAGACCTGATTCCGGTCAACCAGAACCAACCCTTCGACATGATGGGTGTTATCAATCAGTTGGTGGATGAGGGCAGTTTTTTTGCGATGAAAAAACTGTTTGCCCAAGAGCTTATCACGGGTTTCGGGCGTTTGGATGGGCGCGTGGTGGGCATCGTTGCCAATCAGCCCAAGGTCAAAGGCGGGGTGCTTTTCGTTGATTCGGCGGATAAAGCGGCGCGCTTCATCTGGTTGTGTGATGCTTTCAACATTCCTTTGCTCTTTTTGGCGGACGTGCCGGGTTTCATGATTGGGTCGAAAGTTGAAAAAGAAGGCATCATCCGGCACGGGGCCAAGATGATTTCGGCGATGTCGGATTGCACAGTTCCCAAAATTTCCGTGGTGGTTCGCAAAGCCTACGGTGCTGGGCTTTATGCGATGAGTGGTCCGGCTTTTGAGCCTGAGTGCACGTTGGCGTTGCCGACAGCTTCGATCGCGGTCATGGGCCCCGAAGCGGCGATCAACGCCGTCTATGCCAACAAGATTGCCGAATTGGAGGGCGAAGCCAAGCAAGCCTTCATTGAGCAAAAACGGGCGGAGTATCAACAAGACATCGATTTGTATCGTCTCGCCTCTGAGTTGGTGATCGATGGCATCGTCAACGGGAATGACCTGCGCGACGAGTTGATTGCGCGTTTTGCGTTGGCGGAGTCAAAAGTCATGGACTTGCCGCAACGCAAGCACGGCGTTTATCCAATTTAGACCAACGGTTGTATTGCGTTGCAAGCGGAGAACAGGACTGTAGAGAAACGCCGTGATCGATGATCAGCGTTTCAGCTGGCAGCGAATACCGACAGTTGGTTCTGCATTGGTCGCGCCAGTTTTGATAAGCAGCCCGTGCGTCACTGTCTGTCGCGGAATGATCGAATAGTTCGTTTAAAGGCCCTCGCGGTCTTATCAATGAGCAGCCCACGCTAATGATTGGTCTGAAGAGCGGTGCGGGAAGCCCTTTACTGAAGAAGGGCCGCACCGTCCGTTGGTTGGCTGGCTTGGTTTACTGCGCTCAGACCTTCTTCGAAGCGCTCCTTGACCAGGAACAGGTAGTCATCCGAGGGGATTTGGGCCAGTTCAAGCAGGTTGTGCTGGCTGGATAATCCCCGCGCGATGACAAACGCGATATAACGACCAGCTCCGGGGGGAAATTCGGATTGGCTGCTGGGTGGGAAAAAGCGGGCAATTTCCGAGGGGTTTTTGTTATGCATCGCGGCCATCATGGCCTGTAAGAGTCGTGGCTTTTGTTGGTTGAGTTGCGCAAGCGTCCGGGTGTCGCACCCGAGGTAGATGTGATCCGGTTGTCCGGGGACGCCCAAGGCGGCTGTTGCGAGTTTAAGTCCTTCGAGTTGCACCCGGCGTGCGAGGCTTTCGTCTCGGATACTTTGGTTGGCAGCGCGATCGATCGCCACGTGAAACAACACATCCGAGAACCGCAAACGCGTGCTGATGGGGTTGTACGGCAAAAATCCCCGTGCATTGAGCGCTACGTGCAAACGATCGTCGTCCATGCGGGTCACCCAGGGGCGGTCGTCAAAGGTCCACCACATTGACACATCCATGCCATCAAACCGATTCGACCAGCCCTCCAGATTATCCACAACCGCCGCAAAGTCGCCACGCCACGAACGTGACAAGGTGGCCAGTGGCTCGATAGGCAATGGGTGGCGAATGGCTTGTGCAATCAAGGCCTGCTTGCTTTCCGGGGTGCGATCCGCATAAAACAGGGCATCAAGATCCCGACTGTGCGCCGCCTCATAAGCCAACCAGGCAGGCGTTCCCCCGGGTTGCACCATGCTCAGGAAGTCAGGCAAATGATTGCGCAACTCCGCCTTCGCAGGCACGCAAAGCCCAGTGCCGATGGTCACCAGACCCGCCATACTACACAATGCCCAATGCTTCATGATGGATACCGACGCTCCTTTTGCAAGTCCCATTCGTCCATCGGCAGATCGCGCACCCCAGGTACCGTCTGTCTCTGCGCAGCAGGACGTGACCGCTCCTGTAAAAACCAGTGATATCCCAAGGTACACCCGATGCCCTGTCCAATGCCCAACACTGCGGCCCGAGACACCACACCCACGGCACCGGTATCCGGTGGCAACAAACGACTGGCAAGAAACCCCGAGCCAAGCCCCACCATGCCACCAATCCACGTCGCCAGGATCGCATCCATACCCGGCTTGGCCTCATGACGCGTCACCAGTGTCGACGGCGGGCCAATCATCAACCCGACCAGCATGGTGTTGCGCGCCAGGTTTACACCTTCACCCTCGCCCAAAACCACCCCGACACCGCCTATCGCGGTCGCGAACGCAAAACTGGTCAACCCAGCGATCGCGAGGTCTCCCCAGCGATCGCCCGGCGATTCAACAGCCTCAGGCGTCGGCGTCAAAACCAACGGCACCGAGGCCTGTGCCGGCACCGCCAAACTGGCCAACATCACCTGCATCACAACGGCTGTGCGTATCAAGCGTCCCATACCGCCCTTATACCCGTAATTCGCATCCATTTCAGCCGGACCGGCAATCGTTTTGCTCAGGCAACCATACCGCGTGACGGTGAAGCACCCTCAGTCAAGCGGTGGATGGAAGCGTGCCAAACGTTTGGGGATCGCTGGGGATACTGAAAGGAGTCGATCCGTGATCAAAGTTTGACTGTTGTTGAATAACACCACGTGAGGCCCTGGTTTGGATTCATCAATTTCACCGATCAGGCGCCAACCATTTCAGAACAAGCCGAACAGGCAGGCGAACCGATTTCGGGTGTTACAGGCGGCTTGGTCGCATAAAACATTTAACGACCAATCAGTCAGTGTGATGGATAGGCCTGATTTTTTGAGTCTGCCACACAGGTTTTGAACAGAACCCGATGCATCTCTATATAAGCAACGTTTAAGATTTGGTTAGTCTAACGCTAAATCAAGCAATTCTGTGTGTCTGGGGCGCGATAATGCCGGTGAGGGGCGGCTTGGCTGGCTTGAGGAGCGGGCGATGATGAGCGTTGGGCGATTGGGTTGTTTACTGGTGATGGTGCTGGCTGGTTGTGGTCAAGTGGCAACGGGTTCTGTGCGTGCGGCGTCGCAAGGGGCGGAGCGGGTGTCAGCGATGTCCGCCGGTGCGGTGGGTGTTGATGAGCGTCTCGTGGATGGTGGGGTGGATGAGCCGGAGCCCGAGGTGGATGCGTGGTTATACGGTCGACCGCCGCAGGGTGATCTCAGCAATTTTGGCCAAATGGAGGCGACGTTGTTTCGTGGTGCGCGGCCAACGGAGGCTGGTTTGCGTCAGTTGAAGGAGCGGGGCGTGCAAACGATTGTCAACATCGAAAACGCCAAGGCGCCGGTTGAGAAGGAGCGCGCGTGGGCGGAGGCGAATGGGGTCCGTTTTGTGTCGTTTCCGATGAATCCCGTGATGCCGCCGCGGGTGGAGACGGTGCGCAAGATTTTGACGGTGATGTCGGATCCGGCGCTGCGGCCTTTGTATGTTCACTGCAAGTATGGCCGTGATCGCACGGGTTTGGTGGCGTATAGTTATCGGATCAGCCACGATGGCTGGACACCCGCGCAGGCGGAAGAAGAATTGAACCGTTACGGTTTTCGGAAGTATTTGCTGGGCCTGAAGGGGTTTATGATCTGGTATGGCCGACATGGTGCGAAAAATTTGGCTGCGCCAGCTTTAGCCGCCACACCGTGACAGGGCGATCGTTTCATTTATTAATAGTCTGTGAAATCTTTTTAAAACCAGGCAACAGCATGCCGCTTTCGCCCGATGTGTCTGATAAGGATTCCGTTGGGTATATGGCTGACGGGTTCTTCCTAGGGACGAGGGTTGCCTGAAAGGGGTTTCTTGATGAGTGAAATCAAGCGCACGCCACCACCACCACCACCCAAACCCAAGCCGAAGGCTGGCCCAAAACCGGTCACCAAGGCGGCGCCAAAGCCCACGCCTGCTCCTGCCAAAGCGCCAGCGGCACGCTCCAAGGCCCCGACGGCGGCTGGTGGGGGTCCCGAGGGCAAAAAGAATGACCCCAACGCGACGGTCGAGATCAGCGCACCGACCAGGCAAATCGTGACAACCGCGTTGAGTAAATCCGAAGCGGGCCAGCGTGCCAATCGCGCGCTCAACTTGCATGACACAGGCAAGCATGTGGGCAACATGATCGATGCTGCGGCTGCCATTGCCGGCGGGGACTTGGCGGGCGGCGGCATTCAAATGGCGCAGGCGACGGAGGGCTTGGGCTACAACGTGAATGCGGCGGCGGGTCTGACGAAGGATCTGGCAGGCAATGGCAAGGTGGTGCAAGGTGCGCAGGCTGTGCAGGGAGTTTTGTCCGCGCCGCTTGGTGGGCTGTCGACCCTCACTGGGGCTGTCTCGGTGGCATCGAACTCGGTGCGTGTCGTGGATGGTGCCAAGGATCTGATGGCAGGTCGCACCACGGAGGGCGCACTGGATGTCGCAGGTGGGGCGGCGGGCGCCTTGCAGGGCGTTGGTGCCGTTGGCGATGGCGTCAGCACGCTGGCGAGAGCGGCTAACGTTGCCGGGTCATCTAAAGTGGTTGCTCTGGCCAATCAGGCGTCCGGTGTGTTAGGCATGGCGGGTAAACTCGGGCCAGGGCTTGGGGTGGTGGCGGGTACGGTGCAAGCGGGAGTCGCACTCACCAAGACACCGCCTGATTATCAAAAGGCGGCGACTGGCGCGGTATCAACGGCTGGTGCGGCGTTGATGTTCGTTCCGGGTGCTCAGCCGGTCGCTTTGGCGATGATTGCGGGCGCGGCCGTTGTGGATAACTGGGGTGCCATCAGTTCGTTTGGGCAAAAAGCGATGGATACGGTAGGGGGGGCGGCACAAACGGTGGCTGCCAATCTTGCCTAGCGGTCAGCCGGAATGAACTGGGACGTGCTGGCGTCCTCAGCCCACGCACGGGGATTGGGCATGCTTTGAGGTGTTTGACCAAGGAGTGGCTGTGTACCGAGGCTTCAAGGCTTGCGGAGTGCCTGGCGGTGACGTGAACGATGCCTTGTTCGGTACGGTTCGTTTGTGGTGTATGAGGGCGCTTTGCTGATTTCGTCGCGCCCCGCATCCGTCTGGAGCCAGTGGCGTGTCTTAATGCGTCGCTCAAAGACGGGCCGCGAAGTGCTTGTGCCCGGTGTTTGATTGAGCGTGAGAGTTGGGGGATAAAGATGACAGATGCCATGATTGATCGCGAACTGCTTTTGACATTCTTCGAGGACCAGGGGACGCCTGAGACGCGCCAGTTGGTGGAACGGGCGTTGGTGGAAGGTGGTATGGCTGAACAGACCCATTTTGCGCAGACAGACATGCCGCGGGTGCTGAATATGGTGGTTGAACTTTCCAGGCGGGATATGCTGGCGCGTGCGGCGATGAGCCCCGATTCTCGGGACGATCATGCGTTTGCCATCCTGGATATGGTTCAGCGCCACGCATTGCCTTTGCTCAAGACTGAATTGAGTGAGAACGTGTAGCAACCAGGCTGCGTATTGCTAAATTCTGTGCGACGCGGGCGCTCCAAGCGAGTGCCCGGCTTTGCCAGTTTTGGGTGGTAAGGACTTGAAAAGGCCGTGCCTCCGTACCGTATGCGGCTTTATAGCGGCGGACGCCTTCGAGCTCGCCGCTGGAGAGAAAGTCCAGATGGGTGACCTGATTGCTGCGGGCCCAGTCGAGGACGGCTTGAGTGAGACGGGCGCCCGGGTAGAGGTGGTGGTGGTCTTGGTGGGTGGCGAGGTGTAGTTGGGTTGCGATTGCATCTTTAACGGCGATCAGCTGAAAACCTGCGAGCGTTGACTCGTGGTGGACCATAAAGAGGGTCAAGGCACCGCCGGCCAAATCCAGCAGATTTTCAAAGTAGGTCTGATCGCGCACCCAACGTTTAAAATGCCACTGGGCGCTGTGTGCTTGGTAAAGCGGTAAAAACTGCGCGACGGTGTTGGGGGAGGGTGACTCCACCACGGTGAGGCTGAGAGGCCCTGTACCTGAGCGTCGGACTTGTCGTGCGCGTTCAGGTGCCATCTGCTTAAGTTGTGCTTCGGGCGTGCAAATACGAACCACTTGTGTCTGGTCGTGATGTTGTTGTATCGCCGGGTTGTCACCCTTGGCATCGAGTGGTTCGCCTTCGAAGGGGTTGGACACGAAGCGTACATTGGTGCAGGTTTTGATGAGATGCGCCAATACGTACGCTTGTTCGTCGGGAGCAAGGGTTTTTTCTGCGAGAACGCCGCCATAACCGGAGGCAACGCCAACATGCCATTCGTGGCTCAGTCCCCGAAATCGGCGTTTTAGCGCGGCTGGTACGAGCACCTGTTGTCCAGAGACGGTGAGCGAAAAGATGTGGATTAAGTCGTTTGTGAGCCGTTGTTGCGACAGATACCAGGCAGGCGAGTGAAAAAAAGTCGCGTAGGGGCAGGCGTGGTAGGCGGTGAGCCAGCGCATGAGGTGGTCACGATCCAAAGTAGTGTTCATGTTTTGCACCTTTCGCTTAAGGGTGAGATGAAGTGCCGAATTTGGCATCTATTTCATCCAATTGGCCTGAATCAGGTAATGAGCCGTTACATGGGGGCGCGTTGTGTGGTGATCAAATTTTGAATGTTATTCAATCGATAGCGCCTGATGGTTTTGAGTCGGCTACACGCGTTTTGAACAGAAAACGATGGGTCAAGGGATATTCGGTGTGATTGGGGATGATGCACGGGATAGGTTACCGGTTCAGTTAGTGATTCTGCCTTGTTATAAAAGCTTGTTATAAAAGCGGCGTCATCGCCGCATTGTTCAAAAGAATTCAACGCGACAGTTGTGGGTGCAGCCATTTGGCGGGGAACGAAGCGAACCAAGCGTGACGGACCATATCCCGAGGTGAAGTTTTTCGTTGTGTGTGGGTTGAGAGTGAGGCGAAACGGGGAACAATGGCTATGGATCTTTTTGGGGTGTGGCAATCACATCGGGTGATTGGCGCGTTCAAGACAGGCGGGCGACGGCGTGACCCTTTCGACTTATTCGGATGAGCAAGACCTGCAACGTTGGGACTTGAGTTGTCTGTATATGGCACCGGATGATCCGGCGATTGAAACGGATCTTGAATTCGCGTGGCGCGAGGCGCGGGGGATGCGAGCAGATTTTGCTGCTGGTCTGCTGAATGCATCCTGTACCGAATGGCGCGTGCTGTTTGACCGGCACGATGCGTTGCATGGGGTGCTGAACCGGCTTTTTTCGTATGCTTACCTTTTGTTTTCCGCGGACACCCAAAGCGACGCGAGTAAAAATTTGTATGCGCGTTTGCAAGGCGAAATTCCGGCCATTCAAAACGAAGTGGGCTTTATTGAACGGGCGGTGCAGGATTTGGATGCGTCGGCCTATGAGGTCTTGGCGACGGCTGAGGAACTGGTTCCTTATCGTGATCACTTGTCGCGCATTCGCAGCGCGACGGGCCATTCACTCGGTGAACTGGCAGAACGAATCATCACACTGAAGGATCGCACGGGTTCACGGGCGTGGATCCAATACTATTTTGAAACCACCGCCGATTTTCGTGTTCGTTTGGGACTGGATGGTTATCCAGAAGAAATGACCTTGTCGGAAGCGCATCGCCTGCGAGAAAGCAACGAGCGTGCCATTCGTGAAGTGGCGCACCGTGAAACGTTAAAAATCTACGCGCAACACGCACGCGGGTTGACCTTTGTCTTCAATGCCTTGTTTGACAATTATCGCAGCATGATGGAACTGCGGGGCTATGGTCATCCTTTTGCGCCATTGCTGGCGGAAGAACGCTTGGATGCCAGCGTCATCGACACCTTGCTTGAAACCGTCGAAGCGCATTACCCGATGGTGCAGCGTTACTTTACCGCAAAAGCCGCGGTCATGGGCATCACGGCGTTCGCCAGCCACGATTTGCGTGCCGCGTATCAGGGCAATGCCTCTTATATCTCTTACGCTGAGGGACGCGATATCGTGATTGATTCGTTGAAGGCTTTTTCTCCGCGACTCGGTGAGGAAGCCCAGCGTTTTTTTGACGAACACTACATCGATGCGTTCTCGCAACCGGGCAAACGGGCGGGTGCCTACTGTCTGAGTTCGGGCCCCGTTTTTCATCCTTATATTTTTTTAAACTACAACCATACACTTAAAGACGTGATCACCATGGCGCACGAACTGGGACACGGCACGCATAATGTGCTGGTGGGAGAGGCGCAGAACGTGACGAATGCCGATCGCGTCACGATGTTTATGGAAACGCCGTCGACTTTTAGTGAAACCCTGACCTTTAAACGCCTGTTAACGCGGGAAGTGGATCCGGTGATCCGGCAACAGTTGCTTGGTTCGCAAATTGAGGCCGCGATGTTAAAGGTATTCAAGTCCGTGGCATTGACACGTTTTCAGCTGAATGTGTACCAACGTCGCGCAAGCAGCGTTTTACCTGCCCAATTGCTTTGTCAGATGTGGCAGGAACAGATGGATGCGATGTATGGGGACGTGGTGCAGATGAATGAGTGGGACCGCTGGGAGTGGCTCACCTTCCATCACACCTTGGACAAACCCTTTTACGATTACGCCTATTCGTTTGGCCAGTTGCTCGTTTATGCGTTGATGCGGCGTTACCAGGAAGAGGGCAAGGCGTTTGAGCCGCGTTATTTGGAATTGTTGCGGGCCGGGACCTCAATCACGATTGGGCCGTTGCTGGAAAAAGTGGGCGTTGATCTCCGCGATCCGGAATTTTGGCAAAAAGGCCTGGCCTATCTGGATGATATGGTCAGTGAATTCGAAAGCCTCGCACAAATGTAAAAGCATCTTGTCCATTCGGTGCGCGACGCGGCCACGCTTGCCCCGTACAGTCTCTTCTGCAATCACGATTGCGAAGGAGGATGTCCGTGCCTGGCTTGACCGTCCTGTTCGACTCCCGTGCCCGCGCCGATCTCGCGCAGCGTTTCAGTTTATTACAACGCCACGCCTATAAACGGCGGGGTTATCTGATTGATTCCTGGCGTGACGCCTGTGCTGGTATCGCGTTGGGACGGCTGGATTTGGGTGTCATCAACCGGGCACCCCAACCCCTGACCAGCATTGATGGGCGGTATCTGCTCGTAGCCCAAGGTGAGATACGGGATTGCGACCGTGTGAGGCAAACCCTGAACGCGCGCGGGGTACCACTGACGGGACGGGATCACGCCGATGTCTTTCTCGCAACCTACGTAGCGGATGGCGCAGCGGGTGTCGCAAGCCTCAATGGGTCGTATTTTTTGGCCGTATGGGATCGGCACGAGTCAACCTTGACCCTGGTGAGCGATCGCTATGCATCCCGCCCCCATGTGATGGCGCGGTTGGGCGATCGCTTTTACCTGGCCCCCGACATCGCAGCCATTCGCGAAGCCCGTCTGACCCCCGCAATGATGGACCTCAACGGCGTGGCTGCCTGCCTGGCTTTTGAGTATCCCCTAGGCGACGATACCAACATCGCAGGCATCCAGGCATTCCCAGCCGCAACCATCATGCGCATCCACGCCGATGGAACCGACTCTGTGTGTTACTGGAAGCCGTTCTACACAGGGGGCATCGAATCAAGACCGCGTCCGCGCGCCGCTTGGCTCGAAGAGGCGACCGAACGTTTCAAACAAGCCATCAGACGCAGCTTGCAAGGCGACGTGGTGGTCACCCTAAGCGGCGGTACGGACACCCGCTTGATGGTCGCCTTCGCCTCCCGATTCGACTTTCCGGCTTACACCTTCGGTCATCCCCGCAGCGACGACGTACGCCTTGCGAGGCGGGTAGCGGCAGCACGAGGTCTGAACCATCACCTGGCAACGTTGCGTTCCGATTACCTGATTACCGAAACTCCCAGAATACTCGAACTCGGCGAAGGGCTGGTGAGCCTGTTTCACGCGCACAACAGCGATGGCATCGATGAGGTAGCCGGACTTGCCCCAACCGCTGTTTATGGCGTCACGTCACCGTTCGGGCGCATCGAGGGCGTGGATGGCATCTTGCAGGAACGCCCCACGTCGCTTGTCCAGCGGCTCGAACTGCTCTTGCGTCATGCATGGCACGGCCGCCCGGTACTGACGAATTTTGAATCCCACGAGGCGTTGACGCAACGGGTGTTTGCATCCTTATGGCAAGGTTGCTCTCCGTCGGATCTCGTCACTTGCTTCGATGACGACTTCGCACGCTCTTTGCTGCAGTGTCTTGATACCCGTTTTGCGCACGAAGCGGCGCTGATTGAAGCGGATGGCCCCGAAGACTGGCTCACCAGCTTTGGCCTGGTCCATCGTCAGCGCCGCTTCACCCAGTGGGGCCTCAAAATCGCAGGAACTGCGCACGAGGTGCGCAAGGCCTTTGACGATTATGAATTGACGGATTTTCATCTGCGCCTCCCGGCCGCGACGAGACGGAAACTGGTTGCAGAGGTGATCAAACACCAAGCACCCGATCTCGCCCGCATTCCCCGTACGGGCTCCGGCGTCGCGATTAGCGCCAGTTGGCCCACGCGCGCGGTGGGCTACGGCATCAAGCAGATGAAACGATACCGGCACGCCGGCCGTACCCAGGCGTTTGCGGATCCACAAGCGCTTCTGCGCCACGAAGCCAAGCAATACTTCGAAGACATTCTGCTCGACACAAGCACCCTCAACAACGGCTTTTTTAACGCCAACGGCCTGCGTGAGCTGTGGCGGCGGCATCAGTCCGGTGAGCGCCAAGCCGCAAGTGCTCTGTTAGCCCTCGTTACCTTCGAACTGTGGCGCAGACAACTGCGATTGGCGCCACGGCACGCAGTGGATGCCAATTTTCCGCACCGGGATTCCGGCCTGTGATGCGTTTGCGTAAAACATTGACACACGATGGTCGATATAAAAACGCTTTGACTGGTGCCTAAATCTTCTCTGTTTTGAGTCAGAGCAGGTGCGTGCGTGATGTTTTTGCCTCTGCCATGTCCAACCGCGTTGAGTGTTAAGCAAGGATTGGCTCTTATTCAATAACAGCCAATCCTTGCTCAATGTTTTTCGTTTGCGACCCAAGTTTTTAACCCAAACCGATGCGTCACCTTAGCGTTGGCTGGTTGTGTTCGACCGTCAGGGACGCTTGCGAGACAGGAATACAGCACCTTTAAAACTGTGAATCAGACTGTCCGACACGCTGCCAAGCAACAATCGTCCCATCCAGCCACGGCCATGACTGCCAACAACGAGAATGTCCACGCCCAATCTCGTACATTCGCTTAAAATCGTGCTGGCCGGATCCCCAACCGCAACATGGTGATAGGGTTGGGCAACGCCTGCTTGAATCAAGGCCGCACAGGCGGCTTGAGCGTAAGTCTCGGCTTCGGAGCGTGCCGCTTCGATGGCTGGATGGATGATGGGAGCCCCACTTTCAAAGTAACCCAGATCGCTTCCCAGAGGCCCCGGGTCGCCAACGGCCAAGACCGACCATGTGGCTTCTTTATTCAACACCCTTGCCGCTTCATGCAGGGCATGAAGCGCTTCGTCTGAACCGTCCGTTGCGATTAAAATGTGCATGCGTCATCAGCCTCCTGACGTCAGGCACAGCCTGCCTGAACACCCGCGCGAAGCAGGTGCCGGTTGCAGAATGTGCAGGGTGTCTTCGTCACGATGCTGATTTTTGGGATCCGCGACAACACCCGGACAATGGTTGAAACCCAGGACCTTGCCAGTGGTCCTTGCTTGGAAGTTTGCAGGGCCTCCGCTCTTGCGCTTATAATGTTGCTAAATAAAGGCAGGTGGCGGTGCGCGATCATTTTCAGTTTTTTCTTCGATTTTTGAGCAACCCCCGCAAAGTGGGCTCAGTCATGCCCAGTTCACCCCAACTGGTTCGTGACCTCCTTGATGGCGTCGACTTCGATGCAGCGCGGGTCGTGGTTGAATTTGGGCCCGGAACAGGGGTTTTTAGCAGCGAAATCGTCAAACGCCTACACCCCGAAGCACATTTGGTTTGCATCGAACTGAACGACGAATTTTTTCACACCATGTGCAGCCGTTTCAAGGACCCACGCGTCAAGGTGATTCACGGCAGCGCCGCAGATGTGCAGACCATTTTGGAACAGTTGGGACTCGACCGTGCAGATGCCATTGTGTCTGGTTTGCCGTTTACGACGCTCCCTGAGCAGATTCGTCACGAGATCTTGCGTGGCACAGTGAGCGCACTCAAACCGAATGGCCGGTTTTTGTTGTACCAATACTCACTCTTTTTAATGAACCACCTGCGACATTATTTTGAGCAGATTCAGTTGCGACGCACCATCTTGAACCTGCCGCCGGCGTACACCTTTTACTGCGATGCCCCACGTGGCACAGATACGGTGTATCCCGCGTGACCACATCGGAACCCCGCGGTGCGTTCGTTCGTGTGCGCGATCGCCAAACCCAGGCTGTCGTCGAAGAACCCGTCTACGCAGCCTTCGCTCTATCACTGCTTTACGAACACCGCCTCAGTGCCTGGCTGGTCAATCTGGCTTGTAAACGCCACTGGGTGAGCACCCTGTATGGCTTACGTATGCACAGCCGTGCCAGCCGCGCTCTCATCCAACCCCTGATCGAGCAATTTGACATCGATCCGACTGAAGCAGAACTCGACGTGGCGGCTTACCCCCATTTCAACGCGTTCTTTGAGCGTCGCCTCAAACCGGATGCCCGTGTGTATTCCGATGACCCAACCCAGTTCGGTTCGCCAGGAGATGGCAAGTTGTTGGTCTACCCTGAGTTGGCCACAACCACTCATTTACCCATCAAGGGTCTGAATGTGAGTCTGGCCGCTTTGCTGGACGACGAATCAATGGCCAATCGATACTGCGGAGGCGCGGCCATCGTGCTGCGACTGGCGCCTCAGGATTATCACCGCTTTCATTTCCCCGTGGCCGGCTTGGCAACGGAGGCGCGCACCATTCCGGGTATCTACCATTCGGTCAATCCGATTGCCGTCAAGAAAGTACCGGGTTTGTTCGGGTTGAACAAACGGATGTCTGCCACCTTGCATACTCAAGCTTTTGGACAGGTGGTTCTGGTGGAGGTGGGGGCGATCATGATCGGGACGATCATGCAGAATTACGTCCCCGGCGCGGTAGTTGCGGGACAGGAAAAAGGGCACTTTCGCTACGGCGGCTCCACCATCATCGTACTTTTCGAACCGGCTTGCATCACCTTTGATGATGACCTGCTTCGTGATTCGGCGTCTGGCCTCGAAGTGCGGGTCAAAGCCGGCGAGGTGGTCGGGCGTGCCCGCGCTTAAGACGTTTTTACAATACTGACGCGCCGGAACAACAGTTGGGCAAGGGGCGTTGCCGCATAGCAAAGGTACATCAGTGCCACCGCAGGACCGATGCCCATCAAAACGGCGACCACGCATAGAATCGCCACATGCCAACGGGGTTGCAACTTTCTTAAATAATGCTTGGGCCAATCGGCATAGCAAGCGCTCGACACCATCAAACCAGCCACTACGGCACCGAGCGCAGGCAACAACACATGTAAACCATTGGTGAGCCCAATGGCCAAGCCAGCGGGCAGCACCACAAAACCCAAGTGCCCGCCACTCACATTCACGACGGTAATTGCCAGCGCCGCAACCAGCGAGGCAGCCGCGGGCGAGGGCATGCCCTTGAAATAAAGATGCCCCAATTCATCTTGCGGATCCTCCACGTTAAAACGCGCCAAGCGCAAGAGCACCGCCATCAAAAACAGCCCGCCGATGACCCAACCCACCCACGGCAAAGCAGGCATTAAACCCATGCGCTCCCAATAAAGACCAATCAGATACGCGGGCGCAACCCCAAAACCCACTGCATCGCACAAAGAATCCAACTGCGCCCCAAAAGCACTGTTAGTGCGGGTTAAACGCGCCACGAATCCATCCAGCATGTCAAATAGGGAAGCGACAAGAATTAAATAGCCCGCCAGCCGCAATGGTTCCCAACTCGCCGCGTCGTCACCAAAAACACCAACATCCCGCAAAACCACCAACGCTGCAAATCCGCACAACGCATTGCCCAACGTCATAACTGTCGGCAACACAATCAGCCACCGCCGTGGTTGTGGTCTGGACTCCTCCTGGAAGATTAAAACAGGCGCCACATCTTCGGCCATGCTGGTTTGAAACAACCTCTCGACACTGCACCAATCGGTCGCGGACCGGTGGCGACCCTTTATTTTACGATTTTTGCATGGTTCCAGCGAGGGGTGTATGAAAATTTTGAAGCACGGCGCCTCAAGACGGTCGCTCATTTGGTCGTCACACTGGCCAATGCACCACTGGTTATCTGTGTCCGAACAGCGGTTCCATCATCAGATATTGAACAACAGTCAGGATTTTATTCACCAATCAACGCGTTTCTGTATCGTTGCACGCGACCGGAAATTGTGGAAAGGACAGCTAGATTGGCTTCGCAGTTACAATCGGCACAGCGTTTGCGACGCGGCATCGGCTCGAACGCCGCTGGCGTGATTCTGGTGCAAGCCTTGCAATACACGTGTTTTTTGGTGGTTGCCAATACCTTGACGCCCGCCGTGCTTGGTATGTGGACGAGTGCCAATGTGATGATTGCAGCTTTAACCTTGCTGGCCGACTTGGGTGTGGGCGTGTGGTACATTCGCACGGCAACGCCATCACCACAGGCTTTGGCATCGGCATTTTGGCTTAGCGCGGTTTTTGGAACCGGGTTGAGCCTTCTTGCCGGGTGTGCACTCGGCCTTGGGATCCCCGGTGTACAACTCGCGTGGCGCGAACTGGTGATGGGCCTGCTGCCGGTTGTCGTCTTGGTTGCGGTCTCATCCGTGCCGCGGGCCCACCTCGAAAAAACCTTGGCCTTTGGTCGCATCGCCGTGATTGAGTCCATTGCGATGCTCGTCAATGTCACTGTAACCCTCGGATTGTTAAAACTGGGTGCCGGTGTCTGGGCCTTGGCCTTCGGACTGCTGGCCTTGCACCTGGTTCAGTCCGTGCTTTATTGGCTGCACGCGCGTTTGGCGATCCAGCATCTGCCTGACCGGGCTGAGTGCCGCCAAATTCTGCGTTTCGGTTTACCCCTCCTCGGTACGCGTGGACTGGGTCATTTTAATGCGAACATTGATTATGTGCTGATTGGCAGCCTGTTCGGCACGGCCATGCTGGGTCAGTATGCGCTCGCCTACAAACTGGTCACCTATCCCATGTTAAAAGTCTCAAGCACCGTCATGCGCGTGGCCTACCCCATCTTTGCGCAATTGCAGAACGATTTGCCCCAGTCACGCGATGTGTATCGCAAACTGGTGCGGCGCTTGGCGTGGTGTCTAATGCCCGCCCTGGTTGCGTTGGCTGTGTATGCCGATCGCCTCATTCCCGCCCTGTTCGGCGCTCACTGGGAAGCTGCCGTCGTCTTCACGCGCATTTTGGTATTCGTCGGACTCCTAAAAGCACTGAGCTTTGCCGTGGGACTGATTTATGTCAGCCAAGGACGGCCCGACATGGAGTTTCGCGCCAATCTGATGGGAACCTGTGTCTTGCCCCTGTGCCTGTGGGTCGGGACCTTCTGGGGACCTTACGGCCTTGCCTGGGGCTTTGTCGTCACTGCTTGCATGCTGGCGCCTTATCAAGTGTTTCGCGCACACGCACTGATTGGCCTCACAACCCGACACTACCTCGGCGCGCTCAAATACCCACTGGGCGTGAGCACCCTCGTCGGCGCCTTCCTTTACGCCACCACCTACCCTTGATGCTTACGAACACAGCGTTGGTCGGTTACGACAATCTAAACGGACGTTTGGTCCCAATCAACAAATCCCACCAGTGAAACGTCATGGCGAGAAGGTGGTCAAGTTCTTCTGTTGCGGAACCACGCGCGAGCGTCTCGGGTGGCAAACAGTACGCCGCAATTGGTGAGGCCTGCAGCATATGTTGAACACCAACCGACAGTCCGCCTCCTGCATAGGCGATGCATCCAGGAATATAGGTGCGCACTGATTCCATGTCAGCCAATGCATAAGGAATTTTTTCATCGACCGTGCCTTGCGTGTCCTGAAACTTACATTCAATGCAAAAAGCTTTATCCGTATCCATGTTTACAACAAGAATGTCCATACGACGGTTTTTGCCAATAATCGTTTTGCCGAGGCTTAATTCGCGATAAACCTCTACCCCGCGATCACCATAGTTTTTAAGAACATAAGAAGCAATTCTATTTGCATATTCACTACCGGTCATTTTAATCACCTGTATCGTCCATCCAAAGATGAATACGCTTAGCCAATCAAACGAAGTTGTGTAATTTTATCATCAGTACTGTATGTTTCGACGAACGGCTGACCGCCGGCAGCTTTGATCCTGCCTTCTGTTATATCCACCGCCTCAGCACAAATGTCATTCCCTTTAAAGGAACGCCCCAAGCCGATTGCCGCGACCCCTACAGAACCAGATCCTGAAAAGGGATCAATCACCAACTCACCAGGCATCGAACTCTGCTGCACCAGAATCTCACTCACCTTGACAGGTTTCTCTGTTGGATAGCCATTGAAAACCCGAGGCACTTCAATGATGTCAGATATACCCAAATCATTTAATTTTCGCTTCCCTTTTTCGAAGAATAGGATGTTTTCATAACGGGCACGATAATGATAACCCATGCCAATTTTTTTCTTATCCCAAATGATCGGTTTCCAAAACTTAAAGCCGACGCGCTCTGCGATGGGCTTTGCAGCAAACATGGTCTCGGGATCACAGAAAAGATAAAAATGCGAGTTCTTTTTTAAAACTCGGTAAAATTCACCAAACAAGGCCTCGAACCGTTCATTCGGAAATATTTTGAACCAGTCATTGCTCGATGCTTTGCTGTGCTTGAGTCGTGTTGTTGTACCAACCGCTCGATGTTTTTCTAATGATTCGTATGGCGGGTCCGTAATGATCAAATCCACTGACGCACTCGGCAATGTTCGCAACCACTCAATCGCATCACAACACGATACGCGGTAAAAAGCCTCTCCGTTCATCCGTCGTGCCTCCCACGCCTAACGTCATCAATCAGTCGTTGTGTGCAAATTTAAGCGACCATCCACGCGTGGCATGATAGAACGTTTGTTCCCAGGATGTCAATTGGTCATTTCAATGAGGCCGCGGCTGGTACACGGCATGAAAATCGTTTTGGTGAGAGAAACCCAGTCGACTTGGGGGAAACTCAAGCCCTATTCCGGTGACGCTGTAAGATACAGCGCCTGCCTAACAGACCACCCCAATGCCTTGAATGGCCCGTTAGTGGCCTAAACAGATTGTTGTTCCACCGACCCCGGGCAACTGGGGTTTCAACTTGTCCGAAAAAACGTGCGGTATCGACGTCAGTTATTCAATCCCGAAAACGATGATATCGGGAAGTACCCGAGGATGGAGCGTCGGCGTGAGTGAGCTTAAGTCCGTGATTGTTTCTTCGCCAGGCGAGGTCCCAATTGGGCTGCGCAAACGACCGAAATCCCCGGCACCTGATGTCGGGCGTCAAGAGGCTGCGGTGGTCGGCTGGCGGCAGTTTATGACCGATTACATGAAAATCGGAACGCCTGGAAGGGCGGAGCCTGAAAAAAATGTGCGTTTCAAGACGCACGATATTTTGCGTTCACCCCAGAAAAACGTGATCGCCGAAACCACGGCTGCCCGGGCGCACATCGTCGCTCAGCGTGCACGGGAGCAAGTCGCCAACACGCGGTTGGGGGCGCGCGCCAAAGACTATCAGCGACTGGCGGATACCTTGCGTGGTGACCCCTTGGCCCGCGATGCCCTGCTGCGGCTGCTGTTGTCGGGAAAGCTGACCAAACCAAGCGGTGCCAAAGGAGAGATGGACCTTCTTGAACAGTTGGTCGCTTTGAATAAACAGGTTCTCGAGCCTGGCGTATCGCGCGCTGAATTGATTCGTTCCCTCCTGATTGAGATCAATGACCCAACGAATCTGAGGCAACAGGACCGGCTGACATGCGCCACCGTTGTGGCCTCGGTGGTTTTGATTCGGAAAAACCCGGTAGAATACGTGCGGTTGGTCGCTGGACTCGCCAGTCTGTCGGGTTCGGTCAAAACCGTCAGCGGGACCGTTTTGCGCCGCAACAGTGACTGGGCGAACAAAAACGATGGCGGGCGGACACCATCGGTGCGTCTGTTGCAGCCCGCCTTGATGGACGTCGGTAATTTTTTCCTGAATTACGACAATCGATTTGATAGACACACCCTTGGCAAACCGCATGTATCAGATGTCAAGCCCAGTCCTTGGAGACGTTGGACCGCCACCCGGAACCCGATGGTCGGTCTGACTCAGCCTGGTATGGCCAAGATTTTGGCGGAAACAACCGGTCAACAATATCGCTCGACCTACGTGCTTTCTTCGCTTAACCGAGACTCTATCTGGAGAAACATTGAAACAGCGTTGGCCTCGGGTGATAGCGTGCCCTGTCTTTTAGCGTGGAAAGGCTCTGGGCATTTTGTTTTATTGGATCGGATTGAGAACGGTCATTGCTATTTTAGCAACCCATCGGGCACGCAGGACCGCATGTCGGTGGAGGAGTTTCGGCAAATTCTGCGCGGTGCCAGTTGGCCGCGTGCCTGAATGGCGCATTCATGCGAGTTGCGCGCTAACGGGTATTTGACAGGGCGCGGCGAACAATCCTGTAAAGCAAGCGCAGCCGTATTATCGGAGGGCATCCGTCATCAGGGCGTGGACGGTGTCGATGCGTGCCTGCTCAGGGGCCAGACACGCCAAAAATCGGATACGGACAGGCGATCGCCACGCCATCGGCCACTTGCGCATCGCTGGCCCGCCACCCAAACTGAAAAAACTCCCGTAAAGACCGTCCAACACCACCACGACCGTCGGAACCGGACAATTCTGCAAGATGCGTTCGAAGCCGGGTCTCAGTTCCAACGGATAGCCATCCCGGGTCAGTTTGCCTTCCGGAAACACGCAAATCCACGCACCCGCTTCGAAGGCCGCCGTCACACGCGTAAAGGCCTCTTCCCGTACCGCACGATCCTCTTTGCCTGTGAGAATGGGGATGACACGGGCCATCTTCAAAAACGGTCTGAATGCGCGGATGTCATAATAGCGTTTGTGGATCACAAACTGCGGTAGCATCTTGAGCGCGTGGCTCAAAAATATCCAGTCAATCAAACTCACATGATTGGATAAAATCAGCACCGGACCGTTTTCCGGAAGACAAGCTTGTCCCTCCACCTGCACCCGGTAAAGTAATCGCGCGACAACCGAGAGCACGCCTTGTATTGCACGCGCCACAGAGGGTAAACGCCTCGGGGTCATTCACACCCGCTCAAACATTCCACCGCCACGAATTCCCGTAGCACCGACGTTGCATACGCCCCACGCGGCAAGGCAAATCGCAACCAAATGCCAGCCTCGGCAAGTTCTACCGCCACATGGCTCAACAACACACGACCCTCACGTCGTGACCCCAAACATGGTTTGAAATCATCCCGGGTCAGACCCCGCGTTGCAAGCACCCCATCCTCGATGTCACGCGCATCAAACTGGGCTTCGTGATACTTTCGCCCCAGCATCGGGCCCGTGGCGCTGATCTCAAAACTCACCGCCCGTGGGTTCTCGCGCGCCGCATCATCCACCAGAAACTTCCCAAACGTCGCGTGCTTGTGCGCGATATCCCCCTTGATCACCTGGTTCAAGGTTCCCGCCTGCAATCTCGCAGCCACCCAGTCATTAAAAATCAGACTTTGCAAACTGTTGATGCACAGCCGATCCAACCACCGCTTGGAACGCCCCTTGCCCTGCCGCAACAAATACAAGCCCCGACGCGCATTGTCGCGATCACGCCCGAAACGCTGCGGCCCATAATAATTGGGCACACCAACTTGTTGCAACGTTATCAAGGCCGCCTCAATCGCAGCCGCGTCACCAGCATCAAATCCCCTATCATCCGGTGCCCGCAACAGAATCTTGAAACGATTGCCCAATAACTGCCCTTCCTTGATGCGCGACGCACCCCGCGCGAACGACAAACAACGGAAACGCTCGGAACCTTCCCACGCTTCGACGGCTGCCTGGCTGACACCTGCTAGCGACAACCACTGGGTGGTTACGGCGCGGCGATCCTTCAAACCGGCATGACCAATCTGCTCCTGCATCAGACCAAAATGCTCCGCAAACTGTTTAATCAACTCTTGCGTCGTCAAATCAGACTTTTCAACCTGCACATACAAATGAGTCCCCGCAGGATCGGCTTGCCAGTCCGGAATCTCATCCACCACAAAGTCGGTTAACTCCTGCTTGATGACAGCCTTCAAAACCCCGCCACCTTGCATGGCACGCGGATAAACCGAAAAATCAAAAATCAAGTCATCCAAGGTCACACCCAAAGTCATTCCCAAACCACCCAGTCAAAAGAGTCGCCCAACACGCAACGGAACCCTCGGTTTCGCGAAACAGACAACAACCATCTGATCATGACGCAAGGGTTAGTGGATCAAAACCAAGTGCCACAACCTGCACAACGACAACGAACAATCCGCTAATCTGATACCAGGAAAGCCATCCGCCGAAACCATTTTAAATCAAAAAGCCTCAGAACCGGTCGCTGTATCAGGTCAAACCATCGACCGCTTTGACCCGATGTAGCGACCCAATGAGTATCACCCTGAGCAACTGTCAGTCTTGACTGTCACCGCACGCGCTTTAGAATACACCATCTCGGGCTTAATGTGTGCTTAACGCGCCCTGGTAACAATGGCGCAGCGCGCCCAACATACGAATCACGACAACCGATGTTCAGCCTTGAATTGTTGCCGTTTACTGTTGCGATATCGTGTATGTCGCCTGGTTCTGTTCGTGTACTTCCCACAGTGACTACAGCCACGTTTGTTGGTGCCGTCATCGTCGTTCTGACCGGCAGGCTTTCCGAACCTCAATCGACGGCCAAGCAATTGTTACAAGAATGGGTGTATTCAGGTCAAATGGTTATCACCCTTTACAATATTCCAAGATCTGTCGGGTTTCGGGATGTGTGTCACGTCGGTTTGGAGGGTTGGTTCCTTGGATGAGCAACAATTAAACGATGCGGGATTGGGTTGGCTGGTTACTGCTGGGGTTAATACTTTGGCTGATTATCTCGGTATCCGTCTGCTCGAAGCGGGGCCTGAGTGCGTGCGGGCCGAGATGCCGGTTGTCAGGCATGTGATGCAGCCCTTTGGTGTTTTGCATGGCGGCGCGACGGTTGCGCTCGCAGAAACGGTTGCAAGCATCGGCGGGTGTTTGAATGTAAACATTGAAACGCATGTGGCCGTGGGGCTTGAGATTAATGCCAATCACCTGAGGCCCAAGACTGGCGGCATCATCACGGCAAGCGCCACGCCGATTCACCGGGGCAGCCGCACACAGGTCTGGGACATCCGCATCGCGGATGAAGCAGGATTGCCCGTTGCGATCGCCCGTTGCACCCTGGCTGTCATCCCCAAACCAGCCGACTCGGCGGAGCGCCATCACGTTGGAGAACGGTCTCTAATTAGTGACAATTCGCCTGTGTGAACCGGAAAGTTTTAACGACGGCTTTAAGGATTGACTCCCAACATGTCGTGAAGCGAATCACTGAAAGATTGCCGGACTAAACGTGGTTGTACAACGTCGGATGGCGCCGCTTGAGACCAATCTTGACACGGTTTGTCCATCAGCACAGTTTTTGAAGCACCAAGGAATATCAGACGACGGGCTGCTTCTCCTCCGTTGTCAGTCTTTTCTATCGTTTACAACGCGGTACAGCCATCAGATTATGGTTTGCGCACCAGCACCCGGTTCAAGGCGCGCAAGGTTTTGAGCAGGCCTGATTGGACGTCGGTGGCAATGGGTTCTCTGAGCATTTTTTCACCGAGGGTCAAAAATTCCGTAAACAGGACTTGGCCGAGCTCGGAGAGTGTGATGAGGGTATCAAGCTGTGTGATGGCAACGGCATCCTGGGCGGGGTCAAGGCGTGTTCGAACGTCTTTGAGCACGTCGAGCATCGTGCCCAGTTGGTAGAGTTCGCGTTCCCGCAGCACTTTTAGAATGGGGCGCCCGATGTTCGATTCGGCCACGTAGTATTCCCTGCGATCGCCCGGGTGTGAATGGCGCTTGAGCACCCCCCAATGCTGCAATTCCGCAAGCGACATGCTGACCAGGCCGCTCGAAACCCCCAAGCCTTCCTTGATGTCTCGCGCGGTGACCGGTTCGCCCTTCAAAAACACGAAAGTCCAGATCATGCCAAGCACACGCTTGAAGCCCCACAACTCCATCAACTCGCCCACCGCTTCGCAGGCTTGGTACAAATGGGGCGGCAACGGGGGCGTTTCAGACATGGCACGGCCTCCAACTGATGTGTTCATCTTAATTGATTTCCCCTACTGTGGAATTTTTTTTGATCAACACGCGGTCTAATTTTCCATTTCCCAAACGCGGGAGGTCGTCAACAATATGGATACGATCCGGACATTTGAATGCAGCCAGGTGTTGCGTCAGCCACGCCCGCAAGGCAGCCTCGCCCGCGAACACATTTGTCACGCCAAGCCACGCCACCGGCCGTTGGCCCCACCGATGATGCGCGATGCCAACAACCGCCGCTTCCCGAACGCCCGGAAAGGTCCGCAATACGCGCTCGACCTCTGCGGGATAAATGTTTTCACCACCGGAGACGATGAGATCATCGCGCCTCGCGTGCACAACGAGGTTGCCGGCCTGATCCAGGTGTCCAAGATCGCCCGTGATTAACCAACCGCTTTGCGGGGCTTCGCCCAGATAACCAGCAAAGACGCCCGGTCCCTCGATGGCAATCAATCCCGCTGTTTCCGCCTGTTGCACCGCGCCTGCTTCATTCACGATGCGTACGGCGGTACTGGGCAGGGCACAACCACTGTGACGCAGTGCCTGACCCCGTTCGGAAAGTTTGGCGATGGTGACTGCCGCGCACGCTTCGGTGAGGCCATAGCTTGGGAGCGCGAAGGGACAGCGTGCCAGCAAGGCAGGATCGACCGCCGCGCCTCCCACCAATACCACGCGTAATAACGGTGGCCAGGGGCGATCGCCTGTGGCATCCACCAAATCCTGCAACATCGTCGGAACGATCGACGCAACCGTGACGGCTTGCTGGTGCCACCCCGCCAGCACTTCGGTCGCATCGAAACGCTCGGCCATCACAAATGCCGCGCGCGCCAACAGACACCGAAAGACGATGCTTAACCCACCCACGTGATACAAGGGGATACCAAGCCACCAGCGATCGCCTGCGCCCAAAGCCAGCTGCCCATTCACGGCTCGCGCTGCACGCACAGCCGTTGCAACCGGAATCCGCGCAATCTTGGGTCGTCCCGTTGTTCCAGACGTCGCAAGCCAAATTTCAGGCGCCCCCATCTTTGCCAATTTGGCTTGAGTCCCCAAGCGCTGCAAACCAGGTGGGTCACCGGGGAAGGTCCACTGCCAGTGCGCACTCGCACGCATCAAGACATCCGTGCATTCCGCTTCAGTCCACCGCGTGGAAAGGGCGAGGGTGTGGAGTCCATGCCGATGGCACGCCAACAAGGCGGCCACCCAATCCACGCCATTGGGCCCTTTGAGTGCCACGACCTCACCTGAACTCACCCCTTGCGCAACCAGGTGTCGATAAAACGTCTCAATGCGTTCATACAAAGCCCCAGCCGTCAGCGGGTTGCCTTGTGGGTCAATCATCAGAACCTGTGACGGGTCGGACGCAGCCAACGCGTGGATGTGGTCAGCCAGCGTCAATGAGTCCATTTTTGTCGAGTCACTGTGGTTGGATGGGGTTAGCATGTCGCTGCCTCCGGGCGCCAAGTGGCTAAATCCGCAGGCAGGTGATTCACACCGAGACCGTACCCCTTAGTCGGGGTCAAGACTGGCCCCTGAGCGGTTAACGGTGGATTTGGCCACGTATCATTCAGCCACGCGGTTGTGCCCAAGCCGCAGGGTGCCGGATGCTCCGTCGTGCTCAGTGCGTGCAAGATTCCCAGCGACGCGATGCCGCGATCCAGCGCCGAGGTCATGACAACGGTAGTATGGTTGGCTTGACACGCCCGCACAATCGCCAAGGCGCGCAAGAGGCCGCCGTGCACGCCCGGCTTGAGCACGAGTGCCGTCACGCCCGCTTGGATGAGGCGTTGGGGAGCATCGGCTCCGGCGCCCAAGGCTTCATCCGCGGCAACTGGCACACCCGAGGCTTCCTGCACGATGCGCAGGCCTTCAAAGTCGGTTGCCGCCACCGGCTGTTCGACGTAAGCGATGTCATAGGGTGCGAAGCGTTTGAGGTTGGCGATCGCATCGGGACGCGACCACGTCCCATTGGCGTCCAGCCGCAGCCGCGCACAAGGCCCCAATACTTGACGCAAACTGGCAACCCGCGCCACGTCCTCCTCATTGGAGAGATACCCCACCTTCAGTTTGAAGCATTTAAAACCGTCTTTGGCATACGCGCGTGCCACCGTGCTCAGTTCGTCCGGGGTGTTTCCTGCAAGCAATGCATTCATGGTCACAGGCGCTGGCTGGACGGCACCCAATAAACGATACAACGGGACACCTTCCGCTTTGGCGCAATAATCCAGCAAGGCCAGTTCGAGGCCGGCCCAAAGGGCTGGGGAAACCCCGGCTTGGATGCCAAAAACCTGTTGACAGGCCTTCGACCATTCATCCACGTTCGTGAACCCTGGCCACGCCGGGAGGTCAAAGGTCCGTGAGGCAAGCGTGTTCAAAGCTTCCTGGCATTGGGAGAACGACTCTGAACCCCACGGGGGCAAAGGGGTCACTTCACCCAGTCCGCTCAGGCCTGAGCGATCCCTGAGGGCAATCCACCACCCCTCACGCGTGTGCCAGGTTTGCCCCGCCGTGCGCAAGGGCTGTTTAAATGACACGTGGTAAGGCAAATGGTGGCAAACGAGGCGCATCACAACGCGACCCCCAAGGCCAACAGGCTCCCGGCAACCAGTGTCAGGCGCGCCGTTTGACCGAGTGCCTGATTGAGGCGCGGTCCGTCGATGGGCGCAAACACCGCTTGTGTGGGGGCGATGGTGAGCGGTATAGCAACCAACACAAGCAAGGCTTTGGCATCCAGCAAGCCAGCCGCCACCAGGGCGCAGGGAATGGCAAAGCCACTGGTTATCAACGTGCCATAGAGGAGGCGTCCGAAGCGAACGCCAAAGCGCACGACCAGGGTGCGCTTGCCGCAATCCGCGTCGCTGTGGTGATCCCGCAAATTGTTGACGAGCATGATCGCAGCCACCCACAAACCCACAGGACACGATAACCCCAGCGTCAGGGGCGTGATGGCAACCAGTTGCGCCTGCAAGGTGCCAAGTACGGCGATCGGACCGAAAAACGCGAAAGCACATACTTCGCCCAACCCACGATAAGCCAACTTGAATGGGGTCATCGTGTAGGCGATGGCTGTTAGCATTGCAACAAGCCCGATGATCAAAATGGGATATCCCCCTTGCGCGATGAGGTAGACACCGCAGCCCGCCGCCAAAACCAGGGTCCAGGCAGTGGCCTTGATGACAGCCTGCGGGGAGGCGAGCCCTGCCTGGGTCACCCGCACGGGACCCAGGCGTTCGTGCGTGTCCGCACCTTGCCGCCAGTCGAAGTAATCGTTGGCGAAGTTGGCGGCAATTTGCAGCAACACGGCGCATAGCAGGGCGCAAATCACAACTGTGGGGTTGAGTGCGCCGAGGTCTGCGGCGATCGCCCCCCCCAGCAAAACAGGCACCACCGCGGCACTCAGTGTTCGCGGCCGGGCAGCTTGCACCCAAACACCAATCCCTGTCATCCTACGGCCTCCGGGGAAACCGGGAGAAATTGGGCTTGCGCTTCTGCACATAAGCGTTACGGCCTTCTTGCGCCTCTTCGCTCATGTAATAAAGCAAGGTCGCATTCCCTGCGAGTTCCTGCAACCCGGCTTGCCCATCCGTACCCGCATTGAAGGCGGACTTGAGACAACGCAAGGCCAAGGGCGACATCTGCAACATCTCCTGACACCACCGAACCGTTTCCTCTTCCAGTTCTGCAAGCGGCACCACCGTGTTGACAAGCCCCATGGCCAAGGCCTGTTGCGCATCATACTGCCGACACAAAAACCAGATTTCCTTGGCTTTTTTGGGACCGACCATTTCTGCGAGGTAACTCGCGCCGAAGCCGCCGTCAAACGAGCCCACCTTGGGGCCGGTCTGGCCAAAGCGTGCGTTGTCAGCGGCGATCGTCAGATCACACACCACATGCAACACATGCCCGCCACCGATGGCGTAGCCCGCAACCATCGCCACGACCGGCTTCGGCAACGAACGAATCTGTTTTTGGAGGTCCAACACATTCAAGCGGGGCACGCCATCCAACCCCACGTATCCGTCATCGCCCCGCACGCGCTGATCCCCACCGGAACAAAAGGCATCGGGCCCTTCGCCGGTCAGGATCACGACCCCCACGGATTGATCCTCCCGCGCCTCCACAAACGCATGGCACAACTCCTGTACCGTCAAAGGACGAAAGGCGTTCCGCACCTGCGGCCGGTTGATCGTAATCTTTGCGATCCCCTCATAGACCTCATAACGGATATCCGTATAGTCGCGCTTTTTCTGCCAAGACGCCGCCGAACGAATTACCGGACTCTCAACACCCATGGGTCATCCTCCTTTATCTAAATCAGTGAGCCAAGCATCACTTGCGCCAACTCGTTCGGTGTCTCCAAAGGCACGTTGTGTGCCACCCCGTCCAAAACGTGCAAGCGACTCGCACGCATCTCATCCCGCATGGTTTCGCCCCAGGTCACATAACGCGCATCGTTTGCACCCACCACGAGTTCGGTTGGCAAAAGACATTGTGACAAGGCAGGGCCGACATACGGTTCACGGCCGGGGCTGAAGGCTGCGATCGCCTGTGCGAGTCCTTCCGGGTCCTGCGCGAGCCGCAGTTCACGCCACCACGCACGCTGAACATCATCGAGCGATCGCCCCCCATTAAACAGGGCTTGCTCATCCCATTGTGCGATAAATCCTGCCATGCCCTCTTCACGCAATAAATCAGCCCAACGACCATCCCGTTCCCGCCGTTCATCCCGTTCTGTGGCACCTGCCACACCCGGCGAAGTCGAGACGAGCATCAGGTGCCCCACACCCTCGGGATACCCCAAAGCCAGTTGCAGCGCCAGCCTGCCACCCAGTGAGTAACCAATGAGCGTCACAGGCCCCAAAGCAAGCGTTTGCAGCATCACAGCCAAGGCCTTGGCGACATCTTGAAGCGTGAGACCCTGCTTGGGCCAGGCGCTGCCCCCATGTCCCGGTAAATCAACCCCAATGTAACACCGGTTTAAAGGCAAGTGCTTCACAACCGGCTCCCACGCAGCCGCTGATCCCGCAAAGCCATGCAACAGAATCCAAACGGGTGCCGATCCCGCGGCTGCACCCCACCAGCGGGTCTGCAGTCGCAAACCGCACGCTTCCCACACGCCTTGTTGTTGCTTCATCACCTCACCACTCACACAAGCACCTCGCGCGGCAGTGTGTCGACAATCATCTGCAGCCATGCTTTGTGTGCCCGTGCTGTTTGCGCGCGCTTTGTGCACATTTCGATGACCTGGTGGCCAAGTCGCGCATCGGCTCTCATCGTGCGCATCACGTCAGCGACTGCATCCGGGGTCGTTACCCGGTGATGGGTGAGCCCGAAGGCTTGGGTCAACAGGCCAAAATTGACTGCTTGGGGGGTCGCAAACAAGCGTTCGTAACCCGGAACCGCGTTGGCAATGGGCAATTGGTCAAAAATGCCGCCCCCGCCGTTGTTGAGCAAGAGGATGACGATTGGGAAAGGGCTGCGGGCGATCGCACTGAGGCCGCCGCAGTCATGCAAAAATGCGATATCCCCCACCACCAACAAAACCAAACGTGCCGACCCCAGTGCAACCCCGGCGGCTGCCGAGAGTAGGCCATCGATCCCGTTCGCACCCCGAAAAGCCAACGACTGCAGCTGGGCGGTGGCGCTCCCACCGTAGGTCTCACCGTGTCGAATCGGCAACGAACTGGCCCAAACAACCCCCATCGGTTCATTCGTGCCGCTCAGGGCTGCGCGCACTGCCGCTGCTTCTTCAGGCATGGCATCCGGTGTTTCATGAAGGCAGCGTGTGACATGCTGCTCCGCCAAGCACCACCTGGCGCGCCACCCGTTTGAGCCTTGCCGGGTAACGCCTTGCAAGGCTTGGGTGAGCGCAGGGACAACCGCCTCCACCGGTCCTGTGACCACAGTGTGGGCGAGCGCTTCGGGATCGCGTCTCTGGCGCGTGTCCTGAAAGAGCACCTGATGGGCTTGGGAGCGTGATAGACAGGTTTGGACACCTTTACCCGTGGGCCACGCGCCAAAGCGCAACAAGAGGTCGGCATCCGGCCATTCGGGGTGCCGCGTGAATGCGTCCGCGTGGGTGATAATGTAGCCTGCACCGTTCTGGGCGCGCACACCCGAGGCCACATCCGCGACCAAGGGGGCATCGAGGACACGGGCCAGTGCAAGCAAGGTGTCGGCTGAACCGGCATCCGGACCCGCAATGATCAGTGGTCGGGTCGCTTGCGTGCAACGCGCGACCAGCTCGGCGAGTGACGACGCATCAGGCACGGCGTGCGCCGCTTTAAGGGTTTTGGTCAGCCAGCTGAGCTGCCACGTTTGCCGACCTTGCGGGGGCAACGTGATCAAGGCCCCATCGGCCCCCACGTCAAAGGGCACGTTGATGTGCACGGGGCCGTCAACACTGGCCAAGGCTGCCAGCGTGACTTGTCCTGAAGCCGAGCGCAAGGCCCGTTCCGAGGCGCGGGGCATGGGGAGATCCAAAAAGTGGGCGCATCGGGTGCCGTAAAGGTGAATCTGGTCGATCGTCTGGGCCGCACCCAAGCCGCGCACGGCGCCAGGGCGGTCGGCGGTGAGCGCAATGAGGGGTACGTGCGTTAACTGCGCTTCGATGATGGCAGGGTAGTAATGGGCGCCTGCCGTGCCCGATGTGCAGATTAAAGCGACCGGCTTCTGACTGGCTTTGGCGATGCCCAACGCGAAAAATCCCGCGGAGCGTTCATCGACCAAGATACTGGTCCGCAAGTCCGGATGCGCGTCTGCCACCACCGCAAGCGGCGTTGAGCGGCTGCCGGGGGAGATGACCACGTCTTGAACCCCGGCTGCGGCCAAGGTATCCAGGATCATCCATGCCCATTGTTCGTTGGGGTTTTCAGCAGACACGTGCGATCGCCCCCCACTGTTTCAAAATGCCACGCAAAGCTTCACCCTTGCGCGCCGTTTCGAGCCACTCCGCCTTGGCTTCAGACCCTGCCACAATGCCTGCGCCCATCATCAACGCGATGCGATCACCCCACACGTGCGCAAAGCGAATGGCCACCCAAAACTGAGCTCCTTCCGCCGTAACAACCCCAACAGGTGCCCCATACCATCCCCGCGGCGCCGCTTCCGTGTCACGAATCAACTGCAAGGCTGCATCCTTGGGAACGCCACCCAATGCCGGGGTGGGATGCAGCGCATTGACTATCGCGGCGATATCCGCCGCTTCAGCCAAGCTCGCCTCCAAAGGCGTAAAAAGATGCTGGATATAGGACAGCTTTTTCACTTGCGGCTCAGGCGGAAACGACCACGTATCAACCCACGGCCGCAGCACGTCCTGGATGCCATCAATGACCAATTGATGCTCACCCCGCTCCTTGGCACTCTCCAGGAGCGCGCGTGCCAATTCGTCATCCGCGCTTGGATCTGTACCGCGACTGGCACTCCCTGCCAAGGCATCCAACTGAAGCCGCAAGCCATCAAAGCGGCACAGGCGCTCAGGAGTGGCCATGACCACCGCCTGACTTGCTCCCCGCGATAACAGCATTCGGGTCGTGCCGTGAGCCTGTCTGGCAATCACAGCAAACAGACTGGCCAGATCATCAGGGCTTGCGCTCCGATCAAGCTGCCAGACTTCGTGGCGCGCCATGACCACTTTGGTCAAAGACCCTTCGACGATCGCAGCCAAAGCCCCTTTCACCTGCGTCTCCCATTGCTCAAACGATACCGCCGTCACCGGCGCATCGTATGCCAAAGCCGCACCAGAACCGACGACGGACCCCGTACGCGCCCAATCGTGTAGCGCTCGAGTTTCCGCATCCAAGCAGCGTTCCAACGTCCCGACATCATCCCCCTTCACAACAACAGCCCAGCGCCACGGGCCGTCTTCCGGGCGTTTCCAGAGAATCCAGCGTGGCAGGATCCACAGGGCCCCCGGCCAGCGATCGCCCAAGGGCGTCACAGAATGATCGGCATCAAATGCCATTCCGCCCACGAACCACAACGGCAAGTCACTCCCCACTTGCTGACCCAAGTCACGCAACACGGCCTGCATCGCCATAACGTTTCCAGAACCCCAGCGCCCATCTGTGCCAGTTTGCTCGTCTGCAACCCCGAAGCCGACCCAGTGCAAGCCATCCTCGAGGACCAACCGACACTGGGTTTCATCAGGAACGGACCTTGTTTCCCAAGCAGCGGCGGTCACATCGAACCCACCGGTTCGGACACCGAAACGGTAACCCTGTCCTTGGTTTCGCACTGGCTCTGCCACAACCACACCCCGCAGCCCTGTTGTGTCCCCAGACTGAATGGATCAAATTTTTATCGTCCACAAGTTTCAAAATTTCTTGAAAATTCTGAAAAGAATGGGTATAAACTAACACAGGGGCGAGGGGCCGTAAAGAAAATTTTTCATTCACTGCGTGGTTTTTGAGTTTTTAATCACAGGGCGAGGGTGTGCGGTCGCAGTGTCTGAGCGGGGCTATGTTGCCTGTGAGGGTGTGAAAAGGAGGGGTCGATGCTGGTCACGTTGTCCAGTTCTGACTGGATGCCAGGCTTGAAGGCGTGGTTGACGGAACAGGGTGTGGCGTCTCGGCCTGTGATGGGCGGGGCAAACTTGCTGGTTGATGCTTATGCTGGCCGTGCGGTGCAGGAACGCTTGATGTCGCATCCCGGCGTAGCCGCAGTTGAGGTGACGGCGGAGATTCCGGCCAGCGTGGTGCGCTTGGGTGAGGCGCGAATGGTGGGCCCGTGGGGTTCTGGTGAACTGCCGGTAATTGCGGGGCCTTGTGTCGTTGAAAGCAAGGAGCTTGTGTTTGAAACGGCGCGTTTTTTGGGTTCTGAAGGGGTACGGTTTTTGCGAGGCGGTTCAGACAAGACGCGGACACGGCCGGATGCGTTTCAGGGGCTTGGTTTGAAGGGTGCGGAGTTTTTAAAAGAGGCTGCTGAACGGTATGGGATGTTGAGTGTGTCGGAGGTGACCGACTCTGGGGATTGGGAGGGAATTGCCCAGACCGTTGATGTGTTGCAGGTGGGTGCAAGGCACATGCACGCCCCGCGACATTTGCAGCGTTTGGGTCGGATGGGCAAGCCGGTGATTTTGAAACGTGGGCTGTCTGCGAGTCCGGAGGAGTGGTTGTGGGCCGCTGCATATCTGTTGGATGCGGGGGCGTCGGCGGTGTGGTTTTGTGAGCGGGGGATTCGCACGGCGCATCCGCTCAAGCGTTTCACGCTGGATCTGGGCGCCGTGCCGTTTATTCAAGGCATGACGCCGTTTCCGGTCTTGGTTGATCCGAGCCACGCTGCGGGCAGCTCGCCCTATGTTGCGCCGTTGGCCCGGGCGGCGTTGGCGGCTGGGGCTGACGGTATTGTGGTGGAGTGTCATCCCGAGCCTGCCAAGGCGTGTTCGGATGCGCTGCAGGCGTTGAGCTTTGATGGGATGCGCGCGTTGCTCGCGGATGTGCGGCGGCTTCAGGCGGTGATGGGTGAGTGTGGCGAGAAAGCAGGTCTCACGTGTTGAGTGTGCCTGATCCCCAAGCTTCGGTTGAAACCTATCGTGGTGCGCTGGCGTCGCGCATCACCAGTGCGTCGCAAAAACTGGAGGCTGCCGCTCGACATTTACTTGAGGCGCAGGGCAAGAACGTGCGTCCCCTGTGTCTTAAATTGGTTGGTGCGGCGTGTCATCCGGGCGGTTTGACACTTGATGCCCATGAGGAATTGGCAGAGGCAATCGAGTTGGTTCACGTGGGTTCGTTGATTCACGATGACATTTTGGATGAAGCGGATACCAGGCGTGGTGTGGATGCCGTTCATGTCCCTTGGGGCGCCAAGGTGGCGGTGTTGGCAGGTGATTTTTTGTTGGCTCAGGCCAGTCGCAAGGTGGCTGGTTTAAAGGAACCGTACTTAACTTTGCGATTGTCTGAGATGATCACCGATCTCTGCGAGGGTGAATTATTGCAAGATGAGCAACGGGGACAGTGCGATGTGACCATCGGGGCCTATCTGGAACGCATTGCGAAGAAAACCGCCAGTCCTTTTGAACTGGCTGCTGAAGGCGGCGCCTTGTTGTCAGGTGCTCCCAAGCGGCAAGTCGCGGCTGCGCGCCGTTTCGGTTTTCACATTGGTCGTTTGTTTCAACTGGTTGATGACAGTTTGGATTGGTATGGTGATGAGGCCACGCTCAAAAAACCGGTTGGTCAGGATTTTGAAGCCGGCTTTGTGACCTTGCCCTTGCTGGTGGCCCTGGAGCATCCGGTGGATGGTAGCCGGCTGTTAGACGCGCTTCGACAGGATTTCTGGCGGGCTCGGACCTCGGCAAACCAGTTGGTGCAGCGCCTTGACAACCGCCAGCGCACCTTTGGTCTGCTGAATGAAGAGGCCGAGCGCGCGAAGGTATGGCTGAACGAATTGCCCGCGTGTGATGCGCGCGATGAGTTGGGGACGTTGTTGACAGAGATGATGCGTCGAGTGGCCCGTTATCAATAGGTGGCAGCGCCGTGGAGAGAATGTGACATGCGCCCAGTTTTACCCAGTCCAGATGATAAAGCGCGCTATGTGCAGGAGATGTTTAACACGATTGCATCCGCTTACGATGCGACCAATGATTACATGACAGCCGGTCAACACCGCCTGTGGAAGCGTCGGTTACTGGATGTCGTGCAGCCCCGACCGGGCGATCGCCTGTTGGATTTGGCCACGGGGACCGGGGATATCGCTTTACTGGCAAAGACGCGAATGGGCCCGGATGCCGGGGTGTTTGGGCTTGATTTTTCGGAAGAAATGCTGCGCGTGGCGCGAGTGCGTGATGCGCAAGATGCGGTGACGTGGGTCCAAGGGGACATGCTGCAATTGCCTTTCTCAGACGACCATTTTGATGTCGTCACCGTCGGCTTTGGCCTTCGTAACGTCGCAGACCTCGAGCAGGCCATCCGCGAGATTCACCGCGTTCTTAAACCGGGCGGGCGCTTCGCCTCCCTCGAGATGGGGCATCCGCGACAGCGTGTGCTGCGTCCTTTCATCAAGGGTTACAACACCTGGATCATGCCCTTGATTGGCAGGCTCACCACCGGACAAAGTACGCCCTATCGCTATTTGCAGCAATCCAGTGAGGCGTTTCTCTCCCAAGATGCCCTCGCACACCGCCTGGAAAAGCATGGTTTCCACCGTGCCGACGTCCAAGATCTTGCCTTTGGAACGCTGGCGATCGTCTCCGCCACCAAACCCCTATCAAACTGAGCAGTATATACAACCAATCGGTCGAAATGCTTGACATTGTATATACCTGTATATACGATTAGTCTGTAGGATTTTGTGAAAGGGGTAGCAAATGATGGCTCACGAAGCGACAGTGATTGAAAATGAAGGGGCCGCTGAGGCGCAGACGGCAGATGCACCGGTTCAGGAGCCTTCGGTATCGGAAGCTGCACCGGTTGAGGGTGAATTGAGTGGTGATGCGGGGCCTGATGGACAAGATGCAGGGCGCAAGGCGATTTCGTTGCGGATGCCCGTAGAGGATTTGGCGCGTGCAAAGGCGATTGCGGAGAAGCTTGACACGGGTTACCAGACTTTGTTGCTTGAGATCATTCGGGATGGTCTGGCTGAGCGTGAAGTGTCGCTCAAGATGCAGCAGTTGGTAAATGTGGTTCAGCAGTCTTTGCCTGAGCTGAAATTGATGAGTGCGGAAGAACTGGTCAATGCACCGGCGGTGCAGGCGGCGCAAGAGTTTGTGGCCCTCCCGGCCATCAAGGCGGCGCAAGCGTTGATTGAGTCGCCCGCATTCAAGGCAGCGCAGGATCTCGCGCAGTCTCCTGCCGCAGGCAAAGTGCGTGATTTTGGCACGCAATCTGCCAACAAGGCCGCTGAGGGCTTGGCGAGTTCGCCGATCGGCAAGGCGGTTCAGGAATTGGTGGAATCCCCCACCATCAAAGCGGCACAGGAGTTGGCCAGCTCAGCCACAGCCAAGTGGGCGGATGACTGGGCGCGCTCTCCGGGCGGCCGACTCGCCAAGGCGATCGTACAACCGGCCCAGGCGTACGTGGACGAAGCCGTGCAATCACCGCAACTGGCTCAGCTGAATCAGGCCGTGAAGGACATGCAACAAGCCTTGCGGCAGGCAGGCTTGCTTAAATAGTCCCCACATCTCGTTTTCAAAAGGGGAGAGCCTGAATGGCGCTCCCCTTTTGCCATGGTGCCTCAAGCAGGCGATCCATCGAAACACAAGACGGGCTGTCCCCCTGTGAGCAATCCTTGGCGCCAGCCATTCGCCTTTTCAATGAACAAGAGGTGATCACCCCATGCGTGTCTACTTAAGCAACGCGTGTCAAAAATCTCCAAGTTTCATCGTTGGCTTACATTGTCCTCAGGTAGATTACTGGGATCGGCTCAGTGTTGATTATCTGGAGAAACCCGGAAACGGCTTCTTAAGTGATCACCATGTCTGGTCACCCAAACGACCGCTATCAACTTCTAGGCAAAGCGCACCCAAAATAGCATCGCTGGCGGCTTGTTTTCACGCGGTGCCGACCACGCACAAAAAACGCAGAAATATGCGCTCGAAGACGCAAGATTCAAGCTTAATCATACGATAACCTCACCACAATATTTAAGTTAAATAAGGAGCATGACATGACAATGGTGAATGGTTCCGTGTCGCGGGTGGCTTTGCAGAATGCGACGGCGCGTACGCAGCAGGCCCCGGTGGCGTCACATGGTTTGATGCCGGCAACGGATGTTTTGTGTCGTGATGGGCGGTATCTGAGTGAATATCGTGAAAAGGCGAATGTTCGGATTGATGCGGCGAAGGATGAGGCCAGTAAAGCGCGGCGCGTGGTTAATGTGTTGGGGGTATCCGGGGGCGGTTTGGGTGTGACTGGTGGATTGTGGCTGTGGGGGCAGGGATTGGCTGCGGTGCCGTTGACGGCGTTTCTGGTCGGTGTGGGCTTGACGGGTGCTGCGATTGCGCTTCGCTTGGCGTCCGATGCCAAGGTCGCGAGTGTCACGCGACGGGCGGAGGCGCAATTTCAGCGTGACCGGCAGGCTTGCGAGTCTTGAGGCGGATCCAGGGGGCGACGCGCGCGCGGTGCCCCCTTCAGCTTGCCTCAGTGTCTATTACAAGATTCGTTAGCCCGACTGACGCACACCGCGCAGTGATGCATTGGTTCTTGCTCAAAACTTAAGTGACAAACTTCAAACATGCCCTGATTGAACGGCAGCCAGCGTTCGATTGCCAAGCAAGTCCTCTTTTCGATATTGGCGCACACGTTTCTGTTGCGATGCACCTTTGTGCGTCAGGGCTTGAGCCCATTGAGCGTGAACGCGTTGGGGGTCGCCTGGCGAATGCCCAAGGGGAGCAATTCGAAAGCGGCCTGTGACTGGGGGTTGTCCGGAAGTGTGATGGTCAGTTTCCCATTTTGAATACTGTCCGGTATACGCCAGAATTTTTGCCCGTTACCGTCAATGGTGATAATCACTTCGTCGCGTCGTGAGGGAATCGGTGAGGCGGTGATCTCGAGGCGATGGGTTCCGGTACGGTTAATATTGGTGCGTTGGATGGCTTCAATGACTGTGGTGGCTGCGATGAGGGACAGTGCCGGGGTTCTGGAAAGGGAGATGTTGAGGATCTGATCACTTTCGCAGCGTAAGCCGCCAGGTGTTCGCCCTGATGTGGTGATGAGCAGGTTGCCCCAATCAGTCCGAGCGGGGTTGAGCGCAGGCAAGGTCCCTTCAAAGAATCCCTCTGCATTGCTGGTAACCGTCAGGTTGCTGCCGGCACCATTATTGGATTGTGAGTCGACCAGGCGAATGGTCGCGTTGGTTAGGGCAGCACCTCGTGGGTCGGTGGCTACGCCACCCACGAGGAGACTGGTTGCGGCTTGGGATGGGTATCCGGTCGCGGGAATCAGTGCTAGATTGATGCGAGACAGTCCACTAGCCGGGTTGATGGAGCAGGCGAGTCGTACGGGCAAGAACCCGTCGCTGCTGACCCGAAGGTGATAAGTGCCGCTTGGCACATCTTTGAAGCCATAGCATCCTGCTTCATCAGTTGTGCCTGTGAGTTTCAGTTCTTCAAGTTCGACGGCCACACCGGATCGTCCGCGCCATTGTTGGTTCGCTTCAAGCGCGGCGACCTTGCCAACCAAGGTGCCAGGCGTAAGGGGTGTGCCGCGATTGGCGAGCGTAAAGGCGTAGGACGCCAGGGCGATCGCCTGGGGGATTGCTGCATTCGGAGTCAGACAACTGCAGACGAGGCCGGTCAGACAGACGCTCACCGTGCGAGCGATCACCCGCATCATTCTTTGAGCAGCACAAAATTGGACACATTGACCAAGTGTCCCGTTCCCAAGGTCACCGTCGTCGGCGCCGGATCACTGGCGTAGCCGGACTTGCGCACGGAGACATAGTATTTGCCCTGTGCCAGCCCACCAATCTGATAGGCCCCATTCGTGCCTGTCACAAGTTCCGCGCGCTGGGTCCCTGTCATTGGCCGGATGGTCACAGTTGTCCCAGCCAAGGGCTGGATGGCGTTATCCGGTATGACCAGCACGGTAACGCCTGTAATGGTTGCTGGCCCTGGAGCAAGATTATTGATAATCACCTGCGCCGTTACCGGTGTGTCGGTAGCACTGGCGAATGGCGTGGTGCTCGCTGCCACGCCACTGGGTGTCGGTACTCGAGATGGTTTCAAGGACGCCAACACGGCTACCGACGCTTGAGTGGGCTCAGACGGAAACGCGCTCAGCGGCAGGGGTGACACATACCCTGACGGCAACGGTGTTGGTGATTCGGGTCGCGGCGGCCTCGACAGAGGCACTACAGCCGCTGACGCCCGAACCACTGGTTTGGCGCCAGCGGCTGCGAGTACCTTGCCGGCTTGGTTGCCATTTTTAGGCAGGGGCGTACGCACCGGCTGCGCCACGCACGCTGTGATGGATAGGATCAGGCAAACGACAGCACCGGGACGTGTGATAAACATCTTGGAGGCCTCTTGGCACATCGAAAGAAACGGGGACACCTTGGCGCGGTGTCCCCGTTCAATCGATAACTACAGGTTGTTGACGGTGGCAGGATCCGCCACGTTCTTGTTCATCGCTTGGTTCTTGGTCGCATCCGTGAAAGGATTGAGCAAATTGAAGAAGGTGGTAGTCGCCCCGAAGGTGGCACCTACCCCGCCACCTAAGGTCAACGCGGCCCCACTTTCTTTACGCAGGCGGTAATCAATGGTGATCGGTGTGGTAAATGTGTCTGCACCACCAAACGCTGCCGGCGGATCAATCGAAAAGCGCGCGGTAACCGAACCATCCGCGTTCTGGGTTGAATCAGCCCCCGTGACAAAACTCCACACCGTGTTGGCGGATTGCCTGACAGAGGCTCCTGTGCCTGTGTATTCAGCGATGATGCTGTCGGTACCGGCAACCGCCGTTGCAACCGGCGCAGCCGCTTTGAATGCCGTCAAGGTGGTGCCTGAGCCCACGATCACCCGGTCAAGGAAATTGTCAGTTGTCTCGTTAACCCCTGCCATGATCTGCAAGGTCCTGGTGGTTCCGGCAACCGTGCGTTCCAGCCTGAAGCGGTTGTCAGCCGTCCGGGTGGCGTTCACGAGACCAAAAAGGCCTGTGTAATTGTTGATGAAACCCAACAAAGTTTCAAGATCCATGCTGGCACTGGGAATGCCGATGGTAATCGGCGCCCCGCCATCAACCTTTAGCACGAGCTTGTCAGTGGTGGTGAGCCCCAACGACGTGCCTACCGGCGGCAACGGTGTTTCCGTCCCCGTGATGGTGGCTTTGGCGGCTGCAGCAACCATGTCGGTTTTGGTGGTATCCGTCAGGGTGAAACGCCCTAACGCCGTGGAACCGGTCGGAGTCAACACCAGGGTTACCCGAGCAAGGCCATCGTTGGCGCCCCCCAAATCAGTGATGGTCTTCGATGTGATGGTAAACGCTGTTGTATCCACGTTGGCCACCGTCAAGTTTCCAGAATCGGCGGGTGCCACGGTTTTAGTCAAGTCGGCGGATACCATCCGCGCAGACAGCCCGGTGATTGCAACATTGTCACCATTGTTCAGGGTTACCGGCGCGACAACGTTGACCTGTACAGACGCTTGACCGTTTGATCCACCTTGACGCGTCGGCAGACTCATTCCGCGAATCGACCACTTGCCGTCCGCTGCTGCAGGCTGACTAATGTTGGCAGCGGTCAAGGTGACCGGCGCTTGGGCTACCCCACCCACCGTGGGTGTAACCGTGACGGAACCGATCGTGCTGCCAACCGGTGCTGTACCCGCTAATTCCATGTCTTGCGAGACAGAGGTGCTGCTGTTGGCGATCGTAATGCGATACTGCGCCGTTTCGCCACCCAAAAACGTTGCTGAATTCATTCCGGCTGTCGTAGTATTATCCACCAAAGCACTGTTAACCGCGTAAGACACATCCGTATCCAAGTCCGCCTGTGTATACACGGTCACAAAGGAACCCGAGGCGGCAGTGGCTTGAAGGGCTTGGCCAAACGGTACAATCCTTGCGGTAAAGGTGTTCGCTGGCAAGGTGAATGGAATCCGGAAAGTTACGGTCCCTCTTTGCAAGGTGGTGGGGGTTGCATCGGTGATTATCACCGTGTTTGGCAAGACGCCATAGGTTTTGCCCCCGCTGCTAAGCTCAATGTAAAACTCATCGACCCGACTGGACATGTTCGTTGCTTCAAGTGTTGCGACCGTATCCATCGGACCATACGACCCGTTTGGGAAAGATGGCGTGCCGGGCCTTGTGAACGCATCGCACTGCGCATTCACGACGAGACTGGTCGAAGTCAATGCCAACGCTTTGACTTCGGTTGATTCCAGTTTCACCCCGCCGGGTGATGTACCGCGCGCCGTGACCTGTACCTGCGAAGGAGACAGTGCGCTCACAGCGATGCTTGGCAGCGATGCCGTGTAGAAGCCGTTGGCATCGGCGGTGACCAAGGGCAAATTGAAGCCGTTTGTTCCCGCATTGCTCAACACTTTGACCGTGGCACCACCGAGTGCCGAGCCGCGTGGATCCGTCACAACACCTGTAATGATTGCCGTCTGGGTACCGTTGTTACCCTGTAAAACCCTTTTCGGCGCTGCCATCGCGATATTGACCCGCGAAACGCCCGCAACCGGTGACAACGTTACCTGCAAGCTGCTCTCATTGAAGCCTTCCTTTGTCGCCGTCAACAAGACGTTGCCACTCGGCAAGCCGCCCATCGTGTAGCGTCCTTCCGCATCCGTCACTGCCGTGCCGGATACTCCTTCCGCACGCACGGTCGCTCCCACGACCGGCACAAAGGCTTTACCGTCAAAGGAAGCGATTACCCCGCTGACGGTGCCCACAGGCAGAACCGGTACTGATTGGGGTTGGCGTACAGCCTGCTTCACCGACGCTCCCTGACTTTGATCAAGCATGGCCGCCGGCGCGCAAGCGGATGCGGCAAGTGCCGCAGCAACGGCAACAAACAAGACCTTGGATGGTTGACGACTGGAATGCCGCATAAGGGATATTCCTCCTTTTTTTGCCTCTAAGCACGCAGGGGACTCTGAAAACATTGGGTGATTCGGCCTAAAGGCTGCCAGTTAACGAAGTTCACCCTCGATGCCACAAATGTCGCCGCGGTGGCTCTATTAAAGGCTATACCCAGTAACCTTGGCTGTGATCACATTACAACCCTTGCGAACCCGGCAGATTTGATGATCGGTTTATCAATCCGACGACACGGTTCACAACATATCAAGCATCTGTAGCGGCTCTCGATGTGCCATTGTCAATCGGGACCTTGACGGATAATGCGTAAACCCCGTTGGCTCGCGCTTTGCCGAACCCTTTCACCGTTCAGAACCTCACGCCTGGCCCGATGGTTTTGGCGTAAAACAACTGCGCCCAATGGCGGTATCGATCACTGGTGCCATCCGTTGGACTCCGCCAATGTTTCAATCATGCGCGCCGTTGATGACACAAGTGATGACGGCATTATTTTTTTTTGATGACTACCAGGGAAATGTCATCCAACACACGGTTTGCCCACAACAGACTCTCCTCCAACAAGCGCGATCGAATCGTGGCACTGTCTTGCATGCCGTGCTGCTTGAGCGCCAGACACAATCGATCCATATCCCACTGTTCACCCTCTTGATTTTGCACCTCGATCAAGCCATCCGTGTAAAACACCAGCACGTCGCCTGAGCGCAGGGCAAAGGTCTGTTCAACCGTGAAAGGGGTTGAGTCAGGCAATAAAGCAACCCACGGGCCATCGGTGACAATCCGTTCGACCTGATTGGATGCCTGACGATAAATCAGGATGTCAAGGTGCGCACCGCAATGCACGAATTGCCCATCCCCTGTATGCTGCAGCACGGACATCGTCATGTGATCGCTCGTCTTCAAGCGATCGCGAATGTTGTGAAACAACACATGATTCAAGCCGTCATAAAGGGCCTTGGGCGTCATTCGTGGCTGGGCGGCCAACGCACCGAAACAGCTCTGTGCCATCATCATAATGAGCCCCGGCGTGAGTCCGTGTCCGGTGACGTCACCAACGCCTACCCAAAATTCGTCCGATGCCCCGGCAGGAATGATCTCGACAAAGTCGCCACCCACTTCCTCAGCCGGAACCATGCTGAGCGCCACATCAAAGGTATCGAGGTGTGGCGGCACGGGTAGAAGACTGGTTTGAATCCGGGACGCAATTTCCATCTCGCGGCTCAGTCGTGCTTTCTCCGCGCGAGATTGCGCCTGCTGCCGCATAATCGGCGTCGCGATGTGCCCCGACGCGATTCGGCTCGCCAGCACGACCAGAATGACCTCGATACCCACCAGTGCGAGGGCAAAGAGCCACAGACGCTGTCGCACGGCCGTTGAGAGTGCCGTCGCTGTGGGAGCCATCGCCAGACTGGCACGCGAAGCCGCTGCCAGAGCCGAACGTTCAACAACGGCACGCGTTTCAATAACTGCCGCTTCACATTTTTGGCGCATGGCCGTTTCAGCCTGAGAAGCATAGACATTTCCGATAGGACGCAATGAGGAGACGGCCCCTGCTGCAATGGACTCGGAGCGCGTCTTCATTTTGCGCACGGCTTCATTTGCAATGGTGAGGGCCTGGCCATTCATGGCCGCGACGGCCTGGCGGGTGTTGTTTGCCGCTTGTTCGCGCATGGTTGCAGCGGTTTGTTTTGACATCGCGTCACTGTTGGCCTTGAGTTGTGCGATCGATTGCTTGGCAAGATACTGCGCCTGACGCTGCAAAACAGGACGCTGTGCCGCAAGATTCTGAACCACGACTTGCGATGCACTCGCATTCATTTGATTCAGTGTGCGCGCGATGTCACTTTGAATGCGATCATTATCCACTCGCGCCCGTGCCGCTTTGTAAGCGAAGACCACCGCGCCGCCCTCTTCTCGACGCGCGAAAACCCCAAGGTATTCGGCTCCGCCGTCCATAAATCGGATCAATTGGTCTTCAGGCGCCCGTCCCTCCAACGCCCGAGCCACGATATCCAGTTGTTTGAGCGACGTGCCCTTTTTGAAACGGGTGCTGGCAACCACCCTCCCGCGCGTGTCAACGACCGCCAAATATCCGTCTTGGATGGGTGTGACCTTATTGCTTGCGATTCCTTGCGCAAAAATGGATGCGAGGATTTTAAAGTTGACCACGGGCTCCCGTTCAATATCTTGCACGATCCGTTCACTGAGCCGTTTGGCGGAGTCAGTGGTTTGATGAACAATAACTTGTGCGATTTGGTTGGTGTTGCGTGCGCTCTCAGCAACCACTTCATCCGCGAGTCTTTGCAGGGCTTTTTCTGATAAACGGGCGCTGCTGCGGGTCATTTCCGCGTTCGATTCAGAGTTCAGGCGAATGAGGGTATTGGCCAACGCTTGCGCCGCCCGTTCGGACTGATGCACCAGGCTCTTGCCAACTGCGACGATCGCTTGTTCACCCTGCTCGATCAAGGCGCGGTTGGCCTCTGCGAATCGCAATTGGGTGGCATCCAGCAAAGCGGCTGAGGTGGAGCGAACCGCCTTGCCGCCAATATCCGTTAACTGCTGACCGGTGTTATCCACCTGCTGGCGGGCTTTTTGACTGATTTCGCTGGATGTCGAACGAATCGCATCGGCACTGAGTTCACCGAATTGAGATGTTGAACGCTCCAGTGCTGATTGCGCCATGCGCGCCATCCCGGCGACACCGAACAGGGTGAAGGCGATCGCACCGGCCGCAAAAACCCACAGAAGGGTAGTACGAAGGTCCAAGTCGCGCTTCGCTGAACTGACGTGCAGCTTTTCACGCAGTTTGCCTTGGCTCAGCCCGGTCTGATCCGCTGCCTGTTCCAAGGGTGTGGTCAAAGACTGCTTGACGCGCTCGGCTCCGGCCACCCACCAACCTCCTTGTTTTTCCTGGTTATCTTGTATTGCTTGGGCTAACTCGCGGGGTCAAGCCCGCGAATGAGGTCGATGAACAAAGACGTCAACTCAGGATCGAACTGAGTGCCTGAGCACCGCTCAACCTCGGCCAGTGCTTCGGACGACGAGACACCTTCGCCATGCACGTAATCGCCACGAACCATGGCGTCATAGGAGTCACAAAGGGCGAGAATGCGAGCACCGATGGGGATGTTCTTGCCGATAAGACCTTCTGGATAACCCGTCCCGTCGAAGCGTTCATGATGGTACAGCACGGACTCCAACAATCCGGAAAACGTCGAGAAACGTGCCAAGATACCTACGCCCATCGCCGGGTGTTCACGCATGCTGTGCCATTCGCGCTCATCCAGTGGCGCCTGCTTCAGAATCACCGCTTCCGAAACGCCCATCATACCAACGTCGTGAAGCAACCCCGCGATATATAGCGATTCCTGTTTGTCCTGGTTGAAGCCGAGTCGTTCTCCCATCAACCGCGCATAGTGGCCGACCTGTTCGGAATGCCCCAACATTTTGGGGATCCTCGCTTCGGTTGCAACGGCAAACGCGCGAGCCAAGGCGAAAAACATTTCTTGAGAACCTTGACGAGGTGCCCCGATATTCTGGATTGCTTCGATGGCGGGACCACTGGCCACGACCACACGATTGCGGCCCGCGTTCTTTGCCGCGTAGAGGGCGACATCCGCGCGCTTGACAAGGTCCTTGCCCAGCAAATCCTGTTTGGAGCGCGAGACCAGTCCGATTGACGCAGTGACCTTGATGCTGCGTTCATCATTGATGGCGATACGCATGGCTTCCAGGTCCTGCCGCAGGCGATCGGCCATGTTAAATGCATCGGACTCCTCCGTTTGAGGCAATATGACGGCGAACTCTTCACCACCATATCGTGCCACCAGGTCCGACGACCGAACCGAGTGCTTGAGCAGTTCGGCCGTCTGTTTGAGAACCGCATCCCCCGCTTGATGGCCATGGTTGTCGTTGATCGACTTGAAGTGATCCAGGTCGAACAACATCAGGCTCAAGGGGCGATCGTATCGAACGCTTTCACGCATTTCCTGCGCCAGACGCTGCTGAAAAAAATCGTGGGTGGCAAGACCGGTCAAGCCATCCGTGATCGCTTGATTCTGCGCCTCTTCATAAAGGTCGTACAGCCGAAGTGCCATCTCCATTTGCTGCTCATGGGCCTGCTTGAGGGCCAATTTGGCCGCCTCAGTCTGTTTGACTGCCTGCAGGTATTGATCCCGCGCTTGCGCGTGAGCCGCAAGCAAAGGCAAGACCCCCAGCATCTCGGGACTGGGGGAAGACCCGAACAGCAAGCTCAAGTACCCACCTTGTCCCTGTGACAGCGCCAATGCCATATGCACCCACACCCCGTCATTTGAGGCCGTCGTGCAATGCAAGTCGCCAGGCATCCAGGCTGCAATTGATGCAGTTGCCGGCAAGCCATCGCCTACGTCTTCCGGTAACGCACCCGCCACCAGGTTCCCTGACCCATCCACGATTTTGCCTGCGTGAGCATCCAGAACACTCAGAAGCGCTTGTAAAAGAACTCCCGGCAATTCTTCCTGCGAACCCGTTTGATTCACCGCAAAGAATGCCTGGGTGAGCAGCTGGTAGTTTGCCAAACCGCTGGCACGAATGCCTTGATAGGTTTGTTCCAACGAAACCGCCGCAGCGGGATCCAGCGATGTATCTTGACCCGACTGAAAAAGCGTCATGTCTGTCCCTTTTAAATGCACGCACCCACAAGGTTTAAATGGGGATGGCGCTCACCGTTTTCGGAGCCAGGTAGGTCAACGCCTTGAGGCTGGTTTGTTGCCACGTGACCCGGCTGGAGTATAAGAAGTTGATTCGGTATTTCTGGTGCTCTGCGAGTTCAGTTTGTCGCATCACCCATTTGATCAGGCTTTTGATGCCGCTGGAGTTCAGAAATGACAATCCCGAGAAATCGGCGTTGACCTCATTTAAGCCCAACACCACGATTCGGGCATGGATGCTTTCAAGCGTCGGGTCCATAAACACGCCTGGGTCCGCATCATCGATTTTTCCGACCAATCGAATGGTGAGGGGCGTGACTGATTCATCGACGCTGATCTCGACCCGGTCTCCTTTATATCCCAGTTTTAACTCTTCGCTCATTATTCAGTCCCGTGCTTTCGTCAATGGAAACGTAACCCCCAGTGTCACCAGAGCGCCACTGATCGATAAATCGATTTCGCAGCCGGTTTCATAGCGAATTCTCGCCAAGCCCAGCTGAGAGCCTTCAGCTTGCGGGTCCATCGCGATCCGTTGCATTTTTTGCAAATAAGCCATCAAGGGATCCCCTTGGCTTATCTCGGCATGCTGGCTCCGCAAAATCTCAATGCTTTCCGGCGTTGCACGATTTTCTACTTCCAAAACCACCATTTCATCCTCTTGAATGGTGAAACGCAAGGACACGTTATCTTCTTGCGATGCGCAGTATTTAACGGCATTTTCCAGCAGTTCCTGTGCAGTGGTTGCGATCTTGTCCGCAATCTCTTCATCAGCCAAGTGTACATTACAGAAACTCGCCACCATAATCCGCGTCGATGAGACGTAACTCCACCATTTGGGGCTAAACGAAATGGTGGCACCGTAAGATGAACAAACGCTTGGCATGCATCCCTCTTGTCGTGTTTCACCCGGTGACGCAGCGCACAGGCACCCCCACCATGACCCCCCTATACCCCAAAGTGTTTGGGCATAACGAACCGTGGCACGCGCCGCCCGCTATCCCGTGGCCGGCCAATAGGGCACGAACATGTCATTGACTGGCGATTGATTGACTATTGAGAGTCCGCAAGACCCGCGATTCGGTGTACCATAAGGCAATCATCATTTCATGGAATGTGGCAAACCAACTATGACGATGCCTGAAACCTGGGAAAACACCATTTTTGATGGCGGCGCTGATCTGAGCGCTTCGGCGGCTGGACTTGAAGCCTCGCGGTGCCTTCAGTGTCTTGATGCGCCGTGCATTCAGGCGTGTCCCACCTTGATTGATATCCCCCGTTTTATCAAGGGGATCGCGACCGGCAATCTGAAGGGTGCGGCACGGACCATTGCCGAAGCCAATATTTTCGGGTTGGCTTGCGGCAAGGTTTGCCCGACTGAGGTGCTGTGTGAGGGCGCCTGTGTGTATAACCTCACGGAGTCTCAACCGATTGCCATTGGGCGCTTGCAATCCTTTGCAAGTGCAGCGGCACTCGATCAGCAGTGGCAGTTTTTTACAGGGGGAGCGCCCAGCGGCTACCGGGTTGCGTTGATTGGCGCAGGGCCTGCCAGTTTGGCTTGTGCACACGCACTGCGTCGGTTGGGGCATGAGACGGTCATTTATGAAGCCAGCGCGCGGGGTGGGGGGTTGCTCACGGATGGTGTTGCCGCCTACAAGTACCCATCGAATCGGGCGTTAAGGGAAATTGATGCGATCACAGCCATTGGTATCGATGTTCGCTACAACGTGCAAATTGGACGGGATTTGGCCTTCGAGGCGCTTGAACGCGGGTTTGATGCGGTTTTTCTGGGTGTCGGGTTGGGGGCTGACCGCTTGTTGCAGCTTCCTGGCGCCTCCCTTTTACAAGTTAAGGGTGCCTTGGATTGGTTGGAACGTTTTAAGCAGGGTTCCAAGATGAGCCTTGGCGAGCCACCTGCGCGCGCAGTGGTGATCGGTGGGGGTAACACTGCAATTGATGCGAGTCGGCATTTGAAGGCATGGGGTGTCGAAGCGGTTCACCTGGTTTACCGACGTGGTGAGGAGTCTCTCAGCGCTTACAGGCATGAAGTGGCGGCAGCCCGTCAGGCGGGCGTGACGTTTCATTTTTACGTTGAACCCGTTGCGTTTGAGGGCGAGGGGTGCTTGACCGGGGTGCAGTTGCGTGGAACGAAGGGTAACAAGGATGGCAGCTGGACGTTGGCGGCTGATTTGGTGCTGTTGGCGATCGGTCAGCATCGCATTCACACTGAGTTGAGTCAGATTCCCGGCATTGAGTGGGCCGAGGGGTGCATTGTTGTGGATCGGCAAACCGGACAGACAGGCAATCCCCGCTATTTCGCGGGGGGAGATTGCGCGAATGGCGGCAAAGAGGTGGTTGATGCCGTCGCTGATGGCAAACGCGCCGCTTTGGGCATCCACACGTATCTGACACAGTCAGACCGACAACAAACCAACCAAAGGGAGACATTGCATGCACCCTGTTGATTTGTCGTGCGAGCTTGCCGGCATTCGCGCGCCCAACCCTTTCTGGCTGGCTTCCGCGCCGCCAACCAACACGGCAACGCAGGTGCTGCGGGCCTATGAATGGGGGTGGGGCGGGGCAGTCTGGAAAACCCTTGGCAAGCCTGTCCGCAATGTTCAACCCCGCTTCACCGCCATGCACACGGCTGCGGAACGGATGGTGGGTTTCAGTAACATTGAATTGATCACGGATCGCCCATTGGAAGATAACTATCGGGAGATCGCTGCCGTTACCGCCCGCTATCCGGACCGTGCCACCATCGTCTCTTTGATGTTCGAAACCGAGGATGAATGGAAAGAACACATTGAGCGTTCGGTAGCGGTCGGTGCCCAGGGGCTTGAACTGAATTTCGGCTGTCCTCACGGCATGTGTGAGCGGGGCATGGGCTCAGCAGTCGGTCAGGAACCGGCGCTTGTTGAAACCATTACGCGCTGGGCCGTGCGCTACGCTGGTGTGCCGGTGCTGGTCAAGTTGACCCCCAATGTGACCGACATTATACCGCCCGCGTTGGCTGCCCAGCGAGGAGGCGCCCATGGTGTCAGCCTCATTAACACCATCAAAAGTGTCATGGGCGTGGACCTGGATCGTATGGTGCCTTTACCCGTGGTGGGCGATGCCTCAACCAACGGCGGTTATTGTGGCCCCGCAGTGAAACCTATCGCCTTGCACATGGTGGGTGCCTTGGCGCGGCACCCCGAGTTCCGGTTGCCAATTTCGGGGATGGGTGGGATTGGTACCTGGCGCGATGCGGCTGAGTTTTTGGCTTTGGGGGCACGTTCGGTACAGATCTGCACCGCCGTGATGCACCACGGTTATCGCATCATCCATGATTTAACCGAAGGCTTGGGCCACTGGATGGAAGAAAAAAATTATCGAACGCTGGATGATTTGATCGGACGTGCTGTGCCAAATTTTCGCTCCTGGGAAGATCTGGATCTCAATCATCGCGTGGTGGCCCGTATTCAGACTGATAAGTGCATTGGTTGTCAGTTATGTTACGTCGCCTGCCTGGACGGTTCCCATCAATGCATTTATCTGCCGGATGCCGAACACCCGGATGCGCCCATTCGCCTTGCTACCGAGTCACGGATGCCTTGGGTTGCAGAAAATGAATGCACCGGTTGTCAACTGTGCCATTTGGTCTGTCCCGTGGAAGGTGCCATCAAGATGGTGCCGCTTCACACAGGGCAGCCTAGGCAAAGCTGGCGCGAGCTTCAAGCCCTTGCCGTGACTGAATCCGGCACAAGCAATGATTCAACGCTTGAAGGGCGGCAAGGGTTTTGGCAGACTCAAGGCATTGGTTGAGAGTTGTCCGGATTCGAAGATGGTTAGCCAGCCTTGGCGTGCCAGCGTCCACAGCGTCGTTTCCAGAGTCGCTGCCGGCTGTTCCGATCCCAAGACCTCACACAATTGCCCCACCGTGCGCTCTCCCATCAACATATCTTTGCGCATCGTATCGCTCAAACGTGATACTTCGAGGTACTCGACCGTTGCGCTATCGGGTGGCAAGGTGAGTACCTGGGGTTTTAAAAGCGCTTTTTTGCCTTCGGAAAACTGTAGTTTGTCATAGAGGTCGTCGTGACGCAGGGTGCCGTCATTTTGACGAAACAGGCAGCGTGCTTTGCCATTGACGGTGTACTCCACGCGAACAAGGATTCGCTGGGCCAGGCCGCCGGTCGCGGGTTCCAGCTTGAAGTAGGCCGGTTCAGCGACGCTTTGTTCAATCGCTGCAAGGTCAACATATTTTAGGCGATCGCCGTCCCGAACAATCATGCCGGACAAATCGCCACGGGCGTGATCCGCTTTCCGGGTCACACCCAGAATGAGCCGCGGTCCCATCGGTGACTGCGCCATTAGTCTCCCCTTCCCGTGATTGCCTGTTTTCACCCGCCGGCGACCAGTGTATCACGCAAGTGGCGCCTGAACCTCAATTTGACCCATGGCACCGTGGCACGCAGACACCGTCGCAATGAGTATCGTCAGGGGCGTTTGGCGCGCGCGGGCTAATTTCAGGACCTGCTCACGCTCGGCGCGCAGTTGGCGCACACTGACAGAGGCGACGCCCAGGGCAATCTGTTCACACACAAGCACAATCAAGGCACTCACATCGGGCCACGCTTGCGCTTGCTCGCGCAAAAACCGTGATTGTTCCCAGGTGCGTGGCCCCCTGGTTGCTGGACAACGCTCGGGTTCGGTGCAGGCAGCCGGGCATAGCCAGTCGGCGAAAGAAAAATACAAGGCGCCGTCTTGACCGAGCTTTACAAAGGGTTGTTCAAAGGTATGACGCACCGGCTCGGACCGAACGGTTCGGGGAGCCAATTGTGCCGCGAGTGCGTGGAGCAGCCAATGTTGAAAAAGGTGCGGCGCCAAAGGTGCTGGAATGATGTGGTCTCCGCTGGTTCCATCCGCCTCGTCGTCAGCGTTTTCGATGTATCCCCTTAAAAATTGATCCCATTCAGCGTGAATATGACGCACGTCCCGGTGGGTCCCCAATTCGTCTTTCACGCGGGTTTCCAACGCGTGATCCACAACCAGCAGGTGGCGAAACTGCGTGAGGCCGGTGTCACGTGCGCGCAAAAGACGGCTGACGTGATGATAGCCCCAGCAACCACCTCCAATGACGATCACGTCGCGCATTGGCCACGTTAACTGGGTGGGGGAAGTCTTTTTTGAGTAGTGCTCTGGGGGCATGGTCCTCACCGAAGCAAAAAACGAGATAAACCGCGTCTTTTCATTCTACCGGTTGGGGGACTCGAGCGGTATAATGAAGGTTCGTGCACGCGCCAAGAGGAACAGTCTCCCAATGAAATCATCACGGATACCGGGTTTTTACAAGCTGTCTTTGGCGGAACGCCTGGCTCGCTTGGCAGACACCTACGATCTGAGTGTCTCTGAAGTTGAGGCACTGCGTTCGCAAGGGTCTTTGACGCTCGCCCAGGCTGACAAAATGATTGAAAACGCGGTGGGTATTTACAGTTTACCAATTGGTCTCGGGATGAATTTTTTGATTAACGGAAAAGATTATTTGATTCCGATGGCGATTGAGGAACCGTCGGTCGTCGCTTCTGCGAGTCACGTGGCCAAATTGGTTCGTGAAGCCGGGGGATTTCAGGCCGAAAGCACCGAGCGGGACATGATCGGTCAGATACAGGTGGTGGGGTGCCCGGATTGGGGCGTAGCGTGTGAAGCGTTGCTTGATGCTGAGGAGCGTTTGTTGGCTGCTGCCAACGCGGTGCATCCGAAGATGGTGGAACGGGGTGGTGGTGCGCGGCGTATGTCGGTGCGTCTGCTCAATGATGATGAGGGCGCGCGTTATCAACAGATGTTGATCCTGAACCTGATTGTCGATACGCGCGATGCAATGGGGGCCAATACTGTCAATACCATGGTGGAGGCCCTGGCGCCCACTGTGGAGGAATTGACGGGTGGAAAAGTGTACCTGCGGATTTTGTCCAACTATACGGATGGTTGTCTGGCGCGTGCGCGCTGCGTCATTCCACCGGCGTTGTTGCGGGCGGGTGAATTTGAGGGTGAGGCGGTACGTGATGGCATCTTATGTGCTCAGGCGTTTGCGGCGAGTGATCGCTATCGGGCGGTGACGCACAACAAAGGGGTCATGAACGGCATCGATGCGGTGGTGATTGCAACCGGCAACGATTGGCGGGCGATTGAGGCGGCGGCCCACGCCCATGCCTGTCGTGATGGCGTTTATGGACCGATGACGCAATGGTTCAAGGATGACGCGGGTAATTTGGTGGGTGAGTTGGAGTTGCCCATGCCGGTTGGGACTGTGGGGGGGTCGATTGGTTTGCACCCGATGGCACAGATAGCGCACAAGTTTTTGCGGGTGCAGTCCGCGCGTGAGCTGGCGGAGGTGGTTGTGTGTGTGGGGTTGGCGCAGAACCTTGGGGCATTAAAGGCGTTGGCGACGGATGGCATTCAAAAGGGTCACATGGCATTGCATGCCCGTGCGGTGGCGATGACGGCTGGGGCGGATGGTGAGTTGATTGATCGCATCGCCCAAGAATTGGTTAAAAGCAACGAAATCAAAGTGAGTAAGGCCCTCGAACTGCTCGCACAACACCGCTGATGGGCAATCACGCACAGTCGGTCACGCCTGCAAGGGAGGCAACTGGACACGCCCCGGGGAAGTTGATTTTGCTCGGTGAGCACGCTGTCGTTTATGGTTATCCGGCGCTAGCCATCCCGCTGCTGGCACTGCGATGTCACGCCACGATCACGTTTTTGCCCGACGTAGCCGACGGCAGCCTTGAGCTCGTGAATGCCTCGGGAGTTTCGCTGGTGCCAGTTTCCAAACTGGCGCCAGTGGGCTGGGAAGGTCCTGTGGCGTTATTGAACGCGCTGCGTCAGACGACAATGGGGGTGCAATCAGGCTTGCGTGTCAGAATTGATTCAGCAATTCCGGTTGGGGCGGGGTTGGGGTCGGGTGCGGCGGTTGCTTGTGCGATCGCCCGTGCCTGGAGCGCTTTGTTTGGCATCAGTGACACGGAAGCGGCCCTTTATGAAAAAATCCAGATCGCCGAACGGGTGGCCCACAGATTACCCAGTGGGCTGGATGCTTGCACCGTGTTGTCTGAAAAACCTTTGCTGTTTGACACTCGTAGCGGTGCTCAGCCCATTCAGGTTCCGTGCAACGGTTACTGGGTCATTGGCCATTCTGGTATTCAGCGTCAAACCGTCGTAGCCGTGAATACCGTGGCACAGGCGCTGCGAAGCGAGCCCCAGGTTACCCGCGCGGCAATCGCCCGTTTGGGCGCACTGGCTTTGGATGGTGCCTCTTGGCTGGCTGGGCGGGATTGGCGACAACTGGGCGCCGCTTTGGATGAGGCTCATGTGTTGCTTGACTCGCTTGGTGTCGGGCACTCTCGATTGAATCAATTGGCTGAGGTAGCCAGACAACACGGTGCACTGGGTGCCAAGTTGACTGGTGCGGGAATGGGTGGATGCGTGCTTGCGTTGGTTGATAACACCGTGGCGCAGCGGCAGGTGGCAGATGCGTGGCGTAAACTGGGATTGCCGTTCGTTGCTTGCCTCGGCGAAGAAGGGACGAATATCTTGTGAGTGAGCCATCGGTTGATATCCAGCAACGGAAGCGTGATCACATTGCCCATAGTTTGAATCCTCAAGTCATCATGGGAATATCAAACGGCTTGGAGCGTTTCCGTTTCTTGCCGGAGGCACTTCCGGATTGTGATTTTGCCGCGGTCTCCACGCAATGTGAATTTCTTGGCCATCGTTTGGGTGCGCCTTTATTGATTGCGAGCATGACCGGCGGTCCGCAGGAGGGTGAGCGCATCAATCGTCATTTGGCGCAGGCTGCCCGTCAGTTGAACGTGGCCATGGGGGTTGGGTCACAACGGGTGATGTTTGAGCGGGTGGATGCGCGCCAAAGCTTTTTCGCAGTTCGTAAAGAGGCACCGGACATTTTGTTGTTTGGCAATTTGGGTGCGGTTCAATTGAATGCCGGTTTTGGTGAGCGGGAGTTGCGGCAGGCACGGGATTGGCTGGATGCGGATGGGGTGTTTTTGCACTTGAATGTTTTGCAGGAGTTGATTCAGACGGAGGGGGACACAAACTTTCAAGGTTTGCTTGAGCGTGTGTCCCGTTTGACGGCCGCGCTGGACTTTCCGATTCTTGTCAAAGAGGTGGGGTGTGGGGTGTCGTCAGGGACGGCGCTGCGTTTGGCTGCCGCTGGGGTTGCTGCCATTGATGTGGCGGGTGCGGGTGGCACCTCTTGGGCCAAGATTGAGGGTTTGCGTGCCGCGACACCGCAACGGAAGCGGTTGGCTGAGGTGTTCGGTGATTGGGGCTTGCCCACTGCGGTTTGCATTCCGCGGATTCGTGCACAATTGCCGGGATTGCCCTTGATCGCGTCTGGTGGCATTCGAACGGGATTGGATGTTGCGAAAGCGATCGCCTTGGGGGCTGACCTTGTCAGCCTGGCCAATCCCCTCCTGGCGCCAGCCTTGGAGAGCGCCGATGCCGTTGTCGATTGCCTGGAGCAAATCATTTTGGAACTTCGCGTCACATTGATGTTGCTTGGGTTGCGTGATGTCGCCGCACTTCGCAATCGGCCGGATTTATTGATGGAGGTTGGATTATGAGCCAGGCGATCGCTTGTGCCAACAGCAACATTGCGTTAATCAAGTACTGGGGCAAGCGCGACGAGGCGCTGATCTTGCCTCATAACGGCAGTCTCTCGTTGACCCTGGACGGCCTGTATTCCACCACCCGGGTGTCGTTTGAGGAAGACCTGAAAGCTGATCACTTTGAACTCGACGGCGCGATCATCACAGGTACACCGCTAACACGCGTGAGCGATTTTTTGAATTGCATTCGCGCGATGAGTGGCGAGCGCCGTTTTGCGCGGGTTCAATCAACCAACCACTTGCCCACCGCTGCCGGCTTGGCCTCCTCCGCATCAGGGTTTGCCGCACTTGCTCTGGCAGGAACGCGTGCTGCCGGATTGAACCTGGATCCCGCGGATTTATCCCGCCTCGCAAGGCTTGGTTCCGGTTCCGCCTGCCGTTCGATTTACGGCGGTTTCGTTGAATGGCGCCGGGGCAGCGAGTCAGACGGCCGTGACAGTCACGGTGTTCCCATCGTTTTAGCGCAGGATTGGGACCTGCGCATGCTGGTCTGTGTGTTGATGAGCAAACCCAAAGGCGTGTCCAGCCGTGCAGGCATGGCACGAACCGTCGCGACCTCGCCTTACTACGCTGCGTGGATCAGTGAAGCACAACGGGATCTCGAACAGGCCCGAACCGCCATTGATATGCATGACTTCGAAACCCTCGGACAATTGACCGAGCACAGTGCCCTGAAGATGCACGCGACGATGCTGACTGCACATCCGCCCTTTTGTTACTGGCTGCCCAGCAGCGTTGCCTTGATGGATCGTGTGCGTCAGTTGCGTGCCGATGGCCTGGCCGCCTACTTTACGCTCGACGCAGGGCCCAATGTCAAGGTTTTGACCACGGGTAAAGATGCCGCCACCATCGCTGCCGCTTTGGAACAGCAAGCGGGTGTTGAGCGGGTGTTAATGTGTGCCGCTGGCAAGGGTGCGCGTTTGATTGATGAGGAGCAACAAGGTGCCGAAGCAATGCCTTGAAGTGCGTGTGCCGGGTAAACTGTTGATCGCTGGCGAATATGCGGTACTTGAACCCCACGCGCCAGCCGTGGTGGTGGCGGTGTCCCGATACATCCGAATTCGGATTACCCCGGCGCCCGTAGGCCTTTTTGATGCGCCAAGCCTCGGTATTCTGGCCTATGAGTGGCGTGCGACCGCGGAAGCCGTCGCCTTCGAACGTGAGGATGACAGGCTGTCGTTTGTCACGGCGGCCTTGAACCAGGTCAGGCGTTATCTGACGATGCAAAACAAGGCACTCCAAAACTGTCATATCGTCATCGACAGTGATCTTCAAGACGCCAACGGTCTCAAGTACGGATTGGGCAGCAGCGCCGCCGTTGTTACAGCAGTGGTTGCCGGTATGCTGATTTGGCACCAGGGACCGGATGACCACCCACCAGATGCCACGATTATTTTCAAACTCGCTGCATTGGCACACCTGGCGACGCAAGGCAGTGGTTCAGGGGTTGATTTGGCCGCCTCGTGTTTTGGCGGCTGGTTGCGCTACTCGTCGTTTCATCCCGCCTGGTTGCAAGAACGCATCGATTGGCCCCTGCCTGAGTTGCTCAAAAGTCCTTGGCCTTTTTTATCTGTTGAACGCTTGTCACCGATTCCCAAGGATCTGCGTTTGATGGCTGCCTGGAGTGGCACATCCGTGAAGACATCCGCGATGATTGAGGCCGTTGTCGCGGTGCGCGAGAGCAACCCCACCGCCTACGAGCGATTTTTACATGATTCACGCATCAGCGTGGAGCACCTGGTGGCGGGCTTACAGTCCGCCAATCCGGGACGGATCCTCGCAGCCATTGAACGCAACCGTCAAGCCCTGCTGCGATTAAGTGAGGCTGCGGCCGTTCGCATCGAAACCCCCGTATTGCAACGCTTGCACGCACTCGCCGTGGAAGCCGGCGGCAGTGGCAAACCGTCCGGCGCCGGGGGGGGCGATTGTGGCATCGCCGTCATCTTCGGTGAACGCGAGGCGGCTGCCTTGGCCGAAGCCTGGCGCCAAGGAGGTGTGCTGCCACTGCCCCTATCGGTGTCGGATGCGGGGGTGACGGTCAGCCGAATCGATTGGTAACCAATTCAACATTCACCACTTGTCAGCCGTTGGTTGCGCGCGCCACGCAGGCGCCAATTGACTCGCAGGATGTTGATAGCCATTCTGGTCACATCCTCACAACTCCGTGCCCAGCAGTCGCAAAAAGGTCTCTGGTTCGAATTCGGCTTTCTTGATGAACGCAACAACGCCCAATTCGGCCGCGTTCGTTCGATCACTGGTGCGCACGGTTTGAGTCCCCGTTAGCGACGAGTTTGCGCGCCACACATGATGAGAAGGCATACTGGGTCGTCGTGACGCCACACGGTCGAACGCCGTACTGCTCCCCAACGGCCTGACGCAAAAGTCGAGTGCAACATCTCACAGCTTCCTGACCTGAACCAGGCGTCAGAACGCTCGGCATCTGAATACGATGCAATTCAGTGTTTCCACATGGGGACGTGAACGCCTACAAAACGAGGAGTTACTGGGTGCGCACGAGATGGCTGAACGCGCATCCCGTGCCAAAACCAGCTTTCTCACTAACATGAGTCACGAGTTGCGCATACCCTTGACGGCAGACATTTGGTGAACGAGACTGGGAGCGTGTTCGAGCCCAATCCCATGCCCTTCGCGGCATCGCAGGGACACAGGGATTCCCGCGATTCACCGTCTTTGCCGGTGAACTCGCGGATCACACTCCCTTCGGGCACTTCGCTGAGGCCCATGAGGCACTCGAGGCACTTCGAAGCATCGTTGCCCAAACCAAGCGCGAAAGGTTGTCGTGATGGTGTATCGTTTACCCTTGAGCCTGCTGCCAGTCGCTTTGCTGGCCGGGTGTTTTGGCATGCCCCGATTCGATGAAGGGACGTCTGCCAACATGACGAACAAACAATGCCTGACGATCGCTCATCGTGGTGCGAGTCGGTATGCACCTGAAAATACCATCGAAGCTTTTTTGAAAGCGTTCGAGCAGGGTGCGGATACGGTTGAGCTTGATGTTCGCTTGACCGCGGATGGGCAATTGGTCGTGATGCACGATGCGGAAGTTGATCGCACCACGGATGGTCACGGTGCCGTACGCGACTTGACCTTGGCCCAATTGAAAAAACTGGATGCCGGCTCTTGGTTTAATCCACGCTACAAAGGCGCAACGATCCCGACGCTTGCCGAAGCCTTGCGGGCAATCAAAAGGCGCGACGGGGCGGTGTTGGTGGAAATCAAGACGCCTGAGTCCGCATTGGTACCGATGCTCGTGGCCAATTGCATTCGCGCTGAAAACATGCGCAATGCCGCAAGTGTCATTTCGTTTCACACCACACCTTTGAATGTCATCAAAAAATACTGGCCCGACCTGCGCTTGGGGCATCTGGTGTTCCCCCATCATCATCAACTCCACCAAAGTTGGCCAAGCGCCTATCAATTGGCACTCGGATTTGGTGGGCGTCTGGATCGTGATGTGATTGGTTCATTGCACCGTCAAGGGCATACCGTGTATGCCTGGACCATCAATAGCGCCAACGACATGGTCAGGTTGATGAGCGATGGAATTGACGGCATCATCACCGATGATCCGGCCTTGCACCGGCGTATCAAAAGTCAGTCCGAAGCCAGGCTTTCAGAATGACCGGTCAAGCGGGCACGTGCGTCGGCCGCCCACTCACTTAAAAAATGCCAGATGCGTGTCGCAGCTTCGCGTTTAGACAACAGTGGCAGACTGAGACGTTGCCCATCGCGATCAAAGATCACCACCTCGTTGGTTTCAACATCGAAACCGCTTCCTGGGCGGCTGACGTCGTTTGCGATGATCAAGTCAACCCCTTTGCGTCGGCATTTGGCGATCGCTGCAGCCGCCACATCACCCGTTTCTGCGGCAAAACCAACCAGCAACTGCCCCGGTAACCGATTGGCACCCAACTCGGTTAGAATGTCCGGCGTCGGTACCAGTTCCAACAACCAGTTGGCACCGTCTTTCTTGCGTTTGCGCTCAAGCATCGACTTCGGCCGATAATCCGCCACCGCAGCACACATAACGACCCAGTCTGCACCACCCTGCGCGGCCAGCATCGCTGATCGCATCTCCTCAGCACTCTCCACCTTGATTCGTTGACAACCAACCGCGCTTAACGACGATGTGGTAACAAGTGTCACGTGTGCGCCGCGTTGCGCAGCATCCTCCGCAAGGGCGTGCCCCATCCGGCCACTGGAACGGTTGCCAAGAAACCGAACCGGGTCCAACGCCTCCTTGGTTCCACCAGCACTGATGAGTATGTGACGCCCTGCCAGGTCCCGGCGATTGCCGCTCAGCCGTTCGATCGCGGCAATAATGCGTTCCAGCGATGCGAGACGACCTTCCCCCGTATCACCGCAGGCCATTTCGCCAACTTCGGGTTCCACGACGTGCACCCCGCGTGAACGCAAACAAACCAAATTTTCCTGGGTCGCCGGGTGTGACCACATCCGCGGGTTCATGGCCGGCACAACCAGAACCGGCGCATCAACAGCCAGCAACGTGGTGCTCAGCAAGTCATCGGCCAACCCGGCACGCATGCGCGCCAAAACATCCGCGGTGGCTGGACAAACCACCGCAAGATCGATACCGCGCCCAAGCTCAATGTGTGCAATACCACCAACGGTACGATCATCCCACAAATCAACCGCGACGGGTTGCCTCGCGATCGCCTCAAAGGTCAAAGGCGTGACGAAACGACAAGCAGACGATGACATCACGACGCGCAGCGTGTGCCCACCCCGACGCAAGTAGGACGCGAGTTCGACAGACTTGTAAGCGGCAATGCCACCCGACACTGCCAGCAAAATGGTCGCCACGGCTGCCCGCGACTTTTTACATCAAAACGCTCTCGCGTTCCTTGCGCTTTTGTTCAGCCAATTCCTTCAGTGCCATTTTGATCGGCTTATTGGCTTCAGGATGGCTGTAGAAACTCACATCGTCCCGAATGCCCTTGGCCCGGCGCGCAACCGTCAGAACCAACTCATATTTGTTGTGCGCGTGGTTCAGCAACTCCTGCGCCCTGTCTTGCATGCCTGACATAACTGTCCTCTCTTTCGTTTCAGAAGCCTTAACGAGCCAAGTGTCGCGTGACTTTACAATGCTCTGCCATCATTATCGCCTGAACTTTTTCGATCGCCAAGTCCAGCTCGTCATTCACCACCTGATAATCGTAGAAGGGCAAGTAGTTCAACTCATCGTGCGCGATCGCAATACGGGTGCGCACCGCTTCAGCAGCCTCCGTCTGACGATGCGCCAAGCGTTTTGCCAATTCATCCATCGTAGGCGGCAAAACAAAAATATAAACGGCATGGGGCAGGCGCTCTTTGACTTGTATGGCACCTTTTGTGTCGATTTCCAAAATGACGTCAAACCCCTGATGCAGTTGGTTTTCGACAAACCCCCTCGGCGTCCCGTAATACCCTTTGGCATACTGTGCGTACTCCAAAAGCTGCCCGGACTCCATCAAGCCCTGGAACTGATCGACACTGCGAAAATGATAATGAATCCCATCTTTTTCACCGACGCGTGGCTCGCGCGTTGTCACGGAGACGGACAACGTGAGATTGGCGTCACGAGTCACCAGCTCACGAACAATCGTTCCCTTCCCCACGCCCGATGGGCCAGAAATGACAAAGGCAATGCCACGCCGCCCAGTGTGCCTGTCTCGGTCTCGAAGGCTCGCCTCAATCAGACTCATGCGCGCCGCTTCCAATTCCTTCCTTGCCACTAAAACGCAATGCCAACGTCTCCGGCTGTATGGAGGACAGTACCACGTGCCCGCTATCCATCACAAGAACACCGCGCGTTTTACGACCGCAGGTCGCATCGATGATACGCCCTGACTCCCTGGCCTCAAGAATCAACCGCTTAACTGGAGCTGAATCAGGCGAGACAACTGCAATGACGCGACTCGCCGACACACTGCTGCCCAATCCCACATTGACCAACCGAAATACCACGGCTGCGCCTCACTTCACCCATCAACCCACACGCGCACAGTGGAAATCATTACCCTGTCACTGCGCCCATTTGGCCGGAAAGAAACGCGCCAAAGCGGCCAAAGCAGGGGGCAAGACCAAGGGGGCAGGTTTTACTTCTACCGCCAAATCCGGTGCCTGAGCCAATGTTTGGGATGCCGTCACAGTTTTGACCGGTATTTCCTCCGCTTTGACCAGACCCAACTGGGCGCGCGCCAAACGCTCAATCCCGGCGTCCGTCCCGGCGAGGCGAATGCTCTCCTCCACCGTTTCATATTGGGCAGTCAACTTGGTGTGCTCTCGCGCAACAAAAACTGCCCGTTGATGCAGGTGATACTCCTGCACACACAATTTTACAATCATCCATGTCAAATACACCGCGAACAGGACAAATCCGACACGGGGATACCAGTTCGATGCGCTCAGACGAGGACGCTGCATCACAACCATGTCCTGTTTTGTTGACCGGCTCGACACCTGCCTTGCCATCGCCTCGCTCCTGTCCAGATAATTCGTCGTAGTTGAGCCGGAAGCCCTGCGTTAACCGTAACCGCTTGACACCTCATCGTCAAGTTTGCACAAGGTTTTTTTAACATAATGTTAGAAACTTGTTTTAAACAAATTAAACGCCCAATGTTCAATCTGGCTGAAACATTTGGTGTATACTGAGTTTGAGCTTAACGTGCCTCGCGTGTTTGCTCTGTGTTCTCAAGCACATGACAGGACACGCGCAGGCCCGTGACGAATCGATTCGAAACAGACGGCGTGTAAATGATGACAGGGTTGGACGATGACCACATTGCCTCCATTGGAACAGCGACCCCGTGTGGGCAATGAAGAAGCGTTGACTAAGTTGACGATTCGTAAAGGCAAGGAAGCGCGGGTGGCGGGTGGCTATCCGTGGGTTTTTGCCGGGGAGGTGTATCGTTTGCCGCCCGCTGAACTGGATGGCGAGTTAGTGATCGTCGAGGATCATCGGGGACGCTTTCTTGGTCAGGGGTTGGTGAACAGTCAATCGAACATCTTGGTTCGATTGTTGTCGCGTCAGCGTGAGACCATTGATCAGGCTTTTTTTGAACAGCGTTTACGGCAGGCGGTCGTGTTCAGAACCCGGTATGCGGGTTTGCGTGGTGGGTCTGACGACGCGTGTCGCTTGGTACATGCAGAGGCAGATGGTTTACCGGGATTGATTGTTGACCGCTACGCCGATTACTTGGTCGTGCAGGCATTGTCCTTGGGGATGAGTCGCCGCCTTCCGATGTTGGTTGAGATTCTGGTTGAGCTGCTCAGCCCACGGGGTGTTTATGAGCGCAGTGATGTGTTGGTGCGTGCCCTGGAGGGGTTGGAGCAACGGAGTGGCCTGTTATGGGGTGCCTTACCGCCGGATGATTTGATCATCAATGAGGGGGGAATGCGGTTTCGGGTTGATGTGGTGAATGGTCAAAAGACCGGATTTTTTCTCGACCAGCGGCTCAATCGGGCACGGGTGCGGGATTTGGCACAGGGACGTGTTCTGAATACATTTTGCTATACGGGCGGTTTTTCGATTGCGGCGGCGCTCGGTGCTGCGACCGAGGTGGTATCGATTGATATCTCGGCCGATGCAGTTCGCTTGGGCGCTTTGAATGCCGGGTTGAATGGAGTGAGTGAGCGTTGTGTCTGGCGCGAGGCAAACGCATTTGATGCGTTGCGTGAGTTGGAAAAGTCAGACGAGCGCTTCGATATGGTGATTTTGGACCCCCCTGCGTTTACGAAGAATAAAGGATCGATACCGGGTGCTTTGCGAGGCTACAAGGAAATCAACCTGCGTGCTTTGCGTCTTTTGAATCCCGGTGGCGTTTTGGTGACCAGTTCCTGTTCTCACCATATCAGTCCGGCCATGTTTACCGAGATTCTGGCTAGCGCGGCAGGAGATACCCGGAAGCGTGTGCGTGTGATCGCTTCGTGTGGCGCATCCCCCGATCACCCGGTGTTGCCGAGTGCACCGGAAACCGACTACCTCAAGTGCTTGTTCGCCGAGGTCCATTGACTAGGGTATCGGCCGCTTGAGTCACTGATGCCTGGTGGTGCGCGGTTGACGCGCGCGCGAATGTCAGACCGTACAATTGCCGCTTATGGATTGTTTACCTTCGTGATTGGTGCAATGGGTGTCAGGGGGTAGCAGGGGGCGATTCCGGCGTGAGGATCGGGTTATTGACCAAAATGGCGACGTCAAGGAGGACGACCTCATTGCCGCCTGGGTTGGCGATCGCCTTCACAAAGTGAACACCGTTGTCAATTTGCCGGGTGTCGTAGTCAATTGACCAATCCGGGCCTTGCGTGTCCATACCCACTTCGACGTTGTCGACCAGGAATTTGACGCCCTCGACGGTCTGGCTGGTGTTTGTCAAATCCGCGCTCAGCGTCGTGGTGCCGGAGATTGGTGTAAACACAGGCGCCGTGTTGATACCCCTGCCTGTGCAAGCGACGAGCAGGAAGCCACACAAGCCACTGCCAACCAACAGCCTGATCAAGAATTTGCGAGTTTGCACGGCTTAAAATCTCCATCCCAGACGTGCGGCAGGTCCGCTTCTTTGATAGGCGTACGTTCCATCAAAGGACCTCAGACCAACCAAACCATACCCCAGTGACAGCCGCACGGCGTCGAACTGACAATACACGGCCGGGGTTGCCCCATAGCGCAGAAGCAAGTTGTTGGCTGACGCTGAGTCGGAGAGGTGTCCAAAAAGATAACTGCCAAGCCCGGCGTTCAATTCAAATCCGAGTGTGTCCATCACGCGATAGTCGCCCAACAGGTTCAGCATCGGACCGTGCCACAGGGCCAAGGGTGTGTTAAGCAGAGAGTCACCGCCTTGGGGCGTTGGAATGGACGAGCCGGGGATGGTGTTGGCGGAATTGGGATCCGCGCTGAACTGAATCGCCTCGTTCGCAAGCGTTCGCACCCCATAGCCGAACGACAGTATTTGTGTGTTTTCTGCAACTTTGAAGGCATAAGCCGCACCGAGCATCGCTTCGAGTTCCTGGCGAATACGTCCCGTCAAGTTGGCGGTCTGCTCGTCGCTGATGGCTGTGCGCAAGTGGTCCAGTTCAGCAAACAAACCCCACTCCGAAGCCAGCGGGACAACCAGTCGCGCACCCTGCGACGTGCCAGCGCTTGACGCGTTAAAATTCGTCGCATTCGGGCGTTCGCCCCGCTCGCTTAAACCGGTGAGAAACAGTCCTTTTGAGGACACCTCGCCCCACTTGTTGTCATCAGATGCCGGGATGGGTGCTGGCGACGGGCTCTCCGTCGCAGGGGACATCGTTGGAATCGGGCTCTGAAGCCCGGTGTCGCTGGGCGAGGGCTCTGTCGATGGCAGGATGATCGGTTCCGCCGCTTCCGGCGGCGGCGTCAGAATCACCATCCCGGGCGCAAGTGAGGGTATCGGACGTTTTGTTGGTAGCGGCAACGGCAGACTAGTGGGGCCTGGAGAAGGGGATGGCGTGACTGTCGGTCGCGGCGCGGGTTTGGCCGGTCGACTGGCTGGTTTGGGCGTCTTTTTCGCGGCAGGCGATGGCTTCTGGGCAGGACTCGTCCGTTTAGGCGTTTCCTTGATTGACACGGAGAAACGCAACAGGCCCTCCTGGGGGTCACGACTGACATTCAACTCGGAATAGGCATTGGTTTTTACCTTGATGATGACGGTATCGCGTTGGGCGTTCTCTGTTTTGGGTCCGACCGTATACATCAGGTCCGCGTTGCCGTGCCGTTGAATCAAGGTTTGCGTTCGGGCCGTTTCGACTAAGGGTGACTGCGTGGCGATTGGGCTGCTTGCAGGGTTTTGCGCAGCAGGCGCGGGCGAGCCTGGTGCTGCGGTGGCCGAACGCTCAGTCGCGTCGTTCACCGCGGTTTGGGTCTGGAAAGTGATTTGCCGGGACTTGGCATCATGCACGGCAATGACACGGGTGGCGCGATCAAATTGCAGCACCAAGCGGACTTGACGCTGCCCGCGCTTTGCCATGCTCCACTGTGTCAAAGACCCGCCTTTGGGAAGGGACCGAACCTGCAGGCCTCGAATGGCTGTTTGTGCCTCAAAATCGAAATAAACCCGATGCGGATTTTGTAAGGTATCCGATGCAAACGGCCGCAAGTTGCCGTGATAGCGCAGGGTCAGGACCTGTCTCTTGGCGTCGTATCTGGGCAAATCCAGTGTGGTTGCCGTAGTTGCCGCATCGACGGGTTGCGCGTAAGCGGCAATTGTACCAATCAGTGCTACAGATGCTCCCAAGCGGCCGATATGTATCATACCTGATGTGCCTCGCTCCATTTCGCTATCATCTTAGCAAATGCGTGTCTCAATTGACTGTGAGCGGTGCACCCTGAATGTCGTTATGTTTCATTTGGAACCGGCCGGTCGTGGTAGGATCGGTGGGATGAAACAGATGCTGACAGGGTCAATACAGTGTGCGAGGAGAAGGACCAATGGCCAGGTTTGATGGACGTGCGGCGGGTGAGTTACGCCCGGTGACGATTGAAAGGGGTTTCACACGCCACGCTGAAGGATCGGTCCTCATCAGTGCAGGCGATACCAGGGTCTTGGTCACGGCATCAATCGAGGACAAGGTGCCGCCTTTCCTTCGTAATACCGGGCAAGGCTGGTTGACGGCTGAATATGCGCTTTTGCCACGTTCCACGCACACAAGGAGCGCCAGAGAGTCGGCACAGGGGCGTGTTGGCGGAAGAACCCACGAGATTCAGCGTTTGATCGGACGTTCGCTGCGTGCGTGTGTGGACCTGGGCAAGCTTGGCGAGCGAACAATCACCATTGATTGCGATGTGCTGCAAGCGGATGGGGGTACACGCACGGCGGCAATTACGGGCGCGTATGTCGCGTTGGTTGATGCGTTGACCTGGTTGAAATCGCAACGCTTGCTTGGGCAGATCCCTTTGGTGGATCAACTCGCCGCTATCTCGGTGGGTGTGGTCGACGGTGTTGAACTGCTTGATCTGTGTTATGAAGAGGATTCGCGGGCAGCCGTTGACATGAACGTGGTGGGACTGGCCAGTGGCAAACTGGTCGAGGTGCAGTCAACGGCGGAAGGAACACCCTTCGAACGTCGACAACTCGATGGGATGCTCGATCTCGCCCAAGCAGGCTTGACAGAACTCTTTATCAAACAAAATCAGGCACTGGGCATGTCAAACGTATCCGTCTGAGACACATTCTAAGGGCACAACGCCCTTGCGCCGCGCCACACTGCCTGTCGTACGCGGCTCTCCACGAAAACGATCCAAGATGAATCATTTGAGCCTGCACTGTCTCTAGTGGTCGCCACAATGGCTACCACAGGAGATGGCTTGCTTGCGGTCCACCCTTGGCTGAAACATTTTTCAGCTTGTCTGTTTCACGCCATTTTGGCACAAAGGGTTTCGATATCGCTCAGGTACCCGTTGGCACCAATGCGTTTTAAAGGACGATTCAGCATGGTGGTTTAAACCCGCGTCAACGCTCATTGCTCCCGTTGAGGATGCTTTGAGCTGATCTGTCAGACGTTTTTGATTCGGTGACCCGGCTACTTCTTCATACGCCATGGACAGGCTTTTTCCGTCATGGCTGACAAGGGCGATTGGGACTGGTTCGCGCATGATGAACCAGTCTCGCGTTGTGCCAAGCCTCTGCATCTTCGTACCCGGCGGTGGCGCTCGCGACAGTCGCAAGGAGGTTCCTGGTGAAAGCTGCTCATACGACATTGAACTCAGTGCGCGAGCCAAGACCCGCGCGTGAAGAGTTTTTGGTTTTTGGTGCCCCATTGATTGAGCAAGAAGAAATCGATGAGGTTGTGGATACCTTGCGTTCCGGTTGGTTGGGCACAGGGCCCAAGACCAAAGCTTTTGAGGCCGCGTTCGCTCAATACATCGGGACGCCTCACGCGATTGCCTTGAATTCGTGCACGGCAGGCTTGCATCTCGTTCTGGATGCCTGGGGCATCGGGCCCGGTGATGAGGTGATTACCAGCACATTGACCTTTGCTGCGACCGCGAATGTCATTTGTCACGTGGGGGCTCGTCCCATCTTTGTGGATGTTGACCCCGATACGATGAACATGGATCCTGACGCACTCGAATCGGCGATCACGCCCCGAACCCGAGCGATCATTCCAGTCCACTTTGCGGGGCGCCCGTGTCAGATGGCGCGCATCATGACCATTGCCAGACGTTATGGTCTCAAGGTTCTGGAGGATGCGGCACACGCCACGGAAGCCTGGTACGGTCCACAAAAAGTCGGCACCATCGGCGACGCGGCGGCTTTCAGCTTTTACAGCACCAAGAATCTCGTGACCGGTGAGGGTGGCATGGTAACGACCGCTGATGACCAGTTGGCGGAGACGGTTCGGATTCGCAGTCTGCACGGCATCAGCAAAGATGCCTGGAAACGCTACGGCCAGGAGGGGTATCAGCCCTATGAGTGCCTGTATCCCGGCTACAAATACAACATGATGGATCTTCAGGCATCGATTGGCAATCATCAATTGGCCAAGCTGGAGCGTTTCTGGCTGATTCGCGATCGCCACTGGCAACGTTATCAAACAGCCTTTCGTGATTGCAAGGCATTGACGCTTCCTTGCCCCGATGATCCGATTGGCCGTCACGCCCGCCACCTCTACACGATTCTGCTTAACCCCGTCCACACTCCCATCAAGCGGGTCGAATTCATGGAAGCCCTGCGCCAGCAAAAAATCGGCACCGGCGTTCACTTTACGGCTTTGCACCTCCATCCGTTCTATCGACAACGCTTCGGGTACCGTAGCGGACAGTTTCCGGTTGCGGAGGCCATCGCAGAAACAACCGTGTCTTTGCCCTTGTCTCCCAAGATGAGCACGGACGATGTGGAGGACGTCATTGCGGCGGTCCGACGCGCACTGGACACTTCGGTCGGCAGTTGTCATGCGTGAGTCAATGATGCGCCACATTCGTGTGTTGGAGCCATCCAGACACTGGGATGATCTGCTTCTTCGGTGCCAAGGTGCCACGGTGTTTCAGCAATCCGCATGGCTTGAGATGCTGCGGCAGTGTTTCAAGGCGCACGCCCAAATGGTTCATATCCCTTTGGGCAGCGGCCATTATGCGCTTTTTGCGCTTGGCATCCGTCCGTGTGGACGGGGTTGGCTGCCGCTTGCAATTGCCGGCGACGCAGGGGCTTACGGGGGGCTTGTTGCAACACGTCCGCTGCACCCCCACGAGTCACACCTCATTTGCGAGTGGGTGCTTGCACAGTATCCTGCCGTTGTCATAAACGGCAACCCTTTCGGTACCACAACGTCGTTGCCTTCAGGTTGCAAGGCATTACCCGATGAAACCCACTGTCTGGACTTGGCGCCACGCCACGTATTGTCAACAGGTTTCAGTCGCGGGTGTCGCGCGCGGGGCAACAAGGCCCGTCGTCAAGGACTTGAACTTGACATTCAACATGGTCAAGAAGGTGTGGCGCAATTCTATCCCATCTATCTGGATAGCGTCAGACGGTGGGGCGATCGCCTGACGTGGTTGCGCCCACTGGCGTTTTTTGAGCGCACCGCCGATCAATTCGGCGCACAAGCGACCGTCATGCTTGCCAAACAAAACGGCAAGCCCATTTCCGGCTTGTTTCTCCTCCACGGCTACGGTCTCTGTCACTATGTCGCAGGCGCGACGCGCCATGACGCCCAAGCCGTTTGCCCCAGTAATTTCTTGATCGAAGAAGCACTGGACTGGGCCTACACGACTGGCCTGACCCGCTTTGATTTCGGCCCGAGTCACGCGTTGGAAGGCGTTCGACAATTCAAGGCATCGTTTGGCGCCACCGCTATCCCAATGATGGGTTTTTCCCGCCTTCCCTGGCCCCAACAAGCCTATCTCAAGGTCCGTCAATATCTTCAAACGCGAAACACCTTATCCAAACAAACCGTTGTCGCAGGTACCAGTCATTAACCACAAGAAGGGGGTCAGAATGACGAGTGCGGAATCGGGTCGTCACGCCGTCGTTCACGTCGTGCGGGAGTTTTTGCCTCTCACCGAAAACTGGATTTATGAGCTGATTCGACACGTTCCAGATGTCGATGCAGTCATTGTCTGTGATCGCATCAGGCCCGACAATACACTTCCCACCACACGGGTTTATCCTTTGCCTTCACGGTGGGCTCAACTGACGAACCAAGTGTGGCGCAAGCTAACCAACGGCAACTGCCCACACGGGTATCAACACATTCTGAAGCAGTACCATCCAGCATTGATGCACGCGCACTTTGGCGATCAAGGCGTATTGATGCTTCCCACCGCCCGCCATTGGAAGATTCCGCTCATCACCAGCTTTTACGGCTATGATGTGTCTAAACTGCCCCGCGATCCCATGTGGCGTAAACGCTTACAGAACCTGTTTCAAACCGGGGATCTCTTTCTGGCTGAGGGTCCGCACCTGAAAGAGCGCCTATGTGCGTTGGGGTGTCTGCCGTCGCGGGTCCTCATTCAACCCCTCGGTATCGATCCGGAGGCCATTCGCTTTCGGCTGCGCCAGCGCCACACGGGCCCCGCACGACTCTTGATGGCAGCCAGCATGCGTGAAAAAAAAGGTCTGACCTATGGTCTGCGCGCCATTTTGCACGTGCTGAATCAATTTCCCGAATCTTTGTATTTAACCGTGATTGGTGATGGCCCCTTGCGATCGTCACTGGAAGCAATGGTCAAGCAGTCAGGGGCGACGGACCGTGTGCGCTTCTTGGGTTATCAACCACGTGCGGTTTTTTTGGATGAAGCGCTCAAATCCGATCTCTTCATCTCCCCAAGCGTGACGGCCTCAGATGGCGATACCGAAGGCGGTGCCCCGGTCAGCCTGATTGAAGCGCAGGCCACCGGACTACCCATCATCAGCACCACTCACGCGGATATCCCGTTCGTCACACGCCCTGACCAAAGCGCCATTCTCGTTCCCGAGCGTGATGTGCACGCCCTGGTACAGGCGCTCGATACGCTGCTGCACGCCCCAGAACGCTGGGCAAAGATGGGATGTGCTGGAAGAAACCACGTTGAGACGCATTTTAACAGCCGCCATTTGGGTCTGCAGTTGCAAGCACGATACCGCGCCTTGATCGAAACCAACGCCGAACACCTTCGCAACCAAAACCGGCCCTCGATAAAAAAAATGCCGATTATACAGAAACGCATTGATTGGTGATTGGGTTGTTCACTGGTAAGGATCGTCAGGAAGCGCTTTCTCAATGTTTTTGCATTTGCGACACAAAGGTTGATCAACAACCCGATTGTCATGTAACCGTGAAAACTGGTTGGCTGGAAAACCCCTGATTCCGTCAAATCTGTTTAGCCGACGGCCTCCTGACAGTAACAGGCATTGGCATTCCCACCGAGCTTCCCCGCCTGGGATCAAAACGCAAAACTGTGTTGCCTGTCAAAAATGCTTGCAATTGGGTGATAATCTCACCCCCATTCCCCTATTCCAGACAAATGGGCATAAAAATTGGGGATGGCTGACCGTATGGGATATACTCGGTATCCCCACTTTGTCGCAGCAGGAGCGCTTAGATGACACTCTCCATCTTCCATCACCCGGACTGCTTGATGCACGAGACGAGCGACCATCCGGAACGGGCCGAACGCCTGAGCGTCAGTTTGCGACGGCTGGAGAACCTGACTAATACGCAACTGCCACTGAATGCAGTTTCCTGGCAAGTGGCCTCGGCAATCACCGATGAGGCTTTGCAGCGCGTTCACCCGGCCTCCTACACGGCCATGCTTCAAGCATTTTGTGCTAGCGGCGGCGGACGATTGGACGAGGACACGGTCGCTTCAGCCGGCAGCGAACACGCAGCACGCCTGTCTGCAGGGTGTGCCATTGATGCGGTCAACGCGGTATTAAAAGACCAAGCCGAATCTGCACTCGCCTTGTGCCGGCCACCGGGTCATCACGCATTGCCCGACCGTAGCATGGGCTTTTGTTTTTACAACAATGCGGCACTCGCCGTGCGTCACGCACAAGCGATCGCCGGTATCACGAAGGTCGCTGTCATTGACTGGGATCTCCACCACGGCAACGGCACCGAGGCCATCTTTTATAACGACCCGGATGTCCTGTTTGTGTCAACCCACCAGGACCCCAACTGGCCCGGTACGGGGGCTTTAAACGACATTGGCACCCAGGGTGGACTTGGGACAACCGTGAATCTGCCAATGCCCATCGGCAGCGGGGACCAAAGCTATATGACGGTGTTTCAGAACGTCATCGCGCCGGCCGTGGCACGGTTTCAACCTGAACTGCTGATTGTCTCGGCAGGGTATGATGCCCACTGGGCTGACCCACTGGGACGCCTGGGCCTCAGCGTGGCTGGCTTTGGCACCCTGACGCGGGAAGTGCGGGCTTTGGCCCGGCAGCTTTGTGAAGGCCGGCTGGTGCTAGTCCTTGAAGGCGGTTACGATCTCAGTGCACTGTCCTGGGGCCTGACAGCCACTGCGGCCGCCTTGGTTGGCGCGCAGGTGGCGGATCCCCTCGGCAAGAGCCCCTATCCGGAACCGACCGCGGCAGTTGACCAACTCATTCAAGCGGCACGTGAACGCCATCAGTTGTGATGGATACCCAGCGTGGCTGAACAGGCACCCAGCGAGTGCACCCGTTGGATGAAACACACACGCTTAATACGTGCCTGCGCCAGTCTGTCCCTGGGCGATCGCCACACTGGCACTGCAACCCAACCGACTCGCACCCGCCTGAAGCATCGCGCACGCAGTCTTCGCATCCCGAATTCCACCTGACGCTTTGACACCCATCGTTTGCCCCACAGCCAACCGCATCAACTGCACATCACGGATTGTGGCGCCTGCCCCGCCAAACCCTGTCGATGTCTTGACGTAGTGCGCGCCAGCCAAGCGGGCCAACCAACACGCGATAACCTTCTCGTCATCATCCAGGAAGCAGGTTTCTAATATGACCTTGACCAGGTTGCCATCCGCCGCGGCAACCACACCTGCAATGTCGTCTCGCACCTGCGTGCAAGAACCCGCCTTGAGTGGACCGATCGCGAGCACCATATCAATCTCATCTGCGCCCTCGGCAACGGCCCGTGCCGCTTCAAAGGCCTTGACCCCGGGCGCATTCGCCCCGAGCGGAAATCCCACGACCGTACAGACCTTAACCCCACTGCTATCCAGACATTTTTTCGCCAAAGGCACCCACACCGGGTTCACACACACGGATGCAAAACTGTACTCAAGGGCCTCTTGGCATAACTGCCGGACCACCTGTTCAGTCACCACCGCACCCAAAGCTGTGTGATCAATTAAATTCGCCAAGGCTTGCGGTGCCTCACGTGCTTCAAACATCCCTAAAGGCGCTGACAACATCGCCGCCCAATCCGGACAACACCCTGTGAAGTATTGCCAGATTTCTTGCACCCGTGCACCCAATTGTTCGTCCATCACAACGGCCTCTGCCTCTTCCGCCCGACCCGCTATCAGGCAACTGGACCACGCAACATACAGCGCCTTTACTATACAGAAAAGCCTGGTTTGATGACCATATTTTGGCTGGGAAAGATTATTAACACGTGCGCTCGTGATATTTTGCCTCCGCTTTAGACGCTTTGGACAAAAATAAGCACGTTGCTGCCTGACAGGTGAACGAACAACGGCCAGCGCCACAAAAAACTGTTTAAATGTCACACCATCAATTTTTAGACAAAACTTGTTCAATCCTTAAGAAAATGGATGCAAGGCTGACCATCGAGGCCGTGATAATCGAGGGGTATGGGGTTGTGACCGTTTGCCAGATGAGGCGCCAATGTCCAATGTGAATGCGAGCTTAGCGGTGCCAGTGCCACTGCCTCTGCGCGCGGATCCTGCGGCAACCCCGGGCATTCAATCTGGATCGCATATGCAGCACGGCACGGCAGTGTTGGGTTCCGATAACTGGCTGCGCGCGACACTGGGAGCTTATCCCGCGCTCAGTGGTGTCGGGACCAATGCGGTTCGTATTCGTTTGGCGAATCCTGCCGCGCGAATGTACGGCGCGGGCGCGACCGTGCCCAGTGGGGTGGGGCAGGTTCTTGGCCGCACCGTTTTTTCACCTTTTGCGATCCTTCGCGCAACATGGGCCTCTGCGTTGACGGCGGTTCCTGTCGCTGTCATTGTCAACTTGATTGCTTGGCACCAGGGTATCATCAGCGCTGAACAGCGCAATGTCTTGATGGTGGCCGATGGGGCGGCATATAGCGTAACGGGCGCGATCGCAACCCTTGTCGGCACTGCATTGGGTGCAGGCTTGGCCGGGTCCACCCTCGGCACCTTGGTTGGCATTGGTGCAGCCGTCGGACTCGGTTGGGTCTATGAGCGCTTCATTCGCCCCGGTTGGGTCAGTTGGATGCACCAAACCCTGTACCCAACCAGCCGGACAATGCCGATAGGCGTTAATCACCTTGCAATAAGGCCTCCAACCATCCCCGTCGGCGCTGCTCCCACCGGGTGGGGGCCACCCTTACCCAATCAATGGGCGCACCAGCTTTCATCGTCCCAGCAGACAATGATGCCCGCCATGGCACCACCGCCACCACCACCACCACCGCCGCCACCACCGCCGCCACCACCACCACCACCACCGCCGCCACTTCCTGTGCAAGCACCTTCAATGGAAGTGCCATTGATTGTGCCGGAACCAGTCGTGGCTGTTCAAGCGCTTCCAGTCGATGGGGTGACACCTTCGGTGTCCAATGATGGGCTGCCGCAGCC
>JBBAPZ010000004.1:80820-222352 GCA_040400605.1 Candidatus Sericytochromatia bacterium
CGCTTCCAGTCGATGGGGTGACACCTTCGGTGTCCAATGATGGGCTGCCGCAGCCCGCGGTTGTGGCACCTGTCGATTCAGACGGAACCCAAACGGCTCCTGGGGCCATTTTGCCGGATTCTTCCTCACCAAAATGATATGAGCTTTCAAATATTTGTTGCGCGTGCAATTGAACTGGGTATCGACAACGCATTCGATAGGGAGGTGGATTGACATGATGTTGAACAAGCTTGGTCCAAGGGCACTTCTGGTGCTGTTTGGTCTGACCGTCATCAGCTGTGGCAGCAATCCTGCAATCACAACGATGCAAACGTCGTCGCTCAGTGCGGAGGTGTCTGGTAAAACGAACAAGGGTACGACGGAATCGCAATATGCGCTCAACGGTGCGTTTCGGGTCACGCGCCGGTTGTTTAGCGTTTTCCGGCCAACCTATGATGTCAAGCAGGGCGAGCAATTGATCGGGGTGATTCAGCAAAAGTTGTTTGCCGCGACGTCAACGTGGCGCTTGATGGATGCCGAGGGTGCTGACATCGGAATGCTCGAGCAGGCTGCTTTCAGTTTTGGATACAAGGGTTTGGTGCGCACCATGCGTGGCACGGTTGTGGGAACGGTCAGGCAGGATGTTTGGGGGTCAATGATTCGGCCGGGTGTGGTGCTGCGTTTGCTGGATGACCAGGAACAGGTGGTGTTACGCTCTGCCCCGGTTTATTTCTCAATGCGTGAGGATGTCAAGCTGTATGATGCCGGCAATGTGTTGGTGGGACGTTTGATTGCACCTTGGTTTAGCTGGAATCAGGCGCGCGATCTCCATATGGAAAAAGCGTTGGATCGTCGGATGTTGTTAGCCTTCTTGTCCGCGCAGATCGACACAGCCCACCGCGATAACGACGCCAAAGCCAGCCCACGACCCAGCCCCACACCATCGAGTGCACTTCCAACACCCGAGCCCAATTGAGCCATCCGTATGTTCTTCCAGTTGGTGCGCGTGATTTGGACAGCAACCAATTCGTCACTATTTCACCCCCGTGCGCTGAACGGTGGAACGTGAAATCGATCGGCTGCTGCACGAATGGCTGGGAAGTAAGTCATCGTATTGTTACAGCAACTTGGCTGTTTCTCCGTGAAGTTTAATTGCCTTTGGCAGACGCAGTATACTCAAACTGGTACGGCCAGCACCTTTGATTTCATCATCTGACGGGTTGGTATCGCTGCCAACCAGGACCAAGGTGATTCTGTTCCAAAAGACAAGAAGGGTGGGTTCGTGCGAACCCACCCGATAAGACCTTGACCGATATGTGACTATTTGGCTGCGTTGGTGGTCGCAACCAGCGGGCTGTACGAGATTAACTGACTTCCACGCCGCAGGCCGCTAACTTCAGGATACGCAGTCGAGGTTGAACCATCTGACTCCCGGAATGCCAACATGCGCGAGAAATCTGAATTAGCGATGCTGACGATTTTAAGGTAATGGAAATTCGGGTTATTGAGCGCATCTTCTATTGGAAGATGGAACGAAAAAGATGAATCCGTCGGTGCCGGCAGGTTGATGGTTTTTAGCGGACCGTTATCCAGTTTGTAGCTAATAACCACCGGGTCTGAGAACTCGCCAGCGAATGGAATGACCAGTCTGGGCAAGTTTGCAGTCAACGGCACCGTCACGTTGCTGTTATCGACAGCTGCAGAATTCTTCCCGGAGAGGGTGATGCCATTGGCCTTCAACTCCGCCGCTACGGCCGAGTTGCTGCCCCGAATGCCCCAGGCCGCTTGGTTGCCGTTGACGCCAGTGAATGACAAGGCATCACGTCCCGCGGGTTTCACGGTTGAGGCCGAGACCGGATGCGCAAAGGTGACGGCAGCACCACTCACGCTTTGACCGTTCCACTTGGTTGTGGGTTGCTGGTCCGCAGGCACTGTGGTGTCGTTGGAGGCATATTGAAGTTTGGCGTTTAAAGTGGCGTTGTGCCAGACGCTCAAGCCCACACCGTTGGTTACGTTCCATTTGATCGTGCCACCCGCTGGGTTCATGTCCACCTGATAGCCGTTTACTGTCCAGTTGCCCCCATTGATCGTCACGTTCTCACTCACATTGGCAACATTGTTGTGCGCCACCGCGACGGTCTGGTTTGCAAAGCCAGACAAGCTCAAATTACCGTGGCTTGAGCCCACAGACACCGACCCGCTGATCGGCGTGCCGGTATTGTTAAACGACAACGCCAATTGACCTTGGTTCTTGACGATACCCAAGTTCACCGATCCACAGTTAACGGAATAAGGCGCACTGGTGCCCCACGTGTAGGGTTCGGCGGAATACGAAACAGTGGCTAAACCGCCCGCTCCTTGTTTGCCTACGCCACTCGCGTAACCGTTTGTTGCGGTGAAAGCCGCAACGGTTGCCGCACGCACGGGCGTGCCACTGTGGCTGAAACTTACCAATGCACCGCCGATGGGCTTGCCATTGATTCGACTGTCGTTCGATTGATACGCCACCCGCGCGTTGATGGTTGCTGAATCCCAATAGCGAACATCATTCTTCCAGGTGACCACGGTAAAAGTTGGCCAAGGTTTGCATTTGAAGGGTGGGTAATAGATACAGTGACCACCATTCACGCGCGGATCGTGGATGATATCGACATTGCCATTCACATCGTCGTAGCTGCTATCGCCAGTGTAACAGTCTTTGTATTTTTCTTGAGTGTACACCGGATACGAGTAGGGCTCGGGTTCTTGCGACCATTGGTTGCAGACTGCCCCAAGCAGATTATACTTTGAAACCGAAGCGGAACTTTCCGTTGCAGCCAAGGGCGCTGGAACTTTCATGTTCAGATAGAAGGTCCCATCCGTCGACTTTTTAACTTCTTTACCCAGTCCGGTTTTATCCAGCATCTGTTCTTTTTCGAGGAAACTCAGCGCCTCCTGCATCGCTTGCTCCGTCTTGAAACGAACCATCACGGATGCGCCTGGCTGCATGATGGCGCCGCCAAGATCGAGATGATAACCATATGCTCCGAGTGTCGACCGCGGATCGTTTTCACCCTGTTTGGCAAATCCGGGATGCACGGAAGCCGCAGAGATTGGATTGGCATCATAGGTGCGGGTTACTCGCACGCTCACATCTTTATCCAACGCACCGGGACCAAACTCGACCACCATTGTGCCATCGCTGTTGGTTGCCACCCCGCCGCTGGCCGCCGATATCTGGGTGATGGCGGAATCCAGGGGTTGCAGCACCAACGCTTGCCCAGGCAAAATGCGCTTGCGCACAGGCACCATGCCTTCGGCTTCGATGATCGCAATCAAAGGCTCGCCTTTGTCGATCAACTCCTGCGGAATCGCGATCGCACCATTGGCATCGGTCGTCAGTCGCTGATCGCCAATCGTTACCACCATTAACTCAAGGTTCTTAAGATCGCCTGAGCGTACCTGAAAACCATTGGCCGCCAAAGGCACGCTGGCCTTCACCAACCCCAGGCGCTGCGCCTCAGTCAACGCCTGCGCCACTTGGCCCTTGACCACCGTATCCGCAGGGGGTGACACCGGCGCAACCGGCGCGCCCTGACAGGCCGCCACAGCCGCCACGGCCACTGCCAGCAGTACAGAATTGCGGGTGACTGTCTGTTTCATTGATCGGATCCTCCAAATTCTCTAACGGGCCGTCGATGTCTCATCGAATAGTCAAGATTGCCGTTGGCAGACATTGAGTCGTTGCCGTACTTTTTTTCTACCACCATCGTTATCACAATATGCATTAAATGCGGGTTAAGCCGCTTTGACTCGCCCAATCGCTGGCCTGGTTACTGGAACGCTGACGATCCGTGCGCGCTGTTGGAGCACCGAGCGTGTCCATCCAATCGACCCGCTGATTATGTTTCACAACCGGGCGACTGATCATGGCGGGCATTGATTTTGTTTCCCTTGTGTCTGGGGCTGGTGAATGGTGTCTGTTCAGCGAATTGGAAGGCTCGATTGAAGCTCGCAGCGCCACTTCGGCATCAACTCTGGGTTTTTGAGGGTGTGTGGCGCGCTGCCTTGGGCGAGTTCGCCCGAACAGCGAACTGAAAGGCTCCGAATCCGTTAGTGACGCGAGGTGGACGGGTATATAACCTGTGAGACGGTGGGTCACGAGACGCCGAGGGTGCTTGAGATGCAGGTGCTGGTTTTGAGTAGCACGTATCAGCCGCTTTACACGTGTGGGGTTGAGCGTGCGATTCGGTTGATGTATCTGGGCAAGGCGGTATCGGTTAAAGATTCTGAACAGCTGATCCGCTCACCTTCAGTTGTGATACCTGTCCCAATGGCCATACGCTTGCTGGTAAAAGCGGTTTTCGTGCGTTATCACGAACAGGCGCGGCCGACGCGGCAGGCGGTGATGCGTCGGGATCAACACACCTGCCAGTATTGTGGGGCGCACAACAACCTGACCATCGACCACTTGGTTCCCCGTGCACGGGGTGGTAAGGATACGTGGGAAAATCTGGTGACCGCTTGTGTCGAATGCAACAATCGGAAGGGCGATCGCAAGCCTGAGGCGGTTGGCATGCACCTGATGCGGCAACCCAAAGCACCGCGCCCGTTGGAGATTTCCCAGGATCTATGGAGTAAGTTGATTGGATGGTGACGTGAGCGTTGGCGCCAAGCACCGTGAATGTGGGAATCAGGCGAGACGCCTGCCCATTGTGGCGCTGGCTTTTGTGGTCGTGGCTGCTTGTCAGGCACCGACGTCAAACGCTCCAGTCAGTCGACCGGGAGGCATCGCGACAACCAAATTGTCCCCGCTCCCGTCCGGTGTGACGGGGACGTCGGTTCTCATCCCAAGCGCGCCTCCATCAACCTTATCCAGTGTCAGCCCAAGTCCTGTCACCTCAACGTCGCCAAATGTCGTTATAGTGGTATCTCCTTCCAATGCGCCGGTATCCGCATCGCCCGCCTTGGCACCGGTGTCTGCACCGCCGTCCACTTTGACTGCGTCTGGGTCGCCTTCTCTGGTGAGCACTCCGACGCCTTCGCCGACTCCGCTGCGCTACGAACTGACCACCTTGGCTGGTGGCTCTAATGGGAGCACCGAACAGGAGTTGAGTGGTGACTTGGTAACATTGAGTGCGTTTGAAGACGAGATTGGCATGGCACTCGCGCCAGTTGCCACCAATCCGGATGTGACGGGTCTGTATTTTAGCGACGGGCTTCAAAACCGGATACGGAAAGCGACCCTCGCTGACTCGTTAGCCACCGTATCGATGTTTGCCGGGATGCAGAACGGTAGCCTCAGTCAACCGTGCGGGGTTATTTTCGATCCCGTCACGCGTTGCCTCTACGTGGCGGACACCTTTAATTACCGCGTTGCACGCGTGGGCTTGGCGGGCAACACGGTGGGCTTGGCTGAAGGGGCGATCGACTCGTTGATTGAGGGCGCTAACGTTGGTGCGCCCGTGTATCGGGAGGGAGATGGTCGTGGCAGTAGCCCCACTGCGCGATTGGGCAATCCTGCGGGCCTGGCACTGGTTGGGCGTCAACTGTTTGTGTCTGACTTTTTCTTTCACAACATCAGTCGCATTGATTTAAGTGTCGACAACTTTCCAATCACCTTTGTTGCGGGCAGCAAAACTGAGGAGCCCGGCTTGCCGTCTGAGTCTCCCGTGCCGGGGGCCGAGGCGCGCTTCAGCTTTCCGGTTGCGTTGTGTCACGGGGTTCGCAACGGCCAGCCGCGGGTCATCATTGCGGATCGCTTCAATCACTGCCTCCGGGGGTTAAACCCCGAGTCGGGGGAGGTCTCCTGGCTGGCAGGCTCCAAGACAGGTGCAAAGGGCACTATGGATGGGCCCGCCGACGTGGCACGCTTTGATGAACCCCTCGCCGTGGCACTGGATGGTAACGGCAATGTCTATATCGGTGAACGGAACAGTGCCCGTATTCGACGCTTGAGTGCCGCGGGAGAGGTCAGTACGTGTGTGGGGAACACCCCTGGCTACAGCAACGGGGTTGGCGACGCTGCCAAGCTGGGTGCTGCCGTTGGCTTGGCTGTGCTGAACAAGCCCGACGGCAGCTTGGATACGCTGTATGTGTATGATGTCGGCACCGTTGGCACTGGGGGCACCAACGCGCCGCGTTTGCGTCAGATGCGGGTAAGCACCGCTCCTTGATTGTTGCGCACCGCTGCCAGCTCCCGCACGATTTGTGTATGGATGTGGCCCAGTGCCGCATCAGTCCGGATGAATTCTTTCAGTCCGGTAGCGCGACTGACCACTTCAACCATCCCTTCACCGACGGTCTTGCCGCAGGTGATCCGGTACGGAATCCCGATTAACTCGGCATCCTTGAATTTGACGCCCGCGCGTTCGTCACGGTCATCCAACAGCACTTCCATGCCAAGCGCCAGCGCGTCGCGATACAGCTTTTGAGCACACGCCATCTGGTCTTCGTCACGAACATTGACTGGCACGATGATGAGATGGTAAGGCGCAATTGGCACCGGCCAGCGAATGCCCGCATCATCATGATGCGCTTCCACTGCAGCTTGGGCGGTACGCGTGACCCCGATGCCGTAGCAGCCCATCACAAAGGGCTGCGCCTCGCCGTTTGCACTGGTGAACGTCGCATTCATGCTGGCTGAATAGCGGGTGCCAAGCTTGAAAATATTGCCCACTTCAATGCCGCGCGCGCTGGCCAGTCTGCCGGTTGTGCAGCGAGGGCAAGCGTCTTCGCTCTGCGCCATTTGTACATCGACCCAAGCCTCGGGGGTGTAGTCTCGCACCCAGTTGATGTTGATCCAATGCTCATCTGCACGATTCGGGGCCATGACAAGGTTGCTTTGGTTGGCCAGTGAGCGATCGCACACCACCTTTACGCCTGCCAGTCCAATCGGCCCTACAAAGCCCGGCGCAACGCCGCTTACCGAGCGCACCTCATCGTCGGTCGCCAGACGCAGGTCTTGGGCGTTCAAGATATTGCCCAATTTGACCTCGTTCACACTGCGATCACCACGGAGTACCACCGCTACGAAGGCATCATCCGCTTTGTAAATCAAGGTTTTGGCGACTTGCTGCGCTGTGATTCCAGCCACCGCACACAACTGTTCAATGGAACGGACGTTGGGTGTGGCGATCGTCGCGCGAGGCTCCGGCGCACCACCATCGAACAGGGTGATAGTCGATTCCGCCCGCTCCACGTTGGCGGCATAGTCGCAATCGGTGCAATACAGCAAATCATTTTCACCTGCATCGGTTTTGACAACAACCATGAACTCGTGAGCGGCGGATCCCCCGATCGCCCCCACGTCGGACTCGACCGGACGCGTTTGCAGGCCACAACGCGCAAAGATGCGCGTATAAGCGTCTGCCATCTTGCGATACTCCCGCTCCAGACAATCCGTATCGACGTGAAACGAATAAGCATCCTTCATTAAAAACTCACGCCCACGAAGCAACCCGAAACGGGGGCGAATCTCGTCACGAAATTTGGTTTGGATCTGATACAGATTAATTGGCAATTGCCGATATGACCGCACCGTTTGTCTGACGATATCGGTCACCACTTCTTCATGCGTGGGCCCTAAAAGTTCATCTCGGTCGTGACGGTTTTTCAGACGCACCAATTCCTTGCCGTACTTTTGAAAACGCCCCGTTTCCATCCACAGCTCAGCCGGAATCATCACGGGCATGAGCAACTCCTGCGCACCTGCCGCATTCATTTCCTCCCGGACGATACGCGATACCTTGTCAACTACCCGCAGCATCAGCGGCAACAAACTGTAGACACCCGGACTCAAACGCCGAATGTAACCCGCCCGCGCCAGTAACTGGTGCGACACGATTTCGGCATCTGCCGGCACATCGCGCAGGGTAGGGGCGAGAAGCTGCGACATCAACATCAGGTTAATTTCCTTTCGATTTGACCAGTCATCATCATAACAAATTCACGAAGCCACCCTGTAGCAATGGGCGCTAATTTGTTTCTCATCGAGCTCAAGTACCGGGCCGTCATCCAACCCGGCTGCCATGAGGATTAAAAGTGCCGCAACCAAACGAGGCCACCCATCCAGAACATCGGCTCATCGCGAATCTTGGGGAGCAGCTGCCGTTGACGGTTGTCGGCGCAAAGGCGTGGCATCTGTCGCGGCTTCATGGCTTGGGGCTGCCAACCCCGCGGGGTTTCGTGTTGACCATTCCGTTTTGCCACCGTTTACAGGATGCCGGTGCCAGTGACGCAACGCTTGCGTGGGACGCGGTCAAACTAGCAGTGGAACGTTTACAGGATCGGCTGGGCAGGCGTTTGGAGGATCCACATCGACCCTTGTTGTTGGCCATTCGCCAGAGCGCTGCGACGACTTCTGCGTCCACGTTGGAGACGGTATTGAATCTGGGCGTATCTGAACGGACGATTATCGCGCTTGGGAGGCGTTTGCGTGATTCGCGGGCGGCGTGGGATGCGTACCGCCGTTTTGTTTTTGACTGGGCGCGAACGGTTGGTCACCTGGACCCCGACACTCTGGATTCAATGATGTGGCAAGCCAGAGCGGAACACGGGGTGACCGATGACGCGCAATTGGGACCAAGCGCTTTGCAAGAGATTGTCACGCGTGCGATCGCCCTCCTGAAAGCCTATCCGGATTCCGCCATTCCTGAGTCCCCTTGGGCGCAATTGAGAACGCTTGTGCACCATTTGTTGTCATCGCCGCCGTTTGAGCACTTACCCCGCGCACTGATCATTCAAGAAGCGATACTCGGCAATCTGTCCGTGCACTCCGGGTGTGGTCTGGCCTTTACCCGTCACCCGACATCCGGCGTGACGGGTCTTGTTGGCGAATTCGTGGAGAGAGCACAGGGCGCTAGCGGCTCGGCCGGTCTGATTGCGCCTGCCACGCTCGCCATCTTGAAGCAACAGCAGCCGAAGGTCTATCGCAAACTGGCACTCGCAGCCCGTCGAATGGAACAGGCGACGCGGGATGCAGTTGAAATGGATTTTATGGTTGAATGCGGACGGTTGTATTTTCTGAATTACCGAATCGCCAAACGCAGCTTCACGGCTGCTGTTCAGATGGCCGTCAGCCTGGTCCGTGAGGGGTTGATCGATACTGGATCCGCTCTTATGCGCATTGATAGCCGTCAGGTGCGACAACTATTGTTTGAACATGTTGATGCCGCGGATGCCGCAGCGCCGATTGCCCACGGCATCGGCACCTCCCCCGGCGCGGTAAACGGAGTGGTTGCATTCGATATCGCAACTGCAAAACGTTTTCATAAAAAAAGGTTGCAGCCGATTCTCGTGTGCCAGGCCATCAATTGCGATGCCATCGCCAATCTTTCCTGCCTTAACGGAATTTTAACCGCCAGAGGGGGAATGAGCAGTCACGCCGCGGTTGTCGCCAGAAACGTTGGTATACCCTGTGTGTCTGGTTGCAGGGAGCTGCAAGGCGATCCGAACCACGAAAACACGAGCTTAGGGGCCACCCGGTTGCGTACGGGCGATCGCATCGCCATCGATGGGCATTCCGGTCAGGTTTACCTGGGCCATCAACCCATTCTTCCCTGCGAGATGGCCCCTTGGCTATCACCCATGCTGGCGTGGGCGGATGACGTCCGGCGCTTGAGCATCTATGCCAATGTGGATACCATTACAGAGCTTCAGCACGCCCTCGCTTGGGGCGCGGCGGGCGTCGGTCTTTGTCGCAGCGAGCGATTTTTCATGCGTCCGGAGGTATTGCCGCAGTTTCGCGATTTGCTGAATCAGCCAGATACCCTTGAAAATGAATGTAATCTGGAATGGCTGTTACCGCTTATGCGTAGCGAATTTGATACGATGTTTCGCTTGCTGGATGGCCGAATGATGACTTTGCGGTTGATGGATTGCGGCATTGAGAACTTTTTGGACCCGCACGGTGTGACGGAGGTAATTCCCAACGAACACACCACCATTGAACGCTGGCACGAAACGAATCCGGTATTGGGGCTTCGTGGCTGTCGCATCGGTATTCGCTATCCCGCTTTGTACCGGGTACAGGTGCGGGCTTTTTTTGAGTCCATCCAGCACTGCCTGGCGAAGGGCGTTCCTGTTCAACCGGCGCTTTTGATTCCAATGGTCAGTACCGAGCAGGAGCTTCTAACAATCAAGCACCTGATTGAGCAAGTGGCAGACACCCTGCAGGACGCAACTGGCGATCGCCCCCCCTACGAACTCGGCATCATGATCGAAACCCCACGTGCCGCCCTGGCTTTTCCAGCATGGCGCCCGCATCTGCAATTTGCCGCATTTGGCACCAATGACCTGACCCAGTTGACATTCGGCTTCAGCCGCGATGATGCCGAAAATGTTTTCTTGCCGGCCTATCTCAAGCAAGGAATCCTCTCAACCAATCCTTTTGTGACAATGGATCAGCCCGGGGTCGGCGCCCTCATCCGCTTGGCTCTCCGTGATGACCATCAACAAAACGGGCAACCTATCCGCTACACCCTGTGCGGTGAACACGCCAGCGACCCCGATGCCATCCGCTTCGTGCACGCGCTTGGCATCGACGCAATCAGCTGCAGCCCCTCCAATCTTCCTGGCGCGCGAGTCGCAGCCGCTCAAGCAGCACTCATTCTCTCGTGACCTACTACGTTACAACCAGGCACCGTCTTCGCGCAAAGCCGCTTTTCCAGCACGCAATGCCTGCTCCAACCGGTCTTTACCGATGTCCTCGACGCTCAACGCCGCCTCGATAGGACCAAACACCTGCGCGTACCACCGTTGAGAACGCACGCACGCTGGCCAGTCAGACAAATCATCCCACTCGCCATCATTCAAACCAATCAGGAAACGCACATAAAAGGGATCCAAGTCCGCATATTCAAACATTGCGATACGCCAATCATCGCCCAGACCAGTATCAAACAAGACTTCGCCATTCGCTAAAACATCCACATCGCCATAGATGTCGTAGCGCAGCACCAGTTCCTGCGCTTCACGCATCAAAGCGGCATAATGACGCTCACCAGCCTCAGACAACACATAACACGCCCGCTTGACATCGATGTCTAACCAATGATCGCGCTCAGCCGCCGCAATCACTTCCATCAAATCCGGATCATCGCGCGTCACATCAATGACATAACCTTTTTTTACCTGGTGCATCAGCATCATCACGGCAAACCGCATCATCGCCTGCGCCCGCTGCCCATCCGACGACCCCGCCTGCGGCGGTTGTGTCTCCCCCGCTTGCTGTATGAACCACTCAACCTCCCGCTGCTCACCAGAAGCAGTCATCATTCGGCCCAACGGGCCATCCGGGTCGATCGCTTCCCCTCGGCATAAAAACGCAACACCCTCCCGGATGAAAGTCCCCTCAGCATCCTGGTCGAATATGACACCGCGCAAGGCATCCCAATCGCCTCGGGACTCGGCCGCCACAACACCGACGGCTTCCAGGCGGCCCTGATCCTGTGCACCCACGACATCAAACACGAAGTCGATCGCACTCCGTGTCGACCATTCATCCCCTACAACAAAGCGCACAGGCTTCGACACCACGGCACCGTTCAATACAACCACCTGCTGCATCCGTTACCGCCTTCTTCGTCCGCCAAAACCACCGAAACTGCGCCTTCCACCCCAACTACCCGACGAGCTGCCACTGCTGCTTCGACGCCCAAACCACGACCCTGACGAACGCTCGGAAGACCCCGCAGAACCGCCATCAGAGCGACGCCTGCTCGACCACGTATCCGACGATCGCTCGGAACCACCAAACCCACTGCCGTCGGAGCGGCGTGAACCCCACGCCCCTCCCGTTGTTCCACCCGTACCGCCCCACTCACGGCGCTTGCCGGATGTCTGCGACGCACTCTGACCAAACCCGCGCTGGCTTTGATAGCCTTCGCCCGTGCCACGCAACTTGAAGCGCGAACTGAAAGACTGATTGCTTTTAACTTGGTTCTGATAGCCGGGCGTCGACCGATAGGAATCACGCCACGACTGCAAGGACCGATGACTCGCGTAGGGTGTGTGGTAATGGCCACCCCAATTGCTCATGATCGACCCCAGCATCATGCCCATCATAAATGAACCCACGCCGCTGCTGTGGGAACCCGCGTAATAAGGCACCCCGGCACCGTCACTGACCCGGTAGGGCACCTGGCCGTTTGCTGCTTGCCCCGTTTGTTCAATGGCAAACAGGCGATCATCACCCTTTTGAAACCCCGCTTGCTGGTTTTTGTCGATATAGCCCACCACCGTCACAACGTTGTCGTTGCGCGCAGCATCAATCGAGACAACCTCTTTCCCTTCGTAAATTTCATTGACCCGTTTCTCAAACGCAGCCATCGCCGTATTCATATCACGGCCCTGCGTTTCCCAAAAAGCCTGGCGCACGGCATCAAGGTTGATGCGCTGGGCTGCACCTGCCACTTGCGCCGTCTGATACCGTTCAGAACTTGAACCCAGACTTTTCTCCAGTGCGGCGTCATCATTCAACCGCGCTTCTTGCTGGTTCGAGCAGCCGGCCAGATTCGCTGCAACAACCAGCGCCGCCATACATACACTTGTCCAAGTTTTCATGGCTGTCTCCCTCCACGTCTTTGTGTGATCTTGAACCCGTTTCTGTACGCCACGAGCGCAAGCTCCGGTTCGATTATACCCCAAAAGTGCCGGACACGGATGGTGGCTGCATCGGGGAATCGGCAAAGTGAACGCTCCCGTCAGCGCTCTCAAGCAGCGATGACCACGTGATGCCGCTACCCGCAAATGAGGGCAGACCGTCAAGGCCCAACACACGCGCGTTCAGCCATCAACGAATCTTTTTGGCAATTGCATCGTTTCAATTGACCGGTGCAACACAATCGTGCGACGGACGGGGTGCTCTCCCAGCTTTCGAAACAGCTGTCGGCCGCCGTCATGCGATGCTTCCGTCACCAAATCCACGGCCTGGAGACCTTGCGCAGCCGCGTAATGCAAGGCCTGTTGAAGCAAGATAAAACCTGCGCCGCTTTGTCGTTTTTGCGGGATGACACCCAATTCGAAGATGCGCCCTATTGGCGCTGATCTATTTTCAATCATCTCTTCCGTTTTCAGCACCGTTGAAAATCCAATGAGCACGTCGTTTTCGAAAAGCAGAAAACAGCCTTCAGGGTCAAAATTGGCACGATGATTCCAGTCGGTCAACTCTTTGACCGTTAACTCTGAAAAATTCCAGAGCTTCGAAAAACACTCATTGAACAGCTTGATAAAAGCTGTTTCGTCCACACCGACCGCGAAATGGCGGATGCCTTGTTCCGGTGGCAAGACAGGGGGTGCGAAGTCGGTACCGGACAGGTTGACGCGGGTTTTTTCAAACGTGCAGACGGCCTCGAATCCCTGCCGGGTTAAAAATGCCATACTGCGCGTGCTCGATTCAGGTATGGCGATTGAGACGCGGCCAGCGCCCCATTCGCGTGCCGTCGTGCAGGCGTGCGTGAGAAGCAAGGCGCCAATGCCTGCACTGCGGATGTCTGGTCGGACATGAAGGCTGTCGAGATCGACACGACCAGTGCGCAGCAGGTGCTCATCGGTGTAGAGGTGGTAAAAACCGACCACTTCGAGTTGCTCGTTTTCAGCCACGACGATGCGGGATTGGGCGGGTTGCCCTTCGCCATAAAAGTCGCAGCGAAAACGGTCGACGGTCATGGCATAGAAATCAGGGCTGATGGAAACCGATGCGTTGCGGATATCGGCGATCGCCGCGATGTCACGCAATGTGAATTCGCGTAGACGCATAAACTCTCTCCTCGCTGCTTGACTGTACGGTGTCATGATACCAGAGAGCTTGCCTCAAACCTGCTAAAATAATCACGCGTAGGCCATGGAACCGAACTTTTGGGGATATAGCGGTGCGACTCTTAATACGACATGGGCGGATCATCACCGCAACGGATGACTACTTCGCAGACATCTTATGCGATCAAGGGCGTATCGTGGCCATCGGGCGCGACCTGGATGTCGCGAATGCGCGGGTTATTGATGCTGGCGGACGATGGGTCATTCCAGGAGGTGTCGATCCCCACACCCACTTCGACATGCCTTTCGGCGGCACCTACAGCGCGGATGATTTTGAATCCGGCACCATTGCGGCCGCCTTTGGCGGCACGACCACCATTATCGACTTTGCCGTTCAGCAGCGTGGTCAGTCGATGCTGGCCGCGCTCGATGCCTGGCACCAGAAAGCCCACGCGAAAGCCGTGATTGATTATGGCTTTCATATGGTCGTGACCGACATGCCGGATGGTCGCACAAAGGAGTTGAGTCAACTGGCGGATGCCGGTGTCACCAGCTACAAGCTTTTCATGGCCTATCCCGGTGTTTTGTATTCGGATGACGCGCAGATTTTTCGCGCCATGCGGCAGGCCGGTCAGGATGGCACGATGGTTTGTATGCACGCGGAGAACGGCATTGTGATCGAAGAGTTGATCAATCAGGCCCTGCAAGCCGGTCATACGGCGCCACGGTATCACGCGTTGACCCGACCGACACGCATGGAGGGCGAAGGGGTTTACCGCGCGCTGGCGATCGCTGAAGTGGCACAGGTTCCTGTCTACATTGTGCACCTGTCGAGCGCCGATGCGCTTGAGGAGGTGCGTCGTGGCCGTGACCGCGGTGTTGATGCTTATGCTGAAACCTGTCCGCAATATCTGTTTCTGGACGAAACAGCCTATGATGCGCCTGGTTTTGAGGGTGCAAAGTATGTCATGACGCCGCCTTTGCGGCACCATGCGAATCAGGCGCATTTGTGGCGTGGTCTTCGTTTGGGTGATCTGCACGCCGTCGCCACCGACCATTGCCCCTTTTGTTTCAGTGGGCAAAAAGAGTTGGGACTCAATAATTTCGCCAAGATTCCGAATGGTGCACCCGGCGTTGAAAGTCGTCTGGCCCTGCTCTATGAGGGGGGCGTCAAACAAGGGCGCCTCAGTCCGAACCAGTTTGTCCAATTTACCTCAACCGCCGCAGCCAAGCTGTTTGGACTGTTTCCACGCAAGGGCACGATTGCACCTGGTTCGGATGCGGACATCGTGATTTTCAACCCCAATCGCCCCGAACGCATCAGTGTCGACAACCCGCGTACCCACCATATGCGGGTTGATTACAACACGTTCGAAGGCTTCCAGGTGTCTGGTTATCCTGACGTCGTCATTGCCGGCGGCGAAGTGATTGTGGAAAACCACGAGTTTAAGGGCAGGCCGGGTGCGGGACGCTTTTTAAAGCGGGCTCGCTACAACGGTTTGTTGCGTGATTGATCGACGTGGCACGCGCCAAGGTTAAATTTGTCTGTGATGCTTGCGGTGCCGAACAGGCGCGCTGGTTCGGGAAGTGTCCGGATTGCGCGGCGTGGAACACACTGGTTGAGACCCCGTTGGTTGCTGCTACCAGGTCGGTGACTTCTGCCGGCGTTTTGACTGCGCACACCAGACCCGAACGAATGGCGGACGTTGCGCTGCAAGAAGAGGCGCGGGTGGCGACTGGTTTGTCTGAATTGGATCGCGTTCTCGGTGGCGGGGTGGTGGCGGGTTCGTTGATTTTATTGGGTGGTGATCCAGGCATTGGCAAATCCACCTTGCTGCTGCAAGTCTCGCATCGTTTGGCGTGTCAGGGCCAGCAGGTGCTGTATGCGTCCGGGGAAGAGTCTGCCCGGCAGGTGCGCATGCGTGCGCAACGTTTGGGGCTTGAACATCCCAATTTATGGGTTCAGGCTGAGACCGATTTGCAACAGGTTGCCGCCGCGATTCAATCCTTGAAACCCGATTTTGCCGTAGTGGATTCCATTCAGGCGATCGCGGATCCCGACACGTCAGCCTTGCCCGGGTCTGTCAGTCAGGTTCGTGCGGCGACCGGAACGTTTTTGCGGCTGGCCAAAGAAGCGAATGTCGCGATTTGCCTGGTTGGTCACGTGACCAAAGAGGGGACGCTGGCGGGCCCCCGGACCTTGGAGCATATGGTGGATACGGTGTTGTATTTTGAGGGCGATCGCTACAAGGCCCACCGTATGGTCCGCTGCGTCAAAAATCGCTTTGGCGCCACTCAGGAAGTGGGCATCTTCGAGATGGCGGCAGATGGTCTCAATGAGGTTTGCAACCCATCCGAGCTGTTTCTGGCCGAACGCAGTGTCGAAGCCAGCGGTTCTGCCATTGTCGCCACGATGGAAGGCACACGACCCTTGCTCCTCGAAATTCAGGCATTGGTCGGTCCTTCAGCGCTGTCGCAACCAAGACGCCTTGCAACAGGGGTTGATCACAACCGCCTGGTTCAGATTCTGGCGGTGCTTGAAAAACGGGTCGGCCTCAGCCTTGGGAAAATGGACGCCTACCTTAACGTGGTGGGTGGACTTGCGATCGACGAACCCGCTGCCGATTTGGCGATCGCCTTGGCAGTCGCCTCAAGCCTCCGTGACAAACCCCTCGCCCACCACCTGGTCGCTATCGGTGAGATTGGACTCAACGGCGAGATCCGGGCCGTTTCAGGGCTTGAAGCCCGCTTGAAAGAAGCGGCCAAACTCGGCTTCACGACGGCGATCGTCCCGGACCACCATCTGGCTCGACTCAACTTGCCACCACAAATGAAAATCCACAGCGTCAATCGCCTGATGGAAGCCATTCTGATTGCCGTCGGCGCACAGCCTATCGCCCCTTCGGGAAACGTGTCGGGCCCTGATTGAAGGCTGCGCCACCAGCTTCTATGTACTGGGCACCAAACCCGCTTCTTCACGCATCAGACGGACCAATTCATCCGGGTTGTCCGAGTGGGCCAGCGCATCATCGGCACTGACGACGCCATTGCAATAGTGTTTGAACAGTGCCTGATTCTGACTTTGCATGCCGTCGTATTCACTGGTTTTCAGAATCAGATAGAGTGCATCCGTATTGCCTTTCAGGATGTGATTCTTGGTGTTTTCTCCCCGCGCATTGGGCGTGACCAAAAAGATTTCGAGCGATGCCACGCGTCCCGGTTTGTCTGCCCGAGGAATCAGGCGTTGCGCAACACTGGCCTTGAGGGAATTGGCCAGTTGAATGCGAACGGCGAGTTGCTCGTGGGGCGGAAATGTATTGATCAATCGATTGATGGTGCCGATCGCATCATTGGTGTGCAAGGTACTCACAACCAAATGGCCCGTCTCTGCCGCTTTTAAACCAGCCGTGATCGTTTCGGTATCCCGCATCTCACCAATCAGGATGATATCCGGCTTTTGACGCAGTGCACCACGCATGGCATTTGGCATCGACATCGTGTCAATCTCAAGTTCCCGTTGCGTAAACACCGCCTGCTTTGGCTCGTACACAAACTCGATCGGATTTTCCAGGGTGAGAACGTGAATGCGCCGATTGGCATTGGCGAATTCCAACAAGGCCGCAAGCGAAGTCGTTTTGCCGGACCCGGTCTGACCGGTGATCAAAACCAGTCCCTGCCGTTCAAACACGGTTTTTTTCAATACCGGCGGCAAACCCAGATTCTCGACTGGCTGGATGTGGCTGGCAATGACCCGCAACACCATGCCAACCGAGCCTTGCGCTGAATAGATGTTGCAGCGAAAACGGCCAACACCCCGCACCGGAAAGGCCAGGTCAAAGTCGCGCAATTCCGTAAACACCTTGCGTTGCGCTTCAGACATCAAAATGTCCGCATAATACTGCGTCATCGCGGGCGTCAAACAGGGAAAATCGTTCACTGGCGTTACCTGACCCCTCAAGACGCCACAGGGGGGATGACCGGCCTTGATGTGAATGTCTGCGCACCCCAATTCCACCAGCCGCGCCAAAACATTGAAGAACGGCACGATTCCCGCTTCTCGCTCTTGCACGGTGGGCTCGATGGGCTCATAGGGGATGACGACCGGACGGGGCAAGGGATACGCGATCGCCCACGCATCCAACTCCTCAAACACCGGCTCCGGAACGTTCGCCCCCTGTAAAACTGCTTTCACGGCAACCGCATCCAACGTGATCGTTGACTCACCATAGGGGCTGTTGCCCATATTGCGCAAAGGCTCTTTCGCAATACCTGCCCCGTGCGCCAGTACCGTGTGCGCCAACGGCATCGGCAGCATCAATTGCGCCATCGTGCACGGATTGACCAGCTCCAGGTACGCCCCGACGACCCCCTCTGTACAGCCATCGATGGCACAAGGATTTCGCTCCGTCGGAAAGTGCACGATGCAGTAGATTTGCTTGTTGCGTTTCGCCTCGTCAATAATGCGGGCAAGCGTCTCCCGACGCAAGGCGCGAAACTCAGCGTCGGAATGATTGCGCTGCAGCTTTTTCAAAAACTCACTGCGTAACCATCCCGGCATTTGTGGCAAATCGCAAAGATAATCGCGCAATGCGGTTAACTGAATCTCAGGCGGTGACTTAACCAACGTGCTCATCAAGTTCACCAATAATGATGTGATGCATCAAGGACTGGCCGCATCAACCACGCTTTAAGCCCGACCACGGCGCAAGCGGCTCGTTATGAACGCATTCAAAACACTGCTAGAATAATAAGGGCGACTCGTGCTTGACGCAAGCCAAGATATTGAAACGGTTTGCAACACAATGGACACGAACGGGTGATACGGAGCTGATTACTTGAATGTTTCCGCGGGGACTGCGTCGGTAGGCTTGGATGGGATCAACGGGGAGAGCGCGGTTTGGATAATTGGGCATGGTTTGAACAGGAAGCAAAGGGATTGGGGGTTAACCTTCCGAGTGCGGCAACAGAAGCGTTTCGTCAATTCCATGGGGCGCTGCTGACCGCCAATCAGACGATGAATCTGACGCGCATCGTTTCGGAGCGGGACGCCATCATCAAACATTACCTCGATGCGTTGTCCTTCTTGACACTGGTCCCTGCAACACTGAACGCGCAGGCGTCACGTCTGCTGGACCTCGGCACGGGTGCGGGTATTCCCGGCATTCCACTTCTCATTGCGCGGCCGCACTGGACGGGTGTGTTGGTTGATGCGGTCGGGAAAAAGGTTGCATTTGTCAACGATTGCCTGACGCAACTGTCGCTGCGTGAAAGCATCGCTATCCAGGAACGCTCCGAGGTGTTGGGCCATCACGCAGCGCATCGCGAACGATACGATCTGGTTGTGGCCCGTGCCGTGGCGGCGACGCCGGAGTTGATCGAACTCACCGTGCCTTTTTTAAAAGTGGGCGGATGTTTGATCATCTCCAAAGGACAAAAAGGTGCGGAAGAATTGCAGGCTGCGCAAAAAGCCATCACCGTGCTGGGTGCTGAAGTGGATCACCACATCGCATTGGAATTGCCGGATGGACTGGGGCAACGTCATCTGACGCGCATCATCAAACGTCACACCACACCCCGGCACTATCCGCGCAGCGTTGGACTGCCCCATCGCAAACCCCTCCAATAATTTTGATAAGTTTGGGTCAAACGGTTATGTTCACGACGATGCGGGTATGAAGAAAACAGAACAGGCTAAGGCGCACCCCAGGGGGATTGTGCTGGGATTCACTAACCCAACTGCCTCCTAATCTGGAGATGGCGTTCGATGAAAAATTTTGCAGTGGTTCAAGAGCACTTTCGGAAATTGCGTTGCGCGCACTGCCAGTCGGCATTCACTCCCGACGGAGTCAAGCTGTTGCGAGAGGAAAAAGATTACTGGGTCGTCCGTGTACACTGCACGGCGTGTCAACAGCCTGCTGGGGTGGCTATCGTCGGCGTCGAATATGAAGCCCGGGATGAGGCCCGTTTGGAGAAGCCGGTTCGAGAGGTTGCACCGGCCAACCGGACGCGCTGCGTGTTCTCCTCACGGAAGGAAGAAGAGCGCTTTTCCAGCCTCCCGCCCATTTCAGCCGATGACCTGTTAAATGCCCATCGTTTTATTAGTGAACTTGGCAGCGATTGGACGCGACACCTGCCCAGTGCACGTGACAGGGCCTAAGCATTTTTTTCGTCCGCTCCTTCTCCCTCCGCACAACACCCTCACGCCTAGTGTGTGGGGGTGTTGTGTTACGATGACACGTGCAAAGCGAACATTGATTGACGCCACGTTCGAAACCAACTGACCGGTGTTCGGTCGTTGACGGCGTTATCAGCAATAGCCAAGGCTACTGTGCACTGCTGCAACGCCTATTCAAAAAAATCAGCGAACAAACTGCCCGATTTGGCGGAAGCCAAGCAAATGTCTGATGTTGATGCGTGAACACGATGTGAGACAAACCGGGCGTCTGACGATCTTCGCCTATGTCTGACTATCTACGCTCAGGTGAACAATCTGAAGGGGTTTTCGTCGGGTTTTTTCATTGAAGAATCGCGCAAGCGCTTCGCTGATCTGCCGCCTGAGGCGCTCCGGATCCAAAGGCCCCCGCTCCATATGTGCGCTCACAACATCTAAGACACGCCACGTGCCTTCCTGAATGATGGCGTCCGTATCGGCGCCGTCAATGCAGCCACGCGTGACGATGTGAGGCCCACTCAAAATTCGGCCTGCCGCACTGACGCTCAATGCAGTGGTCACAACACCATCATTGGCCAGTTTCTGGCGTTCACGAAGCAGTGACTGGCCAACATCATAACGAAGTTGCCCATCGACCAGCGTCGGCTGGGATGGCACCTGTCCAATCACAGCCACGCCACTTTGCTGAACACGCAAGATGTCGCCATTGTTTACAATTGCAATATTTTCGGCGGGAATGCCCATTGATGACGCCAACGCCGCGTGTCGAACCAGATGACGTACCTCACCGTGAATGGGGAGAAAAAAGCGTGGTCGCGTGAACGCAAGCATCATTTTTAATTCTTCTTCACTCGCGTGCCCGGACACGTGTGTACCTTGCTGCACGCTCTCATACACCACTTCAGCACCCAACGCGAACAACTGGTTGATGATGCGTCCTACGGAGCGTTCATTTCCGGGTATTGGAATCGCAGAGATCAACACCGTATCGCCAGCTTGAACCCGAATGCCCTTGTGGTCCGTGAAGGTAATGCGGGACAAGGCAGCCAAGGGCTCACCCTGAGAACCCGTTGTCAAAATCACGACCGCTTCCGGTGGAAAATGTTTGAGTGCCTCAATCGGGATGACCAGGTCGTCGGGATGCGACAAGTATCCCAACTGTCGGGCTCTGGTGGTCACATTCAGCATGGAACGGCCTAAAAACACCACTTTCCGACCGTGGCGGCTCGCCGCGTTTAAAATCTGTTGCACGCGATGAATGTTACTCGCAAAGGTCGTGACAATAATTCGATGCTTCGCACTGACAAAAACGCGATCAAGCGCCGGTGCGACAGCAGCCTCTGAAGGCGTTATTCCCTTTTTATTGACGTTCGTGGAGTCAGACATCAATAGCAACAAGCCGTCTTCACCCATTTCGGTCAATTTGAAATAATCGGTCAGTTCGCCATCAATCGGCGTCGGGTCGAATTTAAAATCTCCTGTGTAGAGAATGGAACCGACGGCGGTGCTAACTTTGAAAGCCACTGCATCCGCAATCGAGTGACACACGCGAATCCCCTCGACTGTGATGTCCCCGATTTTGACTGATTCGCGGGGACGAATCACGCGCAAAGGGATTCGTCCCAATAGACCGTGCTCAGACAGCTTTCCTTCAATCAAGCTCATCGTCAAGGCCGTGGCATAGATCGGCACCGGCAACAGTTTGAGTAAAAACGGCAATCCCCCGATATGGTCTTCGTGGCCATGACTCAAAAATATCGCACGCACATCGGTTGCGTGAGCCAGTACAAAGCTGAAGTCTGGCAGGACAAGATCAACCCCGAACATCTCTTCACTGGGAAAGGCAAAACCACAGTCCAAGATGATGATGCCCTCTGTCGTGCGTAGACACCACATGTTCTTGCCAATCTCACCCACACCACCCAATGGGATTAAATCCAACGCATCAGTCGGAACAGTGGGCAACGGCAAGGCTTGTTCAGTCATTGATACAATCAATCCAATATTCCAGATGATGTCAGCACGGCTTCCAACTGTGCAACGGTGGCCGGATCAAGCCCTGTCAAGGGTAATCGTACGCCACCCGTGTCGAGGCCGCGCCAACGCAAAGCGTGCTTGACCGGTGCAGGGCTTGGCGCCGAGAACAAGGCTTTGCTCAGCACGAACAGGCTATCATGGCATTTTTGCGCGAACTGGATGTCACCTTGCAACCAATGTTGCACCATCGCTTGGATCGCGCGACCGGCAATGTGGGCGCTGACGCTGATCACCCCATGACCACCCACTGCCAAAACTGGCAAGGTCAAGGGATCATCGCCACTGTAGATCAAAAAATCAGGCGGTGTCACCAAACGGTATGCCGTCACATTCTCAAGTGACCCCGAAGAATCCTTGATGCCGGCAATATTGGCTAACGTGGCCAAACGTCCCACCGTTTCAGGACTTAGATGAACCCCGGTGCGCCCTGGGTGATTGTATAAAACAATCGGCAGATCAACGGATTCTGCGATTGCTTTAAAGTGTTCGTACAACCCACTTTGGTCCGGACGATTGTAATAGGGTGCAATGACAAGCAAGCCATCCACTTGCGCTGCCTCGGCAAGTTTGGCGAGACGGATCGCCCCCGCTGTTGCATAGTGCCCCGTACCAGCCAAGACGACACCTTGTCCACCCAATGCCTCCACGACACCGCAAAAAAGACGCTGTTTTTCATCGTCACTGAGCGTCGGGCTTTCGCCCGTCGTCCCACTGAGTACCACCCCGTCGGAACCGTTTGCGAGCAAATGCCGCGCCAATCTCACCGCCATCGGCATATTGAGGGACAACGTCTCATCAAAAGGGGTGACCATCGCGGTCAACACCCGGGCACGGCGCAATTTGTCAATATTTTGCACAGCGTGGTCTCCTTAGGTCAGCGATGACGTTTGGACACGCAAAAGCTGGCGCGTCAGCAACGCTTCTGCGATTTGCACCGCGTTGAGTGCCGCGCCTTTGCGCAAATTATCCGCTACAACCCAAAAATTCAGGCCGCACGGATGCGAAACATCACCGCGTATGCGCCCCACATAAACCGGGTCGTGTCCCGCTTTTTCATAAGGACGCGGGTAAATGTGCCGAACGGGGTCGTCTTCCACCACGATACCGTCCGCGCAGGCCAAGGTTTGACGCGCCGATTCGACCGAGACGGGATGCGCGAATTCAACTGTCACCGCTTCGGAGTGACCAACCAGCACTGGGACCCGAACAGCCGTTGCGGTCAACCGAAACGCGGGTTCGTCCAAGATTTTGCGCGTCTCAAGCGTCAGTTTCATCTCTTCCTTGGTATAACCGTTATCCAGAAAGTGATCGATCGCCGGGATCAAGTTGAATGCAATGGGATGACGCACATGCTGCGGTACCGGTGATTCACCCGCCAACACGGCGGCACTTTGTGCCAACAACTCCTCCATTGCCTCCTTGCCGGCACCTGATACCGATTGATAGGTCGACACCACCACCCGTTCAATGGGCGCCAACGTCCGCAATGCGTGCAGCACCACCACCAATTGCGCTGTGGAACAATTTGGATTTGCAATGATCCCCCGATGATGCGACAGAACGTGCGCATTGACTTCAGGAACCACCAGCGGTACGTCTGATTTCAATCGAAATGCACTGCTGTTATCAATTACAACACACCCTCGCGCCACAGCATGGGGAACTAACGCCTCGCTTACGGGATTGCCTGCCGAAAACAGCGCAAGATCGCAATCACCCAGATTCTCAGGGGTTGCTTCTTCAACCGTATAAGATGCGCCACGAAACGTCATGCGCTCCCCAACCGAGCGTGCCGAAGCCAACAGTTTCAGATTTGCAACCGGAAAATCGCGCGACTCAAGCGTCTGAAGCATCGCTTGCCCAACAACACCGGTCGCCCCAACGATCGCCAGCCTCACCCCCACGCTTGCATCCTCCTTCGCGCCCCTTGCCCCATCTCCGTGCCTTAGGTCCGGCTATCTTCGAACAACAGGTTTTCAAGCCCCACAATCAAGGTATTCTGCCGCATGACAGCCCGAATCGCCAAACACACACCAGGTATGTAACACGCGCGATGTGTCGCATCATGTCGCAAGGTCAACAACTGCCCCTCAGCACCAAACAAGACTTCTTGATGCGCCAACAGCCCCGGCATGCGCACACTATGAATGCGTACCCCATCCACTTGCCCGCCCCTGACACCCGCAAGCAATTCACGAGAATCAGGCAAACCGGGATTGAAGTTCTTCCGCACCTGTCCCAGCGCTTCGGCGGTGCTGAGCGCAGTGCCTGACGGCGCATCCAATTTGCGCTCGTGATGCTTCTCGATAATCTCGGCAAACTCGAAATACCGCGCAGCCTGCTTCGCAAATGCCATCAATAAGATCGCGCCGAGCGAAAAGTTGGGCGCCAAGACCCCCCCCAGTCCTGCTCGAGCACACAGGTGTGTCAAATGGGAGACTTGTTCAGCACTCAGGCCCGTGCTACCAATGACCGGCCTGACACCAAGACGAATGGCCGTTTGTGCCACTGCATAAACCGCTGCAGGGTTCGTGAAATCAACCAACACATCCGGCGACGTTCGTTGAATGGCTTCTTCCAGGTCAGCATCAACCAAGACACCGGACGAGCCGATTCCTGCCAATACGCCAGTATCTTGGCCCGCATGCCGCGGCGATACGCCCGCGACAAGCTTCAAATCCTGCGTCGTGGTCAACGCTTTGACCACTTCCAGACCCATCTTGCCTGCTGCGCCCACCAGCAAGACACGAACGGCATCAATTTGCTCAGCCATTCACTATCCCTCGCGTGTCGGGCGCTGTGACACCCGTTGACCCCCAACCTGCCGTCCGCGCACTTGGTTCGACGGATTCGACTTCTTCAAACACGGGCTGGGTGTACCGCTCGATACACAACTGGGCGATGCGATCACCCGGCTGCACAACAAAATCATCATCGCTATGATTGAAAAGCAAAACACTGACAGGATGCCTGAAGCCTTGATCGATCAGGCCCGCACCCGCTTCGATGCCATCACGCAAACTCAATCCTGACCGAGAGTGAATGCGTCCGCGAAAACCAATGGGCAACTCAAGTGCCCACCCTGTGGCAATCAGCGCCCGCCCCCGTCGCGGTACCAATCCCGTCTCACAGGCAAACAAATCAGCCGCAACATCCCCCGCCTGCATCACGCAAGGCATAATCGCAGCCGGATGATGGCGCGCAATTCGCACAGGGACTGAATCGCCAGCGTCCACACAATCATCTGCCAACCCCATTGAAAACACGCCTCAATTCACCGTCTCACCAAAATACCATCGCAAACGCCCCCGGCGAAACCGTCTCGACCATCGCCCCAGACCGGGGGCATCGCGCACATCTTTAAGCCAGTAAGCAGCCGGTGCCCGTCAAAACGACCACCGGCTGCTTTTCGCGGGCCGGCCTAGGCGCCTGCGGTAGCCAAACTGACCCCAACTGACGCAGCTTCCTCCGGTGTCACACCTTTGCGCGTTAGATTGACCCGACCTTGAGCGTCAACCTCAAGGACCTTGACCACGATCTCATCGCCAACGTTAACCTCATCCTCCACGCGTGCAACACGGTTGGCGGCCAATTGTGAAATGTGCACAAGACCATCCTTGCCAGGGAACAACTCAACGAAGGCCCCAAAGTTTAGAATGCGGACAACCTTGCCACGATAAACACCACCGACTTCCACCTCTCGCGTGTGACGCTCCACCCACGCACGCGCTTTGGCAGCCATCGCCGCATCCGTTGTTGTGATAGACACTATCCCAGTATCTTCGATGTCAATCTTGACCCCGGTTTCTTCCGTGATTTTCTTGATATTTTTGCCACCGGGCCCAATCAAGGCACCAATGAATTCGGGGTTGATCTTAATGGTGATAACCCTTGGTGCGTAGGGACTCAGCTCTGCACGTGCTTCACTGATCGTGGCATTCATCGTGTCAAGAATTTCCAACCGACCTCGGCGCGCTTGCTCCAAAGCCACTTGCATCACCTCGATCTCGATGCCTGCAATCTTGATGTCCATTTGTAACGCCGTGATACCGCGTTCGGTGCCCGTCACCTTAAAATCCATGTCGCCGAGATGATCCTCAATGCCCTGAATGTCTGTCAGGATTGCCACGCGTTCACCTTCTTTGATCAAGCCCATTGCGACACCTGCCACCGGACGTGTCAGCGGCACACCCCCGTCCAGCAAGGCGAGGGTCGAACCACACGTGCTGGCCATCGATGAACTGCCATTCGATTCCAGAACTTCCGATACCAACCGAATCGTGTACGGAAATAATTCCACAGACGGCAAAACTGGCAACAACGCCCGTTCAGCCAACGCACCGTGACCCACCTCCCGTCGACCGGCGCCACGGTTTGGTCGAACCTCTCCAACAGAATAGCCCGGGAAATTGTAATGGTGCATATAGCGACGGGTCGTTTCCGGATCAATCGTGTCAATTTTCTGCGCGTCAGAATTAGACCCCAAGGTCAAAACCGTGCAGACCTGCGTCTGTCCCCGCTGAAACAGTCCGCTGCCGTGAGCTCGGGGGATCAACCCTGTTTCGACGTACATCGGACGGATTTCATCCAATCGCCGCCCATCAACACGTAAACCCTGCTCAGTGACCAACTTGCGGAAGACCTGCTCTTCACAAGCCTCAATCGCCCGACCCATCTCCTTGGGGTTCAACACCAGATAGGCCCCGATGGGATGCTCGCCATCCAACGCCTGCAACCCTTGCAACAAAGACTTTTTCACCGCTTCCACATTGCTTTGGCGCGACAACTTGTCAGGGTTGCTCATGGCTTCAGCCATCCGTTCCGCACCAAGCTCACTGACGTACTGGAGCAACGCCGGACTAATCACACTGACAGGCACCTCCTGTTTCGGTTTACCCGCAACAGGAACCATCGTGTCCGTCCATTCAACCAGTTTCACAATCGCCCGGTGAGCCAGTTCCAGCGCTTCCAGTACCTCGGCTTCGGGCAATTCATCGATGCCCGCCTCAACCATCATGACAGCGTCGCGCGTTCCAGCTACGACCAGGTCGATGTCGCTTTGCGCATCTTCTTGATAACTCGGGTTCAATACCCATTGCCCGTTCACCCGGCCGACGCGAACACCCGCAAACGGACCCGCAAACGGTATGTCAGACAAAGTCAAGGCTATGCCAGCGCCCAGGATCCCGAGCATGTCCGGCTGGTTGACCTGATCCGACGACAAAACCGTTGCCGTCACTTGTACATCGTTGCGGAAACCATCCGGAAACAAGGGCCTGATACCGCGGTCGATCAACCGAGCGTTCAAGATTGCACCCTCGCTGGCGCGGCCCTCTCGACGCTGGAAACTGCCGGGGATCCGCCCGACCGCATACATTTTCTGTTCAACATCAACCAGCAGCGGAAAGAAATCAATCCCCTCACGCGGCGTGCGCGACGCTGTCGCCGTCACCAACACCACCGTGTCGCCACAACGTACCGTGACAGCACAATTGGCCTGCTTGGCCAGTTTGCCAACTTCTATGCCAATTTCTTTGTCACCCAGATTTGTCGAAAAACGATGCACGGTGGCACCCGCCACTGGCGATTTCTGTGCACCGGATAGACCCGTCATTTGGTTTTTACTCTCTGCCATTGCTTCTTTCTTTCACGTCGTTACATTTTAAATGCCAGCCATTATTGTGCCATGTCAAAAGCGATCCCGCACGAACGCAAGCCTCTTTACCCCCGCCACTGACTAAAACCCTCAAAAAAAACAAGGGCGGGATTAACCCGCCCTTTTGAACCTATTTACGTAGGCCAAGCTTTTCAATGATGGCACGATAACGCGGCAAATCATTTTTCATCAGATAGTTAAGCAACCGACGCCGACGACCTACCATCTTCAACAACCCGCGGCGGGTGCTGAAATCTTTTTTATTTGCATTCAGGTGTGCAGTCAAATTGATAATGCGTTCAGTCAACAACGCAATCTGCACCTCCGGTGACCCGGTGTCCTTGTCGTGATTTCTGTACTGACCAAGTAACTCGCCCTTTTTTTCGGCTGTGATCATTGATTTGCTCCTTGTCACGCATTGCCTAGCGTATCACTCACCGGGCAACCGTCAAAACCGTCACGAAGGGTCTCGATAACCCTCCTAACCAATTCTAGCACGTGGTTGCGTTGAGAAACAATTCAGGGTTGAGGCAATCTTAACCCCGCTCTGAGGGCTCCGAACATTCGTCAATTGGAAGTACAATCAATTCATGGGCGCTCTGAACAATTGAAACGACGGTGAGAAACATGGAGACGCTGACCGAAAAAGCGAAATTTGCTCGTCGGGGGCCTGTCCCTTCGACTTTTGATGTCAACCGTGTGTATTCGGATGCCGTGCTGCAAGGGTGGTGTTTTTGGACGCGTGGCTGGTCGTTGCTGGGGGCGTTGGTCCTTGGGATCGCGTGGTGGTTCTGTCTGCGGTTGTTCAGGTTTCCCATGCGAGCCAAGCTTATTTATGCACGGTGGGCGCGGCAGGAAATGGTGCGACAGGGAGCAGTTTTCATCAAACTGGGACAGATGTTGTCGACACGTGTGGATGCATTCAGTCCGGAGGTGATTGATGAGTTGTCGCGTTTGCAGGATCAGGTCCCCGGTTTTGATTTTCGTGTCGTGCAGGCGATCATCGAGACCGATCTGGGGGCGCCACTGGGTCAATTGTTTGCCAAGATTGACCCCGTTCCGCTCGCTGCTGCCAGCTTGGGGCAAGTTCACGCGGCAACCTTGAATGATGGGGCAGACGTGGTCGTGAAGGTGTTGCGGCCCGGATTGGCTGAGCGCTTCGCCATTGACTTGACCTGGATGCTGTTTCTGGCAGAACGTGTGTCGCGTTGGCGCCGGTTGTTGCGCCTGTTTGGCGCAAGTCCGCAAACACCCTATGTCCGTTTGGTTGAGCGTCTGGGGAGCAGTCTGTACCAGCAACTGGACCTTTGGCAGGAAGGCTTGCACGGCGAACGTTTTGCCCGTAACTTCGCAAGCGTTCCGCAGGTGGGCGCACCGGCGATTTACTGGTCGCACACCTCAACGCGCATTTTGACCCAGGAGCGCATTTATGGGTATCGTTTTGATGACGAACAAGCCATTCGAAATGCCGGTATCAATTATATTGCGATGGCTGAGACAGGCATACGAGCATTTACCAAGCAGATTTTTGAAGATGCTTTTTTTCACGCGGACACCCATCCGGGCAATGTGTTTGTCACGGCGGATTCCCGCCTGATTTATCTCGATTTCGGCATGGTCGAGGTGATTGATGAGGAATTTCAGGCCGTGCTCGTGGAAATGTTCATTCACGTGATCCAGCAAGACTGGTCCGCGTTTTTGGATGATATGGTCCGCGCGGATATCGTGCCGGCAGAAGCGTCCCGGGAGCGCTTGTTGCCTATTTTCACGGATGTTTGGGCAGCGCAGTTGGGATTCAGTTCCAAACGATACAGTTTGCAGGATGTTTCGGATCGCTTTTACGCGATCATGCAGGAACACCCTTTCCGGTTGCCTGAACGATTTTTGTTTTTGACGCGCACGGCAGCTTCCATGGAAGGGGTCGTTTACCGTGCAAACCCTCATTTCAAGTTTTTACCGGTGGCCCTGCCTTTCTTTGCCAAGTTGGTGCTTTCTCGCGTTGATGTGGAAAATCCCTGGCTGATTCGCGAGATGTTACGGTCATCCCATCAAGGGCAATCCCTGGAACGAATGCTGAATCTGGTGCGGATGGCGATCGACGATGACCCGTCCCAAATGCAGCAGCTCACGGAGCAATTGGTTGACGTCTTGACTCATCCCAAGGCGGTACCTGTTCGCGATGCCTTGTTGCAACGAGCTTTGACGGGCGACATGGATACCCTCGTGAGTCAAATGCCAGACGGCGTGGTGTTGAGTGATGGCGCGTGGAAAAAATTGGCTCATTTCCTTGGCAGCGATGCCGGTAAGGATTGGGTACTGAATGTGCTCGAGCATCCGCAAAGTCACGCCGCACTGGGTACCTGGTTGCAGGTTGCGAAGCCCGGAACCCTTCATGTCGCCTGGGCTGAGGAGATTTTGGCGCATTGGTTGGATGACCACGTTTTTACCCGGCGCGTTTTGCTCGCGCTGCACAGAACCTTGCCTCACGTGAAACTGCCGCTAAAAAAACTGATAGAGACTGTGGATTGGACGAGCCTTCTCACGCAACGGGTACCGGGTGTCTCCTGGGCGTTAATGAAAACGGCTTTTGGATACCTGCTGGATCCCCAGTGGTCGATGCTTCTTGGGCGTGACGTGATTGCTCGGCAGCGGTCAAGGCAGTCTTGAAGGACGTTCTTGTTTTGTCGTGTGACTGTTCGGATGTCGTGCGCTTCACGTTGCGTGGGTGGGTTTGTGGCCCCACATGCGCATTCGGCCGATGCGGATATGGGGCAGTGATGACGCGGGCAATTGGTGAACGATCGATTGAAACGGGTGTTCAGGCAAGTCGGTGACATCAGAGGCAGTGGAATCAAAGGTAATACCGGTCAGGTTGAGGCCTTGCATGATCGAGTACAGTTGGCCACGCTGCCAGATGGGGCGGTAAGAATCCTGGTGCATATGATCCCGCAGATGGAGGAGTGCTTGTATTCGCGCTTCTTCGTGGATGGGGTCAATGCTCCAATACGGCTCACAGACCATGAGGCAGCCGCCTGGGCGCAACCGTTGGTTGATTTGGCCCAATAATGCCGTGATTGAGGCGGTCTTGGCCAAGACGTCATTCAATACAAACGCCTCGATGTCCGTGTCGTGTATCAGGCGCAGCAGGTTGTCGTCATCGTGGATTGGCGCGGTCAGGCACCACGCAGCACGCGCGTGGATGCGTGACGAGTCTTCGTTGAGGCGTTCCTCCAACAACAACACGTGTTTGTCTTCCAGACAGGCAAAGCCGTGATTCGAATCGTCCATAGCCGTTTGGTGCCTCGCTATCTCGGCAGGATGCCAGTTGGTGACGGTGACGGCAGTCGGTCACGCTCAAACTGATTATCGTCATTGCCGAGGAATGGATCAATGGTGGTGGCTGAAGTGAACAAAAACCGGGGCGCCATGGTTTGCGTGTTGTATGGACAGTCCCTGGAAGGAGGGTTGTCGCTCATCAGGGGGCTTTTGATGCCAGGCCAGTTGCAGGCCATGTTCTGATGCCTCCCAACGTGGTGGCCAGATGGAAACGTGCTGATTGGCGAGCAAATTTTTGCGGTCGTCAAACAAGATCGGGTAAGTGCCTGATGCTGTTGACCTTGCCGCACAGGTTTTGAACAGTAACGGCTGCGTCAATGTATGGCAGCACCGAGTGTGGTCTTTGGGCCAGGTGTTACACGTTGGGTGCGGTGAGCGTTGTCGTGGTAAACTGGCACCGTGGAAATGGTGTTATCCCGGAAAGCAGGGTTCTTTGAACGATCGACTTTTGCGCGCTGCGCGTCGTCAACCCATTGATCGTCCACCTGTCTGGATTATGCGTCAGGCAGGTCGTTACATGCCTGAGTTTCGTGCAGTTCGTGCCAGGTATGGGTTTCTGGAGGTGTGTAAAACACCGGAGCTTGCGTGCGAGGTGACGCTGCAGCCGATCGAGCCAATCGGGGTTGACGCGGCCATCATTTTTTCGGACATACTCATTCCGCTGGAGCCGATGGGAATGAACCTTTATTTTGATGACAAGGGGCCTCACTTGGGTAACCCGATTCGGGAAGTCAAAGATGTTGAGCGCTTGGTGGTTCCGACTGCCGAGGTTGATTGCGCATTTTTGGCTGATGCCATTCGATTGGTCAAGCGCGAATTGAACCAGCGTGTACCGTTGATCGGCTTTGCAGGTGCACCGTGGACTTTGGCTGCCTACATGATTGAAGGTGGTGGCAGTAAAAACTACAGCCGCATCAAGGCGTTCATGTACCAGGAGCCTGAAGCGTTTATGCAGTTGTTGGATAAAGTGGCGGACATGCTGATCGATTACTTGCGGATGCAGGTGGCGGCAGGGGTTGATTTGGTGCAGATCTTCGAGAGTTGGGGTGGTGTTTTGGCACCTGATGATTTCAGGATTTTTGCGTTGGGGGCCACGCGGCGGGTGATTGCGGGAATTCGCGATCTCGGGGTCCCGGTCACTCTGTACATGAATGGGGCTGGTCACGTTCTGGATGATTTGGCTGCATCGGGTGCTGATGTGATTGGTGTGGATTGGCGCGTTGATTTGGCGCAAGCTTTTGAGCGAGTGGGTGATAAAGTGGCCATCCAAGGTAATCTGGATCCTTGTCGTCTATATGGGCCGGTGCACACCATTGAGGCGGAGGTGCGCCGTTTACACGCACAGGTCAACGGTCGTGTCGGTCACATATTTAATTTAGGTCACGGTATTTTACCTGACGTGCCGGTTGCGCATGCGCAAGCGTTTGTCAATGCAGTAAAGGCACTGAGCCATGAATCAGCCTTCGCGTGATGCTTTTCGCATTCCGCGTGAATTGATTGCGCGTTACAATGTCGCGGGGCCTCGTTACACGAGTTATCCCACTGCGCCTGAGTGGCGCGATGGGCTTTCAGTGGCCCAAGCCAGCCTTCTGATTGAGCAGAACCAACTGTCTCGTGCAGACGTTCCAATTTCCTTGTACGTTCATATTCCATTTTGCCATCGTTTGTGCTGGTTTTGTGGTTGCAACATGTGGGTGACCAGCCGTGAAGAGTTGGTTGCACGTTATCTGGAGGCGGTTTGTGTCGAAATTGAGCGGTTGGCGGCGCGACTGAACCCTAAACGTGAGGTCGTGCAGATTCACTGGGGAGGCGGTACGCCAACTTTTTTGAATTCCCGGCAGCTGGTCATGCTGTTTGAGGCGATCGCCCGTCATTTTCGCATTCGTTCAGACGCGGAAATTTCGCTTGAGCTTCATCCAAGTGTCACCTCCCACGAACAATTGGACACTTTGGCGCAACTTGGTTTCAATCGTGTCAGCATGGGCATACAAGATTTCGATGAACGCGTACAGGCAGCGATTAATCGTCCACAAGGCTTTGATTTGACCAAACGGTTGATTGAACGTTGTCGTGAATTGGGATTCATCAGCGTGAATACCGATTTGATGTATGGATTGCCGTATCAGAGTCACGAAGGGTTCGACACGACACTTGCACTGATTGAGCAACTACGCCCGGATCGCATCGCATTGTTCAATTATGCCCATGTACCGTGGTTGAAGGCACACATGCGCATGATTAAAGAGGATACCCTCCCGTCGCCTGATGAGAAACTCGGTCTGTTTGAATTGGCGATTGATGCTTTGTTGAAGCAAGGGTACCGCTATATTGGGATGGATCACTTCGCCACCTCTGACAACGAATTGTCAGTGGCCCAAATCAATGGGACTTTACGGCGAAATTTTATGGGATACACCACGTGTTCGGACAGTGATCTGTATGCTTTTGGTCCTTCGAGCATCAGTGATTTGGATCGTGCCTATCTTCAGAATCATCGCAATGTCAATGATTATATTCGCCTGGTCAGTGAAGGTGACCTGGCTGTTGTGCGTGGACTTGAGCTTAATGAGGATGACCGCTTGCGTCGGGCGGTCATCAATGATCTGTTTTGTTTGTTAAGGGTTGACAAAGTGCGCATCGGTCAACAGTTTGGTATTGATTTTGATGGGTATTTTGCGGATGCTTTGGCGCGTCTTGTGCCATTGCGGGATGATGGTCTGGTGACAATGGATGAACGCCACGTTTCAGTGACCCCACAGGGGCAAATTTTGCTTCGTAATGTGGCGATGGCGTTTGATGCGTACTATCATCGCGGCGAGCGAGCGGGCAGTCGTTTTTCCAAGACGGTATAATAGCCTTGCGAGCGTCGGCTGGTTGGATGCTGGCACTGGTGTCCCGGTTTGATCGAGGTCGTGGGTTGGAACAATGTGTTGAATCGTGGCGCCGGCGTGGTGATGCGATTTCGGACAGCCTTGAAGCAGCCGGTGCACGGAACGGTTGTGCAGTGATGTTGAATGCTCAAGTGAGGAGATTGAAACAATGGCGTGGTTGCTCGCATTGCATGTGATTGCGATTATTGCGTGGATGGCTGGGATGTTGTATTTGTTTCGATTGTATGTTTATCACGCCATGGAGCAAGAGCAGGTGGTGATGGAGCGCCTGCAGGTTATGGAGCGACGTTTGCTTAATTTCATTACGACGCCTGCGATGATTGCATCTGCTCTGACAGGTGGCACTTTATTGGCGCTTCAACCTTATTTGTTGAGTCAACCCTGGATGCATCTGAAGTTGACTCTGGTGCTTGGCATGTTTGCTGCGCACGGTATCGCAGCCAAGTATCGGCGATTGCTGGTGACAAATCCTCGTGTCAAAACGGATCGGTTTTTTCGGGTGATGAACGAAGTTCCAACCGTTTTAATGATTGGGATTGTTATTGCGGTGATTGTAAAGCCATTTGCGCGTTGACCAGTGCGCAAACGAGGGCATTGATGTTAGGTTTTTCGGCTTCGGCACTCACACTGAGTCCCGCTTCTCGAATGGCGCGGCTTGTCTGAGGACCGATGCTGGCAAGATGGATGCGGTGAAGGCTTGTCGCGGCGTTTGGTAGTCGGGTAAAGCTTTGAATGGCTGAGCCACTCGTGATAGTGAGCCAGTCGACTTGTTGATTATCGATCAATTTAAGCAACCTGGGCGCTGCGCTTGGCTCGGCGAGGGTTTGATAGACGATGCACTCTTGGACGGTGGCACCCATTTGTTGTAGCGTCAGTCCAAGTTTTGAGTCTGCGAGTTGTCCGCGCAGGAGCAGGATTCTGGATTGGTGAAGGTTGGGGTCAATTGCGGCGATCGCCTCAGCGATCGCCGCGCCGTTGGCAATTCGAGGTATCAGGTCCACGTGACATCCCGAGGCCTCCAGGCAGTGCGCGGTTTCAACGCCAACCGCCGCAATTTTGGCAGCAAATGACCACGATTTTTTTAGGCTCATCAAACGCTGGGAAACGTGGCGCACGCCGTTTTGACTCGTGAAAACGACCCAGTCATAATGGCTATGCGCTTGAATGGCAAGATCAAACGAAGTCCACGAAACAGGTTGAACAATTCGCATCGCTGGGATGCACCGTGTGGTTGCTCCCAATCGTCGCAAACGGATAACGAGTTCCCGTGATTGATGCCTAGGACGTGCTACAACGATGCGTACGCCCGATAACGCTGCATCACCAACTGCCACTTGAGAAACCGATGCCACGCAGGCGACCCGTGGATGATGGTTTTTTTTCGGTTCTTGGAAGGCTAAACTCAATATGATTGCCTTCCAGTACGCGTGCCCGTTCCAGTGGCGCGCACCAGGCAGTTGCGATAGCCGGTTCGAGACCGTTCAGCATTGCCCGTGACTGATTTTGTGCCTCCAGAACAAGTTTGGCGGCACGTTCATCGTAGGGTTTTGATGCCGCAAGCCCGAAAAGTGCTTGCGTTACGAATGCTGGTATGGACATCCGTTTTGCCAGGGACAACATTTGATCGAACGTTTCGTAGGCGTTTTTACGTCCTAATTTCAGCTCGATTTCTCCTTTTAGACCATATAGCTCAGCCAAGGTGCGATCCGCGCCCCCTTGTTGCGCGAGGTCGAGTGCCACGCCCAAATCATCCCAAGCGGCATCAAGGTGACCTAGTCGCACCTGCGACCAAAGGCCGGCAGCAAGCGCTTTCAGTCGGATATGCCCAGCGCCTTGGTCTTCCAAGGCCCTGTTGAGCGATAGTCGCGCTTCGTCAAACTCACCTATTCGTGCGGCGGCGACAGCCAACAAGACGCGAACGTGACTCTCGGGCTCAATGTTGCCGGTTTCTTTCAAGTGCATCAGTAAGGAGAGACCCAAACGATGCGCCTCTTCATACTGTCCCACCACGTTCAGATAATCCATGCGAAACTCCATGAGCAAGGCCAATATAAATTGATCCGCACACGTCGTTTGGACGGTTTTGGCGATCTTTGACGCCGCCTCTGCCTCGGGTAAAAGACCAAGCCACGCCATTCCAAGTGCAGCAAACGACGCAGCCAAACCCTGTAACAACTCGATACCTGAACGGGCCGCCATGCCTTGCGCCTGGTTTGCAAGTGCCAGGCTGTCCTTGATTCTGCCCAGTTCTAACAACGCAAGGGACTGATTCAACATCGAAGTCAGGCTCTCCTCACCTTGATGCAACTGTTCGCTCAGGAATAGGCTCTGTTCAAAAGATGCCAACGCTTCCGGGTAAGCGCCACTCCGATAACAGGCGAAACCAAGAAAGTTTTGCGTCGTCATCAATGCCTGGTGATGCCCAAGTTTTTTTAACAACTGGACGGCCTCCGTCATCTCGGCTATCCCTTTATCAATGTTTCGGGGAATGGTGGTGACGCACAGATGCCCTGATAAGGTTAAACTCTCGGCCAGCATGGCTTGATCATCCAAGGTTCGCGCGATATCCAAGGCTTCTTCGACATCTTTTTGGGCTTGTCGCATCCGTCCCTGAGATTGCTTGACTGAACATCGCATCAGGAGGCATCGGGCAAAAAGAGCCCGTTGCGTTGATGCGTCAATCAGATTCAACATCGCTTCGCATTGTCTTTCGGCTTCTTCAAAAAGCCCGAGCTCCATGCAGACTTCCGCGAGCGTCGCCCGACTGTGTAAAATTGCATCCCTGTTTTTGCTGCTCAGCGCTGCCGTCAATGCCTCTTTGAAAGAGCCCAGCGCTTGCAAGATGTCCCCTTTCAATTTTTGGATTCGCGCTGTTTCACCGAGGCATTCAGCTTTGCGTTCAAATTGCTTGGGATGTTGGGGCGCATGGAGCAGGATGCGTACCGCATCCAGGTAGTGCATGGCGACATCCAAAGCAAACACAACGACGCTCTGCTTGGCCGCGGCGAGACCGTAATCGATGATCTGTTCCGGCAGACAAGCCAAAATATAGTGGTCAGCAATCGCACAGGTCATGTCAAAATGGCTGGCTGTATTCCCGGCGGCACGCAGTCGTTGAACCAGCAGATCCGCCACTACCCCATGGGTTCGTTGTCGTTCCGTGATACTGAAACTCCCATACAGAACCTGACGGAACAAATCCTGCGCAAATTCGTAGTGACCCTGTGCTGACAGAATGAGCACCCGTTGAGCCTGCAATTGACCAAGGGCATCAAACAGCCGATTCTCGTCGAGGGTTGTCAGCTTTTGCAACAACTCCAAATCCAGTGAGCCACCCATGACCGAGGCCAGTCGAGCCAGAACGATGGCATCCTGGTTCAACCCCACCAGTTTTTTCGCAATCAGGCCATTCACATCCCGTGGCATTTCGGTTGCGAAAGCACAGTTTTCAGTGTTCCATTTCCCATTGACCCGGACCAATAAGCCTTCTTGAACCAGATGTTCAAGCAACCGTTCAATGTAAAACGGTAAACCATCCGATAGCGACAACATTTGCGCGATGAAGCGTTCATCCACGGACACTTCACCAAGCGCAAACCGGATCAGCTTCGTACACTCCGCTTCGGTCAACTGGTGCAAAGGCAGATGCAAATGCGGAACATTCGGTCTTGGGTCAGAGTCACGGGTCAGTCGTGCCGTCGTGATCCACAAAATTGGCAACGATTCACAAGCAGCGAAAATGCTTTCAAAAACATCGCGCGAAATCGGGTCCATCAGGTGCCAGTCTTCGCAAGCAACAATAAACGGCTGGCGCTGCGCCAAAAGCGACAACAAAGCGTGGACCGCTTCAATCAGTTTCCCTTTATCCTGGCCCGGCGGCATTGTTACACCATCGCCTAAACCGAGTTCAGGCACCCAGGTCGCAAGATGAGCGATACGCCCCCGGAGGAACCCATCGCTCAGGTCGTGGATCAAGGGAACCACATTCTGAATCAGCTCACGAAGTGGCGCGAAAGGGGCGGCGTTGGCCTCGCGACACTGACACGCGACAAAGGGGATGTTCTCCAGTTGCATGGCAGTCCGGAACTCGTTAACGAGCCGGGATTTGCCCATGCCGACCGGAGCAATGATATGAAAATGGACGCCAGTTTCACCGCACATCACATTGCCCAGACCGTCAAAGAGCCGCATCAGTTCCAGTTCGCGTCCCACCATCGGTGAGGCGAGCAACGTCCCGCCATAACCACTGGGGCGCTCCATGCCCAGCGCATCCATTACTTCCATTGCGTTCTGAAAACGCTCGTGAGGCTCTTTTGCAAGTAAGCGAAGAACCACGCTCTCCAATTCAAAGCTCAGATTGGGGCACGACAATGAGGGCTTGGGTGGTGACTCCGAAACGTGGGCTTTGATCAACTCACCCGGCGACGAACGTGTGAATGGCAAAGCGCCTGTGAGCATTTCATACACAAGGCAACCCAAGGCATAGAGGTCTGCTCGTTGGTCGATCACCCCTCGTTTGGCAACCTCCGGCGCAATGTACCCGAAGGTCCCCGCAATCGGCACGTCAGATCGGCCTGCAAAATCCATCAAGCCGAAATCCATCAGCTTGACTGTTCCAGCCACCGGACCGCGCTCGTCAGGCACAACCTTGACATTCGCGCTCTTGATGTCCCGATGTACCAGCTTCATTTGATGCAAATATGCCAATGCGAGCAATAACTGCCCCAAAATGTGACGGACACCCGCTTCTGGGATGACACCCAACTCATCGATACGAGACCCCGGAATCAATTCCATCGTATAAAACGGCGATCCATCGGCCAACTGCCCATAATCGAAAACCTGACAGCAGTGAGGATGATGGATTTGACACATCAACCGGAATTCCTGCCTGAATTTTATAATCGAGGCATCATCGACGCCAAATGTCAGGGAGATCTGTTTGAGGGCTAAAATCCTCCCGTTGGTGGTGTCTTCCACTTGCCAGACGACGCCCATCGCGCCTTCACCCAGTTGCTGAAGCACACGATAGCGGTTGGCTAATAAACCGGTTTTGTTTGAAGGCTGCAATGTCATTAAAAGCCTTATACCCATCCCGATGACGAACCGTATGGGGGGGATTTTACGAACGTAAAATCCCCCCCCATACGAACCAGGAGAATCACGAGACACTCAGGAGCGTGTACCGAAAATACGATGGGTCGCCAAAACCACCGCCGCCAAACGTGCCAGGTCATGAAGCTTCTCAGTACCCAAACCGGCTTCGCGCAGTACACGTTCATGATTAGTGATACACATCTGACACCCATTCAATACCGATACGCTGAAGGCAACCATTTCAAACTGAACCTTGCCCAACTGAGGTTTGCCAAGTGCCGTCATGCGCAAGCCTGCAGCACCATAGTCGTCATTGTCGACCTTTTGCCGAAACGAGTAATAAGTATTGAGCATTGCCATCAGCGCAGCGGATTCACGCGCCTCAACAATTTCACTATCTGAATAGCCCGCCTGCCCCATCCATGCGCAACCCAATTCAAGCAAGCGCTCACAGTTGAGGGACTGCGCCAATGATACAAGTACCGGTGCCGCTTCTCGAGCACTGAGGTTGCCTTCCGACAACAACCGCCGCAGGTTCATTTTCGTATCACGCCCCACGGTGCTCGCAAAAGGAGCGAAAAGCGCGTCGAGCGATTCAGCGATTCCGATTGTCGCTTCCATATCATTCCTCCCATATCGACGAAAAGGAAGGCCGAAGGCGATCCGGCGATCGCCTTCGGCTTCGGCTTTAAACAGTCAGAACAGCATCACCCTTTTGCCAGTTGCAAGGACACAACTCGTCGGTCTGCAAAGCATCCAACACCCGCACGACTTCCTTGACATTCCGTCCAACCTTCAGATCATTCACAGACACCCAACGGATGATGCCATCCGGATCCACAATGTAGGTGGCGCGCAAAGGTGCCTTTTCCACCTCGTGCAGGATCCCCAACGCCTCCGATAGTTCCTTGCGATTGTCAGCCAACATCGGGTAACGCAAATCACGCAAGTCCGAATGGTCCTTCCGCCACGCCAAATGCACAAAATGGCTGTCCGTGCTCACACCATACAACCCGGCATCCCGCTCCTCAAACTGTGGCAACGCCGCATTGAACTCTGCGATTTCGGTGGGACATACAAAGGTGAAGTCAAACGGCCAGAAAAACAGCACATTCCACTTGCCCGCCAATTTGCCTGAATCAATTGCCGCAAACTCTTTTCCTTTTTCAATCGACACACAAGCCTGTAAATTGAACTCCGGAAACTTTTCGCCGACACCAAGCATTCTAGCCATAATTGCCACGACTCCTTTCAAACGCCATACCAGGTCCTCTTAAACACGCTCATGTCAAGATGCCCAGAATTTAGACTGATTCTAAATCTATACTATTTTAAAATCAAGTCGACTGTTTGAAAATTTTGCGTTGGGGGTTGTGTTATTGGATGTGGCGGTGCCAGTCCTCTTCGGGGAACGGTTGAGGTTTTGACGTATTGATTGGCAAGGTGAAAAAGAAGTTGCTTCCAACCCCGGGTAGGCTTTCGACACCGATTTCGCCGCCGTGTGCATCGACCAGGGCCTTGGCGATTGAGAGGCCCAAACCTGCGCCGCCTTTTTCACGTGTCGTGCTGGGGTCCACCTGATAAAATTTGTCAAACAGGCGATCCAGATGACTTTGTGGAATGCCGATGCCGTTGTCACAAATTGAAACACGGACGTTATCGCCTTCACACTCATGCACGATATTGACCTGTCCTCCTTCCTGGGTAAATTTGATGGCATTACCCAACAAGTTTGTCACCACTTGATTGATACGTTGAGGGTCGACGTAAACCGGGCAGTGTTCATTCGGGAGGAAAAGACCCAGTTCGATGCGTTTGGCGGTTGCCAGCGGTCGCAAACTGCTAACCACTTCGGCGATTGTATCGCTTATATCCACTTCGCGCGGCATCAACCGGAATGTCCCGGCTTCTAGACGCGCATAGTCCAGCAGATCATCCACCAGGCGTACCAAACGCCGCGCCCCGGCCTGAATCTCACCAACAAACGCATGTTGTTGTGAATTCAAGGCGCCTGCCAGCTCGTCTTCCAAAAACTCGGAATAACCCAGTACCGAGCTCAGTGGTGTTCGAAGCTCGTGAGAGACCAAATTCAAAAAGCTGCCCTTGATGCGATCCAACGCCTGCAATTGGCGATTCGCCTCTTCCAGCTCAAGCCAGCGCCTCGTCAACTCCGTTTCGCTTAACTTGTGAGCGGTCACATCACTGATGATTGCCATGTAGTGGGTAACCGTCTGGTCATCATCCCGCAATGGCGACAACCGGGCTTCTTGCCAATAAGTACGAGCCCCCTGCAACTCAACTTTAAATTCCGCGTTAACCGAGCGCTGTTCCGACAATGCACATTGCAGTTGGTAGAGCTGCGATTCATCCAGCAGCTTTCTGAAAATTTCAGCGAAAGGCGCACCCACGACAACGTCTACGTCAAATCCGGTTGTCACGGAAAAAGCCATGTTTGCATAAACGATGGGCTGTCCGTCACTCCGATAGTCGACAATGACGATACCGTCGCTGCAAGCATCCATGGCACGCGTCGCCAGATCGAGCCCCACGCTGAGGTCTGTGATCAACCCATCCAACGAAGCCGCACCCCACGCAGAATTCCCATTCTTGCGTGCATCACGGTGACTTCCGCCAGACACCACACGCCCGTCGCGCGATCGCTTGTCTGACGCCCGCGCCAGCGGCTCTTCAGGCCCCTGTTTGGTTTCATCCGATGACCCGATCACGATTCGCCCCACTATCTATCGTTTCGACAACGCTGAACCATTCAGAATTCGCACCATCACGGTCACACACAACAAAAGAGCCTGGAATAAACAAAAATCGACGGTTTGATTGTAACATAAGTTTACAATTTTCAATGCCATGCGGCGACAGCAATGTCCCAAGCTGACCGCAAAATGTTACCTTTAAGCTCAGGGCACCGCGCCGAACGCATTCGAAATCGTTTAACCGCCTGCCACGTTCGATTGGGGGATTGATATCCCAAGCGAAGACTGGGACACAACGTACAGTGAAGGGTGGGCTTGACGGTGGACGCGCAGAGTTTTGATGATTGGACGCTGGCTGAGGGGTTAAAGGAGGCTTTGCGTCGGGAGGGGTATCATACGGCGACGCCGGTCCAGGCGGCGGCATGGCCTTTAGTGATGGCGGGTCGGGATTTGTTGGTGCAATCACGCACGGGAACTGGCAAAACCTTGGCTTTTGGTTTGCCCGTACTGGAACGCGTGCTCCGCGAGTCTCGGTCTGCGCAGACACTGATTGTTTTACCGACACGCGAACTGGCGCTTCAGGTTGGTGGTGTCCTGCAACGTCTTGGACGGGCCCATGGCATTCGGGTGGCAGTCGTGTATGGCGGTGGGTCTTACCGTGAACAAATTGACGCATTGAACGGGGGCGCTCAAGTTGTTGTTGGTACGCCAGGGCGGTTATGTGATCTTCAGTCGCGGGGCGTATTGTCGCTGGGACAATGCCAGATTTTGGTTTTGGATGAGGCGGACGAAATTTTGGATATGGGTTTTGCCGAGGAGTTGGAGCAACTGTTAAATGCATTGCCGACGTCACGACAAACGCTGTTGTTTTCAGCGACTTTGGCTCCGGAAATCAAGGCACTTGCGCAAAAATCATTAAAGGATCCCGAAGTGATTGAAATCAGTTCGGGGCTTTCAGTGGCGCCCGCGATCGAACATTTGGCTTACGAAGTATTTCCGGAAACACGTGTTGACGCCTTGGTCAATGTCTTACACTTGACGCAACCGGACTTAGCGATCATCTTTTGCCACACCAAGGAGGAAACTGAAAAAATCTGTGACCGGCTTGATGGTGAAGGGTTCCGCAGCGCGTTTCTTAACGGGGATTTGCCCCAAGCTGCGAGAACTCGCACGCTCAACGCATTTCGACGCAGGCAAATTCAATTGCTGGTGGCAACGGACGTTGCGGCGCGTGGTATTGATGTCAAAGGGATCACTCATGTGTTCAATCTCGGTGTTCCCCGTCAAGCGGAAGCATACGTTCATCGTGTAGGACGTACGGGACGTGCCGGTGCATCCGGCCAAGCCATCACGTTCGTTCCGCCGCGAGATTTCAGGCGTTTCGAACGAATGCTGGAAAACGCTGGTCTCAGTCTCAATTTCCGCCAAGTGCCCCAGTCAGGCGACGTTCGTCAACGTTTGCGAGAACGCTACCACGAGACCGTTACCACCCAGATTCAAGGTGTCGATGACGCTGTCGAAGCGGTTGGGTTACGTGAATTGGCGCAAGAACTGTTGCAATACATACCGGCATTGGATCTCACGGTCGCATTGATGCAACGCGACCCCGCCATACGGGCGTTGTTGAGTGCCGGCCTCGATTTTCAAGTGCCTCAAAAAACCGTTCAAAAAGTCAGGGCTGCGAAATCACGCAAGGAAGCCCCTGACGTGACTGAACGGGCACACGTTAACGCCAAGACTGCGTCACATCAAGCGCGGCCACATCGCAAAAATGATCTGGCGACTGGTGACGGCACTCGGATCCGTATATTTACTGATACCAAAACCAAGCTTTTGCCCGGGCGTGTCGTGCAGTTGGTCTGTCGCAGTGCAGGCGTGAAGCGCGAGATGATTGGTTCGATCAAAGTATTGTCTGACGGCGCGGTTTTTGATTACCTTGGAAGTGATGCGACAAGGGTCTTGGCAAGCTTGAATCAATGCGCCATAAAAGGTCAACCCCTGCGTGCCGCACTCGCGAAGCGTTGAATCAATAGTCGGCATTCGAACCGGTACTTGCTGAAAGTGTGTGAACCGGGTATAAAGCCCGTACTCAATCAGAATCGATCATCGGTGTGCGCCATACGGCGCCACCCCATGTGGAGGGAGGCTTTGGGTGCAAAATTTGACAAGAGCGGGATTGATTCCCACAGTTATCGAATCGACAAGTCGTGGAGAGCGCGGCTGGGATATTTTTTCACGCCTCCTGAAGGAGCGCATCATTTTTCTCGGCACGCCAGTCAATGACACGGTCGCATCATTGATTATCGCGCAATTGCTGTTTCTGGAATCTGAAGACCCATCCAAAGACATCATGCTTTATATCAACAGTCCGGGCGGCGTCGTTACAGCAGGGATGGCGATTTACGACACCATGCAGTACATCAAACCCGATGTATCAACCATCGTTCTCGGACAGGCCGCGTCCATGGGCGCATTCTTGCTAGCAGCGGGTGCACCCGGCAAGCGTATTGCGCTGCCAAACGCTCGTATTATGATTCACCAACCCCTGGGTGGTGCGCAGGGCCAAGCGACAGACATCGAAATCCAGGCCGCTGAGATTCTTCGGATCAAACGCCGTCTCAATGATTTGCTCAGTATTCACACAGGTCAACCGGTGGAGAAAATCACCCGCGATACCGAGCGTGACAACTTTATGGGACCCCAGGAAGCCAAGGCTTACGGTTTGGTCGATCAGGTGCTGTCACCCCGCATTGGCCAAGACCAGATTCAAATGCCCTCTTTGGGGTAACCCGAGCCACCGCACTTCCCGTCGGTCTCAGCCAAATTAATAGGTTCAAGCGGGTCCTTCACGAGTTGGCCCGCTTGATTTCGTTGTCAGGTACTGAAACTTTCACCACACCCGCAACTGGTTTTGGCATTTGGATTGTTAAATTTGAAGCCGGCGTTCATCAGGTCATCGCTGTAATCAAGTACCATTCCAGCCAGATACAATGAGCTTTTCAGATCCACCACGCCCTTGAGTCCAGAACCGAATTCAAGTACACGATCCGTCGGGCTTGGTGCTTCCGTGGTATCCAGCTTGTAGGACATTCCCGAACATCCCCCGCCCGCCACGGACACGCGTAAATAATGTTCCGGCGTGCCTTTACGCGAAAGCAGGATTTTGACGTGCCGTACGGCGGATTCCGTCAACGTGATGAGTGGCTTTGTATTGACTTCAGTTGTCATGACGGCACCTTCCTTTCAACTTCCTAAGACTTTAACAGTGACCCGCAACGGATGAAGTCGCGGTTTCCTCCCCGCGAGGCTCCACATTAAATGATTCTTTAATCACCAAACTGGCGAGGGTTACGCTGTCCAACGCGGACAGGAAATTTTGCTGTGCCATCTGAAAAGCACTTTTCAGGGCGCATCCGCTTCTGAAACAGGCATAAGGTTCATTGCTGGTGCAAACATTCACGGCCACCTCGCCCTCCATTGCCTCAATAATTTGCCGTAGGGTGATTGATTCGGGCGATCGCGCGAGCTCGATCCCACCGGTCGGCCCCCGTCGAGCAACCAACAAACCGGCCCGAGCCAACTGGTTAATGACTTTTGCCAAAAACGATGGGGGGATATGCTGGTCCCGCGCAATATCTGCAGTGTAATGAACGCCGCCCGGCCCGCGCTTGGCCAAATACAACATCGCCAAACTTGCGTATTCCGTAGCCCGTGTGATCATCGCGGCGCATTCCCTTTTCTACCCGTCACCTGGACCCAGTATAAACGCTGAATGCAGCCTCGTCTACGGGTTAAATCTTGCTTGAGACACCTCAGATCGGCCAGGCGCCCCAAGTGGACAAAAATTGTCCCCTTATAACTTGACTGAATTTGTCAGGTTTGGATACACTGGTTGGGGTGGTGTTTTATTCACGAAATCCTGACGCAATTCGGTTAATTAAATTACGAGAGGTGTATTGTGAGTTCCTTGCTGCAGAAGGTCGTCAATCAACCCTATCAGCACGGCTTCGTGACTGAGATAGAAAGCGATTCGATTCCCAAGGGGTTGGGTGAGGATGTTGTTCGCCTGATTTCGGCTAAAAAGGGCGAGCCGGAGTGGCTTTTGGAGTTTCGATTAAAGGCTTACAGCCAGTGGTGTGCGATGACGCCGCCTGATTGGGCACTGGTTTCGCACGCACCCATCGACTACCAGGACATCGTGTATTATTCCGCACCCAAGCAGAAGAAGAAGTTGAACAGTTTGGATGAGGTAGACCCGGAACTTTTGCGGACTTTCGAGAAACTGGGGATTCCGCTTTCAGAGCAAAAACAGTTGGCCAACGTTGCGGTGGATGTTGTATTCGATAGCGTGTCGGTCACAACGACATTTAAGGAGAAGTTACGCGAGGCCGGTGTCATTTTCTGTTCTTTTTCTGAGGCTGTGCAAGAGCATCCGCAGTTGGTCAAGCAATATCTCGGCAAAGTTGTGCCTGCGTCGGACAATTATTACGCGGCGTTGAATTCCGCGGTATTCACCGATGGTTCTTTCGTGTTCATTCCGGCGGGGGTAACGTGCCCGATGGAGTTGTCAACTTACTTCAGAATCAATAATGAGGAGTCTGGGCAGTTTGAACGCACGTTGATCGTCGCCGAATCGGGCAGTTACGTGAGCTATCTGGAAGGTTGCACGGCCCCGAAGTTTGATACAAACCAACTGCATGCGGCGGTGGTTGAGCTCGTGGCATTGGATCACGCAGAGATCAAGTATTCAACGGTTCAAAACTGGTATGCCGGGGATGAATCCGGCGTGGGGGGCATTTATAATTTTGTGACCAAGCGGGGGTTGTGCCAAGGAGTTGGCTCCAAGATTTCGTGGACCCAGGTTGAGACGGGGTCAGCGATCACCTGGAAATACCCGAGCTGCGTATTATTGGGTGATGATTCCGTTGGTGAGTTTTACTCGGTGGCATTGACGAATCATTATCAACAGGCAGACACGGGTACGAAGATGATTCACGTGGGGAAAAACACGCGCAGCACCATCATCAGCAAGGGTATTTCGGCTGGGCGGTCCGCCAATACTTACCGCGGTCTTGTGAAGGTTGGTCCACACGCTTTGGGTGCCCGAAACTATTCGCAATGTGATTCGATGCTGATTGGCTCGCATTGCTCGGCGAATACCGTGCCATATCTTCAGGTGCATCACGATACGGCGCAGGTTGAGCATGAGGCCACGACCTCCAAGATAGGCGAGGACCAAATGTTTTATTTCGCCAGTCGAGGCATCGGCGCAGAGGATGCGATCTCAATGATGATAAATGGTTTCTGCAAGGATGTTTTTACACAATTGCCCATGGAATTCGCCGTGGAAGCGTCAAAGTTGTTGGGGCTCAAGTTAGAGAACAGTGTGGGTTAACTTAGATGACACAAGCAACGATACTGGAAGTAACGGATCTGCATGCCAAGGTTGTTGACGTTCCAATTCTTAAGGGTTTGAACTTGACCGTCCGGTCGGGTGAAGTTCACGTCATCATGGGACCGAATGGTTCTGGTAAAAGTACCTTTTCAAAAATTTTGGCAGGTCATCCCGCCTATGAGGTGACTTCTGGCACCGTAACTTATCGGGGAGTGGATTTATTAGGGCTTGCTGCCGATGAACGTGCTCGGGCGGGAGTTTTTCTTGCGTTCCAGTACCCGGTTGAGATTCCCGGGGTGAGTAATGCGGCATTTTTGAGGCAAGCCTACAACGCGATGGCTCAAGAACGTGGGTGGGATGAGTTGGATCCGATTGAGTTTGATGACTTTATTCAGGAAAAATTGCGTCTTGTGGACATGGACCCGGCATTTTTGGACCGGAGCGTCAACGCAGGGTTTTCGGGTGGGGAAAAGAAGCGCAACGAGATTGTTCAGATGGCGGTATTGCAACCGACGCTCGCACTTCTTGACGAGACGGATTCGGGTTTGGATATTGACGCGTTGAAGGTGGTGGCGGATGGCGTCAACCAATTGTCGAATCCGCAACAGGGAACGATTTTGATTACCCATTATCAGCGGTTGCTGAATTATATCAAGCCTGATTTTGTTCACGTGATGGCAGGCGGACGCATTTTGAAAACAGGTGATGCCGCATTGGCATTGGAGCTTGAAGAGCGGGGCTATGACTGGGTGAAAGACGAACTCGCAGGGGTTGCGTCATGAGTGTCGTCGCTGTCTCCGATAAGGCAGAAGCTTGGTATTCGCGCTTGATGGACCAACTTGCCCGGCATGCTGTGGCGGGTTATCGGGCCGACGAGAGCGTTCGAGCGAGGGCTGCCTTGACTGCAGCGGTGTTGCCCGGGCAGCGTGACGAATCGTGGCGTTTTACTCCGTTGTCGCCTCTCTGGTCGATTGCGCCGGTGGTTGGGGGCGTTGCTCAAGAAGTTTTGCTCGCTCGGATCAGTCGCTACCTAGTTCCAGAGGCGGCCGGCAGATGCCTGGTTTTCGTGGATGGGGTGTTTCAGAGCGGCTTATCCGACCTTAGCGCGGTGGATGACGGCGTACGCTTTGCACCACTGAGTCAGGTCAGCGATGGTGAGTGGCGCTCGGAAGAAGGGGCGCTGTTTGCTGAAACGAACGAATTTTTCAGCCTCGTGAACCTGGCGTTGGAGCATGATGGCGCCTGTTTGCGCGTGCCCCGTGCCTGTCATGTTGGGGGAATCTATCAGATTCTCTACGTTCAGACAGGGTTGAGCAAGGGGCTTTTGAGCGCGCCTCGAACGGTGATCGATGCTGGGAGCCAGTCGATGGTAGAGGTTGTGCAGTCTTTTGTGTCGCTGGATGAGGGAGAATACATACACAATGAGCTGACCGAGTGCTATGTGGCCCCAGGTGCTCGGCTAAGCCATACGCGCGTGCAGAGTGACTCGCGGCGAGCCGTTCATGTCGGCACTTGTGCAGTCGGTGTCGGACGTGATGGGCGTTATGATTTGGTGTCGATTACCTTGGGTGGTGCACTGAGTCGTTTTGTTCCCCATGTTTTGCAAAAGGGTACAGGTGTTGCAGTGAGTTTGAACGGGTTAGCCTTGCTCGGAGGAACCCAGATTGCTGACACGCACTCGGTGGTGGATCACGCATTACCGCACGGTCACAGTATGCAGTTGCAAAAATCTATTGTCGCGGAGCGCGCCAAGGTGGTGTTTAACGGCAAGGTGATTGTACGGCCGGGTGCCCAGTTGACGGACTCTTCGCAGTCCAGTCGCAGTCTGCTGTTATCGCCCAAGGCGGCTGTCGATACCAAGCCGGAGCTGGAAATCTACGCGGATGATGTAAAGTGTTCGCATGGCGCAGCGATTGGTCAACTGGAGGAGGAGTCACTATTTTATCTGGCAAGTCGCGGCATACCCGAGCCTGCCGCCCGGGATCTATTAACGTACGCGTTCGCAGCGGAGGTGCTCGAGTCAGTTGCGGTGGGTAGTCTGCGCGAGCGTCTGCGGGATCTGATCCTGCGCCAGACTGATCGCACGAGGCAGACGCCGTGAACGATGTCCTTTTTCCAGCACCGGACTTTGATTTGGCGGCCGTACGAGCTGACTTTCCGGTTTTAAGCCAGTCGGTCCACGGCAAGCCGCTGTGTTACCTCGACAATGCGGCCAGTGCGCAAACGCCGCGTACGGTGATTGAGCGTTGGATGACCTATCAGTCGACGATGCACGCCAACGTCCATCGTGGTGTTCATACGCTCAGTCAGCGTGCCACGGAAGCGTTTGAGTCAGCGCGCGAAACGGTGAGGGGTTTCATCAATGCCAGGCACGCTCATGAGGTCATTTGGACGCGTGGCGCGACAGAAGCGGTTAATTTGGTGATGCATGGTTATGGACGGACATTCATGCAGGCGGGTGATGAAATTGTCGTTTCGACCCTTGAGCATCATGCCAACATCGTGCCGTGGCAGATGTTGTGCGAGGAGCGCGGTTGCGTTCTGCGAGTCGTCCCGATTAGCGATTCCGGCGTTTTGGACTGGGATGCCTATTGTGCTTTGATTGGTCCTAAGACGCGGATGGTCGCGATGACGCACGTGTCCAACGCGCTTGGCACGGTGGTGCCGATTAAAGCCGTCATTGATGCCGCTCATGGCGTCGGCGCGCTGGTTTTGGTGGATGGCGCCCAAGCGGCGCCGCACTTGGGGGTGGACGTTCAGGCGCTGGATTGCGATTTTTATGTCTTTAGCGGCCACAAACTGTGTGGACCGACTGGCATTGGCGTTCTCTATGGAAAGTCTGAGTTGCTTGAACGCATGCGGCCCTACCAGGGGGGTGGGGACATGATTGCACAGGTGACTTTTGACAAGACAACCTATAATCGTCTTCCGTACAAGTTTGAGGCCGGGACACCGGCCATTGCCAATGCCATCGCGCTGGCGTCTGCAATTGAGTATGTCGGTGCGATTGGTCTTTCGCGTATCGCGGCTTGGGAGCAAGCGCTCTTGGATTATGCGACGCGGTTGTTGTCAAGCGAAGCGGGGGTTCGCATTCTTGGTACGGCACCGGACAAGATTGGCGTGGTCTCGTTTGCGCTGGAGGGTGTGCATCCGCATGACATCGGGTCGATCCTGGATGGGGAAGGTATTGCCATTCGTGCGGGTCATCATTGTGCCCAGCCTTTGATGCAACGACTTGGTGTGCCGGCCACGGCGCGCGCGTCTTTCGCCTTTTACAATACCTTGGATGAGGTTGAACGCCTCGTGGCAGGTGTTCGTTTGGTCAAGGAGATTTTTGGCTGATGGATCCGCGTAACGCCTTGTATAATCAGTTGATACTTGACCACAACAAAAAGCCCCGTAATTTTGGAAAGCTGCCGGACGCGACTCACGAGGCCGAAGGTTTGAATCCTTTATGTGGTGATCACCTGCAACTCGGCTTGAGGATTGATGGTGATCGTGTCGAGGCAATTGGCTTTCAGGGCACGAGTTGCGCGATTTGCCAAGCATCGGCATCAGTCATGACGACCCAAGTCAAGCACAAGTCGGTGGCTGATGCCCGGCAGTTAATCAGTGACTTTCGTGCGGTCATCACCGGTGACACAGGCGCCGTTAGCATCGCGAATCAAGGCAACCGTTACTTTGGTGCGTTTGCAGGTATTTCAAACCTGCCATCACGTGTGAAATGCGCGGTATTGCCTTGGCATACACTGCAATCCGCGCTTGGTGGCGCCAAAACGGCAACAACGGAAGGTGACGCCGATCCCGCTGCATTCAAGGAAACCAGCCATGCCGAAAATTGATGACATTGAATTTACACCCAACCCGAATGCCAAGCGATTCATTTTGAAAGAGCCACTCACCCTTGGTGTCGTACGTTCTTATGACGAGCCCGCGCAAGCCAGCGATGATCCGTTGGCTTCGGCTTTGTTTACTAATCCTGCTGTGCGCAGTGTTTATTATGTCGGGAAATACCTGACGGTTACGCAAGATGGTAGTGTCAAGTGGCCGGAGTTGGAACGCGAGTTGGCGGTTCCGATTCGCGCGACAAGTGCGGCCGATGTTCAGGCGATGCATCGTGTTGCTGAAGCCAGCAAAATAAGTCATTTGTCTGATGACGATCAGGCGCGTTTAAGGATCATTGAAGCATTGCTTGATGACAAGGTGCGTCCCGCGTTGATGATGGATGGTGGGGGCCTCGAAGTAGTGAGCCTGGCGGGCAATCGGCTGGAGATTCATTATCAGGGCGCTTGTGGCACGTGCCCTAGTTCGCTGTCGGGGACGCTTGGGGGTATTGAGGGCTTGCTGAAGACGATTGAGCCTGATATCCAACTGGTTGCTGTGTGACGCTTTTTTCAGGAGATACGGTTCGTGGGTGATCGCTTTGACCTGGTTGTGATTGGCGATGAGACGGAAGCGTGTCTGGGGGCGGTTGCTGCCGCCCGTGCCGGTGCCCGTGTTTGTTTGCTGGCGCCGCCTGATACACTGCTTGGTGGTCTCTTGACTGAAGATGGACTTGCCTTTGTCGACCGCGACAGCCGTCATTTGACCCGGCCGACGCAAAGTCCCCACGACGGTATTTTTGCGGAGTTTCTTCAGCGTGCGAATGTGTCATTGGTCGCGTTGGAACCCGCTGTTGGTCACGCCACGCTTGCCCTCATGCTAGCTGAAGCGTCAGTGACGGTGGTTTTCGCGTCCCAATGGCAACCCGTGATTCAAGAAGGCGTTGTCAGCGCCGTTCGTTTGTCACCCGATGTGAGTCTGGAAGCCAGATTTTTTTTGGATTGCACACCGGATGGAGATTTCGCCGAGGCTTGCGGCGTGCGCTTCGCCCAGGGTTTTGGAGAGTATGGGATCGGTCGTTATCTGGGTGTCAGTCCGTTGCCCGTGGTTGAGGGTGTCACACCCGTTTGCATACAAGAAACGTGTGAACGTTTGGCGCGTGATCCGGGGTTGGTTGGGCTCAAAGAACGCCTTTTTGGCGATCGCCCCTTCTTGCCCTTTGACGCAGCGGAAGATTACGTAGTGGTTGGACCGCCCTATTTGGGCCTGGCTTTTGCGCGTTGGCGCGAAGCGCAAGGCTCAAAATGTCGCCATGTATTCGAAGCAGATGGTTTTAATGTGGCGGTACTGGGAGAAAGTCGCACCTCGTGGAATGGACTTGTTTACTTTTGTGATGATCAGGAACATTTGTTGACGTTATCACGCAACGGTTGTGATGATGTTTTCTCACGGGAAGCGATACTCTTTGAGCGCTTCCTTGTTGAAAGCCTTGGGTGGGCTGATGCGCGGGTGACGATGCCGCGCGGCGTGTATGTCCGTCAAACACGACATGCGTTGGATGTGCGTCACCGATTGGGCTTGGTGGAACTGGCCAACGGGTACTCAAGGCATTCGATTGGAACCTTTTCTTATTATCCGGATTTCAGAGGCTTCCGCACGGTGCGCGTTCCCGGGGCGTTGCACGCGCACGTCATTTTGGATGCCGGCATCTGTTCCACGATTCCCAATCTGGCGATCGCCTCCCGTGCCGCGGGGTACACGCCCTTTGCTCATTCCTTGTGCCGTTTGGTTCAGTACAATGTCACCCTCGCAGCGGCACTCGGCGTCAGTGTGACGATTGCGGAGCGAACCTTTGCGGAGGTTGATATCCCGACACTTCGTGAAGAATTGAAAAAAGTGGGGGCACTGGCTGACGACCTGACAGGAACTGGTTTGCAGCCAAAAATGGTAGAAGGCTTGCTGGCGGATGCCGTGATTGCGCAAGAAGTGGCAACGAATCGCAACGCGTAACCATCAACCGTGGCGATGGTGCTTGGCGTTCTGTAATCGTGGGTCCTCATTTTGACGCTTCTGGGTCGCCTGTCAGATAAGTCAATTGTCGATTAAATCGGTGTTGTAATCTTTCAAACCGATGCTTCCGAACTTGTTGCGAACACCTTTTTGTCTTGCAAGCATTCAGACCTTCGCTGCAAGACATTCTGGAGATTGGGTCACGGGCTTGTTGATGAAATACATTCGAAGTCGTGAAACAAAATGGCGTCGTTGCAGGCGAAGTACTTTCATACCATCAACACCACGGCGTTTTAATCGTTTGTTGACCGGAGCAGCATGTCGCACGTGTATTGGGCCGAGGGATGCCGACTGTCAATGGTTTCAGTTTCCTCCGCGTTATATCAACCGGGATCTTTGGGGTATAGTGACAGCAGATTGGCGCCCGACTTACACTGGAGGGGATTGATGATGCGCGTTTTGGTAGTAGCCGTTGTTTGCGCTTTATCACTCCAGTTAACGACAGAAGCGGCGCAAGATCCGGCTCGCCCGCTTGAGGAAACATCAGGGCTGTCCCCGGAAGCGCGTCGGGAACGGTTGAAAGAGTTTAACCAGAAGCAGCGCGAATTCAGGCAGAAATGGCATGCGCTGGATCAGGAACGCAAGGCAGAACGTAAGCAACTGCGCGAACAGGCCAAAGCGCTGATGAGTGCTAAACAAAAAGCCCGCGCAGAAGCAAAACAGGCCGAATGGAAGACGCTGAGTCCCGAGCAGCGCCAAGCTCGCCGGGCAGAACGTGTAGCCAAAATGAAGGCGAAACGCTCGAAAAACCAGGAGGCTACCGACCAGAGCATCAGATAGGTGATCGACTATCGCATCACGAAGGTTAGTGTGAATTATGACATTGTCAAGCTGGATGGTGACAAATTGCAATTTGGCGATCGTCCAGCTGATAACGACATGAGCACACCGGAAAAACGGCCAACAAAACCCTCCCAAGTATACGCCAATCGGTATTGACGCAAACGTCAAATCATACAGGCTGCGCAGAGGCTGCCCGTTTTGGGCGCCCTTTCGTTGTTATGTCAAACGCGTCACAGCCTGAACCGACCCTTCGACACATCACTGCTTTGGTATCCCGTTTTTTGTTGACCACGAGGCCCCCTTGGCACCGATGACACAAAACCGTGCTCAAGAAAATCACGTCCGCATTTCATAAACTTAAAGTGCTTGAATCCTCCGTTGGATGCTTGTTTCACGGCATTTTCCTCAAAACTGACCCCAGTCGTTTCGCGGATCACAAACTATCAACTGACCACGCGATGACCTGTTTTCCAGAGTTTTCGCCGCGAACTTTCGAATACCCGTTCTGAACAACCCAAGTTTAACAAGAAGTTTTTTAAAACATATATTAGCCTTAAGAATTTTTTGGCCCGTGATGACGATATGTCAGTTAGCGATTGTAATCACGGAGTTTTGTTTGGGATTGGCGTGTTGTGAGAATGGATGGTGGGTTTGTGACCGATAATCAGAGCAGTGAGGTGCCCTTGTCTTGCGCCACGCCTTTTGATCACAGCGAGTTGTCTCGTTTGATGGCGGCATATGCGAGCTACGTATTTGTGACGAATGAAGAGGGCGTGGGCGCCCGTGCGATGTTTCGCGGACGCTGGCAGTGGCGGGCGGTTGAAAAACATCTCGACACTGCGCCCAAATGGATGGTGGTCGTGAATGAGCGCGCTTCGGGGTTCGTGCGATATCGGCTGTATGGTGCGGATCAACTGGCGACGCGTTGCCTGGCAGAAGTTGAGATATACTTTTCGTACGGGCACGAACAGCAACAGTGTTTCTGGTACCGCGAGCTCGCCGCAGGTGGTGCGATGGGGTACGCCGCTTGACGCGGATAGACCTTTTTGTAATGCAGCAGTTTTGGATCCGTGATCGGTGGTGATGATCGCGGGCATATCCGGTACAATGCGCAACATGGTTTAATCAACGCATGTCGGATAAGGTCTCAGAACCCAAAGGCAAGGCATTCATCAGACCAACACGGGTTGGAGCGGCTCATCCGAAGCACATAAGCACGCTCGGTACGGCTAATAACACCGGCGCAATCACTTATTTTTTGTTGGCGATCATGCTAGGGGTGTTTCTGGTGGCACAGCCGCCAGATGAGCAGGATGTTTATTGGTTGCTACGTTACGGCGCTAATTACGGTCCATTGATTGCAGCGGGAGATTACTGGCGTTTATTGAGTTCGCAGTTTTTGCATCACGGTCTTTTGCACCTCTTCGTCAATGGCTATAGCCTCTTTATGATTGTTCCTTTGGTCGCGCGCCGGCTTGGCGCGCTCGGCGTTTTTTGGATTTTTTTGTTTTCAGGCGCTGCGGGGGGACTTGCCAGTTTCTCGTTTCATCCGGAGGTGGTGAGCGTTGGCGCGTCAGGCGCTTTGTTCGGGCTGCTCGGCGCCATTTTGATGCTGGAGTGGAACAGTCCAAAAGGTAGTGACGGACGTCGGGTTTGGTATCTGAGTCTGACCACGTTACTGCTGAACGTATTTTTGGGAGCTTTTGTTCCAAATTTGGATCATGCCGCGCATTTCGGCGGTTTGCTTGGTGGCCTTTTGTTTTGTCGGGTGGCGGGTGGTTTGGTCTGGTTTGAAACACTGTTTGGATCGTGGCTTCCCATCGGCGTCATCACGATATCTATCGCATGTTGCTGCGGATGGATGATTCACCTGGAAGCAACAGGTGTCCGCCAGCCGCTACGTGAGGTTTTAAACCGTAATGTTGCGTGTTCGTTTCAACTGCCTGCACACTATATGATTCAGGCTTTTGGGGAAGACTGCGTATTGTCTCCTGATGGTCGGAGCTTGATTATCGTTCGCTCTTTGACCGGTCACCTTTCGGATAATATGTTGCGTCCTACCGTGAACGAAATATCAACGGACTCTTTCAACCCACACGCTTCCTTGATCGCGTTATTGCGAGCGCAAGGACTTAATCCCACTGCCGGGCCCGAAGTGAGTCAACGGGGTAAACAGGGTTATCTGAAGTTTCAGCAAGCGTGGACTTCATCACGTGAGCCGTCATCATTGCCCAATCAATCTGCTGATGCTATTTACGTATTCTCGAATCCCGAACGTGTCGTATTGGTGATGACGCGAGGGCGCGCATTCAATGGCCGACTGGAACAGGGATTGGCGAGCGTGCTGGAAACGTTGACGATACTTGAACCTGAGCATAGCTTTGGTCGGTTGAGAGGAGCCTCATAATGGAACTTCGCGATACGACCCTCGCGGTTAATCAAGCCCCGAGGGATGACAACAACTACCTTTATCATCTCGAATCGGCAAATGGTCGATGGGCGATCGCCATCGAACACTTCCGAGAAGCTCATTTCAATGTTTGTGTGATGTACCGCGACCCAGACTGGGATTTACACGGCGTCATTCGCTACTGGAAATGTTCCGCCCGGGACATGGCAGAGGCGCGTTTTTTGGCGCTACAAAATCTGTTTGCAAATTTGGATGCCGACTTGGCCCTGACGGATATGTTGCGACATTTACCACCCGAAGAACGTCATGCGCCAACAAATTGATGAACGAGTGCTGTCTGGTCGTTTGTGACCCCGGTCTCAGACACATGCGCTGCCCTGCCATAAGCTGGCTATGTCATTGTGGTGAGGAGGGGAGCCGTGTTAGCAGAACAGAACGATGTTCAAGGTGAAGTTACTCGAGGTGAACATGCACACTCGGTGCATCAGTCGGAGGCGACCGCCAGTGCCGCACGTGATGCGGATCCTTACGCGGTCATTGAGTTCTTGCTTAAAAAAATCGAAGAACAACAGCAACGGGTCGGTGAACTGGATGCGTACCAAGAACTGCTCAACACCGAAGTTGAAGCACTCAAGTCACAACTGCATACATCGCGTAGCGAATTGGAGCAGCAATTGTCTGATTATGACGTACTCATGCAAAACAGTCTGGTCCAGGAACAGGAGCTAGAATCGTTGCGCGCTGCAGTTCGGGAGCATCAACAAAAACAGGCGCAACCCCGTATTCAATTGCCGTTCCATACGAGCCAACGCTTGGCGAATCTCGGTTTCAGTTACACGTCCACCCCGTCCCACCGCGTAGCGGGCTAAAGCGGCGCGCTACAGTCAGGCACGGGTTTTTGTTCGAAACTTAGGCGGCGCACTCAAAACCGTCGGCACTGACTCACTGTTATTTAATGACAGCGAAAATTCGATCAACAATTAACACGTTTGTGTATAACCGAACCGGCTTGAGACCTTTTGTCGTGACGGCCTGAATGCGGTTCGGGTGGTCACTGGGTTGTGCACGAACGTGTCGCCGTCTGTTCGTTATGGAGCGTGACACAAAATCTCATTAAACATTATAATATTGAACGGTGCTACACCATCTTGCCCGTAGAGCGATGCGAAACCGGGCACTCGCGCAAAACTTGATCGTCAGGAGGTTCAATGATGCACCCCACGCAGATCGGTCAGCAGTTTATTTCTGTGATGACCTCGACTGAGTCGCATTTGATCGCGAATGTGATCGAACAGGCTCAGAGAGCGTCGTCGAAGATTGCCTCGTATGTTCCGCTGGTGCGACAAATGCAAGATGCGGGCACGTCGTTCCTTGTTGCTCACCGTACAAACGTCGACCGCAGCACGCCGGAAGCGGTCGGTGTGGTTGGTTATCGCTGGGATCAACACGACGTGGTCGTTGAGTTGATTATATTTAACGAGCACTGTGACACGACTGCGGTTTTGCGGCGGCTTTTGCAATCCACCGAGTCCATCTCGTTGGCACTGGGCGCCAAGGCCGTTCGCATCGACGGCGTCGGTATTGTCCATGCGGAGATGCTGGCGAACTTGAGCTATGGCCATGATCCACTGCGCCAACAATGGCGAAAGCAGCTGGACCGTTGGCTGTGATGGCCTACAGTTACCATCTTCGTCTACCTTGGGGCGTGTGATCAAATCATGGACCATCGTCTCGTGATTAGCGCTTGCTTCAGTGCGTTTTGCCTGGTTGTTGCGGCCGACTGGTACCGCAAGCGCGATTCTGTTAAACCGAAGGGCTCGCAAACGACGCCTGCGTCTCAAGAACCGCCCCAAGCCGACTGATTCCCTCTTCGATGCGCGCTTCTGTTGCATTTGAAAAGTTCAGGCGCATCGTGTTGGCTCCTTGGTGATGCGCAAAAAATGCTTGGCCGGGAATAAATGCGACTTTTTCTTTTAGAGCGGCTTCCAGGATCGGTGCGGCGGACATGGTGTCTGGCAAGCGCGCCCAGATAAAAAGTCCTCCATCAGGTTCAGTGGTTGTGACGGATTCGGGAAAACAGGCATCGATCGCACGCTTCATCACCTCATACCGCCGTTTATAGGTCGCACGCAAACGGGATAGGTGGCTGTCATAATCAGCGACGGTCAAGTAGTGATGAACCATGACCTGATTGAACGCGCTGGTATGGAGATCCGCTGATTGTTTAAGCGGCATGACCCGCCTCAGAACCTCCGGGTGCAACACGGCATAGGCCACCCGCAAACCTGGTGCGATCGTTTTCGAAAAAGTTCTCAGCAACATCACCAAACCGTCTTGATCCAGGGACTTCATCGGTTTTGGGCGTTGTGTGCCAAAATACAACTCACCGTAAGGATCATCTTCAAGAATGGGAACCCCGTAATCGCGCGCGAGATTATACACTTGCTGCGTGCGCGCGGGTGACATGCTTTGACCAGTTGGATTTTGAAACACCGGATTGAGGTAAACTAACTTGGGCCGGCGTTGGGCCAGCGCAGCCTCAAGTGGCGCCGTCAAGATACCCTCATCGTCGCAGTCGATGGCGATATACGATGCCTCGACTGCGTTGAAGGCTTGCAATGCCCCCAAAAATGTGGGATTCGCGACCACAACGGGGTCACCAGGATCAACGAATACTTTGGCGAGCAAGTCGATACCCTGCTGGGAGCCAGTGGTGATCAGAATCTGATCAACTGGAACAGCAATCCCCTCACGCAGCAAGTCCTGTTGAATCCACTCACGCAACGGCATATAGCCTTCAGACTGACCATACTGCAAAGCCGCGTGCGCCAACGCATCGGTTGAAAACGCCGCGCACGCAGCCTTGAGCAAATCCGCGGCAGGGGTAAGCTCAGGCGCAGGCATGCCACCCGCAAAAGAGATGATCTCTGGACGTGCTGCGACTTTTAACAATTCCCGAATCACCGACGGATTGACATTTGCCGTGCGGGTCGCGAAAGCGGGCGCAAAAACAGTCATCAGATAACTCCTCGTTGAGCATCATTCATTACAAGAACAGTGACACCATGACCCGGGGTAAGCGGTGTCACCAGCGGACCCGAAAGCGTTTAGACGCCGAAAGGATTCACCGTTTTCTCGCCGGTGTATACCAAGACGCTTTTCTCTTCCATGTACTGTTTCATCGTCTGCGCACCGAGCTCGCGCCCGAAACCGGACTGCTTCATGCCACCAAACGGGACGCCGACGAACGAACTGAACGGCGTGTTGATGGTGAGCCCGCCAGACTGTATCTTTGCTGCAACCCGGTGACCCCTGCCAGCGTCACGCGTCCAAATCGTGCCATACAAACCGTAAGGACTCCGATTTGCCATGTCAATGACTTCAGCCTCGGACTTGAAGCGCATGATGACTGCAACTGGCCCGAAAATTTCTTCTTGTGCCACGCGCATGTCATTATTAACATCTACCAGTGCCGTCGGTAAGTAGAAATGCCCTTCAGAAAGATCGTCCGGTCGCTTGCCACCAAACAATACCCGTGCCCCTTCCGCCACACCCAACTTGACGTAACCATCCACGCGTTGCCAATGTTCAGCCGTAATCAGCGCCCCAATCTGACTGCCTGGTTCACTTGGACCACCGACCACCAATTTCTGGGCACGCTCGGAAAATGCCGCAACGAAAGCGTCGTAGATCCCATCTTGAACAAACAGCCGACTCCGCGCATTGCATGCCTGGCCAGCGTTATCATAAATGGCATAAATTGCGCCGGCTACGGCTTCATCCAGATTCGCATCATCAAAAACGATGCCTGGACTCTTGCCTCCCAACTCCAACGTCACCCGCTTGATGCCATCCGCTGCATTGCGCATCACTGCCCGCCCGGTTTCCGTCCCACCGGTAAACGCAACTTTATTAACACCGGTATGACGGGTCAGCAAGTCGCCAACGCGTTCGCCAAAACCATTGACAACATTCAGAACACCAGCCGGAATGCCCGCCTCTGTTGCGAGTTCCGCTAGGGCAAGCGCAGTCAGTGGCGTCAATTCCGATGGCTTCAACACCACCGTATTGCCGGCAGCCAACGCAGGAGCTAGTTTCCAGGCAGCCATTACCAACGGGAAATTCCAGGGGATTATTGCTGCAACAACCCCCATCGGCTCCCATGTGGTGTAACACAGGTACTGATTCAGCGTTGGTACCGTATCACCTGTCACTTTGCCACAGAACGCCGCATAGTAGTCAAAAACTTCCGCCGCGTGCATCACTTCACCTTGGGCGGCTCCCGCAGGCTTGCCGGTGTTGTCACTTTCAAGCTTTGCCAACGTTGCTGCGTTGTTTCTGATCAAGTCTGCCAGTTTCGCTAGCGTCTTTGCGCGTTTTGGCGCGGAGACTTTTGCCCACGCGCCGAAAAAGGCGTTGCGCGCTGCACGAACGGCTTGGTCCACATCGTCGGATGATGCGTGCGCCACTGTTGCGATGGGTGTGCTGGTCGCAGGATTATAAATGGTTAATGCTTCGTCTGTTGTGGCAGCCACGCGGGCGCCATCAATCCACAAAGGATAATGAACCAAACCCACGGGCGCGAGTGGCGCTTCTTGCTGACTCATTGCAAAGACCTGCCTTTCGTTGAACTCCATTGTTCATGCGGCCTGAACTGGCGACAAGACGACCTCATCCCAGTGGCCTCGGGGCCACTACCGGTGCGGCACCCAACAAGCAAACCGCCACATTATGCAACGATGACATCACGACGTCAACGCGGAGCGGCAACAACGGGGAAGACGCACCAACAATGCCCAAAAGAGACGCGCTCCCATCCAGCGCTTGCCGCGAGGTGATCGCTGTACGGAGTGCACTGGGCATGGGTAGTGTCGGCGTCAGCAATGATCAGATTTTGAAACTGGGCCACTGCTGCGTAGCTGTCGGTTCGGGAGGCAGTGTCGTCTCCGCGCGTTCTGGAGCGACCGCAACCTGTGCCATCCACATTAACGGCCAGCGCCATTCATCCCAGTCACGGGACACCCGTTCAAAAGGTGGCGCGAAACCTGGGTCATTCAACTCCACCAGGTATGCCAGTGTCCCCAATGCCTCCATGGCCCAGGTGGTGCTGTCGCCATTGACCTGGTAAATGGTTCGCGCGATGGTTCCAGACTTGTATGCCAGACGTCTCCCGATCGCATGCCCCACCCGGCCCAATAACGCCTCTTTGGGCGAGAAAGACTTATCATAGCCAGGTGGCCAGAGAATCATTCCGGCGAAACTGTGCATATTGACTGCCAGCGTGAAACGCTGTTCGGTCATAAACTGTTTCAGCAGCTGCGTTTCAGGCTCCGATTCGGGTGATGGGCCACGGTAGTCTTCATCCTCCGGTCGCGGATTGGCTTTGGCCCAATGGTTATCATAATTGCGGTTGATGTCGACACCCATCGAGCCATCAAGGTTCGGTCTGGCATTTTTGCGCCACATACCATCACCCGCTTCAACACGAACACGACCATCCGGATTCATCAAAGGAATCACCCAGATTTCACGTTCATCCACCAGTTGTGTGACGTTGACGTCTTGCCCATAGCGGGTGGCCAAATGCTCAATCATCCGCAATTGCAGTTCAACAGGCATCAGTTCGCGTGCGTGTTCACCCGCGTAAAACAAAACGCGCGGTTTCACACGATTAGGCGGGCCGATTCGAACGGCAACAACCTGCCGCCCTTCCAAAGACGTCCCAAGCACCCGCAGTCGTAGGAGAGAAGGATAATCTTGGCTCAGGCGTCGAAGGGTTTTACTGATATCCGTCACCCGATGATAGCCGCTTGGAAAACCTTGCACTTTTGCCACTGCTTGCTCAAAACGCAAGGTGTAGCCTGCTTGGCGCAACTGAATCGCTTGGGTGGAACTGATCCGCGCACCCACTGTTTTGGTTGCGTCATTTACATTTTCAAACAAATCAATGCCGTACCGGCCGAGACGCTCCAAACCCTCGCGGTTCCGGTATCCGATGCTGACGACGCTCGCGTGGTCGGTCGCTGCCTGGCGCGCTGCAGTGCCTCCCGTTTTGATCTCCGCCGACGGCTTTAACCCGCAAGACCAAACACTCAAGCAACACAGCAGCGCAGTCATCCATTGCGTTTGACGCATGTCATCTCCCTTTGACCGCACTGGGTGCTTAAATTAAATTTTAACGACCCTTATCATAGGGGTTTGCTTCCCGGTATGCAATCGGTGATGTGTAAAATGGCGGCGTGCGTTGGAGCGATGCGGTGCTGCTGTGGTGGTTCGTTTGGATGAATGAATGCCGGTTGCGCGATAAATCGGACGCTGCGTTGGTGTCAGGTATCGACCCTTTCAAAAACGGCGGCGATTCCCTGGCCGACGCCAATGCACATGGTTGCAAGGCCGTAGCGCGCTTTGCGGCGTTTCATTTCATGGACGAGGGTGACGGCGATACGAGCGCCGGAACTTCCAAGTGGGTGGCCAAGGGCGATGCCACCGCCATTCACATTGACCTTGTCGATGTCAAGTTGCAATGCTTGAATACAGGCGAGGGCTTGTGCCGCGAAAGCTTCGTTGAGTTCGATGAGATCGATATCGGCCAATGTGAGACCTGCGCGCGCGAGGGCTTTGCGGGTTGCTTCCACCGGTCCGATGCCCATCACGGCGGGATCGACGCCGACAACCGCGCTTCCGATGATGCGGGCAAGGGGTTGGAAGTGGTGGGCTCGGGCATGGGCTTCGCTCATCACAAGCAGTGCGGATGCGCCGTCGTTGATGCCGGATGAATTGCCGGCTGTTACCGAGCCGTTTGACTTGAAGGCGGGCTTGAGGGCACTGAGCTTTTCAATTGTTGTGTCGGCACGCGGATGTTCATCACTGCTGACGATCTGTTGACCTGAGCGAGGGTTTGGAATCGTGACAGGAACGATTTCGTCGTCAAAACGTCCTGACTGGATGGCTGCGATCGCCCTTGCCTGACTCCGTGCGGCGAAGGCGTCTTGTTGGGCACGATCGATGCCCCATCGCTCAGCCACGTTTTCGGCGGTATCACCCATGCTGTACGGGTGATACACGGTTGCAAGCGCCGGATTAATGAAACGCCAACCGAGGGTTGTATCCACCAGGCTCACGTTGCCGCGCGCGAAGGCGCTTTCCGATTTTGCCATCACAAACGGGGCACGGGTCATGGATTCAACCCCGCCTGCGATAAATACCTCGCCGGCACCGGCTTGGATCGCATGAGCTGCGGTGATGATGGCCTGCAAACCCGAACCACACAAGCGATTGACCGTCTGACCTGCGACACTTGGCGGCAAACCCGCGAGCAAAGCTGCCATGCGTGCAACATTGCGGTTGTCTTCGCCTGCCTGGTTGCTGGCACCAAAGATAACATCTTCGATGGAATCGGAATTAACACCGGTTCGTTCGACGAGGGCGCGGATTACCCAAGCCGCCATGTCATCCGGTCGAAGGTCTTTCAGCACCCCTCCATAGCGTCCGATGGGTGTTCTGAGCCCATCCACGATCACGGCGTGATCCATCTTTCAATCCTTTCCTGAGTGCACGACAAGGGGTTCCTCGGCAACGCCAACAGGCGGAAGGCCCCCGTTTCAGTGTACCGAAAATTCATGGACCGTGACGGGAAATGGTCTTTTCGCGTCACCGTGCTTCTTGCTACGATGGGGACGCACCGTGCAATCAGTGATTGGAAGGCTTATGTCCCGTTACGAACCCGCACTCATCGAACCCAAGTGGCAAGGTCATTGGGAGCTTTGCAACCAGTTTCGCACATTGAATGATCCGAGCAAGCCAAAGTATTACGTGCTTGACATGTTTCCGTATCCCTCCGGAGAGGGTTTGCACGTCGGGCACCCTGAAGGCTATACCGCGACGGATATCATGGCCCGGTACAAGCGGGCCCGGGGCTTTGATGTCTTGCATCCAATGGGATGGGATTCATTTGGTTTGCCCGCTGAGCAGTATGCCATGAAGACGGGACAAAGCCCTCGAGTCATCACGGCTCGCAACATTGCTAATTTCAAGCGTCAGATCAAGATGCTGGGCCTCAGTTACGATTGGGATCGTGAACTGGCCACGTCGGATGAGCGTTATTATCGCTGGACCCAATGGATTTTTCTGAAGCTGTATGAGGCTGGCCTCGCCTACGAGGCTGAGATGATGGTGAACTGGTGCCCGGCCTTGGGGACGGTGTTGGCGAATGAGGAAATCGTGGATGGCGTCAGTGAGCGTGGGGGGCACCCAGTGGTGCGGAAGCCCATGCGTCAGTGGGTTTTGCGGATTACGGCCTATGCCGAGCGTTTGCTTGCGGGGCTTGATGATTTGGACTGGCCTGAGAACATCAAGGAAATGCAGCGCAATTGGATTGGCCGTTCGGAGGGTACCGAGATTCGGTTTGCGATTGAAGGCACGGATCAACACTTCACGGTGTTTACGACACGCCCTGACACAGTGTTTGGCGCAACCTACTGTGTCTTGGCTCCGGAGCATCCGGCAGTCACACGCATCGTGACACCGGAATGCGCAGCGGAAGTGTCGGCGTATCAGGGACGAACGGCGACCAAGAGTGAACTTGAACGCACGGAACTCGCACGCGAGAAGACGGGGGCTTTCACGGGTGCCTATGCCGTCAATCCGGTTAACGGGGAACGTATACCCGTCTGGATCGCCGATTATGTGCTGGGGCATTATGGGACCGGGGCGGTGATGGCGGTGCCTGCGCATGACCAGCGGGATTGGGAGTTTGCGCGTGCCATGGGCTTGCCGCTCAAGGTGGTGCTTGTTGGCCGGGACCCAACTTCGGCGGCTTTCAGCGGCGATGGCCCTCATGTTCACTCAGGCTTTATGGATGGCCTGAACATCGCTCAGGCAACGGAACGCATCAATGCCTGGCTGAGCGAAAATGGTTGTGGCGGGGTCAAGGTCAGTTATCGCCTGCGGGACTGGTTGTTTTCGCGCCAGCGGTATTGGGGCGAACCCATCCCCGTGTTGCACATGCAAGACGGCACGCTACGCGCATTGGATGAGTCGGAGTTGCCACTCACCCTGCCGCATTTGGTTGTCATTGCACCGACCGGTACTGGCGAGTCTCCGCTTGCGCAGGCCGAGGACTGGTTGACGGTTGAACGTGACGGGCAGGGCGCGCGACGTGAAACCAACACGATGCCGCAGTGGGCAGGTAGTTGCTGGTATTATCTGCGGTTCATTGATCCACTGAATGACAAGGTCTTTGCTGACCCTGACCAGTTAAAACGTTGGTTGCCGGTCGATCTCTACATTGGCGGTGCGGAACATGCGGTCATGCATCTGCTTTACGCCCGATTTTGGCATATGGTGCTGTTTGACCTGGGTTATGTCCCGACGCCAGAACCGTTTCAGAAATTGTTCAATCAAGGGATGATCTTGGGCGAAAACAACGAAAAAATGAGCAAGTCACGCGGGAATGTGGTGAACCCCGACGATATCGTCAAGACCTATGGCGCAGACACCTTGCGCCTATACGAAATGTTCATGGGCCCATTGGAGGCGACCAAGCCTTGGAGCAATACGGGAGTGGAGGGTTTGTACCGCTTTTTGCAGCGGATCTGGCGACTGGTGGTGACCGAGCGTGACGGGATTAATCCCGCCATCGTTGAAGCTGACAATGTGGGTTTTACACGGGTGCTGCACCAGACGATCAAAAAGGTTACCCACGATATCGAAAACCTGCGCTTCAACACGGCGATCGCGCAGTTGATGATTTGTATCAACGAAGCGTACAAAACGGAGACCCTACCCTTGAGCGGCGTGCTGCAATTTGTACAGTTGCTTGCACCATTTGCGCCTCATCTGGCTGAAGAATTGTGGGAACGCCTGGGACGTCGGGATCCCCTCACTTATGCACTGTGGCCCGATTGGGATGAGGAATTGCTGGTTGCGCGCGACGTGGAGTTCGCCCTCCAGATCAATGGCAAGATCAAGGGTAAGCTCGTCGTCGCCACCAATACGCCTGAAGAGCACATACTTGCCGAAGCACGATCGGCTTTGGCGGACCAATTGCTGGATAAAACCGTGATGAAAGCGATTGTGGTCCCCAATCGCCTCGTGAATTTCGTGGTGAAGTAAGCACCTGGGTTTCAACAGCGACGGCCATTTCGACAACCGATACAGACTGATAGCCGTACTCGGGTTCGTGTTAATAGGATGCGACTAAAAAGTTAATTAAGTTTTAACGAAAGGGGTCAGCCTCATGCTTCGATATCTGGTTCAGATTCACAAAACCACCATCTGAAGGAGATAAATAATGCCGACCATCAGCCGTAATCGGAATCGAATTTTGGCGGCGCTTTTGCTCGGGGTTCAGTTGGTTGCAGGGTGCGGTCAGCTTCCACTGACAGGTATGGAACGTGGCTCATCGGCAGCAAAGATGACCGAACGCAACACTTTGATGGCTGATGTGCGTGGAGTGCTTGAATAACTCGAGGGCGAACCCGTCAATGGCTTGTTGTCGACCCTTGGTTTTTATGTGGATGCGCTTGGATCGGATGCAACGCCAGGTTCAGCGCTTGGTCGTCGCGTGGCGGACGACGTGGTGGCAACAATTCATTCGGAACCTGGTGAGCGTGATGCCGTTTATGGTTTGCAAAATGTGGCTGTCAAGGCACCTCTGTTGGCGCGACAGTTGCTGGTGCAGGCTCAAACCTTGAGTCATCTTTATTTCTTGCTTTGGGACCAAAACAAGGATCAAAAACTTGTTTTATCGGAACTTCCCAAAGAGTTCTCCTTCCGAGGATGGGACAAAGACAAAAGTGGCGCCATCGATAAGGCTGAACTCAAAGCCTTCATGACGCGAGCAACCGCTGAATCACGGCGAAAGCAGCTTGAGGACGGCATGAAACGGGCGGAGCGAATCATGGCTGCAGCCGACACCAACAAGAACGGGTTTTTGTCCTTGAAAGAGTATGAGGCCAATTACAGCGCTGCGTTTATCCCAGTCATCAGTGAAGCGCTTCAAATGAAGCCGTCATTCAATGCCAAGGATCCTGAGTCAGTGAAACAAATCCGCAAAACCTTTGCACAGTTTGCCATTAAGAATGGTACGGCACTGACCCAGGAAGGTGCTGCACAGGTGGTTGAGTATACCTCGTTTAACTTCCAAGTGTTCTTCATTGGACTTGCGGTTACTCTCTCGCAGGCAACGCCCCCTGCGCCGTCTGCTGGACCCGCTAAGCCGAAGCCCTGACGGAGATTAGGCATTGTTGCTCCCCCGACCACGGTGGTTGGGGGAGTTTTTTTTGACGGGACGTGTCCTGTGTCTTGGTCTGGTTGGCGTTGTCCGAGCCGGTGACTTGACGGCTCTCCTGATGTCTCATCCGTCAGTTTTTCTGATTGTTTGCTAATTGTCAGTAACATTCTGCGGCGGGTAGCGGCATGGTTTGGTTTATTTTTCGTCACGGTGTTGTCGCAGCACGCTGGTTTGATCAGCGAAATTGATGGTTCCCAATGATGTCGTTGACGATTATCGTTTGGGTCGCTTGGGTATCTTATTGTTACGGGTGTGTGGGCTCATCGCGTCGTCGCGCCGATATTCAAGGGTATAGTGGATGCTGCATCAACGACGATATCGGACATTTTGGTTGACGCTGCTCAGTGTGGGCAGCCTTTGCGCGTGCCGTGTTTCGGTACCCACCCCGGTGCTCCGCCCAGCAGCTGCGCCTAAAACTGCCACTTTGCCAAGCACAGCGCCAAGTCTGAGGGAATCCTCGGACCCGAACGCAGTGCTCTCGCCGGAGTGGCCAACAAACCCTGGTGTCCAGCCTTCGGCGTTGGCAAGTCCGGAATCAGATGCAACGGTAAGGCAGGCGAGTGCCGTTATACCGACTCAAGCATCGGTGGCGTTGGCTGGTCGCATTCGACTTCGTGCGGATGCGTTGCTGCGGAATGGTGGTGTTGCCGTCTTGAGCGGCGAAAAAGGTCCAGTCGTCAGTGGTCTTGAGATCACGTCGCTTGCTTTGATCAGCAACAATGGTGGCGGCGTGGTCAGTAATAATGGCGGGGGTTTGATCAGTAACAATGGCGGGGGGTTGGCGGTTTTCCAAAGAGATGGTGCGACGCTGATTGGTGCGGGAGGGGTAGGGCTCCGTGGTGCTGCAGCGCTTCAAACAGCGTCTGCCAGCCGATATGCGGTGATGGCACTTGGCAACGCTTGGGGCTTGCTGACTGCCAGTGCAAAGCCGAGTGATTCTCAGTCTGAGGCCACACCGCCTTCGAACGAGGAACTTACTGCGATTGGCATGAGTGTGCAGATCATTGATCTTGATACGGGTGCCCCGATACAGATGGTTGATAACTCGGGGCGTCTGGGTGACACGGTGTTGTCTGATTTTGAGGGGCGCTTCACGGTGATGGTGCCGGAAAAATTGCAAAACAACGTCATGATCCGTGTGAACGTGCCGGGGCATCTTGCAAACCCGCGGGCACGCTTCGGCATGCTCACGATTCCTGCTGCCAGTGATCAAACCGTACTGGACGAGGCATTCGCTGCCTACACCACGCAGTGTCGTTTGTTGGGTGTCAGTCGTGTGGCCAATGGCCTGCTGGATTTGAGAGACGCCGATGGTGTTATCACTGCGAATCCAAGCTTTGTTAAAACCTTCAATCAGACGGCGCGCGATGCGGGCATCACCCAGTGGTCCCGGTCTGATCGTCAGTTGCTGGCACAACGGGTGGCCGACAGCGTTTTGGCTCGGGTGGGAAATTTGTCCCGCATACCGGTGTATCAGGGACTCGAACAAAGCCAGGTGATGCTGGCATTTTTGGCAGGGACCAATCCGCCTGATACCGGCGAGATGGCTGGACCGATTTGGGAGCAATTCATCCGTCGCGTGGCCCAAGCCACCGATGAACGCACAAAAGGTGGTGAAGACCTGTCAAAAAATCCGGTTATCCGACGCGTGAATGATTATCTCGCTAACCGGCGCGCAAACCTGCCCACTTACCCCGCTTGGGCGCCGGAAGAAGGTTTCGAGTTTCAAAAAGGCACGGATGTCACGTATTTTGTTTTTCAGGCGGTGTTTGCCGCCCGTTTGTCGGAGATTGCCGAGATTTCGAATGATGCAGATTTTAAGGCTGCCTTGACTGCTGCTGGTGTTCCCCAGGTACAGGTGATGCGTGATAGCCGTCGTTCGTTATTTATTAAATTGGGCATCACGCTGGGGTTATCGGAAGCGGAATCGGGTGCTGAGTATGATCGGGCGATGGCGGCCTTCCGGTCAATCGGCGCGGTTTTTCAACGCGAATACGTTCGTGACGAGCAGCGCTATCTGGATATTTTGAAGGATGCGGCAACACCCGAGGGCTTTGCGCGCTTGAAAGCGATGAACAGCGCGCGCCTTTAGCGCTTTGACATCATTCATTATACGGGGCAGGTTGAGACTGGTGTTGACTTTGTTCAAAACCCCAGTTTTGCGAGCTGATAGCGGGGCGCTGATGCGGAGGAGAATCGGTTAACCGTTCAGAAATGGGTCCGAGGGGGCCATAACAAACTTGGTTGCATAGGATCAGGTGCCAGCCACGATGCCGGCCATTTTTCGGAGGATTATCACCGTGACGTACATTAGCTCTTTTGGAAATCCTGCGCTGCAGCCCACTGTTTCTTCCGGACCACCCAAGAATTTGCGGAAGTCGCAGGCGTTGCAGATGGCGGGTGATCGTTTCGATTCAACGAAGCGCCATCAAGAAGCCGATGCACTTGAGGGCCGCATCATCAAGATTATTGGCAAGGCGCCCAATCCGACGATATCGTTTGTTATGCGTGCAGGTGAAGAACTGCAAGACCCATCCGCCCGCCTCGCTTGGTATCACGCGGTGTTGCTCGACCATGACTTACCTGCTTCGGACAATGATCCTACGGCAGCTCGAGTGATGATCGGACGGCTTGCATCGGAGTTTATGGATGCACCGGTCGGTGTGGCGCGATTGAATGATACGCGCGCGAGGCAGTTGGGCACGCGGGCGTTGGACGCAATCCACGATGACACGCGGGGTCTTGCGCACTTTGCCCGCGATCAAGCGCAACGTTTACGCAATCCAGCCGAAGCACGCAGCTTGATTCGCGATACATTGTTACAGCTTCACGAGTTGCCGGATGATGCCAGCCCGATTGATGGGGCGATGCTGGCTGCGACGCTCGCGGTAAAGCGCATTGATGACACCACGCGCAGTTTATCAGAGCAAGAACGGGCGGAACTGGGCTTGGCTGCCTTGCAACTTGTGGCCGAGACGTTCGAGGACCCTTATTTGATGAGTCAGTACAAACTGGCCAAGAAAGAGCGTCTCGTGGAGGAGCGCCTGGCAATCGTCCACGAAGCTTTGATGGGTGCGCTATAGGGTTCCGGTATAGCAAGTCCTGCACGAACCGTCTGGTCGTGGTTTTGTGGGAGCTCGGGCAACAGCCACGTGTGCTGCGTTCGGGCCTCACAAATTTTTTTACGCAAACAAGATGGGCCGGTACAGTGCATGTGCAAGCGTGATAACTATTTTGGTAAACGACATCATTTGAGTGATGGCTTGGAGAGCGATCCGGTCATTACCTGTTGTTGCTTCGCACGTCATGCGTGCTTCGTGATCTGGCACTAAACAAGTGTTCGAATCGACCTGAACCAAGCGTTCTGCCAAAGCCATTGCGATGTGGTCCCTGGGATTCTTGGGTTAATGCGTCGACTGCCGGTTTTCCTTTTGGAACGTCATCTGAGTTCGTGCGTGCCACTGTTGTTTTGTGTAATACCCGCTATGATGGGAATTCGTACGTCTCACTCGGGGGAGGGGGCTTGTTGGCGTGCCAGCGCTGAATACAACATCCTTTAAATGGATTTTTCACGGCCTGAACGGGGTGGGTACCGCCTTGCATCTAGCTGGAATGATTTGGATGGCCAGGGATATGTGGGTGGCCCTGAATCCGATTGCAGTCTGGTTAGTGGCGCCGGCTCTGATCCTGGTCCTTTTAAGCAAGTGGACGTGGGGCCGATTATTCTTAAGCATTTTGATATGGGGCGCAACGACCGTTTGCTTAAGTGGCTTGTTTCTGGTGAGTCATTTATGGTTTGGACCAAGTGATCCACAAGATGGCCTCATCCTGCTCGTATTGCCTTTCTTGCAAGGTCTGGCGACTCTTGCAGGAGGGATTTGCATCTACCTGATGTCCTATCTGTTTACTCGGCTCAAATCGTGATAGGTAAGCAACACGCTTCAGAACGGGTGTAGCAGTTACAATGCACGATACAGGCATTTTTTCGCGAGACACCCTGCTACCCGTCAAGGGGCGAGCGATACCGAAAAGCGTTGATAGGTGATCAAATTCTGGCTACTTTTGAATAACAGCGTGTGACGGCTTGATGTTTTTGCGTTTGCTACACGGATTTTGAACGACAATTTATGCGCCACGGTATAGATTCGCTTGATCGGCGCTGTCTTGATCCGGTTTTTCGGCAAGTATCCGCGTTTCATGTTTGCAGCGCACACCGAAAAGCCTTCAGCGCAACCCAGCTTGTCAGACTCAGACGGAAGACCAGACAAGCACCAGAAACCGTGTATGGTCCAGTTGCGGACTTGATTCACGGCATGAAATTGTTGGGATCCGCATGTGAGCGACGTGTATTAACCCGCACTCCGAAAACGTTGGTCAAAAGACAGTATCGAAGCCGTAAAATCGAATCTTATGAACAATTTTTTTTCGGTTAAGGCCAGTGGGCTAAGTCTGACACCATTTTGACACAATAGATGGTTAAGCTTTAATGCGAGGGGTTTTAGGATGCGGACGGTGTTGTTGGTTGATGATGACGAGACTTTCGCGCGTTTACTCAAGGAGTTGTTGCGCAGTCACGGATTTAACATGATTTGGGCTGACCGGCCCTCGTCGGGGCGTGCCTTGCTGGCTTCCGGGCCTGACTTGCTGTTGTTGGATGTCATGTTGCCAGAACAGAGCGGGTTGGAGTTTTGTCAGGCGCTGCGTGCGGAGGGTCACGACTTGCCGATTGTGATGTTGACTGCCCGTGGCACGGATGTCGATCGGGTGACGGGTTTGAACCTTGGTGCTGATGACTACATGGCCAAGCCATTCAACCATTTGGAGTTGATCGCCCGGATGGAGGCCATTTTACGTCGTCGTACGGTGGGTCGCCTGGTGGTACACGATCCGATGGTTTCTGATGGTTTGGATGCGGATCGGAGAATACTCTGCCTACGCGGCCGAGAGATTAATTTAACCCCCATGGAGTTTCGACTTATGGAATTATTCACCCGCCACCCGGGACGGACGTGGTCGCGTCGGGAATTGATTGCCTGGTGCGATGAGGTGGGTATCAGTGATAGTTTGGATCGGGCCATTGACTCGCACATTTCACGATTGCGCAACAAGCTGGAGCGTGATTCTAAAAACCCTGAACATCTGTTCACCATTCGTGGCGCAGGTTATCGTTTCGTTTGGTGATGCGGGTATGAATGAGTCTTTTGGCAGCGTGTTGATCAACAGTGCGCACTTCAAGGGTTTATTCGCTGCTGGAGGGGTTGTTACCTGTTTCACACGTCATCAAGTCGACAAGTGCTGAATGAGTGGCTTGATGCTTATTTGAGTGTGCATTGGCTGGAAGTCGAATGAAAGCACCGATGATGTCGTCAGCCTGGATGACCGGTGGCTCACGGGCATCCAGAGCGGGCGCGTGTTTGTGGTACGCAAATGATGGCTGTAGATGCCTTGAAGCGTCAATACACGCGAGCTGTTGGCGATAACTTGAAGGGTCAATTGCCCACGTCGATGCGATGGGTCGGGCGTAGGTATAAGACTCCGCGATGGCTTGATTAGACGGCATCCAGGGTAACAGTCGTGCCGCACGCCCGATTTTAGAGAGCGTGCGTTGCCTTGCTCCAGCGATACAGCGACGCATCGATGTCTGTTCAAAACTTGAGTGGCAAACTCAAAAAATTAGGCCCGGACTCGCTGTTATTGAACACCAATCAATGAACTTGAACGATAATCCATCCATCAAGTTCATTGATTATTTGTTCACTGTTTGCAACATTCGACGGTCGGTATCACCATGACTTGGTTTCTTTTGCGTCACGATGCTGTCGCAGCAAATCAGGACGATCACCGAAATTGATGGCTTCAATCGACAATCAACGCGTTTCTATATAGCTACCCGCGGGTCAGAGTCGAAGCGCCCAGCGCCACGAAACACTGCGCGTGGTGTTTCGTGGCGTGGCTCAGGTTGGAAGCGTGCTCAGGGATTAAACTGATCGACGTTTTCACGGGTAACAGTGATGACGCCTGTATCGATAACAGGCGGCAGTTTTTCACCTTTGAGGGCCTTATTCAGGCACTCGACTCCTAATTCGCCCATTTTTTCGGGTTGCTGGGCAATCAAGACCTGCACGACACCCGCTTTCAATTGCTTGACCAAAGTGGGGGTGACATCAAACGAAACAAGCTTGATCACGCCTGTTTTTTTGGTGGCACCTAGCGCCTGCGCAACACTCGGGCCCCCAATCGCGGTTGTGCTGAAAAAAGCCGCAACGTCGGGATTGGCTGTGATGGTGTTTTCCGCAATGGCCATTGCCTTATCCTTGTTGCCGTTGTCAGGCTGCGTGTTCAACAAGGTCAATTGACTTCCTACTGCCTTGCGAAAACCTGCTTCTCGCTCCATCAGGTTCTGCGCGCCAATCACGCCCGTGATGGTGGCCACCTTGGCATTCTTTTGCCCATCCAAGAGTTTAAGCATTTCTTGGCCCGCCACCTCACCGGCCGCAGCGTTGTCAGTGCCGATATAGCAGAGCCGATCCTTCGCTGCGGTATCCGAATCAATCGTCACCACCTTGATTCCGGCATCCACTGCTTTCTTGACTGCCGGTGACAGCGCTTTGGAATCGGAAGGCGAGATGGCAATACCTGCAACCTTTCGTTGGATGAGGCTTTCGACAAGATCAATTTGCCCCGCGATATCCACCTCCGTGGGTTGCCCCAGATACAATAACTTGAGTTTGAGTTCATCTGATTTCCGCTGAGCACCACGTTTGACCGCCAACCAATACTCCCCACCAGCGGCTTTGCCAACGACTGCGATCGTCGTGCGTCTTTCGTCCGGTTTACAAGCTACAAGGCTACCAATCAGACCTAGCCCCACCAAGGTGCAGATGCTGCGTTGCAGATGTATCACGTTAAAAACCTCCCTGACGTCGTTGCGTGCGCCATTGATCCGCCGCAACCGCCATAATGATCACGATACCAATCACCAATTGCTGCCAAAATGCAGAGACATCAAGTAAAACCAAGCCATTACGCAAGACCCCGATGATCGTCACCCCGACGATGGTGCCCCCGATACTGGCCTTGCCCCCCATCAACGAGGCACCCCCGATGACAACGGCAGCGATCGCATCCAGCTCCATCAAGCCGCCACCGCTCGGTTGCGCCGAGGATAGACGTGCCATCAACATGATGCCCGCCAACCCTGCTAGCGCCCCGTTGAATGCATAAATTGCCAGTTTGAAGCGGTGAACTGGTATACCGGATAAGCGAGCCGCTTCCTCATTGCTGCCAAGTGCGATCGCCACCCGACCCAGACTGGTGCGATTGAGGATCACGGCTCCAAGAACGGCAACCACAACCATCACCAATAAGGGCACCGGGATGGGGCCAACCTGCCCCGCCAAGGCATTGAGCCCCGGCGGCAAGTCATCGATTGGCATCCCATCTGTCAGCACCAACGCGCCACCACGGGCCATGCTCATCATTCCCAAAGTCGCAATAAATGGACTGATGCGCAGCAATGTGATCAAAAGCCCGTTGAACAAGCCACTAAGCGCCCCAACCACGATACCACCCATCAAAGCCACTCCCAGCGGCACATGACCTGTCATCAAGGCCGCAGTACACGCCGACAGCGCCACGACTGAACCCACGGACAAATCAATTCCCGACGTGGCGATGACAATAGTCATACCAACTGCCACGATCCCGTTAATGGATATTTGTCGCGCCACATTCATCAAATTGTCGACACTTAAAAAATTTGACGACAAGATGCTGAGTACACCGCACAAGAGCAACAAGCCCCCCAAAGCGCCAAAACGCTCAAACCACCCACCCGTGCCACGCGACTCGGGAGCCAGGGATTCACTTCGAACAGGGCTACTCATGGCAGGTCATTCCTTTGTGGCCAGTTGCAGGATGGATTCCTGGCTCGCTTCCGAACGCTTCAATTCGCCCATCACACGGCCGTAGCCCATCACCAGAATGCGATCACTCATACCCAACACCTCGGGCAGATCAGAAGACACCATGACAATCGATTTACCCTGAGCCGTCAGTTGGCGCATCAATGCGTAAATCTCCGCTCTTGCTCCGATATCAATGCCACGCGTGGGTTCATCAATCAATAGTATGTTTGCATCACACAACAACCATTTAGCCAGCACCACTTTCTGCTGATTACCACCACTCAGATTAACGACCCGCTGTTCGGCGGACGGGGTTCGAATCGCCAGCCGTTCGATATACTCAGCACTCACTTGTCTTTCCGCTTCCTCCAGCCAGAAGCCGACTGGAAAAAACCGTTTGAGGCACGCCATGACCATGTTTTCGCGAATGCGCATGCCAAGGGCCAAGCCTTGATGCTTGCGATCCTCCGTCAAGAATGCCAAACCCGCTTCGACCGCTTGCCGGGGATTGCGTAGGTCTTTGAATTCTCCGTTGATACGCACCTCACCGGTTGCCGGATCAGCCCTGAAAAGCGCGCGTAACAACTCGGTTCGACCCGATCCCACCAACCCGGCGATACCCAAAATCTCACCGCGCCTTAGCGAGAACGACACGCCAAAAAGCACGCCAGGCCGGTTGAGATTGGTCACCTCAAGCGCCAACTCGTCACGCTCAAGCGGCGTTTGAGGGGGATAGACGTCGCTGAGCTCGCGCCCCACCATCAGGCGAATAAGATCATCCGGTGTCGATTCACCAATCAGCTTAGTGGCAACACTACAACCGTCCCGCAAAACGGTGACGCGGTCGCCCAACTCGAAAAGTTCCGGCATGCGATGCGATATATACACCAACGCGACACCGCGATCCCGCAGCTTCCGCACCGTCGCAAACAAAACCTCGCACTCTTTCTCCGACAAGGCAGCGGTTGGCTCATCCATCGTGAGAATCCGAGCACGTTGGGTGAGCGCCCTGGCAATTTCGATCATTTGCATCTGCGCCACACTCAGTCCCCGCACCACGCAGTTCGGCGCAACTGAAATCTGCAACTCTTCCAAGATTTGGGCGGCCTCGCGATTTAATGACCTAAAATCAATCAGGCCGTGCCGGGTTTTTGTGCGACCCAGATAAAGATTCTCCGCCACTGTCAAGTCCGGAACCAGGCTGAGTTCCTGATAAATCGTCGCGATTCCCAACGCTTGAGCCATCCGAGGTCCCAAGAATTTAACGGGTGCGCCATCCAACACAATGCGGCCGCTATCCGGTTGGTGCACGCCAGCCAACATTTTCATCAGCGTGGACTTGCCCGCCCCGTTTTCACCGAGCAACACATGAACTTCACCGGCATGCAACTCAAGGTTGACACGCTCCAAAGCCCGTACCCCGGGAAAGTGCTTGGAAACGGCTTCGAGTGTGATGATGGGTGCTGCCACGATGCGAACCTTGCAATGTTTCGGATGCGGAGGACCGGTTGCGCCAGGAACGTGAAGCTGACTGCATCATCATACCGCGAGTCACGCCCCTTCGGCACCCCACCTGTTGAAACATCACGCGGATCGCCTTTGTAAGGCATCGCGGTTCGGGGTACGGGACCCATATGCAGTGTTTTCTGGATTTGATGTGAAGTGCGTGCGAATCCGATGGGGATTTCGGTGTCATTGCGCGGTTGGCTGGCGGCTCTGTACATCCGTTTTTAAAAGCACTTGATTGCTTGGTGCCCGATTATCTGATGGGTAAATCTGGTGACGTGCTTTGCAAGGAAAAAATCAATGCCCTTGTTTCATCGAGCGATGATCGTTGCCGACGCACGCCGACAGCGGCACTTCTTGGTGTAGTTTGTTACACTTTGTAGCGTGAGGTCGTGGCGAGGTTGTCACGCGTCTGATGAAGAGGCACTTCAATCGTGTGCGCAGACCGTCCGTTGGTCCTTGTTGCGACATCCGTACCGAGTCAGGCCCGCTTACTAATGCGGCTTGTCAACGAGGCAATTGAGTGTGTGTGTGTGGTCGTGACCAGCGGTCATCAGGTGCTGGAATACTCGCTCCAACGGGTTTATGATCTTAGCATTTTAAGTGCCGACCTCACTGGTATCGACGGTCACACCGTCTGCCATCGCCTGCGCCAGTTTGCTGGATGGCAGCACGCATCCATCATGATTTACGGCAACAGAGGACAGTCCGAACTGAAGTACCGCTCATTTTATGTCGGCGCCACCGAATATATGGAGTGGCCGTTTGACTCCCTTGAGTTTGTGTGGCGTGTACGCGTGCAGCTGCGGCACTGCGTGCGTTCAGCAGACGAAACAAAGAGCCTACAATGCCCACCTTACCGTCTGGAAGTATCCACGCGTCTGATTTACGTGGCAGACCGCGCCATTACCCTGACACCATCCGAGTTCAACCTCGCTTGGGTGCTGATCAGCCGTTTCAATCAATGGGTAACGACGGAGCACTTGCTGCTTGACGCGTTAAAGCGTCCTCGTGATGCACGGTCGCTGGCTTTGCTGCACACGCACATTCGCAATCTGCGCAAAAAATTGGAGACAGATCCCCATCAACCCCAGATTCTGCTTGCTACCAACGGTGCCTACCAATGGCGCACCGTCTGACTCATACCATCGCAGGCTCCCATAATCGCAGCGCATAACGTTTGATGCACTGGGCGTCTGGCACACGCTCCGTTTCAATGGCCGTACAGATGTACTTGCCTTCAAGCCCCTCGCTGATGCGCGCACGCTGTGCACCTAGCAAATTGCCTACATTCAGCTGTGGATCCTCATCCACCTCCTGAACCAAACCATCCGAAAATACCAGTAAATACCGCCACGCTTTCAGCATGCCAAGCTCCTTTTTTCTCGTCATTATGCTGCGCGCTGCGGTCCAAACCGACATACAAACAGGAGACGCCAAGACGCGTTTGCCGACATTCGGCCCCTAATTGTCTTTACTCCCGAAGACCACTCGACATCGTTGCGGTTGCCCGAACGTAAACGCCGGGTGTCCGGCTGAGGCGCTTGCAAGGATGAATGATTGTCTCCGAGGGTAAGAATTGGTATCCGTGATTGTTGTCAAGGTCGCGATGCAGCAACTGAAGAGCATCGGAATGGGATGCAATATCGCGTCTGGGTTTTGGGGATAGAACGGTTACTGTACGGCGACGCATCGGTTGTTGCTCAAAACATTAGACACTGACTTGCTTTTATGCTGACCAACAGCCAAAACTGATCACCAATCCGCACGTTTCTGTTTAACGGAAAAGGGTCTGAAAAACCGCTTGGATGTTTTTTGGGGGCACTTCGCCTGCAAGCCGACCCACATGATTTTGTAGGCAGAATGTTTTTGAATAAGAAGACGATGAGTTGGTTTCCAGGAATTTTCCCCCAGGTTGTTGAATGCGCGTGATTGTGCGGTATAACGAGCGGTCTGAAGCCGCGGTTGCAGGCGCCAGATGCGAAGGACGTCGTGCCGTTACACGTCTGAGTAGCTGTCGGAATCCTGACGACTTTCGCTGCCTGGTTCGGTGCGGGCCCACGCCTGGTCGCGCTGCCTGAATCCTTGGGACCACTGGTCAAACCACACGCCAGGTCCTTTTGGCAAGGTATCGTCATCCAGACGAACGACATCAACGCCGATTTCCGAACTGAGTTGCACGCGCAGGTTTTCACTCAAGACGGCATCGCGCCCGGTGGTAATAAAAATCGTGTTTAGTCTCCGGCTTTTGCCATATTCGGGTAAAACCTCCAACAACGAGCCGGGTAAGACTTTTAAACTCAAAATGAAATCACGGGAATCATAGAATTCTTCAATCTGTTGGGAAATCAGTCGTTCGAGGCCTTCAGACAGACGGGCAGGCCCGGCGCTTTGTTCTTCGGCGTGGAACAATAAAATCTCAATGTTCTCACCGAACTTTTTTAACAGGTAACTGATCTCGGTAACCAGGCGGGTCGCATTCGAGCCACTGGTACAAATCACGTACGTGGGAAGATCCGGTAAATTTTCCATTTTGCGGTACTTGCCCAGCCCCAAGCGCAAGTCTGGCAGTTGCACCATCCGGGTCTCGACCTGTCCGAGGCGATAAAAAGCCATAAGCAAAAGTACCGCCAAGAACAACTGCAGTCCTAAACCCCTTGCCTCGTGTGCGGTGATAATCAAAACGCCCTGCGCGAAAATCAGAAGGATTGCACCCAGTAACGGCGCCCACGGCAGCGTGACGTGGCGAATCTTAAAGGTCCACGTGTTGATGTAGGGCGCTCGTGCGATTTTGACGGGCTGATGCAAACGCAGCAGAAGCACGCCGGCGCAATAAAAAATCATGACCCCCAAAAACGCAATCCCATAGACCTCACCGAGGCGATCGACACTGCCGGGAAACGCGACCAACATCACCACACACAGTGCCATAAAGGGTAAAACGGCCAAGGGATAACCTTGCAAAGCCGGTCTCCAGTCTGTCCAACGCTGCAACACCAGAGCGGGCAAGTTTCCTTGCTTGCCCATGGTGGTGATCAAACCGGTCGCGCCGGCAAAGGCTGTATTGACTGCGGCAAAGAGCGTCAAACACGCATTGGTGACCAAAAGATACAGCATCGGCGTGCCTCCTTCCAGAACGGCGACACCCGATAAAAACGCGTCTTTATATTTGACGACATCGGCATCCGACAGCAAAACAATGCACAACAAGGACGAAATGGGTCCCGTAAAGCTGACGAGTATCACAATGGTTGTATAAATGCGGCGAATCGACAGCCAACGGGGTTCCGCAATCTCCTCGATAATTTGCGCCGCGGATTCAAAACCCGTAATTCCCAAAAAAGCGGCAGCAAATGCCATGACCACCGCATGGGGAGCCAGTGCACCAAAGCCTTCCGTCAAACGTTCCCAATGAGCCCCTTGGGTAAAAGCCAGGAACAAACCATACACATCCATGCCAATCAGGGTCACGAAATGAAACGCTGCGATGGCAAAGGTTAACTTGGTGGATTCGCGCAAGCCAAATACGTTCAGAATCGCGAACCCAACGATCGGAACTGCCGCAACCAATGCGATTTGCCAGTTGCTCCAAACGGTGTGACCGAGAATGGGCAAGGTGCTGAGGTATTTGGCCCCGGACAATGCACTGACCACTGCGGTAGCCAGGTAAGACAATATCGTCATGGAGCCCACAATCAACGCGGTGCGACGACCGATGGTCTGCAAGACCATCGTGTAAGCGCCGCCGTTGAGAGGGCTGACTGCGCAACCTTCCTGGTAGGTCAACTTGAACAACCACATGGCCGAACAGACAAAGGTAATGAAAAATGGAGCCGCACCGCCAACCAATGGATATAAAATGCCCGTGCTGTAAAAAACGGACGTTCCGATGTCCGCGCCCACCAAGCCGGCAGCAAGCCACCAGGTCAAAGCGGGTGCGTGCGCAGGGCGGGATTGTTGCAGTTGAGCCGTACTCACGCCTTGACTCCCACGAGCACCGCGCGGAGTTCGGCTTCGTTGCTGCGCAAGGTGATCGCGAAGACCTCATCGGCGGGCAACAGCACCGTGTTCCCATCTGGTACGACGAGTTCGCCCGCGCGCCAAATGGCAGCAATCAGGGAATCTTTGGGCAGGTCCAGTTTTCGGATGGGTAAACCGACCACTGGTGCGTCTTGTCTGAGATCAACTTCAACGACAGACATCCGTTCATGCCATGTGAAGAGGGTCATCGCCTCGTGGGGAATGATTTCATACTCAATGGCACGGGACACCAACGATGTCACACTGATCACCAGGTCGACTCCCGCCAACCGAAACAACTCTTCATTGCGCGGATCATTGACCCGTGCCAAGGTGCGTCTGACATTGAACAGATACTTGGCCATCTTGCAGATCATGTAATTGTCCTGGTCCCGCCCAGCGACCGCCACGATGACATCGGCCCGACTGATTCCCGCGCGCAACAGTAACTCCGGATTCGTTGCATCACCCGCAATGACTGACACTTCCTCGTACTCTCGATACACCGCCTCGCATACGCGTCGATCCCGTTCAATCAACGCCACTTCGTGCTGCTGTTCAAGCAATGCCCGAATGAGGTGTAAACCAATTTTGCCGCCACCTGCAATAATAATGAACATGCAGTCTCCCTGCGCACTTTCTGGTACCCAAAAACCCGGTCAAAGCTTCAACTCCAACGCACGCTCCAACGCAAGCGTTCCCTCGACAATCGGGCTGATGACCTCGAACCCTTCTTCACGATACAAATTGGCCAGTCGCGGTTCATCCACACGTACGACAATGCGCGGCACGTTAAAGATTCGGCGCGCGACATCAGCGGCCATCATATTTGTGCTTTCATCGCGAGCGACCGCTGCGAGCGCGACAGCCCGCTCGATGCCGGCACGTTTAAGCACATCATTGTCAATTTCCATGCCCTCGATGGTGCGCCCTTTAAAGTCGCGGGGCAAGTTCAAGTCAAAGTTGCGGCGCTCATGATCCACCACGACCACTTCCTGACCCGCTGCGGCCAGTTTGATGGCGAGACTGCCCCCTAGCCGTCCGCATCCGATGATCAATACCATTGCGCCTTACCTCTTCCGCGCCAAGTGCCTGTCAGAACAAACTTCCGCTCACCTGGCCCCAAGTCACACACTATACTCCTGCGCCGCACCGCTAAGCAAGCAATCCCATTTCTAGTTAAGTATGCCAACCATTGCAGCACTCAAGCACGACGCGAGCGCGCCTGCCAACATCGCGCGCGGACCCAAACGTGCGAGATCCCGCCGACGCTCAGGGGCCATTTGCCCAATGCCGCCGACGTTTTGTGCGACAGACGACACATTCGCAAAACCACACAACGCAAAGGTCGCCAACATCGCGCCACGTTCACCGATCTTTCCGTCGCGCAAGGCCTCGGACAGTTGGGCATATGACACAAACTCATTCAGAACCAACTTCTGCCCGATTAAATGCCCAACCATCCAAGCATCTGCATAGGGCACCCCAATCAAAAACGCGAGGGGAAAGAACAACACGCCAAGGATCGCTTCCAGGCTTAGCGCCGTTACACCCACGTAACTTCCAACCCACGCGATGCCACCATTCACCATCGCGACAAGCGAAATGAACGCCAACAGCATCGCAGCGACCGCCAACGCCAATTGCAGACCGTCTTGCGCCCCCTTTGCCGCCGCTTCGATCAGCGACGACTCTCGACGCGTCAGTTCAAAGTGAACATGACCCACCGTTTGCGAGGCCTCGGTCTCCGGCACAATCATTTTGGCCATGACCAACCCGGCGGGCGCTCCCATCAGCGAAGCAGCCAGCAAGTGCGGAGCCCAATTTTCACCCAACATGCCAATGTAGGCTGCCATAACCCCACCCGCGATGGTGGCCATGCCACCCGTCATCAGTGCCATCAGTTCCGATCGCGTCATCCCTGAGATGTAAGGTCTGACAAGCAAAGGACCTTCAACCTGCCCCACAAACACACAGGCCGCGGCAGACAAACTTTCAGCACCGGATACGCCGAGTGTCCTTGCCATCAGCCACGCCATCGCGCCAACCAGGCGCTGAATCAGCCCCAAATGGTACAAAACCCCAATAACGGCAGCCATAAAAACAATTGTCGGCAAAACCTGAAACGCAAAGATAAAGCCAAAGGACGGCACATCTTCAACCAATTTTCCAAAAACAAATTGCGACCCAACCTTGGAGAAGTCCAACAAGCGTGTGATACCTCGCCCCAACCACTGAAACAATGCTTGACCGGCACGCGTGTTCAAAATAAAAATTGCCAAGGTAAATTGCACACCGAGGCCCCATGCCACCAAACGCCAGCGAATCGCTTGGCGATCCACCGATGCGACGTAAGCGATCGCCAAAATGATTGCAATCCCGGCAAGGCCTATAAGGTGCTGCATACCAGTTTTAATCCCCTTTGCGGACTCAGCTCAGCAAGCCCGCGATGGTGGCTGTCAAACATGACGCCAAGGCGCCGCCAAACATCGCACGCAGACCCAGTTGCGCCAGCTCGCTGCGCCGCTCTGGCGCGATGCCGCCGATACAACCGACGTTGATGGCAATCGAGCTAAAATTGGCAAAGCCACACAAAGCATAGGTTGCAATGGTCGTGCCCATTGGGGTTAAACTCAAATTCGCCACTTTTCCGCCAATGATTTCAGATAGCCGGGCATAGGCGACAAATTCATTTAACACAATTTTTTGTCCAAGCAGCGCCCCAACCGTCTGGACATCCACCCAAGGCACACCCATCAAAAAGACCAAGGGCGCAAATGCAAAGCCAAGCAACTTCTCCAACGACAAACCACCCCAGCCCAAAGATGCACCAAACAGCCCGATGCCGGCATTTAACATTGCCAGAAGCGATATGAATGCAATCAGCATCGCGCCCACAATGAGCGCCAGGTGTAGGCCATCTTGTGCACCTTTTGCGGCGGCTTCAATCAACGATGACTCTTGACGTTCGATGGTGAGATCAACCACGCCCGCGGTCTCCGGGAGTGCTGTCTCCGGTAATAGCATTTTTGCCATCACCAAGCCCGCCGGCGCCCCCATGATCGATGCCGCCAGCAAGTGCGGTGCCCAGTCACTTCCCAGCATTCCGATATACGCCGCCATCACGGAGCCCGCGATGGTTGCCATGCCACTGGTCATAATGGTGTTCAATTCGGAGCGCGTCATCCCCTGAATGTAAGGTTTAATCAACAAAGGTGCTTCGGATTGACCGACAAAAACCGTACCCACCGCATTCAGACTTTCGGCCCCGGACGTCTTCATCGTTCGCACCATCAACCGCGCGGTCCATGTCACAACCAACTGCATGATACCGACGTGGTAAGCAATGCCCATCAAGCTGCCCACAAAAATGATGGCGGGCAGGACCTGAAAACAAAAAATGAACCCAAACCGGTCCATTTTGGTCACGAGGTCGCCAAACACAAAGGTACTGCCCTGTTTCGAAAAATCGAGCAGGGTGGTTACCGCTGCCCCCATCCATTCGAAGCACTGCCGACCAAAGGGCAGTTTGAGTATGAACAAGGCCAGTAACAACTGGAGGCCCAAGCCCCACAGGACCAGTCGCCAGTTGATGTGACGGCGGTCCGTTGAAAAGGTCCACGCGATCGCCAAGATGGCCCCGATACCAAGCAGACCAATCCAGTTTTCAGGCATAACCAACGCTTTCAGGTATCAATCGCGGATATCATGGCTGTATGAACGACACGGGCGTTATTCTAGGTGCAGCGCCGAACAAAAGCAAGCGACCGAACCAGACCGTCACGACGCAGCAGCGGTCTCGCCTTTGCGATGGCGCCAGAGTTCGATCATCATCGGCGCGATGGAAATGGCGATGACAGCTAAAATCACCAGTTTGAAATTGGATTTGACGAACGGCAAGCCGCCAAAATAATAACCTGCAAAGACGAACAGGCTGATCCACAACCCGCCACCCAGGATCGAAAACATCAAAAAACGACGATAACTCATGCGGCCAACGCCCGCCACAAACGGTGCAAAGGTTCGCACAATCGGGACAAAGCGCGCAATAACCAGTGTCTTTGCGCCGTAGCGCTCAAAATACGCATGCGTCTTGTCCAGATGCGACCGCCTGAAATAACGGTTTTTTTCCGCAGAAAAAACTTTTGGACCCACCTTTCGCCCAATCATGTAGTTCAGATTGTCGCCCAAAACAGCCGCACACCACAGCAACAGCCACAACCCCACGACATTGAATGGCAAGGACGCGCACAAAGCGCCCGCCGCGAACAGCAACGAATCACCGGGCAAAAGGGGCGTTACAACCAAGCCAGTTTCACAAAAAATGATCCCGAACAAAATGACGTAAGTCAAACTGCCGTATTGCCCCGCCAGGTCGATTAAATGCCTGTCCACGTGGATGAAGAGATCAACCCAGGTCTTTAAAACGTCCAACATGGTCTGATTCGCCCATTGCCCTCTCAAAAAAACAGCGACACCTCAGGACTTTGAACGGGGCTCAGTCGCACTGCTGTTAGGTCGCGATTTGCGCCATACCGGTTCTGTGGGTGTTAATGGGTGCAAGAAAATCTTGATGCCGTTACGCATCAACACATCTTCCGTAAAGCGCTGCAGTTGCGCCTCATCAATGGCGTAAGCCCGATCCAGAAGCGGATTCAATTTGTGCAGGCTTGTTTTGACCTCACCGTGCAATCTGGCCAATTCGTCTGTCGTCAACGCCACTTTCGGCAGTGCTTCGAGCGCCGGTTTAGCCTTGGTCAGCAGTGCTGGCGCATGTTCACGTGCCGCTTGCGCGACCGCCCCAACATCACGCAAGATGGCAGGTGATTGGTGCGCCAATTCTGCACTGAATCGATCCAGATTGGTGACACTGCGTCCCAGGGCGGCTTTATTCTGGCTTAGCAAAGTTGCACCATCTTGACTCACACTCGCCAGGTTTCGCCCGATTGTATCAATGTTTTTTCGATTGTTGCGCAAAATATCTTCCAGTTCATCCGCGATGGCCGCTGCATTTCGAACCACCCCAGCCAGGCTTTCTTGTTCAGCGTCCAAGGTCTTGGCCAAGGTTCGCACAATGGTTGACACATCTTTGGGATTGACCTCGCGCAACAATGGCGCTGCCGCAGCCAGCAAATCATCCACTTCGACACTCGCCCGGGTTGTCTCAATGACATCCCCTGTGGCCAACAGTGCCGCATCACGAGAACGCGGCCGAAGTTCAACATATTTCTCACCCAGCAAAGACTTTGCACGTATCACCGCCTCAACGTCCTTGCGAATCTGCGCCTCAGGCTTCAGATAAAGACTCACCACGGCTTTGTCGTGCTCAACCGCCAAGCCCTCGACGTGGCCCACTTGTACCCCGGCTACACTGACAGCAGCCTGCTTGACGAGGCCAGAAGCATTGACAAAGGAAGCCTTGACCCGGACACCACCGCCGAAGGATATGTTGCCAACCATCAATGTCATGTAGGCCAATAAACCCGCAGATAGCAGAATGAAGCCGCCCAACATCCACTCATTGCGATAACTTGCCACGCCGTTGCCTTCCTGTCTGTCTCACACTACCTGAATGGGGCCATCCGCACTGCGCGAAAAGAACTGTTGCAAAATGGGGTTGTCTGAATGACGAATCGCACGTGCTTCGCCGTCGGCAATCAACTTGCTCTTATATAACATGGCGATGCGATCGGCAATCTGAAAAGTACCCTCCAGGTCGTGCGAAATGACTACAAACGTCAATCCCAATTCCCGTTGCATCTGCAAAATCAACTTGTCGATCGCATCACTCATCACCGGATCCAGCCCGGAATTGGGTTCGTCAAACAAAACTACCGCAGGCTCCAGTGCCAATGCTCGCGCGATCCCCACGCGCTTGCGCATGCCGCCTGACAGTTCCCCGGGAAATTTTTTCGCCGCACCCGGCAATCCCACCTGACTCAGTTTTCGCCGAACGACTTCCTTGATTTCCTGCGCCGTCTTGCGTGTATGCTGCTCCAACGGAAACGCAATGTTCTCTTCAACGGTCATCGAATCGAATAAAGCCCCGTCCTGAAACAACATGCCAAATTTTTTTCGAACCTCAAACAGATCCGTTTCAGCCAGTGTCGTGATATCCTGCCCGTCTACCAAAATTTGACCTGCGTCCGGTTTCAATAAACCGACCAACAACTTGATGAAGACACTTTTGCCCGTTCCGGAGGGGCCAATGATCACGGTTGTTTGCCCTTTGGGGATAACCAGACTGACATCGTCAAGCACCTTTTGTGCACCAAAAGACTTGGATACACGCCTGAATTCAATCACGGATTGCCCTCCGGTTCGAATTGGTTGAACGCATTACCATCAATACATCCACTCCGTCAGCACGTAATTCATCAATACCAAGGTGGTGCATCCAACGACTACAGCCAGGTTGATGGCGCGACTCACCCCCGCAGGGCCCGGCGCCGAATAATAGCCATAAAAACACGATACCATGCACACAATCAGCGCAAACACTTCGGCGCGCACGATACCCTTGTAAAGGTCAGATACCGTTAAAAATCGCACAACATCCGCCATGAAGACACCGGGGTTCAAGCCCAACTGGTAGACCGAGGCCAAAAATCCGCCTCCGATGGCCGACACGATGGCAACCGCCAACAAGCCCGGCGTGACCAACAGGTGCGCGAGTACGCGTGGCACCACCAGATACCAATACGGGTTAACGGCCATCACTTCGAGCGCATCAATTTGTTCTTTCACACGCATGGAAGCAATCGTCGCCGAAATCTCCGTCCCGGGTTTGGCGGCAAGAACCGCACCGACAATGATCGGTGCCAGACCAATCACGGTGGACAATCCGACATATATTCCCAACATATCCTGCGCGCCGAACTGTTTGAAAATGGCGTGCCCCACCAATGCCAAATTGGCACCGATAAAAAACAGGATGCACGCCAAAATGCCAACCGTGTTCACGCCGATGCGCACACTTTGCTTGACCACTTCGCGCCATGAAGGCGATCGCCTGACGAACGCCCGCAACACCGTGACACAAAAAAAAGCCATTCGGCCAATCAGCGCCAATAAAACAACCATCGGATTCAACAGTGCATTGCTCATCTGACCCATCACGCGAAGACTTTCATGATCAATGTGGTCAAGCAGTAATTCAAAACCGCCACTGCAACGATGGACTGAACGACCGTGTTGTTGGCGGCTTGGCCCACCCCAACTGCCCCACCGCGGACATGATAACCGTAATAACACGCAATAAACGCGACGGCGCCACCGAAGACCACGCTTTTGAACAAGCCCGAATAAATATCCGTGATAGAGACGAAATTTAACAAATTGGCCACAAAAACACCGTAATTCTGCCCCTTCGCCAAGACTGCCACGCCCATGCCCCCTAGCATGCCAGCGACCGTTGCGATGACACAGATAAATGGGCATACGAACGCCAACGCCAGCAACCGTGGCACAATCAGATATTTGATGGGATCCACCGACATCACGCCAAGTGCATCGATTTCCTCTTTGACCCGCATGGTGCCAACCTCACCTGCGATCGCCGATCCGGCCTGCGATGCGATCATAATCCCGGCCAAACTGGGCGCCAACTCACGAATGATGCCTTGTGCCAACAAACTTGACAACAAACGCTCCGTGCCAAAAAGCGTCATCACCTTGAGTCCCATCAAAGCGGCAATCATGCCGGTTGGCACCAGAATGGCCACAACCGGTATCACGCACTGATAGGCCACCCGATTGGCCGATCGCACGACCTCACGCGGATAAAACGGCGGCGACAACAAAGCCGACCCAATTTGTCCGGCAAAGTGCCACCCGTCTCGAAGTCTCGACCACTGCACCCGTTAAACCCTCACCCACTTGAGACGCTACAGCTTGGCTCGCTTTGGCTGTTATACCCCATCTCAGGCGATCATGCATCGCCAAATCGCTACTGAAGGAGGTGTTCATTGGGGGAGTTGGGCAAGTCAGATTGTGACGATTGTTGGACACATAATCCAATCTAACCGAAGCGACTCGCCTGATTTTAAACGCTTCGCTCGGGAAAACCGGAATCATCCGCTGCTTTTACCGAAGCGTTTCACGCAGTTGTGGCTTGAACGGGCACGGATCTCAAGAATCTGTTTGTTCGCATTGGTTTGTTGCCGCTTCAAACGGCAGACCAAACAAACGCACCGTCGCTTGGCGCCCTTTTACCCGTACTTCGCCCAGATCCTCCGGTTCGAATGCGGTGCCGAGCAATTCCCGCGTTCGGCCGCTCAGAAGCACGTAACCCGGGTATTCCTTGGTTAGCCCTTCCAAACGCGAGGCGACGTTGATCGCATCCCCAATGACGCCAAATTCCATCTTTTTGGGTGATCCCAAATTGCCCACAACGGCATCACCGGTGTTGAGACCGATACCGATGTCGATTCGTGGAAAGCCTTGCGCTTGCCAAGCAGCACGACACTGCGCAAGCCGGGCCTGCATGCCAATCGCCGCGCGGGCCGCACGATTCGCCCCCTCTTGTGGTGACAGGCGCTCGACATTGCCCCATACCGCGAGAATCGCATCGCCGATGTATTTGTCAATGCACCCGCCTGATTCCAGAATGACATCGGCCATTTCGGTGAGATAAACGTTTAAAAAACGCACGACCTCTTCTGGGCTGTGTGCCTCGGATATCGTGGTAAAACTGCGAATGTCTGAAAACAACACGGTCACCTCGCGCCGCTCTCCACCCAAATTTGGCAACATATCAGGGGATTTGAGGATGTGCTCCACAATCTGGCTGGATACGTAACGCTCGAAGGTTTGCCGCAACTCACGCCTGGCTGCCTCCGAACGCAAGAGGTGGATCACCAGGTTCCAAACGTAAACCGTCAGCAAAAGCCCCACCGGCGCGATAAAGTCGAACCACAAGCCAAAAGATGAGAACGCCACGGCGCTGAGCGTCACAACCAACGCAGCCAGGGTTAGACCAATCAACAAAGCGCTTCGAGGACGCAAGCTGGCAAACAATGGCCCAAGCAGCATCCCCAGTATCAGCAACACAGCGGCTTGACTTCGCAGCGGCAGTTCCCGAATGGGATCGTTGGCCAGTCGGGTGGCGATCGCATTGGCATGTATCTCAACGCCCGGCATGTACGACGCCGCTCCCTCGCCCGTCACGGTCGCTGTATACGGTGTCGGATACAGGTCCTGTAACCGTGTCGAGGCCGCGCCCACCAACACCACCTGCCCCCTAAAAAGCGCCAGGCGCGCGTCGTGCCCTTGACGGATGGCATCCAATACGGCAGACAGTGACGCACTCGGGAAAGTTCCACCGGGTCCCCGGTAATGAATCAACCAAGGTGCCCAATCTTCACGCTTGGCAAGTGGAAACCCCTGTTTTTGGGCCAAGCGGGCGACCACCTCATCAAACGATGGTTTCCAAACCATTTCCGTTGGCCGATCCGGCCGCACGCACGCAAAACGCCGCGCCATCCGATGAATGGCGCCATCCGCATCCAGTTGAAAATTGACAATCCCGCTCGCCGCCACCGCGTGCAAGCCGGGTGTCGGTTCTACCAAGCTATGGCTTGACATGCCTGCATGCCCCAGGGGCTGTATATTGGCTGCCAATACCACGTGATTGGGATGACGCGTCAAGGCTCCAATCAAGCGCGCATCATCAGGCGTGGATTCTGCGAACGCAATGTCAAAGGCAACCACGTGCGCGCCGGCACGCATCAAACCATCCACCAGCGAGGCGTAGGTCCGGCGCGGCAGCGGCCAACGCCCCAAATCTTCCAATGTCGCCTCATCGATGAGCACCAACGCAACGGGCGCACCCGGTGCAACCGGCCCCCGCCACTCATACAGCCAGTGATAACCCCACCACGAACTTCGGGCAAGCACACCCGTTGCAACCAAAGCAAGCCACACGGCGCCTATCACAAGCCCCGCGGCACCTGACCGGAGCCACGCACCGTTTAAGTGCCTCATTACAGTTGACCCAGTATCGATCAAGGCGTTGACGTGTTGCGCTGAGCCAAGCGGCTATGCCGCACGCCGTATGAAAAATAACAAACAATGCCGATGACTGACCAAATGGCGAACAGTTTCCACGTCTGTGGCGATAAACTAAGCATCATCCAACTGCACGAAAACACGGTGAAACCGGCCACCAGCGGCAGCAATGGCGAGCGAAAGCCACGCTTCAGTTCTGGCTCCTGAATGCGCAACAACCACACCCCGATCGCCACCACGATGAAAGCGGATAAAGTACCGATGTTGGTCATCTCCGCTATCTCATCCAGACGCAAAAATCCGGTGATGAGTGCAACCGCCACACCGTTGATCAGCGTGGCCAACCAAGGCGTGCAGAATCGGGGATGAACCTGACTGAACACCGACGGCAAGAGGCCATCACGCGCCATCGCAAACCAGATGCGCGGCATGCCCATCATCAAGACCATGATGACACTGGTCAGCCCAAAAATTGCACCAAATGAAATGAGCGCGGACCACTTCGCCTCGCCGACCGCAGCGAGTGCGCGTGCCAGCGGCGCAGCATCATTCAGGACCGTGTAAGGCACCATGCCTGTCATAACCGCTGCCACCACGATGTAGAAAACCGTGCAGACAACCAGCGACATCAAGATTCCCAGCGGCAAGTCACGCTGGGGGTTGCGAGACTCTTCGGCTGTCGTCGCGACGGCATCAAAACCGATGTACGCAAAAAAGATCAGCGCTCCCCCCGTGACCACGCCCTGAAACCCAAATGGCATAAAAGGTTGCCAATTGGCAGGCTGAACGTGCGGCAATGCGACGAGGACAAAAAGCAGCAACACCCCAATCTTTAAGGCCACGAACGCGCTGTTGACCCGCACGCTTTCTCGGACGCCGATAACGAGCAACGCGGTGACCACCAAGGCAATGATTGCAGCAGGCAAATTGACGTAACCGGGGTTCACGCTTTCAAGCGGGGAACGCGTCAGCGCATCGGGTAGTCCCAAATTCAACTGATGTAAAATCTTGTTAAGGTACCCGGACCATCCACTGGCCACGGCGGCACTGGCAACGGTATATTCCAACACCAAAAACCACCCGATCATCCATGCCGGAAACTCTCCCATTGTCGTGTAAGTGTAAGCGTAGGCACTGCCAGCAGCAGGAATCATCGAGGCCAGTTCCGCATAACACAAAGCGGCACACAGACACGCCAGACCGACCAACACGAACGACAGCATAATGCCGGGACCGGCCACTTGCGCACCTTTGCCAGCGATGACAAAAATGCCTGCGCCGATGATGGCCCCGATACCCAGAATCGTGAGGTCAAAAGCCCCTAACGATCGTTTGAGCCCACTGTCTTGAGCACCATTACAATCAATGGGCTTGCGCTTGAACATTTGCTGCCACATGCCTGTCAATCCTTTCCCCCGCCTGGCTGAACCCAAGTATTCTAACCGGTTCCTGCCGAGGCGTGTTAACGCGCGCAGCAATCTCACTGGCTGGCCACGTTATGTTATGATGGTGCAGCGTGTTGGTAGTGACAGACGCAAGAGGGTGTTTTTATGGAACGCGATCGCCTGATTTATGAAACTGCCGTGCAATTGTCTGATGCTGCGGGGTTGGTGTCACGCTGCAGCAAGCCGTGTGTATTGGATGACTCGATGCGCAAGCGCCTCTTTGAGACGGCAGCAGTTTTACACGAATTCGGGCTCGCGCAGCGCGGCGCAAGCGGTGCCTGGCGATTGCAAGGGGTTGCCTTGACGCTTCAGGAACAGATGGGGGCTTTATGCAACCAGGCGGACTTGATAGAATGGATTGGCAGAGCTGAAACCGCCTTGGCCATGCTTGCTCAAACGGAGCCTCATCCGAGCAATTTGGTCTGGCATCCCGCCCATTTGGCGTGGCTTGAGGAATTTCTGCTTGATTGTTGCCATCATCTCTTGCGTGCAGTGGTCACGCAACGGCACGCCCCTCGCTGACCGGGAAGTGATTCAAAATGCACGAACAAACGCCGCCCAACGATACCTTTGTGATACCGGAATCTGACGGCGCGCTTGAACAACCGGTGGTTGACACACCTATCGAGGGTGATGAACGGTTGCAACGCGCGTCGCGACCGTTTGAAAATGTCAAAGGCATTCATCCTGAGTTGTTGTGTCAATGTCCGGAGTGCGAGCCTGAACACGTCGAACTGCAGTGGTTTTCGCCTGAAGAGGTCCGTAAGCAGAAGGGTGATGCGATGCTCTATTGTCAGCGCAGCAGTCGCAAGTACTTTACGCCGATCCTTGACCTGAATCGTTGGCTGGCCAGTCGGGCACCTGTTAGCCGGCGTCGAACCAAGGACTGAATCACCCTTCGATCAGCACTTTGATCGGGCCACCGCTCTTGCTCATGACACGCGCGCTCGTCACGCCTGATGCTTGCACAAATTGAAGATCCAAGGTGCTGTCGCCCACTCGTAGACCGTTCAGGTTCAAGCGATTCAGCCAATTTGGCAGTGTTGGCTTTTTGATGATCAACTGCCGCTTCGCGGCATCAGGACACAAACCCAAGATACTTTGCAACAGCAGAAAGCTCGCGCCTGACGCCCACGCTTGTGGTGCACAGGCGACTGGGTAGGGCACGGGCCGATCCAGTTCACCACTTCTTGGAAAGCCGCAGAACAGCTCGGGCAAGCGGTAATAGGGGAACTGAAGGGCCGCTTGATACAGCGATTCCATGAGGCACAACGCCTCATAAACGTAACCGTGCTGGGAGAGGCCTTTTGCAATGAGACTGTTGTCGTGTGGCCAAACCGAGCCGTTGTGGTAAGACAAGGGGTTATAGGGGGGCATCGCTGCACTCATGGTCCGGATGCCCCAACCGCTGAACATATCGGGGCCCAGCAATTGTGCAACAAGGGTACGCACGCGCTCCGGCGCGATAATACCGCTCCACAGGCAGTGTCCCACGTTGGAGCCAAGGGTTTTGATGGGGCGTTTGTTACCATCGAGTGCCAAGGCGTAAAAGTTGTGATCTGGCAGCCAAAAGGTTTCATTAAAGGCTTGTTTGAGGGCCTCGGCTTCACGGAGCAGGCGATCGCCCATCACCCGCAGGTCCAATACGTCGCATAATTCGGCCATGCGCCGCTTGGCATCATAAACGTACCCTTGGACTTCAATCACGGCGACCGGTGGTCGCGCGATCGCAAAGTCGGGCCCGATATTGCTCTTGACTGAGTCTTTCCAGCAATGATTCAGCAAACCCAGTTTGGAACGCGTCGCATACTCCAAAAAACCATCGCCATCTTGATCCCCATAGGCATCAATCCACATGAGTGCCTGTTCAATGGCTTCCCACAGTTCTTTGACGAATGCCAGATCACCCGTCCATCGGTAGGTCTCGGAGACCAGGATCAAAAACAACGGTGTGGCATCGATGGTACCAAAGTAGGGTGAATGGGGCACCTCGCGCAGTTGTGCGAGTTCCCCGAAACGCACTTCATGCAAAATTTTGCCGGGTTCTTCGTCCCGAAAATCATCGAGGTTTCGACCTTGCCTGTGTGCCAGGTAACGCAAGGTGCCCTTGGCCAGTTCAGGGCCGAGCAACAAACTTTGATAGGCGGTGATCAATGCATCTCGACCGAATGGACAGGCGTACCAAGGGATCCCTGCCATCACGTAGGGACCGGTATCCGGCAAAACGGCCGTCAAGCAGTCCAGATCCGTCAGGCTGCGCTGCAAGACCAGGTTGTAAATTTCGTTGTCACTCACCAGGTGGGTATACGTCTCGCGCCGGCGCGTCTGGTCACATGAAAGGCGCTGGCTCAAGGATCGAAACAAAGGTCTGGAAGCCTCTTGCGCTGCCACCTCCTCATCCCCCTGCAACGTCAACACCCAGAATTCAAGGGCTGCCTGCCCGCCTCCTGCACCCACGTGAAGGCGAAACACCACTTCCGCGCCGGTAAAACCTGCTCCTTCCGCAATAACCAGCGTTTCAGGATTACGGTCAAACCCGATGCGTGTCTGTCGCAAGGCGCCGTCCAATCCCAGATAGCCCAAGACGACGCGCTGTGCGTCGAGAACGACGGGCTGAAACTCGCCCCGCTTGGGCCGTTGTCCGCCCCGGACTTCAAACATGTCCGCAAAGTCAGCCGTGAACGTCAGTTTCAGCGACAAACTCAGCGGAAAAGGGTTGTAATTAACCAATACCAACCGCTCGCAGATACGTTCGGCAATCAAGCGACTGCATGATAAATGCAGGCTCTCCTGTGGAACCAAGGTACCGTCATCCAAAATCAAATGCCCGTTCATGAATTCAACCTGAGACAGGTAGTTCTTCTCGGTGGATGACGACAACAGGGTCAAATTCGAATGTTCCAGTTGCATCAACCAACCATTCAAATGGCGCGTATCTGACCGATACAGACCCGTGCCGCAATGACAATCGCGATACAGGCGACCGTCGAGATCCGATACCACAAACAACCAATCTTGCTTGATGACCTGTCGACCGTGACGACAAGATTCCAATAACGCCGGCAAGCCGCCCTGCAAGAGCTTGTCCAGTCCGCCACCGGGGTCGTCCGCACGATGGCCCAAGCCGGCATCGTCAGAGCCTGTCGCGCCACTATCCACACGCCAACCCTCCCGATCACCATCCGCATTTGCGCATCCTAATCGGGACTGCAATCATTTGACAACACTGGCTTTTATGCTCAGACACGCTCGAAGGCACCAAGTCCGCTTGACCGCCCCTTGGTTTCAAACCGCCATCCGGTGACACATCGGCTCTATTCAAAAATTGTGTGGCAAACTCAAAACATCAGGCCTAGACGTGTTGCCCTTCACCAACAGCCAAAACTTGATCACCAATCAGCGCCTGCCAGCGTGGGTATACTGCAAACACCTTGCTCCGGTTGTTTGGGTGGTGGCTCGTCCCACAGTTGGTGCCCGTTTCAATCCGTGAGAAACGCTGTAAACACCTCGTTGGCAAGGGGCAAGCCCGCCGGGCTCAAGACCAGGTGTTCGCCACGCCATTCAAGCAAGCCGCGGTCGATGTAACGGGCAATGACGGAACCGTAGCGGGTTTGCAGTTCAATCCCGAAGCGCTGCGCAAAGCGGGAGGTGCTGACGCCTTCGCGTGTCATCCGCAGTCCCAAAAACATGACATCTTCCATTTCTTCATCCACGGACTGCGGCGCGGGTTGCTTGGGCGGATCCCCAGCCTGAATCGCTTGAACATACTGGGTGATGGTTGCCGGATTGGACCAACGAATGCGGTTAAGGTAGCTATGTGCGCCTGAACCCAAGCCCAGCCACGGTTCATTAAACCAGTACACCTGATTGTGCCGGCTTTCGTGACCTGGCAGCGCCCAGTTGGAGATTTCGTACTGGCAGTAGCCCTGGGCTGTCAGCATGTCGTGGGCGAGACCCGCCATCTCCTGTTCCAATTCATCGGTTGGCAGGTGCAAACGTCCCTGTCTTTGCCACGCTTCAAAAGGCGTGTGCGGTTCGACAATCAGGCTGTAGGCTGACAGGTGGGGCACGCCCAAGGCGATCGCCCGTTCCAGCGTGGTACGCCACTGCGCAAGCGTCTGACCGGGCAGGCCATACATGAGGTCAATGCTGCCATTGGTAAAGCCAGCCTGCTGGAAAGCCGCCACCGCACGCGTGACATCCCCTGAGCGATGGATGCGCCCCAAGGTCTCAAGCAAGCCATCATCAAAGGACTGCACCCCCAAACTGATCCGGTTGATGCCCATCAAGCGATACGCAGCCCAAGCACTCGTATCACTGCTGTCATGCAGGCGTTCATGACCCGGATTGGCCTCCATCGTCACTTCGATGCCGTCCTCCCAGTCGAAACGCTCCCGTAAGGCATCCATGACGGCCTGCATCCATTCCTGCGGCAGATAAGAGGGGGTCCCGCCGCCCAGAAAAATGCTGCGCACTTTCAAACGAGGAGCCGCCAGAATCTCCTCCAGCAAGGCATCCTTGTAAGCAGCCATGAGATGATCCTGTCCCGCATAGGACGGAAAATCACAGTAATGGCACTTTCGAGCACAGAATGGAAAGTGGACATAAAGGCCCACCGCCGGAAACAGCTCGGTGTGGTTCGGTACACTGGAAGCAGCAACAATCATGAAACCATTTTAACCCCTTTATGCCATCAAAGGGACGCCTGAATGCGATTCTGGCAACCCTTTGTCCCTAGTTGTCAGTACCTTCCCGGTGCAACCTCCTGCAATTCCACCAATGGCAAGAAATGCTGCACGTCTGCCAGGTGCGCGAGTTCGGTGCCGACGGCAGCGGCGCAGGCCGTGCCACTGGCAATGCCCCAACGCAGGGCTTCTTCGAGTGCCGCGCCTTGGGTGTAACGGTGCAGAAACCCTGCTACGAGCGAATCACCGGCACCGACAGTTGATCGGGCCTCGATGCGGGGTGGGATGCCGACCCAGCGTGTTTGAGCAGTGGCTGCGATGACCGATTTGGCACCGTTGCTGAGGATGATCAACTCAACTTGTTTGGAAGCGAGAATCTCATCAAGAGCGCGGTGAACGGCAGCATCATCCGGCAAGGGCTGATTCACCATGCGTTGCAGTTCATGAAGGTTCGGTTTGATCATGAAGGGATGGGCCTTGAGCCCTTCGCGCAGGGCCTCGCCGTCGGCGTCAAGCACCACGCGATCCTGGCGAAGGGTGGCTTCCTGGGCCAATTCGCGGTAAGCCCCCGCACCCAGTCCAGGCGGAATGGAGCCTGAGAAGACGATCCACTCAAAGTTGTGAGTTTGGCCAGAAATCTTGCGTTTGAGCCGGTGGAATTCATCTTGTGAAACGGTTGGACCACTGAGGCTGATTTTGGTCTGAACGCCGCTGCGGTTGGAAATGATGAGGTTTTCGCGCGTTTCGCCAGCAATCCAGTTAAAATCGCCTTGCAAGCCCTCATCTTGGAGGTAGCGGGCAATGCGCTCGCCCGTTGCACCGCCCAGAAAGCCGAAAAGGAGCGATCGCTCCGCAAACTCCCACAGCACCCGCGAGACATTCAAACCCTTGCCACCCGGGTCGAAGCGATGATCCAGCGCCCGATTGGTGTCATCCACCACCAGATCGTCCACATAAATGGTTTTATCCAGCGACGGATTCAATGTTACCGTGGCGATCACACCACACCCCCTTTTTTGCCTCAGTCTTCGCCCACCCAATATACCCGCTCAGGCGAAACAAACGCATGGTCGATACACCCATTGTTTGACACGATTGACCTGCAGGCGTTCCAGGCAAAACCGGTGCCCTATGTATTCAAACAACGCCTGCAATGGTTCAGGTTCGTCTCACGGTACTCACCTTTCATCAGAACACGTTCAAGGCTTTTTCATGATTTCACAACAACGTGCAATGCCTTTGTTCTGTCATCTAGTTTTGCGGATACGGTGATTAGCTTTATCAGCGACATAGATGTTCCATGCGCCGTCAACCGCCACACTACAAGCGTGATTGAATCGCGCCGCAGCGCCCGTGCCATTGCACCGAAAAAAATGGTGGTCGATTGTTTAGTTCTGACAACCCGTTTTTTTAGAGACTCCGTCACGCCGCAGGTTGGTACCGAGTCGTGACATGATGCGCCAAGTTTCAACCCGTGTTGTGAGGCTTGATTGTGAATTATTCACCGACGTCCGAGGCCTTCGTCTGCATCCTGCGGCAGTGATGATGATGTGTTATGGGTCGTGAGCAGACAAACCACGCCTTGTCCACGGCAAGATGTTTGGTGACCACTAAACCTGGAGGAGTCTCCGACCACCCGCAGCTTGCGGGGCTTACGCTTGGAAATCCGTTTGTTAACGGGTGACGGCCCCGGGGTTGGCTGCTCCTTGCTCAGACTCGCCATGAACGCGCGCAAGTTCCGTGATGTGCCAAGCTGCCACCAAATAAGGATATTTGGATTGACTGAATTCACCAGGAACCTGAAAGCCGAGGCGTAAAATCTGCTTCGCACGCGTGATGCCCACATACAGCAAACGCAAGCGCTCCGCCACCTGTTCAGCCGCTGCCACGGCAATGGGATCCGCCGCATCTGCCGATTCAGGCTGGGCCAGGCGTTTTAGAATATGCTCCACGAGCAGGAGGCGCTGATCACTCACCCGCGCCTGCTTGAGCTCCCACGGGTAATGCCGGGACTGGTTCAATCCTGGCAACCAGACACAGTCAAACTCCAATCCTTTGGCGCTATGCAGTGTCATGATGCGAACCGGCAACGGCTCTGTTGCATCAGCATCCGGCTCATCGGTCGTTTCATCACGCGACACACGAAATATTCGTTGGGCACTGCCCTCAAAGTTGGTCATCGCCAACTCGGTAACAACGTCCTTGAGCCGATAGTCCGGATGTTGGTGCAACATCCGCCGAACCATCATGGCGATCGCCTCGGCCACACTCAGTTGATACGGGTCACGAAAATAGCAATCAGCCACCGCCGTGATGAGGTCAACCGGAGACAGATGCCGACGATGCAAGAGCACCCCCGCCTGCCTGACAAACTCAAGCCATGCCGCCCACACACCGGGCTCACGTGGCCATTCGTATCCGGTTATCGGGTAAAGCACACCATCCGGGTTCAACAGTTTGCGCCAATCCACGCGCCGCTGCGTGATAAACACCAGTAGCGCGCCACGAAGGTCCTCCAGTTGCTTGTCCCAACGACTCAAGTGATGGATGCCTCGCCAGTAAGCCACAAACGCATCGACCAATGCCCGCCTGTAACCATCGGAGTCCGTGTCAATCGCCAAAAAACGCAGCACGTGCAGAACAACTTCCGCGCACACACGCACTTCTTCATTTGACGCACCATCGGCCACAACCGGCACATCAAGAGCCAGCAATGCCTTCCGGTATGATTCAACCTGCTCATGCGTCTGAACCAAAATGGCCTGCGACAACGGACGACCATCTGGCCGGAAGGCCTGCGCCTGTGCGACCCCCTTGGCGATCGCCTGGATTTCATCATCCTTGGTCCCTTCAGTGGGCAACCACTTCACGGCGCCACGCCGCGACACGGGATTGGAACCATCTGCCGCCACTTCAATCAAATGTGCGCGAAATGCGTTTTGGCGCACATGCTCATCCGGGTGTGAACGCGCCACCAGCGTGACCAAACCGTTCGCAAGATCCAAAATCGACTGACAACTGCGCGACGACTCGGTCATCGAAATCATCGGCACCGTTTCACAAAATTCGCGAAAATAACGCGGATCATTCATCGTGAACGACGCATAAATCGATTGGTTGGCATCCCCAACCCGCACCAAATTGCCGTGGCGCGCCACGATCTGATCAATCAGGCGCTTCTGCCCAGGCGTTGAATCTTGCGCCTCATCCTCCAACACATAACGGTAACAATCCTGCAAACGCCCCAGCACGCCAGCGTCACGGCTCAGCAATACATTCACCATCAAGACAAGTTCGTCATAATCCAAGGCACCCCGCCGCCGACGCTCCGCTTCATAGTGCGTGATCATGGCCGGCACCTCCGATAAACCGTGCTGGTTCAACGCCTCACACACCTCTACTTGAGACAGCATCAGATTCTTCATGACGGCCAACGCTTTAAGTGCCACCAGGCGTGAACGTTCCATCGCTTTTAATGTGGGGTCAATCGCCTCAGGAGCGTCCGCATCCAGGCCCGCACGCACGCGCCAGTCACGCCGATTGACCGGATCAGCCAGATACCCATTCAAAGCCTGCTGCAAAATTGCCTCGCGCTCGCGTTCCTGCAACACCTCGAAACCTGGTAGAAGCCCGATCCGCGCCCCATAGCGCGTCAACACCTCGTGGCAAAAGCTATGAATGGTCACAGCCTTGATACCATGTGATGGAATCCCATCCGCTTCGAGTGCACGGCGAATCCGTTCACGGATATTGGTTGCAGCCGACCGTGTGTAGGTAAGAATCAACAGTTGGCCAGGTCGTGCACCCAAGTCCTTGATGAGCCGTGTTGCAAGCATCACAAGCGCCGTCGTTTTACCCGCACCAGGCACCGCGGCAACCGCCAAGGCGCCCCCTGTATACTCAAGTATCGCTTGTTGTGCCCGTCGCGGCTGCATGGCCATCATCACCTCAACTCACAACGAGACCGGCTCATCGTCGAATTCGTACTCTGGTAACAACGCCAGGTAATCATCCGGGCCCACCTCGGGAACATCGTCGTCCGCTACCTGCTCTTCAATGCGCATGTCAGCCAGATGACACAACGAATAGAAACGACAAGGCGCAGGCTTTAAACACCGCTGACCCTGCTTGCCCGTCGGCTCGTATCCGGACCGCGCCATCGACGCCATTACCCGCAGCAAATTCGACCGAACCCCCTCATGTCGCTCACTGTCATGCTGGATGACGACTTCCTGTCCGTGCTCAACATAGTAAAAGACCATTTTGATGGCCTCCGGTGCGATCGCCACCCCCCCGTTCAGCGCGCTACCCACCTCAGCCAAAACAAAAGGGTACAACAACGCTTGCCAATCATCTGCCAGAACGCGCGCATCAGGTAACCGTTCACTCGTTTTCCAATCCACAATCACAAACTCGGAACCACGCTGAATCACGCGATCAAACGTCGCACGAACAACCATATCCCCCACCGAAGCGCTCAAGTGCAGCTCGGAATGGACAGGTCCGTCCAGCGCCGCATATGCACTGGCTCGATAACGTTCAAACCACCGCCGCAAATCCGGATCCGTACGCGCCAACGATCGCGGATCAAGCCCCAGCGCATGTTGGTGAATCAGGTGGTGCAATTGTGTGCCCAGAGACGTTCGCCGTTCGCTCAATTGCGGGTCCGTGCCTTGCGGCCCCGGCCAGGGCATCGGATGAATGTAAGTAAACGCGAACAGCCGCTCGCAACGATCCCACGCGCGCAAACCCGTCGCCGACAATACCAAGGCATGCGATTCACCCGTCACAGCGAGACCTCCGTGGCAGTCCCATTGGCGATCGCCCGGGTGGCGTGCGCAAACTCAGCGAACCAACCCAACAACTCACCCGACAACTCCGCCCCATCCGACCCGTGATCGGATGCGAACACATCCAGCCCAACGCGACACTTCGACACGATTGCTCTCAGCGTACGTCCCAGTTTTAACGCCTGATCACGCTGATCATGGTCTTCTGTGTACATCCCTTCATCCCAATTGCGCGACAACACCCGCGGATTGATAAACTCGCGGATATCCGACTTCCACCACAAAGGCGACGCCACATCCACCCACAATTGATGAGCGACTGGCGCGCCCTCTTCGGCATATTTGGCTGCCGTGTACAGCGTTACTGCCGCAGGCAAACTGCCACGCGGAATCAACGGACGTTCGGCCAGTTCTCCCGCATAAATGGATCGTAGAAAACGTTTGGGATCCCCCGCGCTGCCCTCCCCCAAAGCCGCCATCAAATGACGATGGGTGCGCGCATTCTGGATCAATTGATCGATCTGCAACACATCCATCGCCACATCCGCTGACTTCAAGCTCCCAGCTTCCCCTTTCACGCCATCCGGCGCCAAACCAAGCAGACATCGAGGGGCATACACCTGCGCGAATGCCTGCTCCAACAGCACATCCAATGGCGCTTCGCTTTCGCACATCTGCTTGACCCACCCGTAAAGACCGTCATACGACGCCCGTCGGTTCTCAAGCAAACGCGGCCAATTCACCGTATCCGCGACGTTCAGTTGCCCATCCTGATAAACACCCCGCTGCACGTGCGGCGATTCCAAAGGATGCAGATTCAACAACGTTTCAAGCATCTCCGTGACATCCGCTTCTGGCGGCGGCATCTGCCATTGGGGGCGTGCCAGACGAACCAGCGTCGTCAACACCCGGACGGGCCGGTGATCCACCACACGATTCGTTCCAGTCAACACCCTTAAGGGCAAACCATCCTGGGCCAGCCCCTCGCGCAAATGCCAAAGTAACAAAGGGTCCACCATCGGCGCGATCACCACGATTTGCTGCGACGGAACACCCTGCGCCACCAGCGCGCGAACCCGTGCGATCAGTACATCGAACATCTGCACCCGCAACACACAAGACGGATGCAAACTTAAAATCGACCGTTTCCCACTCGGATTGACCGAAGCCGCCGCTTCATCCACCGCCCGCGCATACAGGTAATCAGCAAGGCTCGCAGCCGGCAAAGCGGCTTCTGAAATCATCAAGTAACGTTCTTCAAAGCCCTGACTCAATGCCCGCGCACCCACCGGATCACCACCCAAATACTCCCGCAAGCCACCAAGCGGATTGCAAGCCACCAACACACTCCGTGCCTTTTTACTCACGTGATCAATCACCCGCAACGCGACCGGACAGCACTCTTCAAAATCATCCACCAAAACGTGCTGGGTATGCGCCGCCAAACGCTGCAAGTAACCACGATGATTCAGTAAAGCCAACGTAAACAATTCGAGCTGCAAGGCATGATCCAACACCCGATAAGTCATGCAACGCGAGCGGTAAGCCGCAATCGCTTCAGCAATATACACATGGAATGCCTGCGACTGCGGCCCCGCATCATGACAGGCGTTTAAACGGGGCAACACCGTGTCATACGGCAGACCGTGCTCGATCACCCGCGCATACGCATCCAATACCTGGACCCGCCGCATCGCAGGCGCTGTAAAACTTTCGGCAAGAACATCGTGTTTTGGGTCAATCTCCGCGCAGCAATCAGACAAAATATGTTGCGCAGCCATCAAACCAATAAAAAACGGCCTCGCTTGCGGCGGTTTGCCTGGTAATACACCACTGCTTTCAACCAACGCCCAGTTTTGCATTAACTCTTGCCGAACCCACGAACGAAATGTCATCACGGTCGCGTTAACACCCCGGTGATTCCAATCGCGAATGACCTGTTGCCAATGCTGTACCGCCTGCTGGTTCGACACCCACACCACTACGCCAGTTGGAAATTCTCCAGACTGTAACAACTGCCGAAAACGCATCAACAGCACGCCGGTCTTGCCACTGCCTGGCGGCCCGTTCAAAACCCTGGGAGGATGCGACAAATCAGTGCTCCACCCATCTAACACGCCGTCAGCCCCACTCACGGTCGCACCGCCGCCCCAACTCTGAGCGCTACCCCGACAACCTGCCCAAGCGACCCGGTACGGAGGAAAAAGCCTGCTCTAAAAACCTCACCCATGCCCATGCCCTCCACCAAACGATGGCGACGCGGCAAGGTGTCTGGCCTGGGCCGGCAAGATATGCTCGGCACGAAGCCGTAATAAAGTAGCGCCACTAAAAAAATCCGTTGCCCGTTCCAGATGAAACAACACATCAACCCGCTCCGGCAGAGGCGCCAAATGTCCCTTGAACCACCCCACCAACTCAAGATCATGTCGCACCTTGCCGAATAAATGCCCCTTTTGAACACGCACGGCATCAATCGCCACATTCTCAAGTGCCAGCAATGGACGCGGATTCTCTTGACCGTGCGGCTCCAGCAACTCCAACGCATCCATCAGCGCCGAATCAATCTCATCAACCGTGACAACTGCTGCAACAATCGGCAAGGCAGTCCCCACGCGCCAGCCAGTCTGATTCAATGCATCATTGAGACAATCGCGAAACGCATCAAGATGATGTTTCTCCACCGCACAGCCAGCCGCCTGCGCATGCCCACCCCAACGGGTCATCAGTGCATCCGCATGCGACAGCAAGCCGACGAGATCAACACCCTTCGGCGCCCGCGCAGAGCCGCGGTACAATTCCGGTTCGTGTTCTTCTTGCCCCAATAACACCACCGGCCGCCCAAAGTCTTGCAAGACTTTGCCCGCAACCAAACCCACCAAGCCGTGATGCCAACCGACACCATCCAACACGATGAAGGGGTACCGTTCAGGTGGCATTTCGCGTTCAATACGCCCCCGCACCTCCTCATACAACGCCTTGGTAACGTCCTTGCGGGTCGCGTTCAACTGGACCAGATGTGCTGCCCGTCGCTCCGCAAACTGGCGGTCATCCGTCACCAACAATTCATAGGCCAGGGCCGGGTGTTCCAAACGTCCCGCAGCGTTCACCATCGGTGCGATCACAAAACCGAGATCCTGCGCCGTCACGTGACGCACCGGGTACTTGGGATTCGCGGCATTGTGCGCATCAAGCAAAGCCTGGGCACCCACCCGTTTATGATTCAGATTCCAGCGTTTCAACCCCAGATGCACCAACGCACGGTTGTAGTCCGTGAGCGGGACCATGTCACCCAGTGTACCGATGCAAGCCAGGTCCAACAATTGCCCCGCACGGCGCAGATCGTGGTCACTCAGCACCACACACAGCATCAAGGCCACGCCTGCTCCCGAAAGCGCTGCGTATTCCGGAAAATCAACCTTGGGGTGAACCAGGGCCAACGCATCAGGCAAGTCGCCTTTGGCACTGTGATGGTCCGTCACAATCAGATCAATGCCGTGCGCACGACACGCACGCGCCGCCTCCACCGCCGTAATGCCATTGTCTGTGGTGACAATGAGCGTGGTGCCTGCCGCAGCCAGTTCCGGAATCACCGAAGCGTTGAGTCCGTAGCCTTCCTTGAAACGACTGGGCAAAAACACGTGTGAATCCAACTGCATGCCCACTTTAAAGTACCGTTGCAGAATACTCGCGCCACTCACCCCATCCGCATCGTAATCTCCGTAAATGACCACCCGTTCGTCGGCCGCCTGGGCCTCTCGCAAGCGCTGCACGGCTTTAATCATATGGGGCGAAGGCTTGAACGCCGCCATCCAGCCAAGATCACCCCTGGCATACAACCAACGCTGCGCATCCTCCGCGCAGTTGGCACCCATCTGCGCGAGGACTTGCCCCAAAATCCGCGGCAACTGCAAGCGCCGCGAGATGTCGCGCGCCGCGCGCTCGTTCGTTTCTGCGAGTATCCAACCCATGGTAGCCCCTCGTTTTGTGTCACAGCCTTTGTAGTTTAACAGGGATCATGTGGTGCTTGGGTTGGTGGGATAAAAGCGACCGGCAAGATACCAGTTAACTGGCAAATAACACCATTTTTCGTTATCACTGGGCACTCATCATTAAGCGACACACAAAATGGTCAGCCAAACACAGAGCGTGGTCCAGACGTGACGAAAAAAACGCCCCTTTTCCACCCTTATCGCACAAACAGCGTGTCGGCGTCTATCTCACGACACGCTGATAACCTGGTTCTCGATGGCGTTGAAGTCAAACAATCAAGCAACAGCACAAAAATTACCATTCAAAGTAACGCGATACAGGGACGCAAAGGTTTTGTTCAAAGCTTGTCTTGTAACCTCAAAACATCAGGCACTGACTCGCTGTTTTTGAATAGCAGCCAAAATTTGACCACCAGTCAATGCATTTCTGTACCGTTGATAGTGATGGGCCGGATTCGGGCATTACCCGTATCTGCAACATATATGGCACCGGAGGTATCGACAGCCACGCCAACAGGGTCTATCATACCGCGCCGCCGTTCCAGAATCATCAACATAACCCGGAGCCAAACCGGCTAAGGTGCTAACACGACCCTCGGGCGTGATTTTTCTGATTCGGTGGTTGTCAGTGTCAGTCAAATCGTTGTTGCCGTCGTTGTCCAACGCCAATTTTGTAGGGGAGTTAAACTGAGCCATGGCGCCGATATCGTCTGCATCACCTTCGACAGCCCCAGCGACTGTCGTTACCTCGACAGAGGGAAGAGGTTGTGACGCAGTCGCGTTGGGCAATACACTTTGGGATAGCTGCGCAGATTTTGAGCGATCGCTTCCATACCTTCCGATACCTTGGACACGTCATCAGCCAACAACTTCAGATCTTTCTCGAGTTGCCGTTCGTTTAAACGATTAACGGGCATCATCAGGTGTCAATGCTCGCGCAACGTCCACTACCAGTTGTTGATAAGCGGATTCGTTCAAACGCCCCCAAAGACCCTGAGCCGTTTGCTTCAATTGCGTCAGCGCAAGCGTGCGCGCATCGGACACCGTCGTATCGGTCTCCGATGCTGCCAATACCGAAACCTGAATTTTTCCTTTGGCCGTTAGTCGCGATGCAACAACTGTATGGGTCAGTCCGACAGGACCCTCCTGTGATGCGATAGCGTCCGGATGCATCCGTATTAACAGGCTTGATGGCCTCAAATACTTTTCCTGAAGCACAATCGGCATACCAGCCAATGGTTGCTCTTCAAAAGGCTGTGCGACATCGCTCGCCTGTAACAATGCGCTTCCTATCGCGTTCCTATCTTGGAATCCACACGCGTTATCTGTAATCAGTCTACTCGCGTTGTTGGCAGTCAAGGCACCCCCAGTCTGAGTCACCAAACTGCTTTGCAGGAGCACGTGATCTTTCAGCGTCATCACTGGTAAGCGTTTCGGATCTGTATTGAATGTCGGCCGTGCAACAAGTCCTTCGTTATCAGTTACAACAGAACCGAGCGGTGAGGTACCCACGCACGCTGGAAGTGCCAACAAAGCAACCGTAATCAGCCAATGATAGCAACGGTTTGACCTCACTATCGGCACACCGCACACCCTCCCATGACGAGCATCACGGTCATCAGTTACTCCGTGGAATCGATGACAAAACGGGGGTCAATTTCAACGTTCAGGCTAACCTACTGCGCGGGCATTATGACCCCAAAGGTGCCTTGCAAGCGTGTCACCGGCCGCTGCGCAACTAAAACATCCCTCGAATGTACGTGGTTATTTTCGACGGCTTTGTTACGCTGGGTGGCATGGGGGGGCGTAAGATGAATGGTACGTGGCGTGTGGGGCGGGTGATGGGCATTCCCATCGAGATTGCGCCGTCGTGGTTGATTATCGCCTTTTTGCTGAGCAGCGGCTTAGCGCTGGAAGTGTTCCCGGCGTGGCAGGCCGATCTCGCCGGTTACCCCGCCTGGATCTGTGGCGTTGCAACCAGTTTGGTTTTTTTTGCGTGCCTGCTCGGTCACGAGTTGGCCCACGCATGGGTAGCCAAGCGTTTTGGCCAACCTGTCAGGCGTATCACGCTGTTCATTTTTGGCGGCGTGGCGGAAGCCAGCCAAGAGATGCGCTCACCGCGTGAAGAATTATGCATCGCGATTGCTGGGCCTGCGAGCAGCCTTGGTTTTGCCTTGGTGTTTTTTGTGCTTGCCATCCTGGCGCATCAACTGGCTGGTCCGCCGGCGTTAGGTGCTGTCTTGGATTGGCTCGCACTCATCAATACGTCTTTGGCAGTGTTTAATCTCGTGCCGGGATTTCCCCTTGATGGGGGGCGCGTGTTACGCGCAATCCTGTGGGCGCGCACTGGGGATCTGGAATGGTCCACGCGTGTGGCGGCGACTGGTGGTGAATGGTTTGGCTGGGGGTTGATCTTTCTGGGCTTGACGCGTTTGTTTGCGGGGTCGATCATCACGGGTGTGTGGCTGATGATGATCGGATGGCTGATTGGACAATGCGCCCGCGGCGTCCAACTGGACCAAGGGATCAAAAAAGCGTTGTCCGGGCTAAAGGTCAAGGACCTGATGAGCACGCCCGTGATGGTCCTGGGTGCCCACACGCGTTTGCAAGAAGCCATCGAAAGTCATTTTTTGAAGCGTCCTTATGGCAGTTACCCTGTGGTGGATGGCGCCCGTGTCGTCGGTATCCTGGACCGGGCGCAGGTTCGTGCGCTGAGTCCTGAACAATGGCGTGTGCTTGAGGCGGTTGATGTGATGCAGCCCATCGATGGCGCCGAACGCCTGACGCCAGACCAATCCGCTGCTGATGCGATGACACGATTTGACAATGTGGGCGCCAGTCGCCTGCCAGTAATGCAAAACAATGAACTGGTCGGTTATCTGAGCCTCAACGATATCGCCCGTCAGGTGATGTGGCTGGATCGCAGCGCCCGCGTCCAAAAAAATTGATACGATACCCCATCCAGAAATCTGCCTGGTCCGTGGCAATGGCAAAAATGCCACACGAAGTGACTTGGTAACGGGAGGGTCTTCATCAACCACCAAAGACATTTCCAGCAATGGGATGGTTTCAACGGGCATCTGTCGGATTCGCTGATGATTCGTCGCAACAATACAGGTTGTAGCAGTTGGAATCGGACTTGTTACCCTTGCGCCTGGCGTCTGAGCAGCGAATCTGATCGTTTCTTCCAACGACGTTTGAGCGCTGACCGATGGGGGTAATTTGTTCCTTGATGAGTGCGCGTGATGAACAACGAAAGCGGTGGGGTGATACCATCGAATCGAATCCGGAGGATTCAGACGATGGCTCGGTGTTCAAGTCGGACATTGAGGATGATTATCATTGCCCCAACTGTGCATATCTGACCAATCCTGGCAATCCAGGGACCGGTTTTTGGGCGTGTCAGAATCGTTGTATCCGAACGCTGTAACGCGCACGGCGTTTGTCTTGCGTTCAAGGTGCCAGAAACGGTTTTGCGCAGTTGGGGCAAGGTTGACCGGCTTAGGGTTTGCCGCCTTTGTCAGTGTCTTCCGGGAGGTTAAATTCGGTTTGCACCTGAATGGTGCCGCCCGAGAAGGCTTCGAACACTTCCGTGTCGGTGTGGAAGATGGCTTTGCTTGCGGTGAGCCAGTCGCCGCTTGCTTGCTGAATGCGAACCTGGTCGGTCATGGTGATGATGTTGTTCGCATCTGAGAAGACTGCTTTTCGGCTGGTTGCGACCTTGCCTTTTTGTTCGACCCGAACGACTTTGCCGGTCGCGACCGCGTCGTTGGTGCGTTGATTGATGACCATGCGATCAGCCGTGATGACGGCTTGTTCCCGCAAGGCTTCATCACGAGTGTCATCTGGCGGATCATTTTTGACGATATCTTCATCAATCAACCACTGGCCATCCATCTGTAGCAACTTGACATTGCCATCCAGCGTGATCGTATCCGCTGCCTGATTCAAAAAGGCTTGGTCGCCATACACCTTTTTCTTGTCATTCACCACAACGACCTGATCACGGAACAGCGCATCTTTTTTCTCGGTCCAGTATTCCAGGTGCTCAGCCGTAATCAACGTGTCAACCTTTTTAACGGCCGCCTGAACTTTGTCCTTGCTGGCAGAGCCATTCGACTTCGCTTTGGGATCCTTCGAACGCAAAAATCGCACCTTACCATCCGCGAGTAAACGTTTTTCACGATGAAAATTAACCATGCGCTGTGACCACAGTTGCGACTTGGGCTCGGATTTTTTTTGTTGAACCAAATGTACCGGTTGATTCATGTAAGAAACCTTTTTGGCCTGATCGAACTGTAACTCACTGGTTAAAATGCGTGTGTGCGACTGTAGAATCTCGACGTTGCCATTGGCCAGCGCCAGCTTGGCTTTGCGATCGTACTTCATATAATCCGCACGAATCTGCAAACGTTCTTTCGTGCCGCCGCCAGCTTTTGTCGCAGCAGGCGGTTTGGGCGGAGGAGGCACGACAGGTGCCGCACTCGCGATGTCAACGAGCGATACCAGCATCGCCATAAGACTGGTTAAAGTGCCGTACGCGACACGATAGGCGAAACCGCTCATCATAGCCGATCCCCTTCCTCCAGATCGGTAGAGACGTGTACGTGGCCCTTCAGTTCAAAAACCTCCGCTTCCGTGTTGGCTTCAATCGCGTCAGCACGAATGCGCGTCTTGTCGTTAGTGACAATCAATGTCTTTTGCGGCATCATCAAACGCTTTTCACGACTCTGGTATTCAAGCCGCGCCGTGGTGATGCGATCGCGATCATCCGTCACGATCACCACATTGCCTTCCATCGTCAAGCCTTCCGTGACGGTGTCATAGGTGGCTTTGTCGGACTCCCAATCAACGGTACGACGGGTCTCTGAGTTGTCGGGTTGTTCAGACTTCCAGTCCTTCAAGTTGAAGAAACGGCCCTTCGGCCGCGACTCAAAATAGGTAAAACGGCTATCTTGACTCAGTTTCACAGTTTTGCTTTCAATGGTCCAGCGCTTATGCCCCTTTTCGCGACCCTGCATAACGACATCCGCAAACTGAATGTCAATGTTTTGGGTTAACTGTACTGTTGGTGGCAAAATGGCATCGGGTGTTCCGGGCGGGCGACGGGAAATCGTATACCACGTGACGACACAGACGACGACCAGCAGCAGATAAATGGGCCAGGCACCCACACGCGGAAAGCGCAAATTCATGGCCCCGATTCACCCCGCTTCTGCGTCCGCCATCCTTGCAATAGCAACAGCATCAATAATCCGAGGCATATCGGAGACAACCAGTCTCCCCACAGCACAAAAAGACTGTGACTGCTCATCTTGGCTACTCGCCCATTCAAAACCACTTCCTGGTACAGAGGGGTTGCCGCCAGCACTCGACCGTGGGCATCAATGATGCTACTAATGCCGGTGGTTGCTGCGCGACAAATCCAGCGGCGATTTTCAATTGCCCGCAACACCGCATGGGCATTCAACACGCGCGGTGCAACGGTGTCTTTGTACCACGCGTCGTTGGTGACGAGAACGATCAACTCGGCGCCAGCGCGCACCGCGGGGCGAATCGCATCCGGGAAAATGCCGTCGTAGCAAACCCCGGAGCCAACCTTGGCAAAAGGAAACTCAAACACCTTTGGTGCAACACCGGGGTAAAAATCAAGCCCGACGATGTTCATTTGCATCAAAAAATTTGGCATCCATTGTCTAAATGGCACATACTCCCCATAAGGAACCAAATGCCGTTTGTAATCGAATCCCATCAGACGGCCGCCGTCGTCGATCGCCGCCACGGCATTGAACAGTTTGATGTTCGGCTGTCGCCCTTCCCAATCCATCGTGCCAAACATCATCGACCGCTGCGTGTCGCGTGCCCTGTTTTCAAGACGGGCCAGCGTTGACGGCTCATTGCGCAGATAAGTCGGAACTGCCGTCTCTGGCCAAATGGTCAATCCTGGGCCGAGGGCTGATTGACTCAAGCGTTCATAGCGTTCCAACGCGCGGGTAATGCGTTCCGGCCCTTGCAGCCACTTTTCAGAACCCGCCAGGTTGCCCTGCACAAGCTGCACATCAATGGTTGCCGCGGGCAAGGGTTGCATCAGACGCCAGGCACCATAACCAAGGTTGAGCATCGCGAGTGCGGAAGCGATCCATAACGGACGACTGCGCCATAGTTCTTTGCCATGCGTATGAATCGCCAATGCCAGCGCCGCGTTGAAACCCACCAGCAAGCCAGCGAACGGGAAGGGGCCAACGAGGTCCAGGATTTGAACCGGCAGCAGCCACCGGGTCTGTGTGAGGGCAAGGTTGCTCCAGGTAAAACCGAAGGGGCCAAGGCTGATCAACCATTCAAACACCACCCACGCCAGTGCGAGCATCAGCACCGTCACACCATCCCGTTTCGGCCGGACTTTAAAATAAACCCCAATCACCAACCCAACACCCAATAACTGCAACAGCATCAACGCCGTGGCGCCGGCGTACGCAAACGTTACTACACCCAGGCTGGACAACTCCGAAAAGCCTAGCCAGGTTAACGGATGCATCGCCATAAACCAGTACAGCAAGGTGAGAAAAAACCCTGCTCCCATCCATGCGAACCGTGCGCAAACCCCGCGGATGGTTCGTACTGGCCACAGTGCGTAGAAAAAAGGCACCCAGGCAACCCACGCGAGAATCGTCCAATCGAAGCCAGGAAAAGATAGCGCCATCACAACGCCGCTCACCATCACCACGAGGTTTTGAATTCTTGAATCGAGCGGGTTGACCGGAAACGCCAGGCGTGACATCGCTTTGGTGACGTCCTTACAGTATCGTTGGTCGCATCAAGCGGGTGTTGGCCTGTGTCAGCTACCGGGTTCGGTTACGGACAAAGGGCACAAGGACCCGTGGTTGCGCCGGAAATAACGGGCTTTATTGTATCACAAAGGGGTCTTTGACCCGCGGGTTAATCGGCACGGTTTGAATGGGCATGTTAGGATGACAATGTGCGTTTGACCATCCTTGATCGCTACATACTCACGGAATTGATTGGCCCGTTTATGATCGGGGTCTCCGGTTTCTTGGTGATGTTTACCCCCATCATCTTGATACCCCTCGCGGACCTCATCATCCGCGCTGGTGCGTCTGTGAGCGATGCTGCGCAACTGTTGTTCTACAATTACCCATACCTGATGGTACTGGCGCTGCCAGTGGCCTTTTTGTTCGCCACCTTGCTCACAATCGGGCGGATGACCAAGGACTTTGAAATCATCGCCATGCGGTCGGCCGGCATGAGCCTGAAACGCATTGTGGCGCCCATCTTGCTTACCTCGCTCGTGCTATGCGCAGCGGCCTATTATCTTAACGAAACGGTTGTGCCCTATGCCAACAAACAAATCAACCTGACCGTGCAACGGATGACCAAATCCCTCGCCAGGCCGCCGATCAAGGAACACACATTTTTCCAGGGAACAGACGGTCGCTATTTTTACATCCGCGATGTCAAACCCAATGGTGTCATGAGTGGCGTATTTGTTTTTGACAAGACGCGTGAAGGATTGCCACAGGTGATTCATGCTGAGCGGGCACGTTGGATTGACAAGGTTTGGCGTTTCGAGTTCGGGACCCATTATCGTTATAACCGCGACGGCTTCATCGAGACGGAGGTGGCTTTCAAGACGATGGATATCCTGATTACGTTGAATGCCAACGAGATGATGCCCGCCGGACTGAACGCACAGGAAATGTCATCCAAGCAATTGGCTAGCCAGATCAAGGATTTGCGTAAAAGCGGCGCGGCCACGAACCAGGTGGAGGTGCAGTATTACAAGAAGTGGGCCGTGTCTTTGATCAGCTTCTTCGCGGCCTTGCTTGCAGCGCCTCTTGGACTGATGTTCTCGCGGATGGGTGCTTACGTCGGAGTCGCTTTTTCCATCATTCTGGTGTTTGTCCATTACGTGACCATGCAAGTTACAGAAGCGATGGGTAACTATGGCAAGATTCCGCCATTTTTTGGTGCCTGGAGCAGCAACCTCATCTTTTTGGTCATCGGCGGTTTCCTGGTATGGCGACTGGATCGACGCTGAATCTTGGAGGCTTTCTTTGCCATCTGATACCTCGGCGGAGATGGGCCAGCCAATCAACGCGTCGTCAAACGCCGGTTCATCGGACAAATCGAGGTTATTCAAGGTATGAGCGAAGACCATCGATCACAACCGCGTGACAGCACGCGACAGCTATGTTTGACGGTCTTGGCGTTACGGTGGGTTGCGTATTGCAAGCACAAACAGGCGATAGGGCAGGTGACCCCACTGCTTGGCCATTCAATCGCTTACGGTGTGATGATTTCACCCGTGGATGTCACGCTGCCATTTTTGATGGTCCAGATTTGGTAGTTACCGGAACTGACGTCACCACGTTCGTCGAAGTCGATGTTGCCCGCATAGCCATCGTAGTTGACGGTTTCTCCTGCGCGGAGAAGGCGCAAACCCTCAGCGATCGCTTCGGGACGAATGCGGGTGCCCGCGGGGCCCGATACCTCGCGCAATTTCATGCGGATGGCGTCGCGATCCGTGCTTTTCGCCGCCTCGATGGCCAGCGCGAACAACATCGTGGCATCGAACGCCGCGGCTGCGCGAAAATTCGGTTGTTTGTTGAAACGCGCACGGTAGGTTTCAATGAATGCCGGATCGATTGCAGGTGCGGTGCCTTCTTTCCCTTCCAGCACGCGTGCGTCACCCACATTGTCCACCAACGACTGACTGTTCAGTCCATCCGAAAACAGCCAGGGAAGATCCAACCGGATACCCCCAAGCTGCCAATCGTTAATGATGCCGCTCCCTTCACCGGGATAACCAACCAAGACGACGGCATCCGGTTGAGCGGCCAAGGCCTGCGTCACAAAACTTTTGTAGGTGCTGTTAGGATTCGCGGCCTCCGGATAGGCAATCAAGTTGGCACTTGCCCCCGCGTTTTTTTCAAAGTTTTCTTTCAAGGTTCGCGACAGCCCATTGCCATACGTGCTGTCGACGTGAATGACGGCCAACTTTCGATAACCCTTTTTAAAGGCACGCGCCGCAAGCACCTTGCCTTGGAGCGCATCATTCGGAACCGTCCGAAAAAAATAACCCTTTGAATCAACCTGCGTCGGATCCGTGAGCTCGGGCGCTGTCGCCGAGGGTGACATAAACACAATTTGATTGACGGCAGCCTGGTTCAGGATCACCTCGCGGGAAATGCTGCTGGAATTGGGGCCAACGACTGCCACAACACCGGCGCCAAGCAACTTGTCACTCACCCGAACAGCCCCGGTTTTATCGGATTGGTCATCCGCGACAACAGGGTCCAATTGGCGCCCCAAAATGCCACCCGCCGCCTTGATGCGCGCAAGCGCGAGTTCCACACCCTCCAAGGTTGCCTGACCGGCACCCGTGCCAGAAAATGACGATAACACCCCCAGCTTGATGGCGTTGCTCGTTGTGGTCAAACGATTCGTCGGTTGCACAAAGGCACACGCACCCAGCAACGCCAAAGCAAGCGTCAAGCCCAAGGCTCGACAAGCTGTGGTGGCAGTTGAATCAAAATACATAGCCCATCCTCACCATCCAGGCTCTGCCGCGACCAGGATAATCAATGCCCCCGAAACCCGGTTGAGCATAGACCGCATCCAGTGCATTGCTCACTTTAAACTGTGCCATGAGCGGCCCCCAAGGCGTTTGCCATTCACGTCTGGACAACGTTGCGTCGATGAGACCATACCCAGGCAATTCATACGCGACACGTCCATTCGCATAATAATTGGTCTGCGTGGCTGGAATGGCTGTGACATAGCGCGCTTCCAGATAGGCGTGCAACGACCACAGGCCCAATGGCGCACCGATTCCGAGATTGAGGGTGCCTGTGGGATACGGCTCTCGCAAATTCAAGACATCCAGACCAATCACCGTGGCCTCCGCGGGGTTGATCACATTCGCTGCGGTCTGAATCGCAGCATTCAACGTTCCGTGCAGGATACCCGCACGCCACTTGAGTTCGGATTCAAGGCCAATCGCATCCAACGCATTCTGGTTGACGGCTCGGGCATTGCCCGCTTCTGACACAAAACCGATTCTATCGGTCAAGCGCATCAAATAGGCATTGCAGATACATTCCAAAAAACGGCTGGGCTGCCAATAAAGCGCTGCCTCAACGGTTTGCGCGCGCTCGGGTTTTAACTGCTGATTGCCCAACACATCCCCAAAAATGAGCGATCGTGCAAACAACTGCTGTGGCGACGGCGCCATAAAGGACGAACCGTATAGCAGTTTGGCCACCAAACCTTGCGTCAGCGGGGTCACAAATCCCAAACGAGCGTTCCAAACGGGCCCGTACACGCTGTGATCGTCCAGACGCAAGCCAAGGGTCACATTCTGTTCATCAGTCGGGTGCCAGATGCCTTGGGTATAAAGGCCCAGGTTATTGAAAACGAGTGCATCACCCGCAGCACCAGCCGGTGTCTCTTCGCCTTGGCGATTCCCGCTGATGAATTGGTTGAAGTAACTCGGCAGGCGATGGAACGTCCGATTGAAGTCCGAACCAACCGTGATCGCATCGCGCGTGCCAAGTGCCATCGTCAACTCACCCGTGCCGTCAACCGCGGTGCTTGACATGTCGCGTCGCAACACGATGTCATCACGTCCAATGCCGACGCGATCCCCCGTTACCGGTTGCCCGTGCGACACAATGACGCTCACTTGACTGCCCACCGACGGAAAAGGCTGACCACGCCACTGAGCCCGAAGCAGGCGGTTTTCCAGTACATGCCGGCTTTGATTGGTGAAAGGACGACTATCTCGAAACTCCGCCACGCTATCCAGTCGCTGAAAGCTGCCGTCAAAAGCAATCTGTCCAAATGGCGTGGTCAATCGCCCCAGACGACCAAAAATGCTCGCCGGGCTGGCAACATCATTGCGCGTCACGGCCCCGCTGGCAGCCCACCGCGAACTCAATGGACTGCCAGCGGGGGCTTGTAGTCCGCTTCGCTCGAATCGTGACAGTGCCGCTGCGACGACCCATTCGGCATCTTGTTCAGGATGGGTTTCACCATAGAGTAAACCCGACTCAAACTGCCCCTGATTCATGAACTGACCACCCGTTGCACTCAATTGACCACCGGCAATATCGTCTCCGCGACGCGTGATGATGTTCACAACCCCTAAAAAGGCGTCAGCGCCATACAGCGCTGAACCTGGGCCGCGCACGACTTCGATGCGTTTGATGAGTTCCATCGGAACCAGCTCAGGGCCCAGAAAATGCGTCGCATCCGGGCGATAGGGTACCGGCATGCCATCAATCATTATCTTGACGGAACGGCTCCAGGCCCGCTGGCCCCCAGGTATACCCCTCACACCCACATTGGGCAATACATAATCATCCACCAGGTAAAACCCTGGCAGCGCACGCAATGCCTCAGCCACCGAAAAGTAGCCGCGCTCACGAATCTCTTGCTCAGTAACCACTGAAACAACCGCTGGCGCTTCTTCCAGCGATTGGGAACGCTTGGTGGCCACTTCGACGTTAGTATGCAGCAATGCTTCCAGATCCAGCGCATCGCCCGCCGCCTCCGCCGGTATCGAATCAGCTGCTTCAGGTTCAGCCTGGACGACTGAACAGTTGATTGCCGTTAATCCAAACGGCAACAGGGCGGATATCAGGACACGTGTGGCAGCTATCATGGCAATTGATGGCAATATTCCCCGGTCAGGGACACATTTTTCAACAAAAGTGGTCGAATTTAACCCCAACCTTGCCAGGCCCACGCGCTGATCCCCCATAGTTCAACGAGGATGCCCAAACAGGTTACAAGATAGAGTATTCGAGGCGGCGCCGTGCGTGCCGCATCTGCGATGACAACCATAAACAGTGGCCAGACATCCATAAAATAACGGCACCCAAACTGCGTAAAACCGGACCAGTAGTAAAACAGATAGGGCGTAAATGCCAACACTGCTGCGAACATGAGCAAACGATTTTCCCAGGTGCGAAAAGACGCCCAAAACAAAAGCCATAACCCGGGGTACGACAGCCAGAGTGGTGGACCGTTTAAACTGGGGTCCAACCAACGGATCGCCCAACGTGAAGCACCATCGGTTGCTCCGGGTGGCCAATGCCAAGTGACTGGCTTGGGCCAATGCCAAAAATAGTCACGGAGACGATCACCCAGATACGAGGGGCTGAAAATACCATAAGGCGGATGGTCCTTCGCGATGAAACGGGCGTACCCATTGTCGAACCAATCATCAAAACGGAGGTAATTGTAAAGCCCATTGATGCCCATTACCCCGCCCGTCACCAAGCCGAAATCAAACAAGCGCCGCAGGCGATCGGGCCACACGCGATCGGGCGCGCCATCGGGTGCGGCACGCCACAACCAGTACAGAAAAATTGGCATCGTTAGCACGCTCAACTGACGGGAAGAAATCGCAAGACCGAGATACAGCGCGACCAAAACACCACGTCGAGCGCCGAGACATTCTCGGATGGCCAAACTCAGACCTAGAATGGTCACAACGTGCATCAAAAACCAGGTCGTGCCAGGCCGACCGGCAGTGAACCATACCGGGGATCCCAGTGCCCAGAGCACAAGCAGCCAGACACGGAGTCGGGTGCTCAGTGCCAGGCGCTTCAGGATGCTCCACCAAATGTTCACGGTCAAGGCGCCAAGCGCCGCTGTCACCAAAGCCTGATGGACTGATTGCCCCCAAATGGCCACCAACGGCAACATCAACAAGGCAGGCGCAAATCCGTAATTGAGGTAGGCCCGGCCTTCATGCCAGGCCAACTCGAAGTGTCCTGGTGGATCGACAAGGTGCAGACGACCGTTCAGAAACGCATCAGCCAGGTAAACGTGCGCATTGTAGGGTGTCACCCGCCAGCACCCTGATGCCGTGTAAATGGCAAAGGCCACCACGAAAAGGGCCAGGTGCACGCTGAAAGACCGCCAGGTTGTGGAGATGGCCCGCTCAGGCATCACACACGTCACGCTTCGTGCTCAAAGCCCCGGCAGGCCGCGCCTGCTCGAGACCATCAGGCCGCGGGAGGGGAGTCCGATCGAACCAACGGTAGTAGATCAGCACCCACAAGGCTTCGACGGCGTCTTTGAAGCCGATTTTTTTGCCTTCGCTGTAGGAACGACCGTGATAGCTGATCGGGACCTCATAAATCCGAAAGCCGGCACGTGCCAACTTGACCGTTATCTCAGGCTCAAAGCCGAAACGCCGGGATTCAAGGGGCATCGCCTGAATCACTTCGCGTCGGAACATCTTGTAACAGGTTTCCATGTCAGTCAGGCTGATGTTGGTGACAATGTTGGACAGCACGGTCAAGACGCCATTACCGATTTGATGCCAATAATTGAGTGCGCGCCTCGGCCAGCCAATGAACCGCGAACCGTAAACCACATCCGCGATGCCATCCGCGATGGGCTGAATCAGGCGGGGCAAATCGCGCGGGTCGTATTCCAGGTCGGCATCCTGCACCACCACGACGTCACCCGTCGCGAGCCGAAAACCTTGCTGCAGCGCGGCTCCTTTGCCTTGATTACGGGGCTGCAAGACAACCGTGTACTGCGTGGGATCAAGGGTCTGTAAAAAATCGCGCGTTCCGTCGGTTGAACCATCGTCCACCAGAATGAATTCGCAGGCAAAGGGCAAGGCACGAAGCTTATCGAGCACAGTCGCCAAGGTGCGGATTTCATTAAAGATGGGGACGACGATGGATACTTTCATCATGCGGCAGCAAATCCGTCTCGGTCATTGGTGTGTTTACAGTTAATGCAAAGGGGCTTGAAGCGGGTTGACTCGCGTGTCAGAATGGCTCAGTCTAACTGATTCTCGCTGATTTGTAACGTATGGCCCAATCGGGCGTGTGAGGCTGAATGCTCAAGACTGCAGAAGATGAGACTTTGTCACGGGACCTCGTCGCGTGGCGACGGCATTTTCATCGTCATCCGGAGTTGGGCTTCAAGGAACATGACACGGCGCGTTTCATTCTGGACACCTTGGCTGTGATCGGGGGTCTCGAAGTCACATATCCTGTCGCGGAAACCGGGATTGTCGCGCTTTTGCGTGGTGCCAAGCCGGGACCCACCTTGTTGGTGCGAGCGGACATGGATGCATTGCCCATCCACGAACTGAATGATGTGTCTTATCGTTCAACGCGGGATGGCGTGATGCACGCGTGTGGTCACGATGCTCATATGGCCATGCAGCTAGGGGCGATTCAGCAGTTGGTTGCGCGGCGCGCTGAGCTTGCGGGGCAGGTCAAGTTTGTTTTTCAACCTGCCGAGGAGGGGCCCGGTGGTGCGAAACCGATGATCGATGCGGGTGTCATGTTGAATCCGACGGTGGACGCGGCCATCGGGTTTCATATTTGGACGCCGTTACCTGTGGGAACGATCGGAATCACGGAGGGGCCGTGTATGGCGCACACGGACGAGTTTGAAATTAACATACAGGGCAAGGGTGGGCACGGGGCGGCGCCGCATTTGTCCGTTGATTCCGTGGTGGTGGCGGCACACGTCGTTACGGCTTTGCAGTCGGTGGTGGCGCGCAACGTGGATCCGGTTGAGCGTGCTGTTGTGACGGTTGGCAAGGTTGAGGCGGGCGATCGCCACAACATCATCGCGCACAGTGCGCGAATGACAGGCACTGCGCGCTCGTTTGCCCCTGCGATTGCCGACTTGTTGCCGCAGCGCGTGGGGGCGATCGCCCACCACGTCTGCGAGGCCTTCGGCGCCCGCTGCCACCTCGATTACCGCAATGTCTATCCCGCCACGGTGAATGATCCCGACATGTGCCGCCGGGTCTGGGCCTCCGCCGAAAAAGTCGTCGGCCCAAACAAAGTCGTTGCGGCGCCTGCCAGCATGGGTGGTGAAGACATGAGTTTTTTCCTGCAGGCGGTGCCGGGCTGCTACTTTTTTATCGGCGCAGCCAACCCGGAGAAAGGGGCCAACATGCCCCACCACCACCCGCAGTTCGCCATTGATGAGGATGCGCTCGGCGTAGGCTGCGCGGTTATCACGCAGGCTGTCATTGATTTTTTGGCGAGCCCCGCACCATAAGCGGTCCATCCATCAAGTTCGCTGATTGTTCGTTACACGTTTATTTTTAAGGTGTGGGCTATCTCGTTGAAAAGCGATTTTGCTGCCCTTGTGTTTTAGTCTGGTGGTTGCTGCCTGATCGGTGAAATTAATGGTGCGATAAGCGGCCTTCCGGTTAAAAAATTGACTTTCCGGTTCAGTTGTTATTGCCTGGTGGCCCAAGCGCTTTCGATGACCCAGCGTTGGGTTGTGAGTGCCTCTGCGCCCATCGGGCCCCAGGCATGCAGGCGACAGGTGCTGATGCCGATTTCGGCGCCGAGTCCGAGTTCGCCGCCGTCATTGAAGCGGGTACTGGTGTTCCACATGACGGCTGATGCCTGCACGTGGCGCTGGAAACGGCGTGCCGCGGTTTCATCCCGGGTGAGGATGGCTTCGGTGTGTCCGGAGCCCCATTGCTGGATGTAGGCGATCGCCTCGTCCACGCCGGTAACCAGCTGCATTGTGAGGTCCAGACTGAGCCATTCGTGCCCTTTGAAGGCATCCCCATCCGGCTTGATGCGGGTATCAAGGGCGGAAAGTTCGGGTGAGCCATGGACAGTGACGCCAGCCTCGGTGAGGGCGTCCATCAGGGGGAGGAGAAGTGTGGGGGCGATCGCCCGGTCGATGAGCACCCCCTCGGTGGCGTTACACACACCCGGGCGCTGGGCCTTGGCGTTAAGAATGACGGAAATGGCCCGTGGCACGTCACAATCGGTGTGCACGTAGGTGTGGCAGACGCCTTGCGCGTGCGCGAGCACAGGGACGCGGGCCGCTGCCTGTACGGCATGAATCAGAGCCTCGCCGCCGCGGGGGATGAGCAGGTCGACCACGCCGACGGCACCCAGCATGGATTGAAACCACTGCCGCTCGGGGTCGTCGACGACCAGCACGGCGGATAGGGGTAACTGGACGGCTGCGAGCGCGTTTTGGATCAAGGTGCCCAGGACTGCGGCGGTGCGGGCGATTTCCTTGCCCGGACGCAAGACGATGGCGTTGCCTGAAAAGATGGCAAGGGCAGCGGCTTCGATGGTGACGTTGGGGCGGGCTTCGTAGATCATGGCGATGAGTCCGAGGGGCGAACGCACCCGATAGACGCGGATACCGGAGGGTTGCTCCCCGCGGTCCTCAATGGTTGCCAACGGGTCTGGCTGAGCGGCGATTGCCCGTGCGGCGTCGGCCATCTGCTGGATGCGCCCCGCATCAAGGCGCATCCGATCGTGTCGGGCTGCGTCCAGTCCACTGGCCGTCGCTTGCGCCAAATCGTCCGTGTTGGCTGTCAGGATCGCCGCTGTGGCCGCTTCAAGCTGTTCGGCCAGTGCCATAAGAAAGACCACGCGTACCGCACCGTCTGTCGCTGCCAGCGTCAGGCTGGCCTGTCGCGCGCGCTGCAGGCATTCCAGGTGGGCGCTTGTTACCGTGCTCATCACTCGTGCCTCCTGTCGGATGGGATATCCTCGCCCCGTAGCCGCTGCCAAGCCGATCCGGCCGCACGCCACAGTCCTTGGGCCAGTGCACCGAGATCCACCTTATCGACGTTGGTGCGCACTTTGCTCAACAACTCTTGCCTGAGTGGTTGTCCACTGTCAGACAAAATGAATCCAACGGCAGGGAAGGCCAAGTCAAACACATTTAACTGCTTTTCTACCACCAGGTGACGCAGGGTGCGCCAGACGACTTCCACACGGCCATTTGCATTCGTTTGGTCCGCCTGCAGCCATATCACGAGCAAGCGCTGCCAACTTTGAGCTTCGGGGCGGGTGGCCAGGGTAAAAACCGTTTCAATCAACGGTGACAGGTTAAGGTGCGGGTGCGTGGCCGCCAAAGACAGCACCGTTGCAAAGTGCCCACTGAGCAGAGCGGAGCGGGCCAACAGGCGATCGCCCACCTTGAAAAACCATTCCGCACCAGCCGGGGTCTCCAAGAAATCGACAAACCACTCAAGGGCTGGTTGCCAGCGCAAATCCGGATGACCAAGTGCGATACCAAGTAAACGCGCCACGTCAGCCAACCCCGCATCACTGAGTTCACGACCCTCAAGCAACGCCCAAACGGCGCTTGGCGCGGCGCCTGGCGATCGTCGGCCCAAACGCGCCAGCAACCGAGATGTGTAATCAACGCCATCCGCGTGCGCGGCAAAGCGCAAAAACGGCAAAAACAGATCATCGAGTGTCCAGTTGGGATCCGCTTCCGCCAGCGCAATGTAGCGCGCGACCACCTCGGCATCCATGGCCACGCCACCGCCCCCGTCGAGACACACGAGCAAGCCCTCGCGAATCCGTTTTGCATCTGGTGATCCCAAGTACTGCAAAACGGCTTGCGCGACTTCACCGAAGCGAAATGAAGGTTCCCGCGTAGCCGCTCCAAACAGGCGCTGCAGACGTTCCGGTTTGAAACGCTCACCATCGAAAAGCTCATCGACGAGCTTGTCGCGAATTCGAGCTTTGGCATCGGTCAGCAGGATCTTCGCGGCGTAGGGCGCGGCAACCTCCAAAAATCGAAAATCAGGCCACAACTGATGGATGATGCCCTCCAACGTGATGATGGTGCGCAAGATGAACGCGATTTTTTCCGGGATGCGAAAGGGATATTCATACAACACCTCCGATACGGCGGTGAAAATTTCGCGCATGCTCATCCGTTGTCCGGTTTCACCGTATTGCGCTTCAAAAATGCGCTTGGCAACAGGGATCAAACGTTGCCGATCCACGCGCGGGGACAGAAACTCAAGCGCGATGAAGTCATCCACCAAGGCTGCGTAATTGCGATGAACGGAATGTAAAAAGATGTCAACAATCTTTTCCTGCATCCAGTCACTGAGCTCGCCAACCATCCCAAAGTCGATGTAGACCAAGGTGCCGTCACGCTCGACGAACAGATTGCCCGGATGAACATCCGCGTGAAAAAAACCGTCCTCCAACAATTGTTTGATGGTTGCGCGTACCCCCACCCGCACCACATCCTGAAATGAAACGCCTGCTCCTTCGAGTGCGACCAAATCAGTGACCTTGAACCCATCCACGAAATCCATCGTCATCACCCGAGGCGTCGTCAAGGGCCAATGCACGCGCGGTGTGCGTACACCCGCAAAGGAAGCGAAAGCCTCAGCAAACCGCTCGGCGTGTTGCCCTTCAGCCGTGTAATCACACTGTTCCAGAAAGCTCGCGGCGAACTCGTCGATGATCGCGCCATATGGCATATGTCGCCCGCTCCAAGGCAAGCGTTCAATGAACCGCGCGACGCGGCGCATGATGGCCAAATCTAGCGCAACAACTGCCATGAGGCCCGGGCGTTGGACCTTGACCACGACATCGGTACCGTCAGCCAGACGTGCCTTGTACACTTGTCCGATGCTGGCGGCAGCCAATGGGTAAGGATTGAACACCGCAAATACGTCGCTGATTGGTCGGCCCAGTTCCGTCTCAATAATCCTGTAGGCCACATCCGAATCAAAGGGCGGCACGCGATCCTGCAAGGAGGCCATCTCCTGCACATAAGGCAACGGCACGAGGTCGGGGCGGGTCGACAGCATCTGTCCAATTTTGACGAAAGTCGACCCCAACTCGATAAACCGCTCCTTCAGCCAGGAGGCGCGCCGCCGTTGGCGGCTTGCGCGACGTTCGCCCGCGTAGCGAGCATCCACCCAGAAACCGATGGCAAAACGGGTAAATATCCACACGAAACTTGCGGCGCGGCGGTAGCCGTTCAGGCCGCCAACTTGCGTGCGTGGTGCAAGGGCAAACGCTGCATCGATTGACGCGGTTGAGACAGAGGCGTTAGGTTTGCTTGACACTGCCCAATCATGGTCGATTGAGCGGCGAAAGTCCAGTTGAAACCAGTCGAGCGTTTAATGCGTCGTACGATGCAAGCCATTGTGCACTCGCCAGTTTTAGCCCGCGTACGCTATACTCGCCGTAGAAGGGTTGTCACGGTAACAGCGATGATGGCAAGTAATTTTCGCAGGCGGGCGATCGTGTTCCTGGGTTCGCTAAAACTGGCGATAGCCCTTCTTTTGCTGATTGCAGCCGCATCCATCATCGGTACGCTGATTCCACAGGACCAAGGGCCCAGTGTTCTCGAAACCGCGAGTTTTCATCCGCGCCTGATCCAGTTCCTTCTCGCGATTAAGGCCTACGACGTGTACCACGCGGCGTGGTTCGTAGCCCTTCTCACAGCCCTCTTCGTCAACCTTGCCGTCTGCACTTGGCTGCGATTTCCACCGACTTGGCGCCGATATGGTTTGCAGTGGGTGGCACGCCCCAAGTCAACGGCCGAACAGGACCTTCTTCCCCTGCTTGGCGCACCCAATGCCGTGCGGCTCGATATCTTGCGCAAGCGTGGTTTCCGTGTCAGCGAATACGCACCCCAGCAATATTTTGTTGAGAAAAACAAGTTTGTGCGCCTGGGTCCCACCTTGATTCACATCAGCCTTTTTGCCATCATGGCGGGCGCCATCTGGGGCGGTCTCAGCGGCGTCAACGCCAGCATCCCCATACAGGTGGGTGAATCCGTTCGAGCTGAAGATATCGTGCGGACCGCCCGGATTCGTGGTCCGCTCAGTCAACCTTTCGCGCCGTTTGAGCTCAAGCTGGATGCGTTTCGGATCGACTTCCGACCAACGGGACAAGTCAAACAATACTACTCACGTGTGATGCTGACTGCGCCCGATGCGCAAACCCAGACGCGTCAAGTGTGGGTGAACGAACCGCTCATTTACCGGGGAGTTTATTTTTACCAGGCGTTTTGGGGAGTGGCAGCGTTAAGTTTGACGCGCAATGGGCAAACCGAGCGTCTGTCGATGACGCCAGCGAAGACGGGCGCGTATATGTCCTCGCCGTTCCTGGTGGGCGGCCAGGAGTTTTTGATCTTTTTACGCAGTTTGGAAGAGCCTGCTTTGCTGGTGTCCACCAAAAATTTCGAGGCCGTGGGGCAGTTGGTTCCCGGCATTGAGACATCCTTGGGTTCGGATCGGTTTGGGATTGACAGTTATCACCTCTATTCAGGATTTCAGGTCAAGCACGATCCTGGAATTCCCCTGGTTTATTTTGGGTGTGGTTTATTGGTGATGGGATTGTTGATGGTGCCGTTTCGTCATCGGGAATTGTGGATCACCCAAGACGGTGACCATTGGGTGTTAATGGGACGAAGCCACAAAGGGCGTGTGATTCTCAAACGGGAAATGGCTCAACTCGCGCAGGTATGGAATGATCACTGCATTCGCGGGGATGGTGGAGGCTTGAATGGTCGTGAATTGGCCGGAACTTGAAACTTGGGGTGCCGTGACGGCGTGCTGGACAACCGGCCTTGCCTTCTTGGCCTTTCTATTTGCCTTGGTGCTGAAGCGTGGGGCAATGACCTGGGTCGGGCGCGGGCTCATGGGGGCCGGCTTGGTCGGCGCGCTTGTCACGCTGGTTGCTCGTGGGCTGGTTGCGCAACACGCGCCTTGGTCAAATCTATGGGAGAGCATGGTAACCCTGCTATTTTGGGTTTTGGTGTTTTACTTCGTGACAGAGATTTGGTACCGCCCGCGACATTTTGGTTTGATTGCTTCTCCTTTGGCATTTCTGACGATTGCGTCGGCTTCGATGCTGCCGGCCGGATTCAAGGGTGCGGCGCCGTTAATGCCCGCGCTGCAAAGTTATTGGATCAAGATACACGTCGTGATCATCATCAGCAGTTATGCCGCGTTCACCATGGCTTTTGCGGCGGCTTTGGGCTATTTTTTCTTCCGATGGCGAGCGGGGTCACAGGCATTGGTGTCAGCCGGTGGTCCGGAGGTGTCGCACGCCGCGGATTTCAACGCGCAATTGGCGTTTTTTGATGAACTGACCTACCGGCTGATTTTGCTTGGTTTTCCCTTGTTAATGGTTGGCATCATCACTGGCGCGATGTGGGCCAACAATGCGTGGGGCACCTACTGGAGCTGGGATCCGAAGGAAACATGGTCGCTTATCACCTGGTTTGTGTACGCGGCATATCTTCACGCCCGAATCACGCACGACTGGGCTGGCGACAAAGCCTGCGGACTGGCGGTGCTTGGCTTCGTTGCGATGCTGATTACCTACATTGGAGTCAATTACCTGTCATCAGGCTTGCACTCGTACGGGTTCATCCGTTGAACCCTCGCGTGCAACCGCCCAGTAAGCGATGCGTTCGGTGTGCGGGCCAAGCTTTCCAAAACTGAAGCACGGGTAGGCTGCAATCAGGTCAAAGCCTGCAGCGTCAAGCCAAGATGCGATCGCCTCGGCGTCATAGCCCCTCGCCTGATGTCGAACCGTCACACGTCGATGGCTGCTGCCGCCTTCCTCCCGGATGTAATAGGTGGCCTCCAAGTGCGCCAAACCCGTTGCAGGCTCGTAGCGCGTGCGCCAAATGCGCGCATAGTCATCAGCAAGATAGCTGTCATGGCTTTTTCCCCATACCTGAGCCAATGCATAAGGCGTATTCACATCGAAAAAGAAGACCCCCCCGACGCGTAACTGCGCACGCACCGCCACGAACATCGCTTGAACATCCTGGACTCTCACAAGATGGTTCACGCTGTCAAAGTAACACGTGACGAGATCAAAACACCCAAGAGGCGCAGGATCTGTCATCAGCCGGTTATGCCACTGCACGGTGACACCCCAGTGCCGGGCCCGCGCACGAGCCCTTTCAAGCATCGCAGGCGATGCATCGGCGCCTGACAGTTCAAAACGACGCCTGGCAAGCGCGACAGCCGCGGCTCCTGTACCGCAGGCGAGATCCAGCACGCGCCGTGGCGTCATCCGGTGAATCGCCAAACACTCCATTAAATAAGCCGTCATCCGGAGACTGAAACGACTCTGTCCGCTTTGATCATACACCGCCGCGATCGCCTCGTAAAACGACCACGAATCATCGATTCCCCCACAAGCGGAACCATTTACCGCCATTAATACCTTCCTTGCTACGTATAATTCAACCATCTTTGGGTAAGAATTCTGCGGAATCCCCTGAGAATACGCAAGTTTTGAGGAAATACACCCGATAATCACCTCGCTTGTTTGTTATGAAAAAATTAAATAATTGTAAAAAAAAATTAAAATTCATCCATTCACGCGCAAACGAGAGAAAGGATGCAAAAAACGAAGAATAATACCTGATTTTCGGGGAATATCGGGTTTGGAAGCAATGGGTTTCACCTCTTATCATGGGGATGTTTACGTTGAAAGCAACATATCCAGCGGTGCAGGCTGTTGGATGGAGGAGGAAGGAATTGCCAAGTTTGATTTCTGACGAATTGACTCTGGACGGCGCGGGCGCTGCGGGCTTTGAGGACGTGAACATGCTACCGGATGCGGAACTCGTCGTTTTGCAGCGGCGTCCCAGCATCGAGCAGGATGAAGTTGAGGCGGTCGCGGGTGACCTGATTGATGAAGAGGGTGAGGAGAGCGGGCAGGTTCAGGCAGCTGCTGTGCCCAGCCCTGCACTTGAACAATCGGATGATTCAATCCGCATGTACCTGCAAGAGATTGGTAAAAAGCGGTTGATTACCCACGCGGAGGAATTGGAGTTCGCGCGGAAGATTGCGGGGGGTGGACCAGAGGGCGAGAAGGCCAAGCATCGCCTCGTGTCGGCGAATTTGCGGCTGGTGGTGAGCATTGCGCGCAAGCATTTGGGGCGTGGCCTGTCCTTTTTGGACTTGATCCAGGAAGGCAACATGGGTTTGATGCGTGCGGCGGAAAAATACGATTATCGCAAGGGCTACAAATTCAGCACGTATGCGACGTGGTGGATTCGTCAGGCGATTACCCGCGCCATTGCGGATCAAGGACGGACCATTCGGGTGCCTGTTCACATGGTGGAGACAATTAGCCGGGTCAAGAAGACCATTCGCTTGATGAGTCAACGTCTCGGACGCCAGCCGAACGAGGTGGAAGTTGCCGACGAACTTCAGATTACGGTTGAAAAGCTGCGTGAGATCACCAAGGCGGACCAAGAACCAGTATCGCTCGAGACGCCCATCGGTAAGGAAGAGGATTCGCGCCTCGGTGACATCATCAAGGATCAGCACACGGCTTCCCCGCCTGCGACGGCCTTGCAACGGATGTTGTGTGAAGATGTGAACAACCTTTTGGAAACCCATTTGACGGATCGTGAACGTTACGTCGTCAGGCGTCGGTTTGGTTTGGATGGTGGACAGCAACGGACGTTGGAAGGCATTGGACATGACATGGGTGTCACGCGTGAACGGGTGCGACAGATTGAAGCGAAAGCACTAAACAAGCTGCGGATGTCGATGCAAAAGGAACAGTTGCGCGGTTATCTCAGTTAGGACACGGTCCAGGATAGGGTCCCGAGTGGGTTATCGCGTGACGGTGCCCACTCGGGCTGTTCGTTTGGCTGAACCCTTTCTTCCGAATCCGTGGGGAGTTTTTCGTCGTCAGTGCGTCGCTTTGCCTACTACGCGTTCTGACGCCACTGCGGCGTGCGTGCCGTGAACTATCTCGCCGTGCCTTGATTACCGGAGCTACCTGTTGTCAGGCACGATACGGTGAATTTGACTCGCAGCAGTCTCCAGGCCGCGAGCTGATACGGATTTCATTTTTTTACAACGGTTTGTGGCACGGCACCACGATTGCGGGTCCTTTGTTTGTTAAAAATGCCGAAAACCCCTGCTTTTAGACGTTGGGATACCAGGCGTGCGGTGTGAACCGCGATATGTTCCGCAGATAAGACGTGTGTTTGCGCTGGCTGATTCCTTGTTCTATCAATGCACAATCACGGCTGCACATACTTTGAATGATCATTTCATATACACAAAAACAGCGCAAAAGCTTGAATTCAAGCGGTTCGGGTACATCATGCTTGGTGGTCCCTTGAAGCTGCAATTTTTTGAAATTTGTGTCGTTCATCACAGAATTCTGGTGAGTGGAATCATAATCTGTTAGACAGGGGTTTGGCGTGCTGAGGCAAATCCGCAGGTTGCAGGAGGAACGAACGTGGAACGGCTTGTCGTTGAAGGTGGGCAAAGTTTTTCAGGCAGCGTGACCATCAGTGGCGCCAAGAATTCCGCACTCGCGCTGATTGCAGGGACTTTGCTGGCGGATGGTGTGACAATCTTGGGCAATGTTCCGCAGTTGTTGGATGTGCGGGTTATTACGGATGTGTTGTCCTCGTTGGGTGCGCAGACGGAGTTGTTGCCCGGCGGGCAATTGCGTGTGGATGCGCGGGGTGTCAATCACTACGAGGCGCCTTATGATTTGGTGACCAAAATGCGGGCGTCATTCTTTGTGTTGGGTCCCATTTTGGCGCGCACCGGTCGCGCGAAGATTCCACTTCCCGGTGGGTGTGCGATTGGGTCGCGGCCCGTTGACCTGCACTTGAAAGGCCTGCGTGCGTTGGGTGCTCAAGTGTACATCGAACACGGCTTTGTTGAAGCGGTGGCTGAGAAATTGTATGGCGCCAACATTTATTTGGATTACCCGAGTGTTGGCGCGACCGAAAACATCATGATGGCAGCTACTTTGGCTGATGGCATCACGGTGATTGAGAACTGCGCACAAGAGCCGGAGGTGGTGGACCTCGCTGACATGCTGAATGCGATGGGTGCGCGGGTACGTGGTGCCGGTACGGAAACGATTGTGATTGAGGGTGTGTCCCGCCTGCACGGTTGTGAGCATCGAGTCATTCCGGATCGCATCGAAGCTGGGACGTTTATGATGGGTGCTGCAATCACACGGGGAGAGCTGCGGTTGAATGGCGTGCGCCTGGACCACATGCAAGCGACCGTCAGCAAGTTGCAGGAGATGGGTGTCTTGATTCAGGCCGATGGGCCGGACGGTGTCATCGTCAAGGGGCATTCGGAGTTGACCCCCGTTGACGTGCGGACCATGCCCTATCCTGGTTTTCCGACGGATTTGCAAGCGCCGATGATGGCGCTCCTCGCAACTGTCAAGGGTACCAGTATCATTACTGAAACAGTATTCGAGAACCGTTTTTTGCATGTGGATGAACTGTTACGGATGGGCGCTAACATCAAGACCGAGGGTAATGCGGCGGTGATTGTTGGTGTGGATCGCCTTTCGGGGGCGCCGGTCCAGGCGACGGATTTGCGAGCTGGTGCTGCGCTCTTGATTGCGGCCCTCACTGCCGATGGTCAATCCAGCGTCGGTGCCTTGCATCATATCGACCGCGGCTATGAGGACATCGTCACCAAGTTTGCAGACGGCGGGGTTAATGTTAGCCGACTGGTGGCTTGCGACCCTTTACTGGTATAGGGTAAGCATTTCTCCGCCAGTGGGGCTTACCTTGGGTTTTACTCAGAACATGTTGCTGCCAGTCAGAGACAGGTCGGAAGACGTTCGATGGGCGTGTCTTGCCGTTCGGGCGTCGTTATCGTTACTGATTTTGCTGATTGCTTCCTCGTTCAATTCTTCCAGCGTCGCGTCGGCGGCCGCAGCGGGATTGACTGTTCATCATACACGTGATGAGGCAGGCTATACCTTGCGGGTACCGCTTGCCCCAGAATCGCGTTGGCTGGAGCGCAGTTCCGCCAGCGCCTGGAACCTCCGCGTGGATGGTGTGAATCTGTTTTTGGATGACGCGGAACCGGATGGACGCCCAGGCGGCTTGCAGTGCGTCAATGATGTGACCGGTTGTGAGCTGCGGATGCCTTGGCCCTATCGGTACGTGACGAAGGTTCAGCCCTCCGATGATGGTGGGACACTGCTTGTTCGCTTGGATGCCCGTTATCGTTTGGTTGAATCAGAGGTGTTGGCGCCTGAGATTGAGTATCGCTTGATCAAGATGGCAAACGGTCTCGATCCCGTCGTGGTTCACCAAGTCCTGGTGCGCGCCGTTCAAACGGCTTATCGCTTGAAACCGGCCTTGATGGACGGCCCTCATGATGCGTTGCAGCCGTTGGCACGGTTGGCTGCAAGCCATAGTGCACTGGTTGGAATCAACGCCGGCTATTTTGCCATGGGAAGTGCTTCACCGCTTGGTTTGTTGGTTCGCAATCGTCAGATTTTGGCGATGCCCTTGTTTGACCGCAGTGCCTTGCTCCTTGATGAATCGAACCGAGCCAGTATTGGGCACACCCAAGCAGCCTATCACCTCAAATTACCTCATGGCGAAAGCCTGGACGTTGACGCGCTCAATCGTCTCCCCGGCCAGCATCAGTTAACGGTGATTGCCGAAGGACGTGCCGTCCCGCGTTTAACCGAATCCACGTGGGCGATGCTCAGGGATTCGCGTGGTGTCTTAACCCCACTGCAAACGGAGGGTCTATCAGTGCCGGCAGGTCATGTCTTGTTGCTTGCTACCGGGCAGTGTGCCGACTGGTTAAAGCGCCGGGTTCAGGCTGGCGATCGCCTGGATTTGGAAAACACTTTATTAACACAATGGCCAGCCATCGAACATGTCTTGGCCGCAGGCCCACGTTTGCTTGAAAATGGACAGGTAGCCATTTCCGGTGCGCGCGAACAGTTCAAGCCGGATGTCGTGTGGGGGCGCGCGCCACGCTCGGCCCTTGGAATACTGAAAGACGGCTCGGTGCTGATTGTGAGTGTGGACGGACGCATGCCTGGAATCAGCCACGGGATGACCTTGGTGGAACTGGCCACCCATTTGCAGTCTGAAGGGGCGCTTGACGCATTGAATCTGGACGGCGGCGGTTCCACAACGTTGTATGTTCGAGATCGCGTCGTGAACCACCCCTCAGATGGAACGGAGCGGCCGATACATAATGCTTTGCTGCTTGTGAAGGCCGATTGAACCATCCGGGGACGTTCGATGATAAACTGCTGACGGTTTCTCGATCGCCTCAGCTGTCGCCTGTAACGCAGCACAAGCGTTAATCTGAAAAAAGGAACGCAATGTCACAACCAATTGTCGCGACGCTTGGTTATTTATTGGATGAATCCAGCGATCGGGTGTTGTTGATTCATCGACATGGTCGTCGCGGTGACCCTCATCTTGGTAAATACAATGGTCTTGGGGGGAAGCTTGAGTCCGACGAATCGGTTCTGGAGTGTTTAGCCCGCGAATTCAAGGAAGAAGCGGGGATCCAGATTCTTGAACCGGAATTGCGCGGGGTGATTCACTGGCCTGGATTTGGTCAGGCTGGTGACGCTTGGCTCGGCTTCATTTTTTTAATCCGCGCGTGGGTTGGCGAACCGATGACGGTTAATCCCGAAGGAACATTGGCTTGGCATCCGGTAGGGGCATTGTTGTCGGGTAGGTTGCCGATTTGGGCGGGTGATCGGCACTTTTTACCACTGGTTTTTGACCGCAATCCGCGCCCTTTCGACGGCGTGATGCCTTATGAAAACGGCCAGCCGACTGGTTGGCGTTTTCAATGGATGTGAGCGTTCAAGAGCGTTGGAGTTATTTGGGCTTGACTTCAAGACGACCAGGCGTCAAGGTCAGGATAAATTCCGATGTGCCCATGCCTGATAGCATCGCTTTCGGCAACATGAACCCATCGGGATTCACCGACGCTAAAAACGCGTTAGGGCCGGCCACGCTATGTGGTACGACTTCCAGCGCATCATCCAGTTGCCGAATGCCCACTTGATTGACCGAATCAACAATGAGTTCGGCCTTTTTTACCAAGCCCGCACCAATGCGCATGCGACCGGATGCATCGATCTTTCGCTCGATCACCTCTGAAGCGGACGCACCGATTTCCACCTTTGGCGCCACTGGTGTCGTGACTGCTTTGGGAACGGTTCTGGAAGCGACTGCATCATTGCTCGGCGTCGAATGATTGCCAGGTGCCGGTAAGCCACCTTGTCCTTCCAGTGCTTGAAGCGTTCCTTTCACTTGCGCGCGCACGATTTCCTTGGCCGCGTCACTTAAACCGACATAGGGTTTAAGCCAAGGGTGGGTTTTGCGATCCGGGTTTAGAATTGGGCCAAAAATCCAACCTTGTTTGGCCATGGCGACAAACCACGCTTGGTGGCTGGCGTCTGCGATCTTCTCAAGATCCATGTCAGGATTCCTTTTTCAATGTGACAACCGTCGCGTTCAGGATTCAGTTACCGTATCCCAGTTGTTCGGTGGGCACAGTGTACCCAATGCGCGATAAGTTTTCAGGGTTTGTGATCACCAAAGTGGCAAAAATTTCAGATAGCCTATCACGTGCAACGCGCCAGCGTTTTGTCAGTTTAAATGAGGGACCGGAGACCCTCGCCCGCCATGCGCCGATCCAAATGAGGGAATGGCTGAAAAGACACCTTGAAGACCTCAAGTCGATGGCGCTTACAATGCTGTCCTCTCGTCACTTTCATCTCAAGCGCCAAACAGGCAGTTGCGAGAACCCTCAGTGGTCAGATGCCGGTCAACGGGTTGCCCGGAGAACCATCAACCAGACCGATCGGGCTGAGCGATACCGGCATCACCACGCCGCAAAAACCACGCAATGGTGCTACCTACCGCCGAATGCGACAAACATTTTACAAACACTCAGTCAATCTGATGGTTGGGTTGCCCCGGAAACAAATCCATCCGAGCCGAGCGGCGGAAAATCGGTTGGGCGTTACTCGCCGTGGGCCTCGGCCACCTGCAGCCGTTTATGGATATCAATCGCGGAACCTGGGTGCCAGATACCGTTTACATCCTGGGCGCCGATCACCAGTTCGGACTTTTTGCGGCGTTTGGGGTTACCATCATGGGCAATCAACAACACCTGATAACGCCCCGGCGGAATCAGGCGCAAGGACGCGACGTAACGTGGGCGCTCTTTTGGCCCGCTTGCCGACTTGACGTACCCGTTTTCTTCCACGACAACTGGCTCCATCTCTACATGAATGAAGGGGAAGTCGCCAGCAATCACCCGCGCTTCGTGAGTTTTAACAATGTGGGACGCTTGATAACCCATTAATCCCAGTACCAGAATCATGCTGCCAAAACCCAGCACCAAGAGGGTGCGCGTTCGACGTTGCCCCGTTTTATTGTGCTGATGAGACATGGCGAATGGAACTCCTTTGCATTCATTTTAATGGGCCTTCATCGTTCTGGCGAGTGACAGGTGGCGCTTGGCGCACTTTGAATCCGTGATACTATGTGAGCAGGGGTATTCGTGCGATGGGGCACGGTCAGGAATTCCGTGTCACGCGCAGATCCCGACAAAGGAGATTGGATCGTGACAACGCGTACAGAGGCTTCTGCCAGCAGCTTGTCTGAGCAGATTTTGGTTCCTTCACTCACGCCGGAACGCAAGCGTGTCATTCATGAACGCATGGTGGTCAGTCGCATCGTGGATGAGGTGACCATCAAAATGAACCGTGCCGGCCAAGGGTACTTTTGGATTGGTGGCCCCGGTGAGGAAGCGTTTGGTGTCAGTTTGGGTTTGCAGGTCCAAAAAGGCCAAGGACCGCAATTTGATTATCTGCATCTGCATTATCGGAGCAATCCGATTCTGATGGCGATGGGTGCCGATCCTATCGATACCTTGAGACAGATGCGCTCAACGGCAACGGATCCTTACTCTGGTGGACGCAATTTCGTCAACCACTACGCCATTCACGCCTGGAACGTGGCGCCAGTGACGCCGACGATTGAGACGCAGTATGTGGTGGCACCAGGAACAGCCTGGATGCAAAAAAAGGCGGGGGGCACCGGTATCACGATCGTCAACGGTGGCGATGCGGGTACGGCGGAGGGTGATTTTGCATCGTGTCTCAACTGGTCCACGATGCCCGGTCGTGAATTGCCGATTCTAATCATTGTAAACCACAATCGATACGGGATTTCGACGCCATCTGATACGGTGCAGAGTTCGCCGAATTTGGCTGAGCGCGCGCGACCCTATGGCATTGAAACCGCGGTCGTCGATGGTACTGATGTGTTAGCCAGTTGGGATGCCATTGCACGGGCGATGCATTATTGCCGCACGACGCGCAGACCCTATTGTCTACAGGCGGATGTAAGCCGCTTGCACGGGCATTCCAGTGCATCCGGGGCAAATCGGGTGGATGAAGTCGACCCAATTGAGAGTTTTGAATCGCATCTCATGGAGTCGGGGATCATGACGCAACAGGATTGTGAAGCGGTTTGGGATTATTGGCGTTCGGAGTTGCGTGAAGGATTGAAGCGGGTACTTGATGAACCCTTGCCTGCCGCGTCGGATCGGGACAGATTCATTTTTTATACCGGTGAGGCGCCCCCAAGAACGGAATGGGGTTTTAACTATACGCAAGGAGGGTTTTAAGCCATGGCGACGTTGGCGCAGGCCATTCGCATGGCCTTACATTATGGTGAAACGCATTTGGGTGTGACCGATGTGTTTGGTGAAGATGTTGGGCCGCCACTTGGGGGTGTGTTTACTGCCACGCAGGGGTTGCAGACTGCCTGGAATTCGCCGCTGGATGAGCGGGGGGTCATTGGCATGGCAATGGGCATTGCTTTGGCGGGGGGAAAGCCAGTTGCGGAGATACAGTTCGCTGATTACATCTTCAACACGATTGATTTACTGAAATTGGTTGGTAATTGCCACTGGTCGAGTTATGGACAGTATCATTTACCTTTGGTTGTCATGACGCCGGTCGGCGCGGGCATTCACGGCTCAATTTACCATTCTCATTCGTTTGAGAGCATGATGTCCCACGTTCCGGGCTGGAGAATCGTGTGTCCGTCGAATGCACGGGATGCCTACGGCTTGATGATTGCAGCGATTAAAGAGCCTAATCCGGTGATGTATTTGAAACCCAAGGCGCTGATGCGCGCGGTGAGCGAGGACCTGATTCCTGGGGAGCCGTCAGAGGCGGCGGTTTTGAATGAGATGATCAACGCGCCTTTGGGCGATCGCTCGTCTTGGCAACCCCGTTGGCCGGAAGGCCTCACCGATTACACGGTGCCCATTGGCAGTGCGTGCGTGGTTCACCCGGGGGACGCGGTCACCGTGATTTCCTACGGCCGCATGTTACCTGTCTGTGTCAAGGTCGCTCAAACGTTGGCGCAAGAGGGGATCGTCGTTGAGGTGATCGATTTGCGGACGCTGTACCCGTTAGACCGTCCATCGCTGGCGGCATCCGTCCGCAAGACCGGCCGTGTCGTCGTGGTCAACGAAGATACCGAGGTGACCAACTACGGGGAGCACGTGATTCGGTGCCTGCTCGATGATTGTTTCTATCACCTGGAAGCCAAACCGATTTTGTTGGCGGGCGCGGACGTCCCCGGTATCGGCCTTGCACCGACGCTAGAGGATTGCAGTGTTCCGCAGGCTGAGGACATCCGGGCTGCCATCACGGGGTTGCTCGCTGAACGCTAAATGGCGCCACATTGGTTGCTGGTCAGTTTTTGGTTGGGTCAATCGACGATGGTCTGGTAAAATCCTGTTTAATTGATGGGTTGCCACGCAGGCGTCACGAATCGGTGCCAGAAGGACCGGTTGACGTGCGCGCGAGATGACAAGGAGGGCATCGTGCCACAAATCGAAACTACACCCGCTTCGCTAAGACAGATTTACCAGCGGATGCAGGCAAACCTTGAAATCGTCCGCCAGCGTGTCAAACGACCGTTGACTTTGGCCGAGAAGGTTTTGTTCGGTCATCTCGATCGTGCCGATGATCAGGCACTCGAAGCCGGCAAAGCCTACCTGCAGCTTCGGCCGGATCGGGTGATCATGCAGGATGCCACAGCGCAGATGGCAATTTTGCAGTTTATGCAAGCCGGTGTTTTTCAGACGGCTGTACCGTCGACGGTGCATTGTGATCACTTGATTCAGGCTTATCAGGGGTCTGAAAAGGACACAGTCGCTGCCCGCGTTACCAACCAGGAAGTCTACGACTTTTTGGCGAGTGCCTGTGCCAAGTATGGCCTGGGTTTCTGGGGCCCCGGTTCTGGCATCATTCACCAGGTTGCGCTTGAAAACTATGCGGTACCCGGCACCTTGATGATTGGTTCCGACTCCCACACGCCCAACGCAGGCGGTCTTGGCATGGTGGCCATTGGAGTAGGTGGTGCGGATACCGTGGATGTGATGGCTGGTTTGCCGTGGGAGGTGCTACAACCACGTTTGATCGGCGTGAAGTTGACTGGTGAGCTGAGCGGTTGGGCGGCTCCCAAAGACATCATCTTGTGGGTTGCCGGCCAGTTGACTGTTAAAGGTGGCACGAATTGCATTGTGGAGTATTTTGGTCCAGGCGCCCATTCGCTGTCCGCAACGGGTAAAGCGACCATTTGTAACATGGGTGCCGAAATTGGTGCTACGTCGTCCATCTTTGCCTACGATGCGCACATGGCCACATACCTTGAGACGACGGAACGCGGCGATTTGTTGCCGGTGATTGAAGCGTTTCGCGATTTGCTGGTTTCGGATGCCGAAGTTGATGAAAACCCGCACGCTTATTATCATCAAGTGCTTGAATTGGATTTATCGACCCTGGAACCGCACATTGTGGGCCCACACAGTCCCGACTTGGCAAGGCCGATTTCGCAATTGGCCGCTGATGCCGAGGCGCATGAGTATCCGTTGCGCGTGTCGGCTGCACTCATTGGCTCTTGCACCAACTCGAGCTATGAGGATTTGCATCGGGTCTCGCAGATCGCCCTGCAGGCCGCTGCGCATGGCTTGAAGTCAGCATCGTCGTTGTCGATTTCTCCCGGCAGCCAAGCTGTCTTTGAAACCTGTCATCGGGACGGCTTGGTGGACGCACTGGCCTCCGTCGGGGCGGGTGTGATGGCGAACGCCTGCGGACCGTGTATCGGTCAGTGGCGTCGCGATGAATTCAAAAAAGGCGAACGCAACACCATCGTGACATCATTCAATCGCAATTTCCCGGGTCGAAACGATGCCAATCCCGAAACCTTCGCGTTCGTGGCAAGTCCTGAAATCACTTTGGCATTGGGTCTGGCGGGTACTTTGACGTTTAATCCCTTGCGCGATGAATTGGTGGGCGCTGATGGGCAGTCATTCCGCCTCACAGCTCCCGTCAAGGCGCCCGAGGTCCCGGAGCGTGGGTTCGTTGGTCGGCGTTTCGGCTACGTGGCGCCTGCTGCGGATCCACAAGGCGTGTCCGTGATTGTGGCACCTGATTCGGAGCGTCTGCAAATTCTGGAACCATTCGCTGCGATGCAGGAATCAAGCTTCCGGGATATGCCCGTACTCATCAAGACACGGGGCAAGACCACGACGGATCACATTTCACCGGCTGGTATGTGGTTGAAGTACCGCGGACATTTGGATCGCATTTCGGATAACATGCTCACTGGAGCAACCAACGCGTGGAGTGACGAACGCGGCACGACGCATCAGGTATTTTCCGGCGAGAAAAACCTGGAGGTCCCTGCTGTCGCCCGTCAGTACAAGGCGCAGGGTCGTACCTGGATCATTGTGGGCGACGAGAACTACGGTGAAGGCAGCAGTCGTGAACACGCAGCCATGAGCCCTCGTTATCTGGGTTGCAAGGCTGTTGTTGTCCGTTCTTTTGCCCGCATTCATGAGTCCAACCTCAAGAAACAGGGGGTTTTGCCGCTTACCTTCAAACAGGCAGCCGATTATGATCGGATCCTGGAGGGCGATGTGGTGAGCATCGAGAATCCGCGTGGACTGACGCCTGGTCAGTCCGTCACGATGACCGTGCGGCACCATGATGGCGCCATTGAAACCATTGAGTTGCTGCATACCATGAATGCCGAGCAAATTGCCTGGTTCCACGCAGGTGGCGCACTCAACATGATGCGCCAGAAGAAAGACGCACTGGCGGCACAGTAAGTGCGTTAAAGCCGGGATGATCGGTATCGGTCGACCATCCCGGCTTAAGCTCCGGGTACTTGGATAGTTCATAACACGAAGTCCTGAAATTAAGGTTCTAGCCCTTTCAACTGAAATTATCAATCAAACAAACCCTTTTTGTTTGCAGGCCATCGATACGCAAACAAGCGTCGCAACAGCCGTCTAGGTGGCTCGGCTTAACACGTGTGCCGCGTGATTAGCGACCGGGTTTGATTGATGGAATCTCTGTGGATGTAATCGCGAGGCAGAGTCGGTGATGAGTTCTGGAATCGCCGTATTGGCAATGGTCGTCAGTCCAATTGCGGCCGTTTTGATGCTTTACGATTTACGCTGGATTGTTTTGAGTTTGCAGAGGCAGATCCTGCCGCCGTGGGGAACTTGGGTTCGAATCACCGCGGCGCTTTTTTGCCACATTGGGAGTTTCATCCTGTATCGTTACCTATCCATCTGGCCGGCTCAGACGCTGACTTTTTGGTTGCACATGACACTGGACCCGGGACTGAGTTTGTATGCAATTGGTCTGTGGGAGCTTTACACGCGTGCCGTGACACTCGACCGGTCCCGCTCTCGCTCATCGTGAGTAACTTGGCGCAGGCACCCGGTGCTTCTCCTAAGAAACAGTTTGGAAACCAGTTATCTGCCCTAGCAATGCACGATGATCGCTCCCACAAACCAACCGTGTCAAGACGTTATTGACATCTGCCTGACTCACGTCGACGCACCTCACGATTGCCAGCATCATTTAACCAACAACGCAACCGCTAACTACTCGGTATTTCGAGAGTTCTTCATTTTCACGACCAGTTAAGCGATCGCCTAAAACGCCTTGTCGTATGATATGGCCGATGACGGGTTAAATTTACATTAATGAAGGCAAGAATTAGGGTTGAGTCACGATGGTAAGGTTGGCGTAACACGCGCAAAATGCGGGTCGAAAGCATTGTTATTCTATCGTGTCAGTACTGTTTGCCATTCGGGATAGAGTCCGTGGTGCTTGATTCTTTCCGTTTACTCACGGTGTTGATGTTAGGGTAGCAGGCAGTCACAAACGTGATGGTTTGTAAATTGTCGGGCTGGTTTTAATTGAGGACTGAGCAATGAGTTCGTTTAAACTGGGAACACTTGGACAGGCGCCCTATCAGGCGACATTATCGGCGGACGACGGCAATGGTTGGCAGTTGAAAGGAAAAGGGGATGCGGCCCTTAAAAAGGCGTTAGAAGAAGCAGGAAAGAATTCGAGCGACGATATTGTTGTGATGGTAGGATCTGACGTGTATGCTGCCACATCCTCAGCCTTAAAAACCGTTTTCCCAAAAAACCCGCAGTATGGCAACTATGACACAGTTCGTTTTACAAACAAAGAAGGAGAAGTTTTGGAGGGAGTCGTGAAGGGAGGAGATCGCGACGCATCCAGTGCAAGGGAACGAAAAAAAGCAGAAGAACAACAAAAAATCGATAGAAAGAAGTATACGCCTGCGTTTTTAGCGACTTCTTCTGTTTTCGTTGCATCTTTGATTACCGGGGCGAAACTCGCCGATAGAGGAGCTAATGGACCCTTGGTATTGTTGAACGTCGTTGTGAGCCTGGCATCAGGCTTGGCTGGATATATTTTCTTGACCAAGGTGGACTCTAGGTTTAAGTCATGATGATAATGCGCTTGGGGCTATTCACGTTAACCGGGATATAAAGCCGCGCTTGTTCGGCCTCAAGCCAAACGGGTGGGCAGACATGGTTGCCGAGTCTGAATCCCTCGGTGTTGACTACGGCATGTCCGGTGGCCGTTTCGGTAGCAGTTGTCGGACACCTAGCAGTGATGATTTTTCAACGGAAACAAATCACCATCGCAGGGATTAAAGCAACATTCGATTCGTTTATGTTTCGAACACGTGTGGACCGAGCCTCAGCCTGCTGAGGTTGGCTACTTAGATGGCTCCACGCCCGCGCGTTTTAACTGTTCTACTGTGAGCCAATCGTTAAATAGTTGCCAGCCTTCGGTTGGCGTCGCG
>JBBAPZ010000005.1:0-146969 GCA_040400605.1 Candidatus Sericytochromatia bacterium
CCCCTGCTCCCCTTTTAAGAGGGTAGAGCGAGGGGCTTTCGTGTTTTTGTGTTTGTTGGATTGATGGTTTCGCTGGTTATCCATCAGATTGACCGATTGTTCGTTAATTGCGCGTTGTTACACTGCCGCAAGCATCACCCGGGATCAATCTTGTTGTTATCACGTGTTGGCCTGGTGTTTGTGGTCTGGTCACTGAAATAGTGATTCTTTCGTTGGTTTGGTGTTTAAGACGATAAGATGCTGGGAATTCTACCAATGGGCTGCTTGGTTTGAATGGTTTCGAAGACATAAACGAGGTGACATTTTGAGGCGTGCGCGACTTGGCTTCAGTTTGGTTGAGGTTTTGATCGCATCGGCTGTCATTTCTTCAGCATTGTTGGCCGTCCTCGGTGCGGTATCCGTTATTTTTAAGTCCTCGCGCAACACAGGTATTGTCATGACCGCGGCGCTTTTGGCATCTGAACGCCTTGATTATTTTCAAGGGCAGACGAATCCCTACTTGGCTGCTGGTGGCACGTGGTATCCCGCCCCGTTCAGGCGTAATGAACTGGATATGAACCAGGTTCAGGCTTTGCATAACCGCTTTCAGCTGCCAGCGAACGAGACACCTTATTTGTTTGTGCGTGAATGGCTGTATGATACGACAGAAAAGCGTTACTCAGACAACAGTGCGATGCCGGATCAAGGGCGGCGAGGTCAAGCTGGGCGATCAACCGGCGCTGCTGTCAATGTCATTCCTCCCACGCCCGTTCGTTTTCCTGCGCCTCCGGATCCTAACTCGCGCCCGGTGAGCGGTGTATTTCCAAATTTGAACAATCCGCCTAATTTAGAGGATGTCTCAGTGCCCAATAACTGGGAAACCAACACTTATCGATTCATTCCAGCGCCAAGGGCCAATGCTGTGGATCCTTTCACAGGCGCAAACATTGGAAATGGGGCTGCCTTGCCACCTTCAATTCGGTATATGCGTGAGGTGTGGGTCCAAACCAATCAGCCGGAGATGACAAATGCACCGTTGGGGTGTCCGTGGGCTGGCCTCACTGGGCCTACGGAATTTCCATTGGTGACTTACCCCGCTGGAAGTCTGTGGCGGCCGGCTGCCGTCGGTGCCAACAGCGTACCACCCTGGGTGGTAACGGTCACCGTCAGAGTCTTCGCGCGTGATTCGTTGTGTCGGACGTGGAATCGGAACGGTCCAGTGCTGGATGGCTCGTCGCCAGCGACGGCTTACACGCCTGCCAATCGGGTCAACAGCATCGGTTACGATCCCAGACGTCCTCTGGCTGTGGTAACGGGTTATTTTGGTTTACGGCGAACGATGTGAGGAAGCGACCAGCGATGCAGTTTGACACACCGATGGAGCCGTCGGCCGATATTCCATTGAGTTTGACGCTTATGGACAGGGATGTATTGTGATGCGTGTTTCAGCATCTGTTTTTGGGCGCCGGCGTAATTCAGAACAACCACGCGGCCGGTTTGGTCGTAGTGACAGGCGTGGTATGACGCTGATTGAGATTTTGATTTCCACGGCTTTGGTCGGGGGGGTTATGGCGATTTCTTTTAAAGGGTTTGATGAGATTCGTGGGGTGACCGAGCGAACCAAGTCTCAGGTTACTGCACAACATGAGGCTACCCAGGCGGTAAAGGAGTTGTCCCGTATTTTGAAACGCTCGCATGTCATTTATTATGATGCTCGGCCGTTGGGGGACGCTGGCTTCTTGTTGAACACGGTCGGTAGTGTAAACGCTGCGGCGAATGCCGGCCTGACAGTAATGGGATATCGTGCCAATGGCAGTCTGGTGAATGTTCCAGAGGTTTTGCGGTTTGGCGCGCCAACGGGGAGCGTGTTTTATCCCAGTACGAATGGTCCCCATAACGCGGCATTTGACGGAACATATCAGGCGGTGGACCGTCGAGATTTTCGTTTTTTGACCGTTGCCACGGACACAGTCGGGGGCTTTAATCGTTTCGCGGGGACGACGCGCTTTCCGTTGAGGCAGGCGGATCAGACCTCCCTTCCCATGGGTGCTACCGCAGCCTTGGGTTCAGATCGGGTGTTTTCGAACCCGTTGCTGTATTGTGCGGAAGCCACGTTCAACACCAATACGCCAGCGGGGGGTGGGCAGGTTCAGTTGGATAGTGGTTTGCCGGTGACGTGGACCTTCCGTTTGGTTTATCTGGCGCCAATGCGCTTCAACCCTGCCGAGCCACGTGATGTGGGTGACGGACTGTTGCCCCTGCGGGAGCCAAATGCACCGGGCGATCGTCGTGACCGGATTCAAAATGGCGTGGCCAATGGCATCTATCGCAGCAATCTACCCTTGGAATTGCGGTTGATGACAATTCCCGACGTGCGGGCAGTTGTCAATGCACTAGCACCTCCCAACTTTACGAACTCAAATTATTTCATTTGGGGACGCAGGGCCGATTTGCAGAGTATTTATCCTTTTCCGATGGATGTTCGAAACGGCCGCGTCAATTATGACCCGGTGGCACTTGATATGGCTGCCCAGAGTTTAGACGCCGAGTCGACCGGGCAACGTATCTTGAACGCTGCGGGGACACTGATGGCGGGTGTTACAGCGGCTAGCGGTTCACGGGTTCGTCTCAGTCCACCCCATCCGAATTTTGGTTATATTGGCAATGATCCGCCAAGTCAAGATGCGTTGAACTACAGGGGGGAGTGGACGGGCGACGGGTTTGGGCCGGCAAGGGCGATCACGGATGTGGTACTCGCACGCTACGTTGACCCTGATAGTGTCGGTGGGACGTGTGTTCGTCTTGCCAATGGCAATCGTGCCTTGGGTATTCCGGCTGTCGTGCCGGGCAGCGATCGCAATTATGTCAACGCATACGCAGGGCCTCAGCGTTGGCGGCCAGGGTTGCAGTTGCCCAAGAAAGCCCTTGTGAGCGTGGTGACACGTTATCGGACAGCGCGGCGAATTCCATTCTCGTTTGGGTCGGAGAGTATCGAGGTTGAGTTGACGGCGATGAATCGTTATCACGTGGTCGATCGGTTGCGGCGCAATTAGGCAGGAGGCTGACAAATGATGCAAAGGCGGGGGTCGATTCTCATCTCGTCGATGGGCATGATCGGTCTGTTTATGGCAGCGATTATGGGCGCTATGGCCTATGTGGGTAATCGTAACGCTGGTGCCGATAACGACAAATTCAGGTTACTCGCCGAACAGGCCGCCAAGACAGGCATGGAGTTCGTTTTGGGATGGGCTGAGGCTTCCATTGACAAAGAAACGCGGCTACCTCGGTCGTGGGATAATATGAACGATGGTCAGGTCCTTGATCCCGTGGCTCAGCATGCAGCGGCAGGTGTAACCACCTTTGAACGGGTGCGGGGTGTAACCACTGCCGGCGTCGGAGGCATTTTGGGACCAAACAGCGTGAGTGAATATGTTTTGGGCTCGGTGCGTGATTCGAATGGCAACGCCGCTTACGTGGTGTCTTTTAAAGCGCGTGTTCAGCAGTTTCGTGTTTCGGAGGATATGCCCAGACAATTCAAGGTGGGCGTGGTTGGTCGGGTGCGCAAGGCAGGTCAAAATGATCCGGCCGTGGATGGCAATGAACAGGGGACTATCGTTGCCGAACGTGTGGTGTTGAGTTACGTCGGGAAAGAACCGGTGACGCGGTATGCGGCGTTGATTGATACGGACCAGGTGCGTAATTGGGTTCCCGGGGAGGTGATCGACGGCCCCGTTCATATTAACCGGGGTTATGTGGATTTGCAGGCACCGTCTCAGGGTTCTGGTTATCGCAACCAGAATGTCGCAATCGGGAACGGCACGTTCATAGATTCGCAGGTGTCAACCAAGATGCGCAGTGCGATGATGCTCTATGTGTCAGGCAGCAGTTATAAAGCGGGCAATCCGGGCTTCACGCTGACAGACAAAGCCACTGGCAATGCGCAGAGTATCAACGTGACGGGATATCCGGTGTTTAAAGACGTCGTGTCCGTCACCGAAATGGGTGACGGCTCTGGTCCGCTGAACGATGATCCTGATTTAAATAGTCCGCCGTGGGCAGTGATGATTAACGGTCAACAATATTTCGATGGTGAGCATCCCGCTATGGCGGTTGCCAATTCGATTTTCACGGCACCTGAGAATCAGAACGTCACGCGTTATGGGGCTGCAGGCATCGCTGGTCCGGTTGTGCGTCGGCAGCCGGTAGAATTGCCGCGCTCGGTGCGTAATCGTCTGTTGTCGGCGATGGGGGCACCCATGGGCGCCAATCCGAACATTTCGTTTTTGCTCGACGAGCGTGCCTCAACCGCTCATCCCTATGTTGATGCTGCTGGGGGTTTGAGAGACGGTGTGTATGTACCCACGGAGCGTTTCTGGATGAGTGGTCAGACGGGTGCTTACCAGAACGCGACGGCGCCCCAGAATATTTCGGGCAACAATACGAATTTTGCGGCTGGGGGGATTTACATTCGCGGCACGGTGGAGCTGATGCGCTTTGGCCTCGAAGGAAAGTACGCCATTTACTTGTTCCGCTTGGGCCGTGGCGTTGGTGGTGGTACCGGGGCAGGGCAGCCACGCAGTTTTTGCTGCGACTATGCGTTGGTGGTGAATCGTTCCGTGGATGTCACTGATCCTACGGCCGGCTTTGTATGGTTGCGTAATTTGGGACCGGATGGTTTGGATACGGCTGGGCCGGGTCAGACGGGTGCAGCATTGTTGCCGACCGGCAAAGGGACCAAAGGTGGCCCTAAAAATAATTCCAAGACTAATCTTGTGACCAATCTGTTGGGTGGTTCGATTCCCGTCAACTCAAACACTGCTGGTCAGAATATGGAGTCATTCAGGCAAAAAGGCGGCGTTCCGGGAGCGATTGCGGTTTTGGGCCCGGGGCCGGGACGGCGATTCCCATTCAATGGCGTCATTTTTGTCGATGCTTCATTTAATGATTCCACGCGTTGGCAGCCGGGCACCTTGCCGTTGACAGGGCATATCTTGGCCTTGGGTGATACGGGCACGGAGAAGGGTCGGAATCGCAAGGCGGCTATCAACGGGTGTGATGACGAGTTGTATAGCACGTGTCAGTTTGAAGATGCGTCCAAGGTGAATGTTAACGATCTGCCCGGGGGCATCGGGCAGATGTCTGTTTCGACGCCGGCCAGTCGTTTGTCCATTCAGTGTGTGGGTAATGTTTTCATTCAGAATGATTTGATAGCGGCGTCCATTCGGCATTTTCAACCATACGTGAAGGAGGACCCCATCAAGCCAGCGCTTCCTCAGACCAAGGATCTGTTGGGCATCGTGTCGGATCGGCAGATATTGGTGGGTTTAATGGCTGGTCGAAATCAAAACAAGCGGGCGGAGGTTGATTTGGAGATTCATGGTTCGTTGGCTGCCTTGGGTGACCCTTCGCAGCCTTACGATGCGACCACGACCTGGCCAGCGAGTGTGAAGGTTGATCACCAAGCCTATTCAGGCTCGGTTGGTACCGAAGGTTTGATGATGTATTACAACGTGGTCGAGAACTATAACATTTTTTATGACGCGCCAGGCGGCGGTGCGCCGACCAACGATCCGGATATCACACCAGACGTGGCCGGGGTCTATGCAGAGCAGACAGACCAAAAGTCACAATTTGGCTATCCGGCGAATCCCATTTATGAGGCGTACGGTCTGACTGATGTGACACCCGTGAACAAGAATCCGAACGGAAAGGTGCGGGGCAATTTCCGGGTGTTTGGTTCGGTGACGCAGAAGCGACGGGGTATTGTTGGGCGCGGTGATTTATCTTATGACAAGGATTTCGTGTTTGATCGCCGCTTGCTGACTTTGGCGCCGCCCATTTTCCCGGCGTCGACGAATATGGTTGTGCGTTCTCAGAGTCCCTTTGCGCCGGATCCCCTTGACCCCAACAAGCGGCTGTATTATCGCGGGGGGATGGCACCGGCTGCAAATACCACCGATTCGCTCGCATTTTTGTTTCAGGTGGGTATTAACTGATTCGGGTTTGACGCTTGGAGTCGATGCACACGGGCTATGATTGTTGGCCTGTGTGTTTCGTTTGTTTGGGTGGCGCATCCAATGGCTGGCATGTCGTGGATGAGCGGAGTCAGCGTTGATATCGGGAACCGGTGAGTGGCCCTTGGCGTGATGCGTGTTCTTCAGAAGCGTTATGTTTGACACTGCGCTTGCGCACAGCCTATAGTAATGGCTCTGGTAGCGATTGATGCGGGTCGATGTTGAATGGGAATCAAGCAAGATGAGTGACGCGGTTGCGGAGACGGTACAACTCACGCGGATGCTGCCTGATGGGATGGCGGGGCGTGCATTTCGCTTGTCGGCGGCCAAGACGGGCGAGGCGGTTCGTTCTGAATCGGTTGATTATCGCGGGCATGATAGCGTGACACCGGTTTTGGGTGATTCTGCGCGAAAGGTTGTGGCCGGGTCCGAACCGTGTCAGGTCGGGATTGATCTTGGCCGTTCTGAGACCCGCGTTTATGATGGCACGACGTTGGTGACTTTTCCGAGTCTTGTTGGCGGTCCGGTTGCGACGATTCGTCGTGGCTCCGTTCGGATCATTGATGACAATTTGGAGCAAAACTTGCAGGTCAAGGTGGAAGGTCAGATTTACTCGCTCGGACGCTTTGCCTTGGAGCAGCCTTTTTTGTTTCCGGTCAACGATGAAAATATTTTTGAGAGCGACTTGAACAGGGCGTTGTTTCTCGGTGCGTTGGGATTGTTAACCAGGCGGCGGCAGGTACAGGGTGTTCCGCGTTATAAGGTTTGTCTGGGGGTGCCGGTTTATTTGAGCCGTCGTCCAGATTATATTGAGCGTGCGCTGCATGCGTGGTTGGGGCGTCAGGAGTTTGAGTTTTGTGGCGAGCCGATGGTTTTTGAGATCGCGCAAATCGACGCAATCCCGCAGCCGGTTGGTGCGGTCTATGCTGGTATTTTGAGTGGTCAGATTGATTATAATCCTGAAAAGGCGATCGGCGTGATTGACCCCGGTCATTTGACAACGGATTGGGTGGTCGTGCGATTACCCAATGAGTTGACGCAGTATTCGGGGCATACGACAGCGGTTGGTGGTTTTCGTCTATATGAGGCGGTGGCTGCGTATTTGTCTGAGCAGATGGTGTCGCGCATCGATCCGAGTGCGTTGCAGGAGAGCATGGTGACGGGTGTTTACGAAGCCAACGGCAGTGACGCGATCAAGATTCCGGATGCTTTACAGGATCAACTCAAGGAAATCATGGCGCAGCAGGTCGCGTTGACCGTCAAGCAGAGTTGGCGCGATTTGCGCATCCACCAGATGGTCTTGGTGGGTGGCTTTGGTCAGATGTTGTACCCGTTGTTGCGCAAGTATCCGTATTTTCGGGATCTTGAACTGGCAACGGATCCCCGTTATGTTAATGTCAAGGGTTTTTATGAGTACGCATTGGCGTCACCCGTGACAGTACATGCCTGAGTGAGTGCGCTGGGATGAGGGCAGTTTGACGCCTTGGGACTGTCTATGTTGGCTTGAACGAGTGGGTGCAAGGGTCGCCCTTGGGGTGTGAGTGGTGTTTGATTCGTTGCAGTCTCAGTTTGGAAAGTTGCTGGGCAAGGGTGTTGATGACGCGGGTAGTCCGATTACCGCGGAGCAACTCAGAGTGGTGTTGCAGTCAATTGAGTCGAAGTACAATAACGTCAAGACCGAGAACACTCAGTACAAGTCGACAATTGATGAGCAGAGGCAGGTCATTGCCGAGTTGGAGCAGTCTTTGACTGTTGCCCGCACGACAGCCGAGCGGCAGGAGGGGGTGGCGTTGATACCCCAATTGCAGGCTGATCTGGATGAGGCGCGGCGTTATTTTGATGAGCAACAGGCGAAGATGTCTGCGCTTGAGTCGGATCGTTTGCAGTTGCAAAGCAAGTTGACTGTTCAGGACACGTTGATTGGGACCTTGCGTCAAGAGGTTGCCGAGTTGCGGGAGCGGCAGGCAGGGGGTGCGGCGCTGGATGAGTTGGCGCGGGTCAATGCCGAGTTATCGATTGTGCGTCAGGCTTTGCAGGCGAGTGAGTTGCGTTGTTTGGGGTTCAGTGAGCGAGCGGCGGAGGCCGATCTCCTCAACGAACGGGCAGAGCGCCTTGAGGCTCAGTTGCAGACGGTTCAGGCAGAGCTTCTCGAACTTGGTGGACGCCTTGAATCAGCGGAGCAAGCGTGTTTGGCTGCGGAGGCCGAACGGGATGGGTTGCGCGTCAGGGTTGTGCCATTGATGGAGGAACTGGATGTTTTGAAAGGCGATCGCCAATGTCTGTTGGATGACCGGGAGTCTTTGTCTGAGCAACTGGATGCGGTGCGTGCCGAGGCGGATGCGCAGCGGACGGAGTTAACGGCATTGCGGGATGAGCTGAGTACGCTTGCGATGGACCGGGAAGAATTGTTGCATCAGGTCGGCCGTCAAGCTTCTGAGATTGAGCGCTTGCAGCTTCAGCAGACGGATGCAGGCCCGCAGGTGTTGGTGATTGCCGAGCTTGAATCACGTTTATTGGCATCGCGTGAGGACTGTGAGCGTCTTGAGTCGGATAATCAGGCTTTGCGCGCGCGTTTGGAGGCTTTGGCGCAAGAGCCTGCGACGTTGAGCGCACGGGAGCGCACGGAATGGGAATTCAAGCTTAAAAAACTGACGCTGGAGTGTCAGGCTGCGCATGCGACGATTGCGGAGCTTCGTGTACATCGGGCGACGATTGAGCAACAGCAGACGGATTCAACCATGGCTGTTTCAGTGTTGCGACAGCAGGTGGAGGACGTGCGTCGGGACCGCAATATTTTGCGGGAGCGCTTGGCGCAGACGCGGCAGGAACAGGTGGTTCAGGAGCAGGTCAAAACGGAGCGCAGGGCGGCATTGAAGGGGTTGGCGCGCCTGCGTGAGGTTGGTGGAATACCCAAAAAAGTGAATGCCGAAAAGTTGGCGGCCGAGGCGCAGCGGCGTGAAACGCTTGGTCAGTTGATCGGTCGTGGTGGCAATCCGGGTGAAAAAGGCTGAGCCACTTCAGTTTTTGTGTGACTGAACCGATAAGGTGCTAGGGGCCGTCGATGAGAAGGACGTTGAATTGACCGGTTTATGTGAGGCATTGGCGTCAGTTGCACGGATTCAGGATCGTGTCGGTGCGATCGCTGCTGGTTTCGCGCGCGTTGGTCACGCCGATAGGGTTTTTGCGGAGGAATTGACCGCGCATGGGCAGGGTGCCTTTCCGGTCTTGCCGCAGGTTGCAGCATTGACGAACGGGAATGGTAGTACTGCAGTCACTGTCGGACCACGTGCGGCGCAGTGGCAGGGCGAGTTGGACAATGTCGCCCGACGCCACGATTTGGAACCTGGTTTGTTGCGAGCGGTTGTGATGGCTGAATCGGGCGGCAATCCGCGGGCACGCAGCCCGGTTGGTGCGTTGGGGTTGATGCAGTTGATGCCTGATACGGCGCGATCGTTAGGGGTGAAAAATCCGCTTGAACCCGCTGAAAATTTGGAGGGCGGTGCGCGGTATTTGTCAGGTTTGGTGGAGCGTTTTGGGTTAAAGCAAGGAATTGCGGCTTACAACGCTGGTCCGGGTGCAGTCGAACGGTATGGTGGTGTTCCGCCTTATCCGGAGACGCAGGCTTATGTCAAACGGGTGTTGACGCTGTACGAGCAGGGACGTGATGGTGGGCCAGAGGAGTAAGTCGTGATCAGGGGTTTGTATACGTCCAGTGCGGGGATGCAGGTTGAAGCGTTGCGCCAGGAGGCGATCGCTAACAATTTGGCGAATGTGAATACGGTCGGCTTCAAGCGGGATATGGCAGTGATTGAGGCTCGGGCTAACTTTGCGGTATCGCGGTTGAACGATCCGGTGGGGCCGGAGATTGATGGTTTGCGGTCTGGCGCGCCCATCGGCGAGCTGGGGACTGGTGTCGTGTTGGATCGGGTGGTTAAGCGCTTCGAGGAAGGCAGTCTCATTCAAACGGACGCACCATTGGATTTTGCGCTTGCGGGCGAGGGTTTTTTCAGTTTGTCGACCCCAGGTGGCGAAACCCTCTTTACGCGTGCCGGGGATTTTACGCGTGATGCCCAGGGTGTTTTGGTCGATAAACTGGGACGTGGTGTGATGGGACAAGGGGGGCCGATTACGCTTCCACCCGGCGAAGTGACGGTTGGAACCGATGGCGGGGTGTTCGTCAATGGACAGCTGTTAGACCGCTTGGCCATTGTGCGCTTTGCCAATCCGGATGACGATTTGGAGAAGCTGGGCGATGCCGCATTCCGTTATCGCGGGGAGGATGCGCCACAACCTGCGACCGCACAGGTGTTGCAGGGGAAGTTGGAAGGTTCAAACGTGAATGGGGTCCGCGAGATGGTGGAGATGATCGCCGTGGTGCGGCAGTACGAAGCGAATCAAAAGGCCATCAGCCATCAGGATGAAACCTTGGCCAAGGCTGTCAATGAAGTTGCGCGTGGGTGATCCGTGATCAAGTGTTTGGCGTTATTGTTTTTCGGATTTTTTTTGTTCGCGACGTCCGCGGCGTAGGTTCAGGTCCGGATGGCGATAACGATGGCCCTTTATTGCAACAGTTTTAAAATGCAATTAAAGTTTGGTCCCTGGTGTGTCGAATCATGAAGTGAGTAATGTGTCTCCTGTTATGTTGGTTTTGTGATTGGTTTGGGTTCACGGTTGGCGCCTGATGGGGCGTGAAAGGGAACATTCGTTATGATGGGAGCGTTGTGGACGGCTGCATCCGGCATGAAGGCGCAGCAGACCAATCTTGATATCATTTCGAATAACTTGGCCAACGCGAACACGTACGGGTTTAAAAAGATGCGGGCTGAGTTCAAGGATTTGATGTATCGCACGGCGCGGGCGGCGGGTACGCCTTTGCAGTCTGGAACGCAGTTGCCGGTGGGGATTCAGTTTGGTATGGGTGTCCATAATTCCGCGACTGCACGCGCATTTGGTCAAGGTGAGTTTCAATTGACCGAGAATCCGTTGGATTTGGTGATTGAAGGCGATGGTTTTTTTCAGGTGCAACGGCCTGATGGTACGGTGGCTTTTTCGCGTGATGGGACCTTTAAGTCGGATGGTAATGGTCAGCTGGTTACGTCTGAGGGTTTATTGATTTTGCCGCAGATTACGGTTCCTCAGGGTGCCAGTAATTTTTCGGTGACGCCGGAGGGGGTTGTCACAGCGACAGTCGGAAATAACATTCAGACCTTGGGACAGATTCAAATCGCGCGTTTCGTAAACCCTGCCGGGTTGATGGCGGCGGGACGCAACCTGTTTGTCCAGACGACGGCGTCGGGTGAACCGGTTTTGCTGAATCCGGGTACCGATGGGATTGGTACACTTGCTCAGGGTTATATTGAAATGTCCAACGTGAAGGTCGTTGAGGAGATGGTGAACCTGATTTTGGCGCAACGTGCTTATGAAGCCAATTCGAAGTCGGTTCAGACGTCGGATGAGATGCTTGGAATGGCTAATAATCTGAGAAGGTAGTAGCATGTTGGATCCGCTAGAGAATCAGAGTTTGTCGCGGTCTCGAGATACGAGGCGCGCGCAGCGCGGTTCCCTTGCGCCAACCACCCAGAAACAGAAGGCCTTGTGGAAGGCTTGCCAGGAGTTTGAGTCTGTTTTGATGGGGCAAATGCTGAAGCAGATGCGTACGGCCGTGCAGACGACGGATCCCCTGAATCAGGGCATGGCCAATGATACGTGGCGGGATATGCTGGATGATGAGAGGGCCCGCGCGATGGCTCAGGCGGGGGGAATCGGTCTGGCCGATCAAATGTACCGACAATTGGTCAACAATGTCAGTGCAACCGAGACGGCCAAACGGAACCCCGAATGAGAATTTGAATGACGAATCTTGCCAACTGCCCACGATGTCAGCGGGTTTTTCAGCGGTCCTCGGAACGGAAGGTTTGTCAAGCCTGTGTGATGGCCGAGGAAGAAGCATTGGCAGTCATCAGATCCTATGTTGAAACCCATCCGGGGTGCGGTAAAGCCGAGTTGCTCCAGTCGCTCGATCTGAATGAGGCGTTCCTTCAGCGGTTGTTGCGTGATGGTCGTTTGGCGGTTTTGGGTGAGGCTGCGGTCGGGTTGTCGGCTGGTTGTCGTAAATGTGGTGCGCCAATGGTGTCAGGTGGTGACTTTTGCAAGTCTTGCGCAGAGGATCTTGGCCGGGCGTTGCAGGCTTCGGCGCTCAATGTGGGCGCATTCGGTCGTCCGAATGGTGGGAACGCTGGAGAAGACAAGAGTCTGGCCTTGGTTAAGAGTTTTTTGAGGCGCCATCCCGGTGCCAGTGCCTTGGCCGTTGAAAAGGCGACGGGGGTAGCGTCGGCTGCTGTGCTGTTATTTTTTGGTGAAGGGCGCTTGAGTGATCTGGGATCGGCAACCAGTGGTCTGCGCGGACGTTGAACGCTTGGCGCCGGGGTGTTGGGGCACGGGCACTGCTCGTATTGGAAGCCTGAAGGCGTGACGCTTTTCACGGTGCCTGAAGTCCTATCTTGCGAGTCACCCGAAGCGTCGTCGTTGTAGGTCTCTTCGCCTGACCTTGGGGTTGATGTGCTTTTGATGAAGCACAAGTGGCTTGGCCAGGTTCGAAAAAAGTTTTGAATTTCTTTTAAGTTAAAGGCGTGAGCCGTCGATAAGAAGATTGGGGTTGGGTAAGGTCATTTCCGCGGTGCGTGCTCGGAAGGTGACTTGGCTTCTTGAATGAGGTGAGCAAGGTGCGGATCTCAAATGAGCAAGCGCAGCAAATTGCTGCGGCACAAAAGATCAAACGCAGCCAAGGTGCGCGAGAAGTTGACGATGTCAAAGGCGTAACAGGCACAGATGCTGTGGCAGTCTCCAGTCAGGGATTGGCCTTGCAAAAGGCCTTACAGGTGTTGTCCTCGGTACCTGACATTCGCTCTGACATGGTTGCTGCGTTGAAAGCGCGCGTTGATGCCGGGACTTACGCAGTCAGTGGTCGTGATACGGCACAGAGCATGTTAAAGCACGCGTCTGAGCGGTATCTGTCGTGAGTGGCTCAGACCTGGTGCAGTGGTCTCCAGACGGGCTGAAACACTTGGATGAACTGGAGACGGTTTTGCAGGCGCAACTGGCTGCCATCACGGCGTTGAATCTGTGGCAGCCAAGAAAACTGGGTTTCCTGAAGCTGCATCAATTGGCCGACATTGAAGCGTTCAATCGACAGGAAGAAGAACAGGTGGGGCGCATCTTGCAATTGGAATCCAGGCGTCAGGTCTTGATGACGTTGTTGCAACACGAAATGGGATTGTTGGACCGCGAGACGGTTGATCTCAGCGCGTTGTTGGCTGTGCTTCCCGATACTCGGGCGGCACGTTTGGAACAGTTAAGGGAACGTATCTTGTCAGTTGGCGCCCAATTGAGAGAAGCTCAATCGGTGGTTGCTGACCTGCTCAAGGTATCCTTGGCCTTTGTTCACCACACGATGGATGTGTTTGCGCAGTTGGCACAAGTGGCCCCCAGCACCGGATACGGCGAGAGTGGTGGCGTGACATCGCATGCGATGGGTAGTTTCTTGCTGGATCAGCGGGCGTGATCGTTTTGATACGCAAAGGCAGGTGAGCCGATGAATCTCGGATATATTACTTCGTTGAAGGGTTTGAGAGCGGCACAGCGACAGCTTGATGTGGCGGGGCATAACGTTGCCAACGCCGAGACTGAAGGCTATTCGCGTCAGAGAGCGGAACTGATCGGCGGAACACCAATCCCGATGGCCCCGGTGGGGTTTCTGGGTACTGGCGTTGAGGTGGCAGCAATCCGTCGTGTTCGCGACCAATGGGTTGATTTTCAGTTGCGTGCTGAGTCAGCGAACTTGGGTGAGGCGAATGTCAGACAGTCTATGCTTACGCAAATGGAAGAGGTGCTTGGTGAACCATCGGATCACGGCCTCGGCGCTCAGTTGAAAATGTTTTGGGAATCTTGGCAAAATTTGAGTGCGCGTCCCGAGGACCCAGGTTTGCGTTCCAGTGTGCGGCAAAGTGGTTTGGCGCTTGCGCAGAAGTTTAACGATCTGACGGCTCATTTCGGTGAAATGAGACGGGAAACGCTGGGGCGAATTCGTTCAACGGTCGAGGAAATCAACGGCTTGGCAAAGCGTATCGCTGAGTTAAACAATCAGATTGGCCGGGCCAGCGCGGCAACGCCAAACCCGAATGATCTGAAAGATGAGCAGGATCGCTTGCTGACACGACTTGCAAGCAAAGCGGACATCAGTGTTTTCGAATCACCGTTGAACGGTATGCAAGGTGTCTTCATCGGGGGGCATCCATTGGTGTCTGCGGATCGCGCCTACGATCTGTCGACAAAGTTAAAGTTTGACGGAGATGTTTTGTCGGTGCCGTTTGTGGAGTCAGGTATTGTTGCCGCGGTGAAAGGTGGCGAACTTGGCGCGTTGTTGGCTGGTTACAATCAAAATTTGTCTGAAACCGATTCCTCTGGCGTGCCCGCCCAAATACACGAACTGGCAAAGGGCGTCATGATGGCGGTCAATACGGTTCATTCCGCCGGTTACGGTTTGAACGGTTCAACTGGCGTCAATTTTTTCGTTGGGACGAATGCACAGGACATTGCTGTCAACCCTGCGATCGGTAGCACGCCCGCTGGTTTGGCGTTGGTTGCGGCTGCCGGGCAGAATCCACTCGGTGGTTCAAGTGGTCCCGCCGATAACAGCAGTGCGCGGGCGCTCGCGGCGTTGCGTCGTTCGCTGAGTTTTGGTTCCGGTACGTTAACACCTGAGGGGTTTTATCAAGAAACCCTGACGCAGCTTGGATTTGAAACATTGGCGGCCAAGCGTCGTGTGCAGACACAAGATGTTTTGGTCGAATCAATCAAAGAACGGCAGGCAATGGTTTCGCAGGTGTCGGTGGATGAGGAAATGGCCAATGTCGTCAGGTTTCAGAAAGCCTATGCGGCATCTGCACGTATATTTAGCACGGTCGAAGACATGTTGGATGTATTGGTGAACCTGGGTCGTTGATTTTTGAAGAAAATAGGGGTGCTCAATGCGAATCACGAGTCAAATGATGGTTTCACGGAGTCTTCGTGATGTGGCTCAAAACCTCAATCGTTTGGGCTCCGTGCAGCGCGATTTGTCGACAGGTCGGCGCATTCACCGTCCCTCTGATGACCCTGCCAGCGCGGCGCGTGCGGAAACAATCAAGACAAATCTGGCCCAGCAAGCGCAGTACGCGAAGAATATCCAAGCGGCCGGCGAGACACTGGCCTTGACGGACACGACGCTTGGGAGTGTCACCGACACGATGATGCGTTTGCGGCAGTTGGCAGTTCAGGGTTCCAATGGCGGCCTGTTGCAGGCGGATCGCGAGGCATTGAAGCGCGAGGTTTTAGAAGTAAAGGAATCCTTGCGCAATCTTGGTAATACCCAAGCCAACGGACGTTACCTTTTCGGCGGCGTCAAGACTCAAACTGAACCATATCCAAGTGATGTGACGTTGAGTCCTGCCGATACCGGCCGTTTGACACTTGAAATCGGTCCTGAACTGGTGCTGGATTACAACGTCACCGGTGAGGCAGTATTTGGTTCCACTGCCGCACCCCTGAGTGCTACCAACAGTTTGTTTGGTGTGATTGACGAGTTCGTGGGTTTTTTAGAGACTGGCACCAGTTCGCAAGTCGTGTCGAATGTCAGCTTGAAGAAGATTTCTGATTGGATGGATCGTATCGGCGCGGTTCGTGCGGAGGTGGGTAGCAAACAGAACCGACTTTCGTTTGCACAAGCGCGTCTTGAGGATTTACAGGCGAATTTGGAAACCACTTTGGATGAGATTCAAAATACCGATATCGCGCAGGCGTCGGTGCGGCTTAATCAATATGAGGCAGCGTTTCGCGCATCGTTGGCGGTGGGTGGACGTGCGATTCCGATGTCATTGGTTGACTTTTTACGTTGAGTGTAGAGGATGAAGGCAATGTTGTTTGAAAGCACGCGATTCGGTCAACTGGATATCGCCGATGACAAGGTGATTCACTTTCCTGCTGGCCTTTTTGGATTTGAGTTGTCGCGAGCCTTTGTGATCATTGATGCGGATGATGTCGCCCCGATGCGTTGGATGCAGTCGGTGACACAGCCGGAGGTTGCCTTTCTGATCGTGGAGCCGTTGTTGTTTTTTCCCGATTATCGGGTTAGATTGGCGGAGGAGGATCGTGTCGCGTTGCAATTGGGGGATGCCGAGCCGGTTTGTGCTTGTCTTGTCTCGATTCCAGCGGATCCACAGATGATGACGGTCAATTTGATGGGACCTTTGGTCTTTTCGGTTGAACATCGCATTGGCAAACAGTTGGTGCTTCATGACAGTCATTATTCAGTACGACAAAGGCTGATTCCCGATGAGGCGTTGGGGGGGCTTGCCCAGCCCGTCTCGGCTGTATAAGGGTTGAGTATGCTGGTTTTAACGCGCAAGGCCAATCAGAGCGTCATCATTGGCGATGACATTGAAGTGATTGTGCTGGAAACCAAGGGTGATACAGCCAAAATTGGAATTATCGCGCCCAAGCGAGTCAAGGTGTATCGCCAGGAGGTCTATGCGGCAATCAAAGCGGAAAATCAGCGCGCAGCCGAATTGACAGCGCCCGAGACCGCTTCAACACTTTTGAAAAAGATTTTGCATGCCCGTGGTCAAGACGGATAGCCCTTTTCGTCCAGGGTACAAACAGCGTATGATGCTCTTGCGCGATGCAGTTATCATTCGGAATAGATTGCACGGTTTGGATGGGCGCGGGCCGTTCGTTTGCGCCTGATGCAAGGATTTGCTGGGTAGGGGAAGGGAGCAAATTTGAAACTCCGACATTATACGGCTTCGACGATGCAAGAGGCTGTCATGAAGGTCAAGGAGGATTTGGGCCCTGATGCGATCATCTTGCAGACGCGCACCTTCAAAAAGGGTGGCTTCTTTGGCTTTTTTGCGAAGGAATATGTTGAAGTCTGGGCGTCTTTGGATGCAACCTCGACGCGTCCAGGTTCAACAACTGGACGCCAGACATTTTCACAAAAGGCTGCGGACCCCCGCGACGACAAGACTGTCGGGATAGAGCTCGGGCCTTTGGCGCCGTCAATTGAGCGTGTGAATGACGCGAAAGACATCGTCTTACCAAAGTCCTCGTTGGCTGCGTACGGGGATGCCAACGGTTTTTTTGATGAGAATGCGTTTCAAAAGGCTGCTGCGAACCGTGCGACGGTGGTACCGGCAACGGTGTCGCTAAATGGAAATGGCTCGGAGAAAGTGTCTGTCAAAGGTGAGATGCCGGTCGTTGCGGGTGATGCTGTTAGGGTTGAGGCTGGGGCAGAGGGGATTGAAGAGGCGATCGCTTCGGCTGTTCTGGTAGACGAAGTGGCGGAACTGAAGGGTACGGTCGGGGACTTGAAACTGATGTTGGAGACGGTTGTCTCCAAACTGGATACACAGCCACGAACGATCCCGGAGTTTCCGACTCTGTTACAGGGCATTTATGAGCGTTTGTTGGCGTGTGATGTATCAGTGGACATCGCGAAGCGTTTGACCGCTTATTTGCAGAAGGAGCACCCTCACCTCAAGGCGCTTGATGCAATGGCGGATGCGTTGGAGGCACCGGTCGCGGACATGATTCGAGTCGCGGGCCCGTTGTGCTCCGGGGAGGGGCGCCAGCGGGTGGTTGCGTTGGTTGGCCCGACCGGTGTGGGCAAGACGACCACCATTGCGAAGCTTGCTGCCAATTTTGCCTTGACAAAAGATGTCAAGATGGCGATGTTAACCATCGATACTTATCGTGTGGCAGCGATTGAACAATTGAAGATCTACGGCGATATCATCGGCTTGCCCGTTGAGGTCATTTTGACGCCGCAAAATTTGAAAGAAGCATTGAAGCGGCATGCTGACAAGGAGTTAATCCTGATTGATACTGCCGGGAGAAGTCCCCAGAATCGACTGCATATCAATGAACTTCGCAGTTTTCTGGATGTTGAGCCTGCTTGTGAGTGTCATCTGGTTTTGTCGGCCAGTACCCGGTTGTCTGATTTGCGGCAAATCCTCAAGAGTTTTTCTTCAACTGGAATCGACCGCATCATTGTGTCGAAGACAGATGAAACGGAAGCGATTGGCGGGGTAATCTCGATTGCCAATGAGGCGAATCTGCCAATTTCTTATATCACGACCGGACAGAGTGTACCCGATGATATCCAGGTGGCGGAGGCGTCTTTGCTGACGCGAATGTTGATACAGGAATTGAAGGGTTAGATGCGCGGGCGGATCACAATGACGTGGGGAGACCCCGAATGACGGATCAAGCGGATCGCCTTCGCGAGTTGATGCGATTGAATCGTAGAGAGCCTGTCCCTGCCCCTGTCGCAAGCGACACTCAGCCAGAAGATCACCAACAAAGTGTGGGCGTGGAGGCGTTGGTGCCCGAGACACCTGTGACCTTTGCTGATTTTCAGTCTCGGGTACTGGTTGTCACCAGCGGCAAAGGTGGCGTCGGCAAGACCAATGTAACCGTGAATCTCGCGTTGGCCTTGTCAAAACAGAACAAGCGCACCATTCTGTTTGATGCGGATCTGGGCATGGCAAACGTTGATGTCATCTTGGGAGTCTCTCCCAAGGCGAGTCTTGTTGATGTCATGGAAGGCAAAAAAACGTTGACTGACATCCTTGTCAAAGTGAACGATTACCTCGAAATCGTGCCGGGCGGTTCCGGTATGCAAGAACTTGCCAATCTGGATCAGAAAGCTTTGGATGGTTTTTTGATCGGGTTGAGGGAACTGGAGCATCGCGCTGATTTCATTCTGGTGGACACTGGCGCCGGGATCAGTCGAGCGGTTTTGAACTTCGTGTTGGCGGCGACTGAGGTACTTGTGGTTACCACGCCTGAGCCGACGGCTATCACCGATGCCTATGGGTTAATCAAGGTGATTGATCAGCATAACCCGTCCGCGTGCGTGCATCTGCTGGTTAATATGGCCGAAACTGAGCATGAAGCACGCAGTGTGGCGCAAAAACTGATCATGATCGTGGATCGCTTCCTCGAAATTGAGGTGCGCTATCTGGCGTGCCTCGAACGGGACCCCCATGTCGTTCGCGCCGTTTTGCAACAGCAACCGTTTTACCTGGCGTTTCCGAACGGTCCGGCTACCCGGCGTATCAATTCGTTAGCGAACCTGTTGATCAACGATGGCGCAATCCAAGCCCCGGAGTCGCAATCCGGAGGATTTTTTCAGCGCTTGGCACGCCTGTTTCGTTGACGTACAAATTTCGCACCGCAACCGGGGTGAGCGGGCGCCGTGTGGTTTCAGGCCTTCAATCCGACCACTTGACAGTTTAACTTACCAGTCGGCACCGACTGTTCAACCTGCCAACAACCGTTCGCTGTTTGAAGTCTCGAACGCGGGTTGGCAGTTTTCTCAATCCCAGACAGTGAACTATCAGACTAAACGTTTCCGCTGCCTCTTGACGCACACTTAAACGGCCTTTCGACAGCACGCGGCAAAAAATCCTGAAAACCAAGTTGTAGCTTGAACAATAAGAAATCTTTGACCCATGAATCGACCTGAAGCAGTTTGCAAGCAAGGTGCACTGAAACAGGCTGCCAAAGGTTGTTTCAAGAACTTTTTGATTTTATGACGTGTCAAGCAAGCACCATCACCGTGGCTCAATTACGTGTCGCTTTGGTGACGAGTTTAGTCTGCGTCAATCCTCGTTGACGCGTAAACGGGCCAGAATGCTGTAATCCTCCAAAGAAGTGGTATCGCCGACAGTTTCTTTACCCGCCGCAATATCGCGCAACAAACGCCGCATGATTTTTCCGCTGCGGGTTTTGGGCAAGGCGTCCGTAAAACGGATGTCGTCTGGTCGTGCGAGGGCCCCAATTTCGTGGGTCACGTGTGCTTTTAGCTCATGTTTTAGCGCGTGGGACGCCTCGTAGCCGGGACCTAGTGTGACGAAGGCTGCGATCGCCTGACCTTTGATCGCATCAGGGCGGCCAACAACGGCAGCTTCCACCACGGCAGGGTGGCTGACCAGCGCGCTCTCGATTTCCATCGTGCCAAGACGGTGGCCGGATACGTTTATCACATCATCCACACGGCCCATAATCCAAAAATTGCCCGCCGCGTCCTGGTAAGCACCGTCGCCTGTGAAATACATCCCGTCAATTTCTTTCCAGTAGGTGTTAACGTAGCGCTCAGGGTCGCGGTACAGTGTCCGCAGCATGCCTGGCCACGGCTGACGCACGACCAAAAAACCACCTTGTCCCCGAGGCAGTTCGTCACCGTGCTTGTTCACCACCGCGACATCAATGCCTGGTAACGGTTGGGTCGCCGTACCCGGTTTGGTGGGTGTCGCGCCTGGAAACGGTGCAATCATGATGCCCCCGGTTTCGGTTTGCCACCACGTATCAACGATCGGACAAACCGATTGACCGATAATTGTGTGATACCACATCCACGCTTCCGGATTGATGGGTTCTCCCACTGTCCCCAGTAAACGCAGGCTGCTGCGGTCATGCTTTGTGACCCAATCATCGCCCCACTTCATGAAACTGCGGATCGCCGTGGGCGCCGTGTAGAAAATAGTGACACCGTATTTTTCGATGATGCGCCAGAATCGGTCCGGCTGCGGATGGTTGGGAGCGCCTTCGTACATGACCGTAGTTGCGCCATTGGATAACGGGCCGTAGATGACATAGCTGTGCCCGGTCACCCAACCGGCGTCAGCGGTGCACCAATAGGTGTCAGTATCCTTGATGTCAAAAATCCACTGAACAGTCTGTGTGGCGTGCAGGAGGTATCCGCCCGTGGTGTGCAAAATGCCTTTGGGTTTGCCGGTTGAGCCGGATGTGTAGAGAATGAACAAGGGATGTTCGGCGTCAAGCGGTATCGCATCGCAGTGTGCCGGTACGGTTGCCGTGAGGTCATGCCAGTAGTGGTCACGACCACCTTGCATGGGGACCGCGCAGCCGGTCCGCCGCAAAACGACCACGTGATCGACGCGCGGGGTGCCTTTCAGCGCCTCGTCCACGGTTGCTTTGAGCGGTACGATCGCACCTTTGCGGTATCCTCCATCGGCGGTAACAATGACGCGTGCTTCCGCATCATTCACGCGATCTTTGATCGCTTCGGCTGAAAATCCCCCAAAAATCACGCTATGGGTGGCGCCGATTCGTGCACAGGCCAACATGGCGATAGCCAGTTCGGGCACCATGGGCATATAAATGACCACGCGATCACCACTGTTGACACCCAGGCTTTTTAACACGTTCGCAAAGCGCATCACGTCACGATGCAAATCCTGGTACGTCAATGTTCGGGTATCACCCGGTTCACCCTCCCAAATGATGGCCGCTTTGTTTTTGCGCCAGCTTTTTACGTGGCGATCCAGACAATTGGTGCTGACGTTGAGCTTGCCATTCAAAAACCACTTGGCGAAGGGTGCGTTCGACCAGTCCAGTACCTTCTCCCAAGGCGCGTCCCACTGAAGCAACGCCTCAGCCCGTTGTGCCCAGAATGCTTCCGGGTCGCGGCTGGCAGCGTCTCGCAACGCGTCGTAAGATGCCATATCCTGAATGTGCGCTTGCGCACGGAAGGCGGGCGGTGGCTCGAACGAACGGGTTTCGGTCAACAGGCTTTGAATGTCAGTGCTGTTCATCAGGCCTCCACCGCCAGCGCGGCACGCTTTTGTTCCGCTTCCTCGACCGGTTCCAGCCAGATTTCAGACAAGGTCGGATGCAGGTGCGGAATTCCCAAAAAGTCTTTCAAGGTGGCTTTAAAATGCATGGCAACAATCATTTCATGAATGAGATCAGCCCCTTCCGCACCCACCACCGTGGCTCCCAGTATCTCACCCGTCGCGGCGTGCGCCACGACTTTGACAAACCCCTTGGTGAGGTTTGCAACCAGTGCTTTCCCCTGATCGTTAAACGGATAATGTCCGACGACATGCGGTATGCCCTGTTCTTGGCAACTTCGTTCGTTGAGTCCCACACGAGCGATGTTGGGGTCACAGAAGATGGCCCAAGCTAACGTGCGCGTTTCAGGGGGCGTCCCGGGCAGCCCAAGTGCGTGACGCGCGGCGTGGATGCCTTCTTGGATGGCAACGTGCACGATGTTATGCCGACCTGCGGCATCGCCTGCGGCATAGATATGGGATTGGTGCGTTTGACCGTGTTGGTTTGTAGCGAGACGGCCATCCGACGTGCTCAGATTCGCTGCGGACAGGTTGAGTTCGTCCAGATTTGGTGCTCGGCCCGTCGCGACCAAAATCTCACTGGCTTCAAGGATTTGCTCACCGGTGTCGGTCATAACTCGCAGCTGTTTTTGTGTTCCGTTCAGGCGTGCATCCTGAATCCGGGCATTGGGCACAAAACGGATGCCCTCCGCTTGCAAGTAACCTTGTATCGCCTCCGATACGTCAGGGTCTTCCTGGCCCAAGGGGCGATCGCACCGCAACACCATGGTCACGCTCGTACCGAGTCGTGCATAAAACTGACCCAACTCCAGCGCAATCACGCCGCCACCAATCACCACCATCGACTCTGGAACGGCCCCAAGACTGAGGGCCTGATCACTCGTGATAAATCCCGCTTCCTTAAGACCTGTAATCGGCGGGATGCTGGGTTTTGAACCGGTTGCAACCAGGAATTTTTCCGCGCGCAGGGTCTCCTCGCCCACTTTCACCGTGTGCGGGTCGATAAAATGACCGGCTCCTTCAATGTATCGAAAGCCCTCTTGCTTCAGTATCGCGTCACGGCGATAGCCAGCGAAATCGTCCACCCAGTGTGACTTGCGCGCCATAATTTGCTTGAAATCATAACGAATGTTATCCGCATACACCCCCACCTCGGGCGCGTGACGAAGCGTGTGCAAAACGTCTCCAGAGCGCAGCAATGCCTTGCTTGGCATACAACCTTTGAGAATACAGAGGCCCCCGAGAGGACCCGGGTCGACCAATGCAACCCGAGCACCCGCTTGCGCAGCGGTTCTAGCCGCCCAAAACCCTGCACTGCCTGCCCCCAGGATGAGTAAATCGTAATCCGGTCGCTGCATGGTGGTGAGATTCCTTACCTTTAAAACGTTTCTTGCTCGGTATCCCCGGGTCGACGGAGCTGCCCCCAGTTGAGCTTGGTGTGCAGCCGCGCGAAAAAGTCGATTCCTGACAATTTGACCATATATGTGATCGTGTCCGCACGCGTGAAGTGGAGGCGATCGCCCTTGCGCACGTGAAAGTCAATTTGCCCATCCGCAGCCAGTAACAGGTCATGATCAGCCGGCCCTTTGACATCGACAACGATTTCGGCGTTATGGTCAACCACGATGGGACGAGCTGCCAGCGTATGCGGACAAATAGGCGCGATAATCGAAACAGGTAAATCGGGTGTCAACAAAGGACCTCCTGCTGACAGAGCGTAGGCGGTTGATCCGGTCGGCGTCGCGATAATAAGACCGTCAGCATCATAGGTTGTTACATAATGATCATTCACATACGTCGCCAATTCAACCAGTCGTGCGAAGGCGCCCTTGGACAGCACACCGTCGTTCAATGCGGTCGTGTCCCCGAGCAACTCTGAACCACGGTATGCCCTGATGCGCATCCGATTGCGGGGTTCCATGCTAAAAGCGCCCGTTGCGATGCGCGCAAAAGCCTCGGGAAGGTCCCCAAAAGCCACTTCCGACAGAAATCCCAAACGTCCCATGTCGACACCCAACAACGGTATGCTGCGGAGGCAGTGGCTGGCAAGACGCGCAGCCGCCAAAAACGTGCCATCTCCACCCAGTACGACAATCAGGTCACTTTGAGGATTCAAAGGTTCGTTCATCCCACGTGCGTTGATGAAGTCCGCCTGCCACCCCATCATCGCGATCCAGCCACGCAACGTGTCGAGGCGACTCGGCATATCTGGTTTGTTCGGTGCGTAAACTACGGTCAACCAACGCAGTGGACGCTCAAGCATCGCACACACTCACACAGCGATTCAAGTACCGATGGGCATCATCCACCACGTCTGAAATCAATGCCTCCGAGTCACCTGTCATCGCCAGGGGACACCAGTGCGCCAGAAACTCGATGTTGCCCTCTGGACCCTTGATTGGCGAATAGGTGAGGTTTTTGAGAGACCATCCGAGCGCTTGCGCCGATTCCACAACTTGTCGAATCGCTTGTGCGTGCAGGCCGCGATCTCGAACAATCCCACGATCGGTTGCGCTTTTTCCCACCTCAAATTGCGGTTTGATGAGCGTAATGGCTTCTCCGTGAGGCGCAAGACAAGCCACGAGGGCTGGCAGAACTTTTGACAGTGAAATGAACGAAAGGTCGGCCACAATCAAGTCAGGAAGATAGGGCAGCACACCAGGCGTCAGGTGGCGAATGTTGGTTCTTTCCTGGACCGTGACCCGCTCATCCGTTCGCAATGCCCACGCGAGTTGCCCGTAGCCAACATCCACCGCAACAACGTGCGTCGCGCCGCCACGCAGCAATACATCCGTAAAACCGCCTGTTGACGCGCCGGCATCCAATGCCAGGCGCTGCTGCGGGCTGACTTGAAAGCATGTCAGGGCCTTTTCAAGCTTGAGGCCGCCTCGACTCACGTAAGGGTGCAATTCCCCAGCCACGCTCAGCAACGCATCATGGCGCACCAAGGTACCGGCCTTCAGCATAATATCGCCGTTCACACGTACCAAGCCTGCCATGATGGCGCGTTGCGCACGCTCTCTGGAAGGAAACTCACCGCGCGTGACCAGCAACTGGTCGAGTCGTTGTTTCAAAGATTGTTCACTGCCCATCGCTACCATCCGTAATGGGTCAACCAGGCCACCATCACCCCGTAGAGTGCACCGCCCACCACTTCCAGGCGGGTGTGCCCCAACAGTTCTTTCAAACGTTCTTCACGGAAACGCAAGGTTGTGGTCAGTTCATCCACAATCTTGTTCAAAACGGCGGCTTGGCGACCCGCTGCTTGCCGCAACCCGGTGGCGTCATACATCACGATGACGGCGTAAACCAGTGAGACGTCAAATAAAGGTGAGTGTAAACCTTCGGTGAGTGCGATACTGGTGGTGACGCTGACCACCAGTGCCGTGTGACTGCTTGGCATTCCCCCTGTGTTTATAGCAACCTTAAAGTTGATTTTGCGTTCGCGGGCCAGATTGGTCAGGGTTTTGAGCCCTTGGGCCGTGAAGAGCGCGAGCGCGCCCGCAAGCAACGGTTCATGGCCGATGCCAAGCAAATTAGGCAAATAACCGGTCACTGGGCGACCTGTTGGTGGATGAAGCGGGCGATCGCACGCAGTGGCTCGGCATCCACGCCAAAAGATATAAGGGCTTTATCCGCCTGATCGGTGGCGTCTGCCAATGCCGTGCGCGCCCCTTCAATGCCGTACGCACTCACAAAAGTGGCTTTGTTCGCGTTCTGGTCCTTCCCCGGGGTTTTTCCCAAAGTGCCAGCGGTTGCGACGGTATCGAGAATGTCATCGGCGACCTGAAACGCGAGGCCGATGCTGTCTGCGTAGTTATCCAAGGCTGCGCGCTGGGCAGCGTCTGCAGAACCTAACAAGGCACCAATCCGTACCGCCGCTTTGATCAATGCCCCAGTCTTGTGCGTGTGAATGTAACGGACCAAGTCGGGTGTGGGGGCCAGTCCCTCGGATGCCATATCCACGACTTGGCCAGGAACCATGCCAAGCGCCGTCGCTTGTGCCAACTCTTCCACCACGGCCAGTCCGCAGGCCGGATTTGCCCGCAATTGGCCGTCACGCGCCAGCACCACAAAGGCATATGCCAGCATGGCGTCACCTGCCAAAATGGCTTGGGCTTCACCAAAAACCTTATGATTCGTCGGCTTCCCGCGTCTGAGATCATCATTGTCCATCGCAGGTAAATCATCGTGAATCAGCGACTGGGTGTGGATCAGTTCAACCGCACAACCGCCAATCAAACCCCGGTGCGGGTCTTTGCCAAGCGCTTCCAAAGTGGCCAGCGTCAGCAGTGGACGAAGCCGCTTGCCGCCTGCGTTGAGGCTGTACCGCACGCTCTCCCACAAGCGTTCCGGTGCCTGCACAGGGGTTAGGTCAAGTAGGGTCTTGTCAATCACCGAGCGCCACTGCTGCCAGTAGGTCTCCAGATCAAAGGTTTTGACGCTTTGGCGCATGACAACTCCTGTCAATGTCACTTCCTGATGACATATTATGGCCTCAGCAGGCTGTAAAATCCAGCGTGCACGGTTATGCTCCCAAGGCTGTAATGGTGATCACGGCGAGTCTTGGGTCCTGCTGTTAAAACGACCACGGTAAATGGGTCAATTGATAGTCAGACCAAGGCATTGATTCGGTGACGGTTGGGTGCGATCGCAATCGGCCCGCAGCAGTCGTCCGGATTAGGTGCCAAATGATGAGAATGAGAATTGGAGGTAACCGTGCGTTTTTTTAAACAATCCGCAACAGTGCTGGCCGTGACGGCCATGTGGATGGGAGCGGGCAGTGCGTGGGCTCAGATGGCGCCGAATGCACCTGTCTCGGATGGGGTTCGCGGCTTGAGTGATGTGCCCGCTAAGCACTGGGCTGCTCAATCTATCCGGACCTTGCAGGAAAAGTACGATGTGATGTTGGGGTTTTCTGATCGTACGTTCCGGGGATCGAAAACGATGACGCGGTACGAACTGGCAGCAGCCTTGGCCAAACTGTTGACACGCATCGAAGAACGGATAGCGATCGCAACGGGTGCGCCAGTCGATGTGAGCGGTGATGTCAGTGTTGATGACTTGCGCACGATCGCCAAGTTGCAACGAGAATTTCGCGAAGAACTCGATGCCTTGAAAATTCGGACGGATGGCATCGACGCGCGGATCGCTACCCTTGAAAAACGGGTGCGCATTTCAGGCGTTCACCGCGTTGATTACCGCGACTTTTTGGCGGATCCTCCTGGCAACACCTTGACCAACGCTTTGACGGGCGACGTCCGATGGCGCAATTCGCTTAACTTTGACGCGGAACTTGGCGATGACCTCAGCGCCACCGGTACGCTCAACATTGACATTTACAGCCCGCAATCGGCGGCCAACGCCTTTTTGAGAGGCGTGAACCCGGCAGCGCCTGTAACCGATGTCTATGCCGTGAAGTCTTTGCTGACCTACAACCCCGGTTGGATGCAATATGCCGTGGGTATGGGCGCCATGCGGCAACATCTGGACTTGGGCTCGGGCGTGACGGATCCCTTCAAACGCCAGTTGTGGCAAAACGGCAGTGGCGGCTATGGCTTTGTTGGTACGCCGGCACTCAGGCGCGACGGTTCATTCGCCCTGAGTGGCGGTAATGCCGGTGCACCGTTGTGGTTGCCCGGTACCAACGTGATTGAAGACGTGCTGGATCCCAACAATTCGTCGTTGCTCGCACCGCATGGCAACTGGCTGACAGCGTCACGTTTCGCGCTCGGGCCAATCAATGTGGGCCTTGGTTATCATCGGGGCGCCTTGGCCGGCTTCGGTCTCTTTGGCGGTATCGCGGGGCTTGGTGATTCCTTGCCAGCGATGCAGATGTGGAACACCGATGGTCAGGCGATCGCAACCCTCGGCTTCAACCTTGCCGGTGCGCGCTTCAATGTCCTCGCCAACTCGCCGGGCGCAAGCGTTGGGGACACGCAGCGCAACGACAAAACCTTTGGTGCCTCGCTGGATCTTGGCAACGACGCACTGAATCTCTCGGCCGAGGTGCTGGGCACCGGAAGCTGGGGCGCACGGGACTTCGCGGCGTCCAAGGGATCATTGCGTTTGGGATCATCGGACATCTTTGGCACCGGAATCGGTCTCTCAGCCGGTATGGTATCCGGTAGCCTGAATGGCAGTCGCAACAACTTGTTGATTGGCGGCGCGGATTACACATCACTTGGTCTGGTCATGAAAACACCTGCCTTGATGATGCTCCCATCCGTTACGGTTGCGGCCCAGAACACCGGTCGCGGCTTGGCATTGGCCGGTGTCAACGGCGCCATCAGTTCCGGTATCAGCGTCAGCACGGATGTGCGGCTCTTTGGTTTGCCTGCGATCAACCTGGAATACTCGCGTGCCAAGTTTGGCGCCACCGGTGACCAGAGCCTCTGGGGACCGGCTGGCTTCAGCCACGATCAATTGGCACTTGGCAGCACCGTCAAGTTCTGATGAGTCAATAACACCACCAAATGAGGCCGCCCCGGATAAGGGGCGGCCTTTTGTCTTGCGCTCGCGTTCAGCCAGCGCATTGAATAACTGGCGTGTGCTTGTTTCCAGTCACTGATTGCCAGAGTTAATCTTAATTTAATTTAGAACGTGACTAAATGTAACTTGTTTGTAATCTTTGAACACGATGAGTTGGTTAGTGAGTCGAGTGTTGTCCAAAACCGCCTGAAAGGAATCGTGATGATGACGCAACCAGGAACTTTGCTTGCAAAACCCTTGTCTGGTCAGCCGGCCGAAAGACTTCGAGCCAACTCGTTGCCGGCAAAAAATGTTGAGGCTGCGTCGACACCTGTCAGTACATCCAAGGATCAGTTGAGGGTCAGTCATTCATCTGCGAACGACGGCGCACCGAAGCGTGAGTCAACGACCAATTCGTTGTCAGTGCTGGGGACACGGTCGTTGTTTTCGGGCTTTGGGGCATTCATTGGCGCATTCATACTTGCTAAACTGGGTCCTGGAACCGGCATCGCGGCGACTGTCGGTGCGATTCTTGGTTGGACAAGCGCGGATTGGGGTCGCTTACCGAGCGCAAAAAGTACAACGAACTAGATGTCACCAGGTTCGCACGGTGATGGGTGCAACCATATAGCGGGGAGCCACTGCAACGCCCAACCGCCTTTTTTAATGCGGAAACGCGTTGAGTTCTGATCGAATTTTGGCTGTGATTCGATCACAACGAGTCATTGCTTCACGTTTCAATCTTGCTGCTCAAGTTTTGAACAAAAACCGACGCATCACTGTGCAGTGATGCGTCGGCTCACTTTACCCCCATTCATTAACCAGAAGCAACCACCATCATTGGGACGAGTGCATTACCAGCCCTCGTCTCTGATCCATTTCCCGGTGCCGGTCCGTGCGTGAAACGAAGACACCGTCTCTCGGCACGGTGTGCGCGCGACGGAACATCAGCGGTGCCGCTCTTTCAGGGTTCGTTGCACATCCCGTGCGACGTCTTTTTTCGCGATGGCGTCCCGCTTGTCATGTAACTGTTTGCCTTTGGCCAGTCCGATTTCGATCTTGGCCCAGTCACCCTTCCAAAACAGCTTCAAGGGAATCAAAGTCAACCCTTTTTCTTTTGTTTTTCCCAACAAACGTGAAATTTCCTGCTTTTTAAGCAACACTTTCCGCTTGCGCATGGGGTCCACATTGTAAATGTTGCCGTGCGAATAAGGGGCAATGTGCATCTTGTGCACATAAACCTCGCCATCTTCAATGCGAATGAAAGCGTCAGCCATCTGAACGCCACCGCTACGCAATGACTTGACTTCGGTACCCGTCAAGACCAAGCCGCCATCAAAGCGTTCAAGAATGAAATACTCGTGGAAGGCTCGCCGATTGTCCGCGATGTGGCGAACGCGTTGCCCGCCAGCCTGTTGTTGCGGTTTGGACTTTGATTGGGCCATCACGCCTCCGCAGCGTTGCACGCTTAGCAAAAAAGCCTTCTTCTACAGAAGGCTTTTGCGACTAGCTGGGGCGCTAGGATTCGAACCTAGGAATGCCGATACCAAAAACCGGTGCCTTACCACTTGGCGACGCCCCAAAACCTGAATAGATTTCTAACACGCGTCGAATTCAGATGTCAAGGACGGTTGGTGTCGTGGGTGAATGCAACTGAAGGCGCTCGTTTCCGCAACCAGCCAAGGATTGTTTGATTGGCCATTAACGTGTTCGTTAACGAACGGCGAGACTTGAAATGCCCCACTGGTTCCGGCACCATGGTCTTAGCGGGTCTGGAGCGCTTCAGACGCCTGATCGGGGTTCGGGAAAGGACCGGAATCGTGACAACATCCGTGTCGGTTTTGAATGAAACTGAGGGTCGTGCCGAGGTCCTCGTTGTCGGCGCAGGACTTGCGGGTTTGGTTGCGGCGCGTGAATTGCAGGCGGCTGGTTACACGGTCAGGCTCATTGAGAAAACCTCACGTGTGGGTGGGCGCGTCGGCAGTTTCAGGCATCCAGAGGGTTTTACGCTAGATGATGGGTTTCAGGTGTTGTTTGATGCGTACCCGAGCGTCGGGCAGTGCCTGAATTTTCAGGAATTGGACCTTCAGCCCTTTGATGCCGGTGCGATGGTGTATCATCGGGGTGCTTGGCATACGGTGGCAGCACCTTGGCGCCATCCATTGGACTTGCCGGGTGCGTGGTTGAGCGGTATTTTCGCCTGGTATGACGGTATGGCGCTTGCGCGTGTCAGTGCGGATGCTTTGGCGCTCACAGGCGCCGCAAGTCTGGAATCGGCGCGTCAGATGCGTACGGATGCTTATCTTGCGGAAATGGGGTTGTCTGAAACGCTGATGAACCGATTCGTTCGGCCGTTCTTCGCCGGGATTGCATTGGGCCGCGAACTCGATTTGGTGGCATCGCAATTTCTTTTTTATTGGCGCATGCTGCTTTGGGGACGGGCTGTTGTGCCGGCTTCTGGAATGCAAGCCATCCCTGACCGGTTACTTGCTGGATTGCCGCCCCAGTCATTGACCTTGGGGCAGGATGTACAGGAACTCCTGTTTGCGGATGGACGGGTGTGTGGGGTGCGTACGCAAGAAGGCCGCGAATGGCTCGCCAATCGTGTGGTGTTGGCCACGCCGCATCCCCAGACAGCCCAGTTGTTGCGCAAACCGATGCGTTTGCGTCCGAAGCGTGCCTTGACGCTCTATTTTGCGGCGGAATCGGTACCCACCCAGCGTCCCATCATTTATCTGTCGCCGGATGCGACGTCGCCGATCGGCACCATGACAATCGTCTCCAATGCGGCACCGGCCTATGCCCCAATGGGGCAGCACCTGGTTGCGCTTCAGGTGCTGCCTGGCCCCAACGGTGAATCCGGATTGGAGCCTGATGCGGCGCTTGCAATCCTTGCTGGCTGGTTTCCCGGCCTCGCAGTTAAGGGTTGGCGCTTTTTGCATGCCAGTGAGCAGGTGTTCGCGCAGTTTGCCCAAGACCCCGCCACGGTGCTGGATGACCCGTGGGTCACGGACGGCTTGTTTTTGGCGAGTGAGACGTTGGTACATTCGAGCATTGAAGGGGCGATGCAAGGTGGCCAGATGGCGGCACGCGCCGTGATTGATGAGGATTGTTTGCGCAGATGAAGCTTTGGTTTGCGGGGTTGATCACGCTCTTGTTATGTTTGTTCGGGTCCCTTCCTGCGTCTGCGCGGGTGACCGAGACAGCCGTGTTGGGCGGCGGTTGCTTCTGGTGTCTGGAAGCTGCGCTTGAGGTGGTGGACGGTGTCACGGATGTGGTGAGCGGGTATGCTGGTGGTCACGTCATCAACCCGAGTTACGAAGCCGTGTGTACAGGGCGGACGGGTCACGCCGAGGTGGTACGGGTACGTTTTGACTCCCAACGTCTGTCGTTTGCCGAATTGTTGAATGTTTTTTTTGAATTGCACGATCCCACCACACCCAACCGACAAGGACCTGACATCGGCACACAATACCGTTCGGTCATTTTTACGCAGGATGCTCATCAAGCCTTTACCGCACGCGCGGTTTTGCGGAATCTGCAGGGTCGATGGGGCGCTGATCGGCCAATCTCCACGCAAGTGCAACCCCTGTCGGCGTTTTACGTGGCTGAGGCGTATCATCAGGATTATTTTCGGCAAAACCCCGATGCACCGTATTGTCAACGCGTCGTCGCACCCAAAGTGAAACGTGCCCGCGACCTGCAGCGCGGACACGTTCAGCGCTTGTCAGGCAAGCACCAATAGGGAGTGCGATCAAACCCGTTTATTTACGCAGGTAATGTACCTCGTAACGCAGTGGCTGTGGCAATTTGGAACTGGTCACGACAACTCCCATGGTCATGCCTTTACCGTTTGAATCCAGCGTGAAGGTGTTGACGCGCTTGCCATCTTCAGCAAGGAAACTCTCTTCGAGGCGCTGCGGACTTGCCAGCTTGAAGCTGACTTTCATCGCTTCGCGGTCCTCAGGGCGCACCCAAGGCGTGGGTGTGCCGTTGTCAGGCGCAACAATCGGCTCACGTTCATCCGTTTTCAAGGACACCTTGCCGGACGGGAATGCGATCGTGATTACCTGATAGGGTTTGTTGGTGGCCAACAAACGCCCGCGCGCGACAAACTTGATAAAAGGGTTCATCTCGGAAATGGCGGTGTCAACCGCTTTTTCAATGTCATCTGACTTGTCGAAGTTAAAAACGCCTTCAAGTGATTTGCTTTGCGCCTGTGCCTGGGTGACGGGCCAAGCCAAGACGGCCAAGGTCAGTAACAAATTGGCAAGTTTTCTGGTCACAATGGACTCCTCATTTGGGCAAATAGTGGGATGACGACAGCGATGGAAAACCGCTCACCCTCGCTGGCTCGGTCATCTTAACATGACTGAAGGCGCTTGCCAGAGGCATTGCAGTTCGGTTACATGATGCTGTTGGGAAAAGTGTCGGGTGCGGGAGTGACGTGAACGACAGCAGCGAACGTCTTTATCGAAAACAATTGATTTCAGCCAGTATGGTTGCGGCACACCAACGGGGAGCCTGGCTGGGGGTCGATCTGGTTGCGCTTGCGGAGAACCTCCGCACACTGAAGCGTGCCTTGCGTGACGGCTGTCAGCTCATGGCGGTCGTTAAAGCCGATGCCTATGGACACGGTTCTGTTGCGATCGCCCAGGCAGCCTTGAACGGGGGCGCGACCCAACTTGGTGTCGCTACCGTTGAAGAGGGTATGCGTCTGCGGCGCAGTGGCGTCACGGCACCCACACTGGTGTTGGGCCTCATTGCCGATGCCGCGGTCCCGGCCGCCATTGATGCCGGCTTGCAACTCACGCTGAGTTCGGGACGTCAGGTGCAACTGGTCGATGCGATCGCCCGAGGTGCCGGCCGGGTCGTGGATGTCCACATTAAAGTCAACACAGGCATGACCCGCGTTGGCTGTGAACTCCATGAGGCGGTTGGATTGACTGATTATGTCCAGTCGGTTTCCGGCCTGAAACTGGTTGGTGTGAGCTCCCATTTCGCGACTGCCGAGGCGCCGGTTGCGTCGGATGCGCAACAGCAATTGCAGCGCTTCAAGTCGTTAACCGACCGGCTGCTGTTGGTTCATCGCGGCATTGTGCGGCACATCGCCAACAGTGCCGGGATGATTTACCTTCCGGAATCCCATCTGGATATGTGTCGAATCGGACTGGCGATGTATGGGCATTCGCCTCGTGGTGAGGAACCAACACCCTTGCGCTTAACGCCTGTGATTTCGTTGCGGGCCCGCGTGGCGCAAGTTAAGGATGTCCCAGCAGGCGCAACGGTGGGGTATGGTGGCACATGGGTGGCGCCGCGTGCGACGCGCCTCGCCTTGTTGCCGGTGGGTTACGCGGATGGGTTGCCGCGTTCTTTGTCGAATAAGGGCCACGTGTTGGTTCGGGGGCAGCTTTGTCCGATTGTGGGTCGGGTGTCAATGGACCAAACGGTGGTGGATGTGGGGGATGGTCCGACCATGCCGGGTGAAGAGGTCCTGGTTCTGGGTGGGCAATCGCAAACTGCGGTTTCGGTTGAGCGATGGGCAGCGCTCGACGGCACGATCAATTATGAGATTCTGTGTGGTTTGGGACAACGTTTGCCCAAGGTTTACTACCGTTGATCGTCAGGTTTGCCTTCCGCTGTTCCTTCGTCATTGACGCGCATGGTCAATCCATCTAAAATTCAGGTGCCAAGCGTGACGACCTTGGGCCAAACGTCGTTAGGTACCTTGTTTCATCGCCGTCAAAAAAAGGAGTGAGCCCAATGGTGGCAAGAGTCTTTGAGTGGCTGGATAAGCGGGTTGGTGTTCGAGAAATCGACGCTGTGCTTATCTCGCGGAATGTGCCGAAAACAGACTGGTGGTATACCTTGGGCTTTGCGGCCCTGTTTACCTTTGTGCTGATGGCGACTTCCGGTATGTTCCTGGCTGTGTATTACGCGCCGACGCCTGATCACGCATACGACAGCGTCAAGTATTTGACCGAGGAAGTCGCGTTTGGTCGATGGGTGCGAGGTATCCATCACTACGGCGCCAGTGTGATGGTCGTGTTGGTCGTCATGCACATGTTGCAAGTGTTCTTCTACGGTGCTTACAAGTACCCGCGCGAATTGACCTGGATGACAGGGGTTGTCTTGCTTGGATTGGTGCTGGGTTTGGGTTTCACGGGGTATTTGTTGCCGTGGGATCAAAAAGCGTACTGGGCGACTGAGGTTGGCACCAAGATTCCTGAAACACTGCCTGTCTTCGGTGAGATGAGCAAGGTCATCATGCGTGGCGGGCAAACGCTTGGCGCTTTGACTTTGACTCGATTTTACGCGATTCACATGTTGATGATTCCGGCGCTTATGATGGTATTTTTGGGTATTCACCTGTATCTCGTTGTCAAAATCGGCATCACGCCGTTACCCGCTGAATTGGATGCTGCTTACGATCGCGTGAAGGAGGGCAAATAGTTATGAGCCTGATCGACGATCCGATCGAAAAACAGGTATATGACGTCGAATACAAGAAAATGAAGGAGAAAGGCAAACCCTTTCACCCCTTCACAACCTGGAAAGACATTGTTGTTGCGCTTGGCGTGCTGGTGTTGTTAATCACCTTGACTGCCACGCTTGGCGTTCATCTTGATGCACCTGCCGATCCGACTTCCGAGTACTTGCCACGGCCTGAGTGGTACTTCATGTTTCTGTTTCAACTCCTCAAAATGTTTCCACCCTGGGCCATCATCGTGCCTGCGGCCATCATACCTGGCCTTGCTGGTGCCGCTTTGTTGTTGTTGCCTTTTTATGACATAAACCCTTATCGGCAATGGCACAAGCGCAAACTGGCCGTCACGGTGATGGGCTTGGGTGTGTTTGCGGTGGTTTTCCTGACTGGTCAGGCATACTGGGATGATGCGCACGATCCTCATGCGCAGGCGCTTCTCAAAGGTGGTGGCGAGACGCATCAGACTGCCGCAGCTCCCAAGACTGAAGGAGCAGATGGTGAAAAAATCTTCGCAGCCAACTGTGTGATGTGTCATGGCGCCTCTGGTTCGCAGATCCCCAACGTTGCACTGCTTAGCAAGTCATTTATCGCAAACCGTGACGTGGTCGCAGTGTTGAACAATGGCAAGGGCGGCATGCCCTCGTTCAAAGGTCGGTTGTCTGATGATGAAATGCAATCTGTTTCCAAGTGGTTGAAAGCGACTGCCAAGTAGTTAATCGCGAAAACCGATCAAAACTCCGAATGAAGGGCCCCCGCATGTCGCTGGGGCCTCTTTAAGTAAGTGCGCACGGCATGGGCACGAACCGCGCCATCTAGGTTGCCTTGATGCAAGTTATGTTGATACAAGTTATACGGAAGCACGTTGCTTGTTGATTAAACGTTGGCTGTTATTCAACAACAACGAGTCAGTGCCTGATGTTTTGACGTTGCCAACTACGTTGTAAACATAACTCACACGTCACCGCCTGGGCGGCCATAACGCCTTCAAAGGCACGTCTATCGCTTGCAAGGCAGGATGACCGCTGGTTTAAACCACGCCGATGCTGACTTCCTGATTTTCTTCCGCGTATTCCACGTCACCTGACGCCATCATCGCGCGAATCGTCTCAGCGACCGATTGACCAACAGACACTTCCTCGACCCACACGTCTAGCCCCTCGATCCGACCCACATTGCGGGTTCCGAACCTGGCCCGAAATTGCTCAATCTGCGCCGCCTGCATACGTGGTTTGAATTTGACCAGGATTTGACGCCGATAACTGGGCGATGTGATGGGCATTTTTGATGCATTGTCAGGCGTCGCCGCGCCAACGCGATTCGTTCCCGCTGCCTCAGCCACCACGGGCGAGCTGGTACGTCCCTGAACCTGACAGCCGGCCAGGGCGACGTATCCCACGAGAGCCGCGATACCACAACACGTTGTCAATCGGTGCTTCATTGCCGTGTCCTTCCTGGTTTTCCAAAAGACTGCCTGACTGAATTTTAAATTTATGTTAAAATTATCCTCCAGCGTGGTGTTTTGTCAACAGGGTGAGGCGAGCGTGTTGCGAACCGGTGTTGTTGGGGTTTGTTGTGTCGTGGGCCTTTTGGCTTGTGGGCGCGTGCCTGATGCGCGATCCGTGATCGGTACCGGCGTTTCGGCTTTGACGAATTACGCGTTGGCGGATTTGTATCCTTTGCGGTCCAAGATGCGTGCGACGTACGCGCTGGAGCAGACCCGTTCGGATGGGCGGGTGGTGTATCGCACGATGTTGATGGATGTCGTTGATGTGGTGCGAGAGGCGTCGGGGGATACATTGGCGACGACGGTGCGAACCTATGGTGATTTTCGTTTACCGGCCACACGTGTTCGGGTGTCCAATGGCACGGTTCGCGTCAGTCGTGCCCAGGATCCGGAACCGGGGCCATCTTTGGTGCTGTTGCAGTCACCGTTGGTCGTTGGTCGCACGTGGCAGGGACGTCAGTTTGCCGATGGCAGTACCGAGTCGGTTCAATATATGGGAGTGGAACGTGTTGATGGGCCTGAGGGGGTAGTCAGGGCGCATCGTGTTGATCACCTGATCGATTATGCCCAAGGTGGCTCGGATCGCCTGGAGTACTGGTACGCGCCCGGATGGGGGGCGGTGCGGATGGTCGAGCGTACGACCTTATTCACCAATAAGGGCCGCATTCATTTGACGGTCGTTGGCGTTCTCAATGGTTTGACGACCCACGACGGGAGCCGCAAGGCGCAACCCGTGGCACATCCGTCGCCATCGTGGTTGCCTGGTGGCTGGTTTACCGACCGTTGACAGGGTAATTTGCATGGATGATGTCCTCCAATCCGATTGGCGCACGGTGGTTGAAACCCGTGTGGCGGGTATCAGCTTTGAGAACCGCGATGGCTCATCGCGGCAAGCGTTGGCTGCAGCGGTTGCCGTGGGCACGCGTTTGGTTATGTGCCGGGAGCCCCTTAATCCTTTTGATGAGTGGGCGATCGCATTGGTGGTGTCAACGCCTGAACTGTCGGGCCAATTGGGTTATGTTCCAAAGGCTTTTGCCGCTGTGCTGGCGCCCCTGATGGATCAAGGGACTCCGTTTGAAGCTTGTGTCTTAAGAAAAGGCCGGGTGCGTCGTTACGACAGCCTGCCTTCCACCCGACGTCGACCGTTTGAGATTATCGGGGTGCGGATGGCGATTTTGAGTACGGCAACGGGGTTACCGTTCACCGTTTATTCGGGGATGGAGCCAGCATTGCGTGATGCGATCGCAAACGACGACCCCGAAGGTGATCCAGGCGATGCACCCGTGCTCGGAGGATGGCGCGCCATGGACGAATTGAGTCACGAATGCCCCAAGCCGTTATAACCATTGGGATTCCGGCCAGTGGCAAGTCGACGTATGCCGAGGCGTTAGAGCGGCAGGGCTTTCAAAACATCAATTTGGATGATTGCCGGGCACTTGTAAACGGTGATCCAGCTGATCAGACAGTCACCGATTTGGCGTTAAAAATCCACCGTCAACGCCTACGCGATGCCCTTGCTGCTGGGGCTTTGATTGTGATCAGTGATACCAATCTACAGATACCATTTTTAACGGAAAAATTGACCTTGTTCAAAGACAATGGGTATCACGTGACAGCCGCGATATTTATGACACCCCTCGCTGTGTGTGAAAAACGGAATCAACAGCGAGGCAGACGCGTTCCCCAAACGGTCTTGTGTGACATGCATGCCCAGTTGCTGCGCTTGCTGTCCGGTATCGAAGGGCTCGGGTTCGATGATGTTCAGTATTTCTCCGGTGAGTAAACATGGCTGCGCCCGGGTCTCACGAAAGCGTTTTGATGGCGTCTGCTGGCCTGTGCGGCTAGTTGGGAGACCGTTCGGTCATTGCCAGCGTCGCACCGTCAGTTTGATGCCTTGGTCGGGTGTGGCCGTTTCGTTTACCACGTGAAATCCCTGCCGTTGCACTTCGTGTAGCACTTTGTGATAAGCATAGCGTTGGGTAACAGTTTTGATAAAATCAGCTTGCCGCCACGGTGAGTGTCGTTCAACGCCCCACCAGTCGGCAACAATAGCAAATGCCGTGTCCCCCGATTTTCGAACGAATCCGATATCGTAGTCGCCTCCGGGCTGGGCTACGAGCTCGGCCCGCGTTGTTTGGCCGCGATATCCTCGCACCACCGCGTCACGCGCGTGGGGTAGTTTCAACGATTCAAGGGCTGCCTCCAATGCCTGCTGATCTTTAATCTGTGTTTCAATACGGGTAAAGTGTGACATCACAGGTCCTTTTGATGTTGGGTTTTCGAGAAACGCTGCTTTGCGTCCGGTGTGGACTCAAGCGGCATCATCTCAACATCGGGTTCCGGTTGGAGTTGGTCTTCGTTCAGCAAGGATGGGCTTACAGGCGGTGCAAAAATTGGCATTAAGCTTGCCTGAGGCTTTGGCGTTGATTCGGCGTGATAATGGTCATCTGAGGACGCCTTGAGGCTTGCCAAGCTAATGTACAGGTGTTGTGGGTCTTGTTGGATTGCCAGGGTGACGTCAGATTTTTGCGTGCATTCCAAAACGATTCTTACCACCGGCGGAAAAATGCCGAATTGCGCCACCCTGACTGAATGGAAGTAAGGGTCCTGATAGCGCCAAGTACCGTTTGCGTGGCGCCAGTGGGCGTCAGGGATGTCAATGACGTAGCGGTGTGGCTGGCGCAACTCGCGGCTTGAGATGGCAACCGGTCCGGTGATACGAAACACGATTGCGTGGCGCTCGGCTTCGTAACGCAGGTCGCTGATGAGGGTGATTGGTGCGGCGACCGTAGGTGAAGCCCAGGTGATCGCCAGGCCAGCTATCCAGATCTGACTCCGAATGCAACGCGTCATAGCGCTCCTATACCCGGAACGTTCCCCGGCGGAACCCAACCATCAATTTCACCGCTCGGACGCTCACCATCAGAACAAGACGCAAGGGTAAGCAGTCCGATTTGTGGTATTACGTGCGGCGCGGTTACAACGAATAGTTAACGAACAATCAGCCAATCTGATGGTTGGCGGCGGAACCAATGGATTGACAAGTCAAACTATCGGCTTCGCCACTTGATGCGCGATGGCTTCGCGTCATGTCGATGAAAATGTGATCAATATAACGGCGCGTTAGCGCATTTGCAGTCTCAGAAAGGGCTGATTTTTGACTGTATCGTTGCCAACGTGCTAGCATCGGATTCGATTTGCGCGGAAATTGTTGAATTCGCAGCAGTTTAATAGCTTTGGATTGCGGCGAATGTTGACATTTTTGATTTCTCGCTCGCGCGAAAGGAGCGTTACGGCCATGTTGGCTCGTCAAATGTTGATGTCTGCTTCGTGTATCGGTTTAGTTTTGGCGGTGGCCTTGCCTGCTATTGCGCTCGATATTTATGAGCCTGATTCCAATTATGCGGTTGCTCCCAATATGTCGATGAGTCGCGCAACTGGAGGAACTGAAACCAAAGCCAAAGTGAGTGCTTCCGGTGCGGTTCTGCTGTCTGATCGGCCACAGTTTGCCAATGTTGTGATGACTGGGGACGGTGCGGGACGTGTTCGGTCTGAAGTTTATCTCAATTTGCAGCGTGTATTGACTTTTGACGGCGATGATGGAACTCAGGCCAATGCGGTGGCGGATGTCTTGAATCGTTTGAATCGTGAAGGCCGTTTGCGTGCTGATCAGATTAAGCCCAGTCGTCGGGGCAACCATTACGTGGTTGTCGTCGGCCGCGAACCGGTCATCACCTTGGATTCGAATGCCGTTTCGTCTCAAGGACTCGCACCGGCGACACTTGTCTTGCGATGGGTGAACAAGATGCGGGTCGCCATGGGCGGTTTGCCGTTTGAGCGAACAGCCAGCCGTGGCGGTGCGTTGCTTGGTTCAATGACGGGTCGTGCATCCTGGTACGGTCCAGGGTTTCACGGCCGCCGGTCGGCCAGTGGTGAGCGCTTCGATCAAAACATGATGACGGCTGCCCATAAGTCGCTGCCCTTTGGCACCGTGTTGTTGGTGACGAATCTCCACAATCGACGTGCTTGTCTTGTGCGTATTAACGATCGGGGTCCCTACAGTCCCGGACGAGAACTGGATCTATCCTACGCCGCTGCGCGTTCGATTGGCGTCTCAGGTGTGTCCGATGTTCGTATTGATGTGTTGAAGCAGTAGCGCAATGCAGTGATGCGTGGGTTTCTGTTCAAGCAGACAATACGTCAGGCACTCGCGGGCTGTTATTCAATAGCAGCCAAATTTGGTCGCCGCGCAACCCTGGTTTTGGACAGCTGTCAAAAACTTGCGCAGGCTCAAAAAATCTAGAAATCACCTACCGAGAGTCAACGCCAGCCAGCGATGCGAGCAACCACTCGTCAGTTTCTGCGTGATTATGGCTCACTCAACCATCAACTCATAGCGATTTTCCTGTTGGCGCTCCCCTCTCATCCCGAATGTCAAAGTTAGATGATGCGTGCCGCTCTTTTGAGGGCGGAAGCTCATCTTTGTTGCGAATTGACTCGTGCAGTCCGCATCCAAGTTCAGTCCAACGATCTCCTCATTGATAAGGTTTTCGTCCGGATCTGCCAGCACGATCCGTATCTCGACCGGGATGGCGTGATGTTGGTCGTTAACTGCAAAAATCGGCAGACGGTAGCGACTTCCGACGCGATAGTGATCCGTGGGTGTCAAACAAAAAGCGTATAGCGGCGCCAGGCAGGCGGCATAGGTGTGGTACGAGGATTTGGGCTCGCGCCAGTAGTCGATCAGCGACCAACTCACACACGGATGGGAATCTGTAAACATAAAGTTCAGAAAGCCACCATTGGGGCGATACTTGTAGAATCGCAACCGATCCACGTAATACCGCAGAATTTCGCTTTGATAATTCTGAGAACGGGTCACGAGATCGGACAGTTGTCTTGATCGCGTATCGATCCACAACGACATCAGATCCCACTGCAGGAGGTAATGCTCTTTCAGGGTTTGCCAGTTGGCCTCGTTCAGGTCGTCGGGCAGGAATTGGCGCGAATTTTCATAATTCGGAAAACTTTGGGTCCCAAATTCCGTGACAAATCGCAAATTGCGTGGGAACAGACGGCGCCAGAGATCAAACCACCGCTTGGGACCATATGACATGTACCATCCAAAATAATAATGACCGTCTGTCCCAGATAGCCAAAACGGCACCCATAACTCACCGGATGATCGGATGACCGTTCTATAAGGATCCATGTTTCGGGTTTGCCTGGCCAACTGATGCGCCATGACATCCCGGTTCCAACTGAACAACATACTCCAGTACGTTTTCAGTTTGCGTAACCAAGGCTCCACCGACGTATCATCAACATGCAAAGGCTCATTGTGCATGCACCAGATCACGATGCTCGGATGATGTCCCAGCGAGCGCACCATCTCCCGACACTGGCGCAGCGCCTCCGGCAACACGTGTCGGGCATAGAGCCACTGCATCGGAAAATCTTGCCACAACAAAACCCCTGCTTCATTCGCCGCCTGATAAATCGCTGGGTGATCGACGTGCGCGTGAATACGCAACATGTTCATGTGCGCAGCTTTTGCTAACGCCATGTCACACCGCGCACGATCCAGATTCATCATCGCCAACCGCACATCACCCGGCGCATAATTACTGCCTTTAAGGTAAAGACGCTTTCCATTCAGCCACGCCACGTAATCGTCCATGCGCCATAACCGGAAACCGGTTATCTGCTCAGCCTCAGCGACTTGACCATCAGGTCCCGTGAGTGCCAGGTGGACCTCGTACAAGTGCGGGAACCCGAGATCGTGCGTCCACCACAGTTCGAGTGAAGACACATTCACCACGAAGCTGCCGTTGTCTTGATCCGGCTCCAGCTCAACGTGCCCGGCAGCCCGAACGGCCGCACCCTCAAAATTTGTGGGCGTGAGTGTCAACACCCACTCTGCCTGGAACGCCGCCGCCAGCGTACGGTTAAAACGCACTGATATGCGGCTGTGGTCGCGATTTTGCTCCAGCAGATCGCTCTGCAAGGCACCGATGTGAAAGGCTGCGCGCTCGATTAACTCAACATCTTGCCACAGACCACCGGCATTGTAATGATAGGAAGACATCGCGTCCCAGTGTGCAAAAACACCCGTGATCGTTTCTTTCTCAAGACACGCTCGCTCAATGGGACTATCAACTTCAATCAGCAACTCGTTTTCTGGACCCAGCAGATGCGAGACCAGATAATCGTGCGCAAAAAAATAACCGGCACCCGAACCAATCCATTGACCATTCAGACAGATGCGATGACGGTAAAAAACGCCTGATAGCCGTAAGTAAACGTCTCGTTCAGTTACCGCGGATTCCCAATTGAAAAACCGACGATACAGCAGTTTGCCACTATGATGACGAAGTTCCGGGTGATTTTGCCAGTGGTCCGGCACCACGTGAGTGACCCAAGGTGCCTCATCTGCTTGCCCCTCGCGCACGGGACGCAACTCCCACACGCCAGAGAGGCTCTGTCGTTTCAACGGGTGCACCACGGGCTACAGGGCCCTGAGTGACGTCGTGACTACCAAATCCTTAAACTTTTCGTTCTGCACAATGTTATCTTCGTCATCGCGGAATTTGATGAGCACATTGATCAAAGCCGGTTGATCCTTCGGGTCCGGTGCGTTAAAGAAGGACTTCAGTGTCGACGAACCAATCGGCACCAGAATTTCCTCAGGCGGCCCGAATGAGTTTTGCTGCGCCGCAGGAATCTGTTTCGGCGGAATGCCATATCTGACCGGGCCGTACTGCACAACCGGCAAGCCACCGAGACTGCGCGCCAAGGTCGTAAACTCATAGGTCAGTTCAACTGCATTAACCATCACCCCTTGTGACCCAGGGGGCGCTTTCAGGGTTACTTGGATATCCGGCGGATCCGGCTCGTAGGCAAGACTGGTTTCGATTCGCGATACCCCGCCTTCCGAGTTCTCCTTGACGGTGGCCCTGACCACGATGCCGGTCGTTGGTCGGGTGTTGGTCCACTGCACGACACGCGGTAACGGCAGCGAAGGGTCCGCAGCCGCCACGGACTCAGGAATCAGCACATTCAGCGCAATGCCGGTCAAAATGTTGTTCGCAAACACGATCGTTCGGTTCTCCGCAGACACCGCGCCGCCGTAAGTTGCTGTGAGCGTCACGTTCCCTGCGGGTATATTCTCAAGGAAAAACTCACCCTTTCGCAGATACATGTAACGTTTCTGCCAACCTTGCTCGTCCGCAGGATCGATTGCAGGCGGAAACTTACGCGCTCGGCGCTCAGCCGGCACTTCCTTCTTGCCGTCATCATAATCATGAAGCACAAAGATCGTCTTGCTGTCATCTTGAAACTTATCCGCTTCATCCTGCGTGGTGATGCATTCTTCAGCACCAGGCGGATTGCCGGTCAATGTCGATGAGCCACCGGATGTCACAAAGGCCAGCGGGATGGGAACTTCAACCCCCTTCGCCCCATAGACGAACCCCTGCACGCTCCCTCGCCGGATCACAGGCGGTGATGGCTTTGCCCGTCCACCCAAAATCGGACCAAGGGCCGGATATTGTAAGACGAGAGCATCGCGTTGTTCAGTGCAACTGATGACCGATGACAAAACCAGGATGCCCATTATCAACTTCGATCGTGACAATGACCGTTTCACACGCATTCTCCTCACTTATTGGGTAACATTGCCGATGAAACGAATTGGTATGCTCACAGGAATCTCGATTTGATTGTAGTTGTCGTCTTGTCCCGACAGCAATACACGACAACTGATGCTGTGCACCAACTCTTCACGCAGGCGTGGAGACGGCGCAAACGCAAAATTCTGATTCCGACCGTAGCGCCTCACCTCTTGGTGATCAATGGGAAGCCGCACAGTTACCGTTGAAACCTGACCATTCGAGGCAGGTGGAATGTAGACACCCACAGCAAGATTCGATTTCGAAATATCCAAACTATCAATGGGATTACCAGAGTTGTCATAGTACTCCGCAAGATAATTGTTGATGTAACAACCCGGCGTCCCGTCGTTGGGAAACGATGAAATCTGAATGTCCACGTCTCTCACTTCAACAAGAAACAGTCTCTGTTCAGTTTGGTAGGTTGTAGTGACCTCCATCAGTGACGGCACCGGCACGGCATAAAGGCGGGACGCAGGCAGCAACGGATTGGAGATGTCAAAAAACTTGCACCCGGTGATCAATGCGGCCGCAAGACCCATGATGCCGAAACCCAACCCCGTTCTTAGAGCGATGACGCGCATGGCAGCGTAAGACTCCTGTTTCCTCATGATGTCCACTCGTGGCAATATCTAGTGTACCCGCACCAAGGGTGCTTAAACCGAGCGACTGAGCGCTTTTTCCTCCGCACCTCATCCGCCTGGGCCCCATCATAGACGCTGCCCCCCCGGTTGACTGTGACCGATGGCCCAATCTTGGATCTTTGCTTTGCGACCTGTACCGTTCCTGAGCGTGTTTGACTGTTTCTCGTCGTTCAGAAATTTGCATTCACAGGCCAGCAGCCTGTGATGTCACCAATGCCTGCTTCTGCGCGCTGAGCCGATAATACCTTTCCCGTGTGACTTTGAAGTAACCGGCAAGGCTTCGGGGCAATCCTATTTTTGACCATAGCCGCTGATACCAAACCGGTTGGTCGCCAGCCTGTCGATAATTGGAAAAAGAAACGATGGTTTCGGTACGTACTTTCAACAATCGCAACTTCAAAAGACCGGAACAGTGTGGGTGGCGGCTCAACAACAGCCGCAACATTCCGAGTGCCAGCAAACGAAGTTGCTGCCGGGTTGTCACATTTTTCGACAGCGTGAGCGTGAACCGCAATCGTCGACGGTCAAGCCGTTTTAACTCGACGATTAAACAATGCCTAGACCAGTCGTTCGCACAGGGTTTCGTGTCGATCACCGCCATCGTGTGATCAACTTGTTCAACCCAGTAGTGCCAATTGGGGACGTCTGAAGCAAACGGCAAAATGGGACCTTTGAAACGGCTTTCGGTACTGGCTTGATGCAAGGTGAATCTCCTCCCTGATACGAACCACACAGCGGTGTGGAACACATGTTCTAATTGAAAGGATATTCGAAAGTTTGTTCCAAGTCCAGTGTTCAAGCGCACAACAGTGAACGGACTGTGTCGAAGGTGTGGCGGTTGCGACAAAACAAGCCCTGCGACATGGCGCTGCGCGCCCCCTGTCTTCTCATTGCATTGGTGTGGCTAACGCGTGAAGCTGCAAGACAACACGCGCGGCTATGACGCATTCGTGACTGTCCAAAACTTGTTCAGCCAATGCGAAAACAGCCGTCAGTCACTAATCGGTGTTCAATGCCAACTAAAAATCGGATCGACCGTTACTGCGGCTTTGTATCAATCAATTCGTACGCAAACTGTCGTCAAACGGATTTGATAGCTCTGTCTCAAGCGCTTTTCGCCTGGCTGTCACAAGCGAGGATCTCGTGTGAGCGGTGATACAGCGCTTGGCGGGGCTGATCGAAGCACGTGCGTCCGATTGTGGATATCGCCTTGATACCACTCAACTGGACTTGTTGGGGTGTCGGCCGGCACTCATCCCGCCGTCAATAGCCATCACGGTGCCGGTCATCCAGGCGGATTCGAGCAGAAAGCGAATGGCCTGAGCGATTTCGACGGCATCACCGATACGACCCAGTGGGTGAAGGGCCAGCGATGCTTTTAGTGCCGTTTCACTGGTGGTGAGTGCCGCTGAAAGTGGCGTTTTGACCAAAGCGGGTGCGACCGCATTGATACGGATGCCGGAGGCTGCATAGGTCATCGCTGCTGCGCGCACCAAGCCTTCGATACCGGCTTTGGCTGATGCGATCGCCTCATGATTCGCCAAGCCCGTAGCAGCAGCTACCGACGAACAACACACAACCGCACCGTGACCTTGTTTCAAGAAAACCGGCATGACGGCCTTCATCGCCAGAAAGGCACCCAGGGTATTTAGGCGCCAGGCGTGTTCAAAGTCTTCTGGGCTTGTCAGATGCAAGGGACGCAGTTTGATTGTGCCAACTGCGTGTACCAGTTGATCCACCCGTCCAAAGCGTTCCAGTGTCTGCTGAACCGCTTGCACCATGTCCGCCTGCACGGTGGTGTCGCCAACGATGCTCAGGGTCTCTCCACCCAACTCGGAGGCCAGCTGCGACAGGCGATCGCCCTGACGCGCAACAAGCGTCAACCGCCCCCCCGCCTGAGCCAGCAATCGCGCCGTCTCACTCCCGATCCCCCCAGTGGCACCAATAATCACGGTGACACGCCCTGCTTGTGTTTGCTCCACGGTTTACACCTTTCTCGTTGCCAAAAAACTACCTAACCGTCGTCACCCGTTACCACATACGCTGCGTGTCAACCAACCGCCCTTTGCCTCTTCCGTCGCCAATCAGCCGCGGTGGCTTCCGTTGCCATAACGGTTCAGCCTCACTGCCGGCCGATGTTCGACACGGCCGTTAGGTACTGTGATGGGCATTGGGACACAGGATAATAGCTGGCCCGCCATGCCGCGCGCGGTGCAGTTGTGCCCGGTCGTAAACAACCCGCCCGGTTGCTGTACCGCGCCCTGCAGGATCATGCACAATGACATCACCAGTCTTGGTAAACCCGCTAACCATGACAATATGTCCGTTAGATGCAGCCACCGGCGCACCTGCCAACTCACCCGCCTGGTAATGGATGCTGAGCAGACACGGGTGGCCGTGAAGAATCTCGTTTTCGACACTGTTCCAATCGGATGCCCAGTCAACCCGCCCCGCATGGCTTCCTGGTTGAGGCGGCCTTTGACCTGGCAGGCGCTGCCAGTGTTCCGCCAGCAGACTGCTGCCTGCCGCCGCCAGAAAGGCCCAATTTCCATAGATCTCATTCCGGGCATCCCAACAACGCGCGATCACCTCTTCAAGCGGTACATTCACGCCACACGCGGCAAGTGCCATCGTCAGGGAAGTCGGCCCACACACCCGCCAGGACTGATCAGGCGGCGCCTCGCCTTGAGACCGGTGTCGAACAAACAATTCCTTGCCCCACGCCTTGGAAGGATGGCGGCTCATTGCACGCCCGCTTTCGCCAGTACCCCGTACGGCCAAGGACAACATGCGCAGGGTAGGCGTGCGGTCGGGTCGCTCACTGTAAAGCATTATGTTCACCTTCAAGCGATCGCCCTCCCGGTTGAGGAACAACGTATCCGCATCTACCTTGACCCATTCATCCGCACCATCCAACCCTCCGGAACTCACCCCTTTTTGGCTGACAGGTACCGAACCCCAACGAGCCAACTCACGCCACCGCGACCAATGGGCCCCGCCATCCGCACTGACCGCCACCGCAACGGTCACACCCGTTCCCGATGGCGTCAAGGCATTCCACGACGGAATCACCTCATTGAAGCCCCCACTGTAATGCAGGTGCGCAAACGTGACGCCGCCCTCACGATGAAAACCTCCGGCGGTATCATCGCTGAGGCGAATGCCACCGTACTGCGCGTCGTAGCGCACACGATCGAGACTTGCGTGACGGATCGCCTGCAAACCGAAAAATCGATCCGTCCGTTCAGTGGCCGCAGCAACAGGTGCGGCTTGCTGCCACACAACAATGAAACACGCCCATAACCAACACCAACGTAACACCGCTAGAAAACCCCTGTAAAGAAATCCCCAGCCCTACTTGAAACAGGGCCGGGGAAACCAACTTTTTTTAGCTTGCGCGATCAAGCCTCTTCTTCGCTCATCGCTTCAATGTGAGCGACAACTGCCTGAAACTCTTCATCGTTGTCAATCATCTCGAACTGATCATCCGCCACGCGAAGCACAAGCACTTCTTCATCTTCTTCAGATTCTTCATCGCCCTCGGCTGGGTATAACAGCGCATATTCTTTACCATTTACCTCGACGAAATCGACGACCTGAAACTCGTGGCTTTTACCTTCCTCATCCACGAGGGTGATAACTTGTTCGTCGTCATTGGCGGTTTCAAATTCGTTGACCATTGTTCACTCCTTGCCTGATTTGGACTGGCGATCGAGATACCCCTGAAGAATGACTGCTGCTGCTTGCTGATCAATGATCGCCTGGCGTTTGCGCGCACGTAGACCACTTTCAATCATCGCCCGTTGCGCCTGACGCGTACTCAATCGTTCATCCACCCGATGGATCGGCAAGGTGGTCATCGTGGACAGTTCATCAATGAAATCATCAACAAAACGGGCCTGCTCCCCCACAGTGCCATTCATATTACGAGGGTAGCCTACCACAATGCATGTCGGCTTGTATAGTTCGAGGATCGCCGCCAACGCCGCAAAGTCCTTGTCGCGATTTTGTCGGCGAATGGTGGTGGTTCCAGACGCAATGATCCCCAACGGGTCGCTGTGAGCGACCCCGATGGTCTTTGTGCCGACATCCAGTCCAATGACGCAACTCACGATCAGGCACCTCCTTGGCTCGTGTCGGCATCGCGGCTCACGATCCGTAAAATGGCGTCCGCTTGAGCGCGTATCGCGCTCAGATGGGTAAGCGCGAGGTGTCGGGCTCCTGCTGAACCATCCAGAATGACGCTCGACCACTCCTGCGCGGTCAGTTGGTGCAGCCAACCATGCGCCTCCCCGAGCGATTGCAAGGGTAATGTTTCAGCCGATACGATGGGCCCTTCCGGATCCCACGGCAAAGCCTCAGCCTCTGCACGTACCGGAATGCCAACTGGCACATAACGCATATCTGCATCCATCTCTCGCGGTTCCTCGTTAAATGCCGGCTCCCGCGGCGGAGCGAAAAGTTTGCGAATACTGGCAACAGGTGCACGCTCCAAGGGAATCAGGGTTTCATCCTCCGTTTTAAGGCCGCCTTGATCCAGAATGTCCTGAAACATGTCCGGTCTTTGTGCCTGTAACTGCCCCAATGCGCGGGCTTGTCCCTTTTTCAGACCTTTTTCAACGGCCATGGCGATGATTTCGTCCGGTAGTTGCAGCAAGCTGACATCGGCGTTCAGAAAGCTTCGTGGCTCTTTACCTGCCATTTCCTGAAGGATCTGACGGACGGTCATTTCGTGCTTGATCGCAAACTGCCTCGCCGGATGCACGTCGTGTGGATCTTGGGGCACATTCGTCAACAATGTGAGGATCGTATGAATACGCCACACGGCCGTGTCCCCATTGATGCAGTCATACTGCGGGTCGTGACTGAGCGTCGCATCGAGAAACCGGCAGATGGCGTCAGTGTGTTCAATTGGATGTAAACGACTGCTTTTGATGTTTTCATGCAGGGTCATCCGTCTGGCAACCCAGTCATCACAGGCAATGACATCGACCATCATCGTTGTCCAGCCCAGGCGACGACAAGCTTCTACCCGTTGGTGACCAAAAACGACTTCGTAGTTGGGACCCATTTCGCGTACGCGTGGTCGTTGCAGGATTCCAACCGCCAAAATACTCGCCTGCAAACTCTCCAGAACCAGTGGGTCGAGAGCGCGTCGCGGTTGGTGGGGGCTGGGTCTGATGGTGTCCAATGACACCGTTTCAGTACGCAAAAAGGTGACCTGGTGATTGTCCGGATCGATCAGGGGACTGAGCAACATTCACGCTCCTTGTCTTATTTGGCTGAGGCGGCTTCGGGCACACCGGCTTTGAATTGCTCGTGATACAGGCGGGCATACAGGCCATTGATTTGCAGCAATTGGTCATGCGTGCCACGTTCAACGACGCAGCCGCCATCCAGCACCAAGATGAGATCTGCGTGGATCACGGTGGACAGACGGTGGGCGATCGCAACAGTGGTCCGATTGGCCATTAACGGCTGAAGTGCCTGTTGGATCAGGGTTTCTGATTGTGAATCGAGGCTTGACGTCGCTTCATCCAGTATCAGGATCCGGGGTGACTTCAAGATGACGCGCGCCAGCGCCAAACGCTGTTTTTCGCCCCCGGACAGCCGGTAACCCCGTTCGCCCACCACCGTGTCGTACCCCTCGGGCAGACGGGTGATCGCGTCATGAATCGACGCCGCCCGACAGGCTGCCTCCAATTCCGTCATCGTTGCACCGGGTTTGGCCAATAACAGGTTTTCACGCAATGTGGTGTGAAACAGGAATGGCTCTTGCGTCACGGTCGCCATCTGGGCCTGCAATGAGTCCAAGGTGACGGCGCGCAAGTCGTGTCCATCCAAGGTGATGCGGCCCTGCGTCGGGTCGTAAAATCGCGACAGCAAATAGGTCAGCGTCGTTTTTCCAGCACCGGACGGACCCACGAGCGCGACCAACTGACCTGGATGCGCCTCAAAACTGATTCCGTCGAGTAACCGCTGATCCGCACGATATTGAAAACCAACCTGCTCAAACACGATGTGCCCTTCCACGGATGACAAGGTTTTTGCATCGGGTTGATCCTGCACGGCGGGCGGAGCGTCAAGCATCACGAACAATCGGTTCCACACCGCAAAGGCTGACAAAACCTGTACATGAATCGTCGCCAATGCCGCGACCGGACCATAGAGGCGACTAAGGTAAGCAACGAAAGCAACAATCGTTCCAACTGAAAGCGTTCCCAACATGGCCAAATGTCCGCCGTACCAGTAGACCAACGCGGGCCCAATGAACCCGAACAGCCCCAGTGCCAGCATAAACCACCGCCATACCAGCATCCGCTGCATCGACAAACGGCCATTTTCACGCGCCACCGCGCGGTACTGCTCAAGTTCGAGGTGACGATGACCAAACACGCGCCGGATCAAGAACCCATTGATGCTCATCGCATCTTGCACCATGGCGTGAAGATCAGCCCGGTTGTTGTTCAGCGCCGTCATGATTCGTTGACGAATCTTGCCAACCTGCCACGCGGGCGGAATGAAACAGGGCACAACCAGCAAGGCAAGGAGCGCCAGCTGCCAGTTCAGTGCCACAATCACCACCGCCGTTGAACACAAAATCACCACGTTGCTGGTCAGTGCAACCACCGTATCGGAAAATATGTCGGAAAGCTCGTTCACATCATTGTTCAGGCGTGAACTGATTTCACCCGGGCGAGTATTGGTGAAATAATCCATCGATTGCCCCTGCAGGCGGCCAAACAACTCCTGTCGCAAATCAAGAATCACGCCTTGGCTCAGGCGTTCATCCAACCAGGTTTCAAGTACACTCAGTAACCCCGTTACCAACGGTATCATGATCATCCCGGCACAGTACCAATGCAGACGCGTCACGTCGCGCGCCGGAATGACATCATCGAGCAGGGCGCGTAACAAAAGCGGCGGAAACAGCCCCAGAAAGGCTGACAGCAAGATGACGATCAAAACGCCAAAAGCTTCACGCCTGTAGGGCTTGAAATAGCCGACAATTCGACGCAAGGCTGCCCAGGTGACCGGTGTTGTCTCGGCCTTGGCACCGTAACTGAGCACGTGCCAACCAAGCCCCCCCATCATGTTTTACATCCTCTCTTGGCTGGCTTTGATTACCTTGTCCCCGTCTCATTATGAACCACGTGACCCCATTTGGTCACGACACAATACGGGTCAACAGTGGCAGCCAGACGACGTGCCACTGAAGGGTCACGGTCAGCGCGCCATAATGATGGGGAAGGAACGCGCCACTCAATCGAATGTCGGTTGGCCGCCAACCAGTCCCGACCATTGCAAAACGCCAAGGGCATTCGTGTTGGTAGCCGGAACACGGTAACGCTTATTCAGTGCGTCTGTGACCCCGCCCGCACGAATGATGCTACGATAGGCGTTCACGCCATCGGTCGGGATCCGGGTGAATTCCCCGTCGCGACATTCGACGCGATATAAACCGAAACGTGGCGAAAAAGAACCCCATTCATAGTTGTCGGTGATCGACCAGTGAACATAGCCAAACACCGGGATTCCCTCCTGAATGGCACGCTGCATTTCACGGATGTGGGCCAACAGATACGTGGCGCGGGTCCAACGATCCCCGCGCTGCACGTGGTCACGGGTTGCCATGCCATTTTCGGCGATCAAGACAGGCAGGCGGTAGTTGCGGTACAAACGTTTGATCGCTTTGTAAAAGCCTGTCGGGTAAACCTGCCATTTTTCCGGTGAAGGCAAATTGACGACTTCACCGAGGCTGAGTCGCGTGTAGTAGTCCATGGCGACAAAGTCCATGGTTTTGCCACCTTGCACCCCTGCCTCGGATGACGGGTTGACCAGTTGATCCATCATCCATCGATCCGAGTGAATGGCTTGTGCTTCAGGTGGTTCGGCTGGCGGTTTCGGCGTGAGTACCCACTCTGCGGTGTACCAATTCGTTGACACCAAGGCGTCTGGGTCATCGCGATGCAACGCCGCATAGGCGAGTTTGTGTGCGCGAATCATCGCGTAAGCGACTTTCAGCGCGACCACCGGATCACGTTTGCCGGGTGGCGTGACGCCGGCCAGATACCCACCTGCCACGTAGACATTGGGTTCATTGAAGGTCAGATAGTAACGAAGCTCCGCACCAAATTCAGAGGCGATGAATGCCGCGTGACGCGCAAACATCTGATCCGCCTCCGGATGCTCCCAGCCGCCTTTGCGCTCAAACCACGCAGGATGTGAAAAGTGATGCAACGTGACGATTGGCGTCATGCCCCGCTTGCGTATCGCGTCCAGCATCTTGTGGTAATAGGCGATCGCGCGCGGATCAAGCTTGCCTTCCTCAGGCTCGATACGTGCCCACTCGAAACTGGTTCTAAATGTGTTGCACCCCATTGATTCCGTCAGCGCAATGTCTTCTTCAAAACGATTAAGACCATCGGCACCTCGTGGGTTGCGCTCCTTTGTCTTTTCAGCCCGATCCCATTGTGCCCACTGTGAATCGCTGTCGTACCCTTCCCACTGATACCCCGCCGTCGACACACCCCATAAAAAACCGGGCGGAAACGCCGATTGCTGTTGCACACTCAAGCCTCCACCCACTTTGGGCGTGGCACCCAGTTGGGCACAACCAGCCAGCACACCAACCAGACCAGCGACAATACCCCGGATATACCGATTCGATGATTCAAACATAGCGTTCAGACACTCCCTCGTTTACACCGAATTCCCACTTCAATACTAAATTCAGAACAATTTAATCAATCCTTAGTTTTATTGTGACAATTTATGCACAGTGAACTGTAAAAGAAAAATTAAAGGCTCAACAAAAACATGCTAAATTTTCGGTTAAAGGCATGCCTCTTGATTGAACCGCGTCGCGGCGAGATGTGAAAATGATGCTTCGATATAATGTGACGGTTGCCAAGCGGCTCAATTGTCTCAGGATGAACATTGTTCTTGGGCTGTTTGTGGATTTGCCAGCGATCGCCAAACGACGTCCCGGAAGCACGGGTGGTTGTCACGTCGCCTGCACGTGTTGCATTGACGCCGGGTGAGTGCGCGCTTATACTGCAGCAGACGGCGCAGGCTAGATCGGTCGTTTTGTGTGATGTATGAGACTCGCGTGATGGTTGGATGAGTCAGCAGGAATTGGCGCGTAGTAGCGTCGAAGCGTTTTTAGCCGATGTGGCGACGGCGTCTCCGGCACCTGCTGGAATGGGTGTTTCGGCTCTGTCTGGCGCATTGGCTGCCGCATTGGTGCGTTTGGTCGCAAATTTGACGGCCGGGCGCTCCGGATATGAACCGTTGACTGAAGAAATGGAGCGTATCATTGAGCGCGTCAAGGCGCTTGAACTGCAACTGTTGACGTGTATGGACCAAGAGTTGGCGGCCATCAACAAGTTGACGGAAGCCTTGTCGTTGCCGAAGGGCACGGGCGATGAACGGGATGAACAATCGGTGATTCGTCGCGATTTGGTGCGAATCTCTGCCCGTAGCTACGCGCTGATTCCGCTACAGATTGGTCAGGTTGGCATGGAAGTGGCACAATTGGCGGAGTCGGTTGTTCGCTATGGTAACCAGGAGCTTTTGGCGGATGCCGGCACCGCAGCGATGCTCGCCTGTGCCATGGTCAAATCTGCGGCGTTGCACGTGCAAGTTAACGCCAAAGGTTTCGATGATGAGTGGGCGATAGAGGCGCGTCAGCGCGTCGCTGCCTGGCTGACGCGATTGCCAGGCATCGAAAATGAACTTTGGCGCTACCTGCTGGCTCAGGTTGGCTGTAACCACTTGGAGCTGCGATCATCAGATGTTGGAAATGCAGGGTATGACGCCTGAGTCAATCCTTGGAGAACTTTCCGAAATCGCCCGGTTTGACGTTTTCTAAAAATTCTCGGAATTTGGCATTTTCGTCTTCTTCGTGAGGCGCCTCAAGCGGTATGGCGTGTTTTTGCAAGACATTGTCGTCCACAAAAATGGGTGCATCCGTCCGCAGTGCCAATGCAATGGCGTCGCTGGGACGGGCGTCGAGCGTGAAGGATGCCTTGTTACGGACGAGGTGCAGTTCGGCGTAAAAGGTCTGCTCGCGCATATCGGCGATAAAGATGCGCTTCACGGTGGCATCCAGTGTCTGTATGGTTTTTGCGAGCAGGTCATGGGTCATGGGACGCGGTGGTGTAACGTTTTCGAGCGCCATCAAGATGGAATTGGCTTCCGCTTCGCCAATCCAAATCAACAGTGCCCGTTTTTGTTCGCTATCGCGGAGCAACACGATTGGATGGCGGGACTGGGCGTCCAGAATCACGCCAGAGACCTTCATCTCGATCATGACGATTCGCTCCTTGCTGAAATTCTCTCCGCGACAGTATAGCACGAGGGCTTTGCGCATCAAGCAATGGGCCGCCATTTTTTGGCGGAATCGCCGACAGGACAATCTGGCAGGGTCACAAGCGATCGGTTTGTTGTCGTCGACTGATTTTTTTAAAGTACCCCTCGATGGCGATATAGCCGCCAAAGATACCGCCGCCCATTACGAGAAGTGCCAGGTCGCCAATCACCTCCGCACCAGTGCGAGGAATCCAGGCCAGTTCCGTGAACACCATGACCAACGTTCTAACGGCTAACGCGCCGGATGCCACCAGAAACGCCGTGACCATCCGTGAAAGCATTCCGCGCCCCAGCGCAGTTTTCACACGATTGGCCATATACAAACCAACCGAGAATGAGGCAAAACTGAAAAAGAACGTGATCAAATTGATGAGAACGGCTACAGTGTGCCATGCTTCCAGGTTCACGGCGTTTTCCTCGTGTTTGGCGATGGCTCGCAGAATGACAACACGGGTTGAGGGTGGTTTGGTCTGATCATAAAACGCGACCATCAACAATTTGAATGACTTTTTGGGCCTGCGCAGCAATGTCAGGATTGTGTGTAACCAGAATGACCGTTTGCCCGGATTGTCTGTGATTGGCCAATAACCATGCGATGACCTGCTCTCCCGTGCGAGTGTCAAGGTTGCCAGTCAGTTCATCGCCCAGTAAAACCTCAGGTTGATTGGCCAGTCCTCGGGCGATCGCTACCCGCTGCTGTTGGCCGCCTGACAGTTGATGCGGGCGATGGGAGGCGCGATGGCTCACCGCCAGGGTCTCCAACAACTCCGCGGCCCGTTGCCGCGCTTTTTGCGGGGCCAAGCCCCGAACCAACATCGGCAGGGCCACGTTGTCCAAAGCGCTGAGATCAGGCAGCAAAAAGTGAAACTGAAACACAAAACCCACCATTCGATTTCGCAGGCTTGATAACCGGTTGTCATCCAACAGATGCGTAGCCACCCCATCAATGAGAATTTGACCCGCAGTGGGGCGATCCAACGCACCCAGCAGGTACAGCAACGTGCTCTTGCCACTGCCGCTAGGACCCGTGATGGCCACGAACTCACCCCGTGAAATCGACAGGTTCACCTGTTGTAACGCGGTCACAGGCTCTTCACTACCCGGCAGCGTCTTGGACACCGCGATGGCTTCCAGAATGGTATCGGTGCGCTTCGGTTGAGCCACAGTCATCTGAATGCCTGCTTGCCGAGCCTGAGGCTGTACTGCGCTCCGTAAGCACCCGCTACCTCGTGACCCACGACAACACGTGGCGCCGTGCCCAAGGCCTCGGTTACAATCGCCAAAATTTTCGCTGAGCGCTGTTTCAACTGCGGATTCTCGATCAACTGCAAATCATTTTGGTTGACCGGTTCGCGCGCCGTTCGAATCACTTGACAACCCCGCGCAGTGAGTGCGTTTGCCAGCAACAACACCTTTTCATCGGCAGGGTCATCATACGTTATGGCGATACTCGCCCGGGTACTATCGGGTGCGTCTTCATCAAAATGAGCGACCAACCGTGATTTTAGCGAGTACCACCGAGCACTGTTAAACAGCCATTCACCGCGTTGGTTCACACGACCAGGCAAAGTCGCGTAGGCAACCCCTTCAGGCGGCGTCCGAATCAAGTCATCCAACAAACGGTCAAGGTCCGCATTCTGAAAATCGGTGGCCACCGTGTCACGTACAACACCTTTGAAGCGCCACAAGGACCAGGCCCACTGACTGCGCAATCGTCGATGCCACTCGTGGAACAGCGCCTGGAGCCGCTCGGTGCGTTCGTCGGGTTCCCGAGCGCTGGCAAAAACGTACGCAAGGCTTTTGTCAGCATCCAAACGTTGCCAACCGCCTCCCACCTCAATGCCAAGTTTGTAATCCATCGAGCGGTATCGCAACGGCTTTGCAAAAAAAATGTCGTTTGGGCCGACCGCAGCGAGCAAGGCGCGCGCACCGTTTGGATCGATGGTGACCCGATGATGGATGGTTAACCCTGTCAATTCTTCAACTGTGTTGCTCACCAAGCGTAAGTCACCAATCGCCATCCCATCTCCCAGGGTGCCTGTGCCGACCTCACCCAAGGTCGCCCTCGTTTCACGCGGAATTGCCACGATGTAGGCCTGTCTCAAACGACGTGAGTGACCCAACACAAAAATGCTGTCCGCCAGGCGACGAGTGATTTTATCGAGTGGCTGAAGGGGCAATTGACGTGGGTCAATACCCACCACTAACGTGTTGCTCCAGTCGCTGTTGTCAGCCTGCGTCACGCGGCTTGCCGGCCAAATGAGGGCGATGGCACCCTTTGCGAGTCGGATGGCCCCCCAAGTTAACAGCCCCAAGACTATCAGGGACACAACAAGTCTCAACCACCTGGGCGGACCCCGGCGCCTACGCCTGCGGCGACGCAGGATGGCACCCAATGTTGGCGTTTGTTCAGTCGATGGCATCATATTTTCACATAACGTTACGGATGACAAAATACCATACCATTGCCAGAACTGACACGCTACACATGGTGTTGGCGTGTCAACTCGCCTGTGACGTCGCAGTTAAAGGGCGTTTTGTGGTGAGTCAAGCAGGTATCTTTGAGATGGGGTATAACTTGCTCGGATGGTTAAGTCTTTGGCGCTACGAGGAAAACATATGTCACAGGAACACGCTCAATTCAATGAATATGCGAAGTTTTTGATGGGTAAGCATCTGGATGTGGTCTGTCAGGAAATATTGCTCGGCTTGCGGCAGTTTGATACGCCATTGTTGCAATTGCTTTTCAAGAAACCGGAGGCGGAGGCGTTGGCGTGGTTGAAAGCGCGTGAGCAGAGTTTTTTGGAAGCGGCTGCACAAGGAGCGGCACTTGAGTATGATCGGGAACGGTTGAAAATGTGGGAGACAGAGGGTGTCGCGGGAATTCCCCAAGCGGCGCAAGATGCGACGGACATGTTTTTGTTTCACCTCGCCCATCGTCGTGCGCTGCAAAAGTTTGTCGCGCGTTATGCGCGTTCATCTTCGATGAAGATTGCAACGCTGGAGGCGATTGAGGCGCATTACGAGATTCTGTTGCCTTTTGCAAGGCAAGCCATGGCACGCTTTGCTGAATCAAGCCGTCGGGGGTGAGGCGGTCGGTTCGGTTGCTTGTGCGGGCTCATGAATGACAACAGATCGCTTTTTCGCGGTCAGTTGTCGCTTTCGGGCTTTTTTTGCCTTGCCCTTTGCGATTGACCGTTTGGTTGGTGTCCGTTTTTTTGTCTTTGACGTTTTGGGACTGGATGGTGATGGCTCCGCGGTTACCGGCTCGTCGTCGCGTTGCTTGGCATGGCGTGCCTTGGCAAGCGCGATGCGGTGGTCAGCATCGGTTGCTTCTCGAACGACCCCCTCGCGGTAAATGGGATACTCGAACGTGATACCCAGTGATTTCTCCAGCTTGTTAAGCAAGAACCGCTCCGATTCGGCGAACAGCGTGATGGCCAGCCCATTTTTGCCCATTCTGGCGGTTCGTCCCACGCGATTGACGTATTGATGCGGTGAACTCGGAAAATCAAGATTAAAAACGAGTGATACGCGCGACAAATCCAGTCCCCGCGCAGCGAGTTCAGTGGCAAGCAACAGGTCCAATGCGCCGGCGCGGAAGGCGCGCATGGTCGTCTGGCGTTCCAGTTTGCCAATCCCGCCGTGGATGATGCCGACACGAACCTGATGATGCTTCAGTTTTCGGGCCAAAAAGTCGAGGTCAGCTGCACGATTGTGAAAGGCGATCGCACCCGTATTTGCCTCGTTTCGCAAAATGCGCCGCATGACGTCCAGCTTTTCTCGTGCATCCGTCGCGATGGCAAGATGTCTGAGTGTGGTTGGTAATTTGGGCGAATCCGCTTCAGGCGGACACAGCCGCACGGGATGCTTCAGATGTTGATCCGCCCATTGTTGAAGGTGAGGCGGGAAGGTCGCAGAACATAAAATGGTCTGACGAGACGGTGACAAGGCCTTCAGCAAGGTTTCACATTCGGCCCGGTTGCCGTCATCCAGCAGTTGATCCGCTTCATCCAACACCAGATACCGAAGGTGGGTCCCCTTCAGACGACCTTGACGTATCAGGTCGAGCACCCGCCCCAAACTGCCGATGACCACATGGGTCTCGCGTTTGAGTGCTTCAACCTGTCGGCTCGGATTGGCGCCGCCAAGCAGTGGCACGATTCCCCAGTCAGGAACCAGTTGCTTGAGTACATCGCGAATCTGCAAGCCGAGTTCAGCGGAGGGTACCAGCACCATCCCCCACGGTGCCGCGCGACGATCAGCTACCGTCTGGGTGGCATCTTGTGCCTCGAGTTCCAGACGCATAATCAAAGGCAGTGCATAAGCCAGTGTCTTGCCGCTACCTGTATGGGACTCAATGCACGCATCAAGCCCATCGGGTAACTTTTGCAGACAAAGCGTCTGAATGGCTGTCGGCAGCTCAATGCCAGCTTTGCTCAGACGTTCACAAATCGCTGCAGATACGCCAAGCGATCCAAATGTTGACATGGGTTCCTCAATCCGTTTAATGATTTTCCGACAACGCCTGCTCACTGTAAAAGTCGGCAGCAACACGCATCGTGTTCCATTATATCCACGCGGTTCCATCGTCACTGTTCGGCCAGGTTGGGTTAAAAATGCCGACGACGCACCCACGGTTTTCGGTTGAGCTTTTGTGCCATTGGAAACCCATGCCGATTCAGTTGAAACCGACAACAAAAAAGGCCGCCTCACCACCGGCGAGGCAGCCCTCGTTCAAATTAACTACCGCTTGCTTTGGACAGCGGCCAAGGCGTTGATGCGACCCGCACCAAAGTTCTTGTCGAAACCGGCCGTACCCAGATCATCAGCCGTTGCTTCAATCTGCTTGCGGATTTGGTCTGCGTTCATTTCCGGGAACTTGCTCTTGACCATCGCCGCCAAACCAGCCACGTGAGGCGTCGCCATCGACGTGCCGGACAATGCGCGGAACTTGCCATTCGGCATTGTGGACATAATGTTAGTACCAGGCGCGCTCACACTGATGTGCTTGCCGAAGTTGGAGAACGATGACCGCTCATCTTTAATGGTCGTCGCACCAACTGCCATGACACCAGGCGCTGACGCCGGGTAAGAAGGACGCTCGGAATTGTCATTGCCCATCGCGGCAACCACCAACGAACCCTTGCCAATCGCATACTTCACAGCGTCTTCGATCACCTTGGAACCGGCAGGGCCACCCAAGCTCATACTGATGATTGGCGAGCCTTGATCAGCAGCATACGTGATGCCGGCCGCAACGCCTGAGTAAGATCCGGAGCCATTGGCTGCCAGGACCTTGACTGCCAACAATTCGACGTTAGGGGCAACACCGACGACGCCTCCATTGCCCAGCCCGGCGCCGACCGTACCAGCACAGTGGGTACCGTGGGACTGGTCATCCATCGCATCCGCGTCATTGTTGATGAAGTCATAACCCTTCGCCACACGCCCACCGAAGTCCGGATGGTTGTAATCGATTCCTGTGTCAACAACAGCCACTTTGACGCGAGACCCGTCTGCAATCGCCCACGCTTCCGGCGCCTTGATCTTGGCCATGCCCCAGAGCTCGCCCAGCAACTCGTCCGACTGCGCACGCAACCCAAGGCTCAACATCGGTGACTGACCACCGGTAACCGCCTTCGCAATGTAATTAGGCTCGGCATACAAAACGTTCGGATCCGCCTGCAAACCTTTCACAGTCGCCTTGACGTCGGAACACTTCACCACAACCGCATCCAGCGCCCCAACTTTCGAAATGGTACGAAGACCCATCTTCTGCAACAACGACTGGCGAGCGGCCGCATTCTTGAATTTCACGACAGCTTCACCAGGAGCCGCTTGCGCAGCGAGCACACCGGAGCCAACCCCGGTCACGTTGTAAGATTGACTGCCACAGCCCGTTGCGACCAGCACGGTGAGTGCAGCCGAACTTGCCAGCAATGACTTGTTGATACCGTTCGCCATGTGGTTGTTTACTCCTCATCCTTGTAGTAGTGTGTCGCCGAGTCTCGTTTAAGCTCAGGTTAAACTTGCTGAAAATAATTTAACAACAACGATAACGAAAATACAAGAGGTAAAGTAAACATTAAGGGAAATTATTTTAAGCTTTATCACAGGGTCATTTGAAAATGGGGCATTGATCACCGCCCATCGATCAAGAACCAGTGTTTTGCATTGGGTCTGTGCTGTTTCCCGTTAGGAAACGGCACTTGCAGTCATTTTTGCTCTGTCTGCAAGACCGTATGCGGATGGCGTCGCAGGAATGGCGATTTATCCGTTATGTCCACTTATGTTAAAATAGGAAACGTTTGGGGTCTCGCAGAGCGAGTCCCGCGGTATTGGGTGTCATCAGGCTTTGAGGCAGCCAGACAGCTTGGACGGGATGGTTGGGAGCACGATGCGATTCATGCGTGGAGACAGGCCGATACAGCGTTTAGCGTCGGCTTGTTTGGTTGTCGCAATGTGTGGTGGGTGGGGACGGACGGAGGCTGCGCCGACCGTTGCGTCGGGATTGGCGACGCTTGAATGGTGGGCCCATCTCGATCGCCTGATCGAGCGCCAGGCTTACCCGGCCGCCATCGTTGAGTTGCAGCGACTGCGCGATCGTGCGACATCAATTGATGAACAACCGGATCGCGTGGCGTATTACCTGGGTATCGCACAGCGACGCAGTGGATTGTTAAACGAAGCAATGCAGTCATTGTCTCAGGTACCTGGCACGAGCCGATGGCATGTACCGGCCTTGATGGAGACGGCGTTGCTCGCGAGAGAATCGGGTGAAGACGTTAAGTCCATCGAAATCTACGAACGTTTGCGGACGTTGACTGGCCTTGGGCAACAGCAGGCCATTCTTGCGAATCTGGCCGACCTCTATTTCGTGACGGGTCAATTTTCGAAGGCGTTGACGCACTACCGCGATTTGTCCGATGAGGGTGGGCCTTATCAGGAACGTGCGCTGTTTGCCTGGGGCTGGACCCTGTTGCGGATGGGGCAGGAAGAGGCTGCCATCAATGTCTGGAAGCAGGCGTTGGAGCGTTTTACCCGCAGTCGCCATGCGCAGGGGGTACGTTTGGGGCTTGGCAATCTGATGCTTGCACGTGGCGAGCATCTTGCTGCGAGCACTTATTATAACGAGGCCGCACGCGGTGGTGGTGTGGAAGGCAGCAAGCCGGATCTTGGTTTGATGTCACGTGCCGAATTGTTGGCGGGCGAAGCATATGCCGATTCACGTGATTATCGACTGGCGATCAGTCACTATCGGGCGGTTCCGGATGATGATGCACTGGCTGAGCCTGCCGGCTATGGAGAAGCTTTCAGCACTTGGCAACTCGGGGACCTGAAACAGGCCCAGAAGCTTTTTGCTGCTTGGATTGAACGCTTTCCACAGAGTCAGTATCGGGGCGCTGCTTATTATGCGATGGGAGCGATCGCGCGGGATCTCGGTCAGGCTGAGCGCGCCGTTACGGATTGGCAAATGGTGACGTCGGTGGCGCCTGCTTCGCGTTACGCGGAGGACGCGAGGTATCAGTTGATCCTGCATGCCTTCCGGAATGGTCATCACGCCGACGCGATCTCATTGGGCCGGCAACTTGAGTTTAACCACCCCCAAGGTCGATGGCTGGGGCCTGTGCTGTGGGTGCGGGGTGAATCGTATGTCGCTTTGGGATTGTTTGAAGAAGCCGTTCAGGCTTACTCGCAACTTGCCAATATGGGCCGGCAGGCATTTGTGGCTGAACAACGGGATGACATTGAATTCAGGATCGGCATGGCTTATTTCTATGGCGGCAACTATGGTCAAGCCGCCCGTCGCTTGGCGGTGGTTGAGCGCGGCGCATTGGCGGCGCAGGCCCTGTTTTGGCAAGCTGAGGCACGTTACCGCCTTGGAGAGCTTGACACGGCACGCGCGCTGTATGCGGATCTGATCGCGAAACACGGCAATTTTGCGCGCATTCCCGAGGCTTATTATGGCTTGGGTTGGGCGGCTTATCGGCTCAATGACCTGGAAGGGGCGCGGTCGGCCTTTGGCGAAGCGGCGCGACGCTTGAGTGATGGGCGCACCCGACAGGATGCCAGTTTCCGGTTGGGGCTGGTGCTCTCTGATATGCGCGATTGGAGCGGTGCCCGGGAAGTATTCAATACGCTCCTGAAAAGTGCCCTGCCGCCGGATCTTGCGACGGAAGCGCGGTTTCAGGTTTGTTGGGGGCTTTATCGACAGGGACGTCTTGAAGAGGCGGCTAGCAGCTTTGCCGCTTTTGCTGCCAATCATCCGGCCGATCGTTTGGCGCCCCAGGCCCTGATTTGGCAAGGGCGTTCACTCTTTCGTCTGAATCGCTATGCGGAATGCGTCGCGTCATTGCGGCAGGCTGTCGCGCACCCGCTCGTCACTGCTCCGCAGATCAACGAAGCCAAGGAGCAGTTGGCAGCCGCCCACTTCAATAACGGCCAATTTGAAGAGGCCAGGCGGGTGTATGAGCAGCTGCTTGAGATCGCGGACCTCCCCACTGAACGAACAGAGGCCTTGCACCAGGGGATTGTCAACACCCACCTGAAATCAGGCAATTATCGGGCAGCCCGCCAAGCGCTCGTCAGACGGGAGACGTTGAGTCAGGAAGACGTTCAAACCCTGCTTGCCATTACGGATCATTTTGTCAACCGGGCGCAATGGGACGATGTCGTTGAGACCTGTCGACTCTTCAAATTGCCCCCGCCGACCCTGAAACTGGCTGCCGGGCGCGCACTGAACGAGAAGCGTGCCTATGCTGATGCCGTTCGTATTTTGGGTGACATGCGCGATGTTTCGGATCAGGAATTGCGGCCGAAAGTTTGGCATGAGTTATCACGGGCCTATCGCGGAGCCGGCGATGTCGTGCGCGCGCGCGCACTGCTTCTTCAACTGGCCGAGGTTTACCCGACACAACCGCTCGCTTGGCAGGCGTTGCTGGAAGCGGCTGAGCTGTCAATGGCGCAAGGGGATCATTCCGCGGCTCAAGGCTATTACCGACGCGTGGCGGAAAATCGTGCGGTTGCGTTGGATACGCGGCGATTGGCTTGGATGGGACTGGGTGATTCGCAACGTCAGATCAAACAGTGGGGCCAAGCGCTTTTGGCCTATCGGGCTGCCAAGGGCCTTGGTGGCGCCGAATTACTGGGGCAGGCGATGGCTGGTTACTCTGCGGGCTGTGTACTGATTGAGTTGAAACAGTATAAAGAAGCGATCAATGAGTTGAGAGGCCTTCGTTTTCCGCCTCAAGCGGAACCCTTGCCTTCTTTGGCGTTGCTTAAATTGGGTGAATGCTACGAGCAAATGAATCGCTGGCGCGAGGCGGTTCCCATTTACACCCGCCTCACACGCGTTGCACCGGAGCGCGAGCGTGGCGAGGCGCGTGAGCGGCTCAACTGGATCGAGCAGAACATTCCAAAGGAGATGCGGTCTTGATGTGGTTGCGCGATGGCTGCTTCTGTCTGGCCTGGTGTGCGGCGATCGCCGCACAGCCCGTTTTTGCGCAGACAAAACAAACGGAAAGCCAGGATGGTTCCGCGGCGGTTTCACCGGACGACAAATTGCCGGCTCAGTTACCTTCCATCACGGTCCAAGGCAGAGATTTAAGTGGCTCGGACCCCCATGGCAACGCCAAGATTTTGCCATCAGCCAGTGGCCAAGGCATCCCGATTCGCTTGCCAGAACCTGCTCAGATTCGCGCGACCAGCGATGATAATCGTCGTTTGGTCGTGAATGTCACGCCTTCCACCGTTGAAGCCTTGCCAAACCGGGGAGGGCCCCGCTTGCCTTACACCTTGCTTGAAGGCGGGTTAGGTGTATCAGGCGGGCAGTCCATCGGAAGATTGTACGATGCGCGATACCTTGGTGCCGGTGTGCTGGGCACCGAATTGAACGCGATGTCTGGTTTGGGATGGGCGAGGTGGCGCGCAAAGGAATGGTTTGAGTGGCCAAAGTTGGGTCGGGTTGATTTGCAAGCGGAGTCTCTGGCTTGGGCGCAGCCTTCCGTGCGTGGTAATCAGTCTGTGTACCACGCTGCCTATGATTATGGCGAAACCGATGATTGGCTGGCAGGTATCAGCCTGCAGCGAGCCTTTAATCGCTCTTTTGTGGGTGGTGGATCCGACCCCTTGCCCATGCCGATCTTGAATGAAGCAGGCCATCTGGAGGCCAGTGTTCTGCAGGCGCGTTTTCAATTTCGGGGCCAGCGTGCCGAGGCGCCCGCACCGCTTCTCAAAGGACAATTGCAGCATCGGATTTGGGGTGTGCAGTCAGGCTTCGAAGGATATTTTTCGGCATCCGACTCTTGGTCACTGGCTGAACCATGGCGTCTGGAGGGGCGATTGGGCGGTGGTTTTTGGGGTCGGGAATGGATCGTTGACCCTGGACTGATGGTTCATTACCGACCGAACCCAAGCGCTCACGCATTTCTCGGGATGAAGGCGCAGAGTGTGCTTCCGGATTTTCGTGATCTTTACATGCTGCGTCTTGCCGCTGCATCGAACCTTGATTTGCAGGCTGAGCGCATTTTGGGCTGGGCGGAATTGGGTGGTTCCCAGCGTTTGTCGGAACGGGTGTGGCTCAGCGCCGCACTCGATATGAAGCCGACCTGGCGGCGTGTGTATTGGGCTGACCCTGACCAGGATGGCTTGTGGATGCCAGTGAACGCTGACCAACAGCAGTGGTGTCCGGCCGGTCGCGTGCGTGCTCAACTTCAATGGGCGCCTATGCTACAGCATGATCTTCATTATCAGTGGGAAGCGTCTTATCCACTGGGGTGGAGTGAACACAAACTCGGTACGACGTTGGAAGCCAGTTTGGCAAACACGTTGCTGGGTGTGAGTGTTGGTGCCGACTGGCGTCTCGCGACGCTTTCCAGTCTGCAAACCCCTAGAGGTGGCATTGGTAGCGGTTTTTTTGCCTCAACCGCACTGCGCTACCGTTGGACGCCGGATTTGAGCCTCATCCTCATGGCCTCAGAGTTGCCCTTGGCGGTGACTCAACCCGCGTTGAACTATTTTATGCCCTTGCCTGTCTTGACCTTGAATGCGCAGTACCAGTTCTGAAGAGGCTTGGGCGGAAGGCGACGCTTTATGACATACTCCGACTTTTTTCAAGGTGATCAGCGTGGACGCCTGTGGGGCGATCTCGGTTCCGTCGCATCCAAACGAATGCCTGTCCGAACACTACGGAACGATGTCAGTCGACGAGCAGGCTTGTGGTGGTCCAGTGGCCTTCATTTGCTCTTTATCACCGGCCTTTTGTTGTTTGCGCCCACCATCACACAGCCGATTAAACCCGAAATCCTGCCCATTGAGGTGGCATTTGTTGATGACACGACAAATACGGGGCTTAATCCCGCGCCCCCACAACCCAATAAAACGTTGCGAGCGGCATCGCCAGTCAAGGCACCGACAGAGACATCCGTGCGGCCGCGTCCCCAAAGGGCTCAGGCCGTTTCGCGCCTGGTTGATCGCAAGCAGAGTCCGACGCGCCGCATGGCGGCCGTGACCCGCCAGAAGTCTGTTGAGGCGCCAAAGTCTGCGGATCTCAATGCCTTGTTGCAAGCGCGGCTGCAGTCGAGCCAGGCACGGGATGATGCGCAATTACGTGCGGTCAAAGAACGCTGGCGGCAAGGAACCCCCATCACCGAGACGCAACCCGGTAGCGGCACATTCGTGGCGAACGCCAGGATTGGCGGCTCCGGCCTGTCAGGCGCACTTGCCGCGCGCGCCTCTGTTCGTTCTTTGTACCCGGTTTATCCCGCGGAAGCCCAACGGATGGGCGAAGAAGGGGAGGTTTGCGTGCGGCTTTGGGTTACCGCTAGCGGTGACGTGCAGCGCGCAGAAGTTGTCCGCAGTTCTGGACGCCCCTATTTTGATGCAGCAGCAACGCAAGCGATACGACAATGGCGTTTCACCGCACTTCCTGGAACCGGCGAGCAATGGGGCGAAATCACGCTGTCTTTTCGCCTGGAGTGAATTGTCCTGCACACGCGACGCCTACGCAAACAGCCATCACAGCAGTGCTGCAAGCATCCTTTCAATGGCACGACGTCTCGGTGATGGAAACGCATTAATTGAGGATCGGAATTTTAGCTGGCTTGGAATGGCAGCAGTTGATTTCCTGTTGTTGTGCATTGACTTCACGGGTTGTGAACAGAAAACTGTACGAGACTGAACAATAGGCATTTGATAGTTCCCGGGAAAAATCCTGGATACCAAGGCATTGCCTGATTGACCATAAAGATTCGATCCATAAGACGATATGAGGCCGTTTGAAAGCAAGGTGTATTGAAACAGGCGTCCCAAGCTTGTTTAAAGCCGTATCTGACTTTATGAAGTGTCGAGCAGTCCGATACGCTATGTACTCATTGCTCCAAACATCAGAATGATCGATTGTTTGTTAAATGGTTTTAGCATTCGGCGGGCGTTGGCACCATTGCGTGGTCTTTTTGCGCCATGATGGTGCCGGAATCCGGGAGCCCGATCGGTCAATCTGATGGTTCCCTCATTGCTCTGAAACCAGGTGATTAAAATTCCCCTTCCTCTGCGGCTTTCTTCGCGGCTGCATCAGCTTCCGCCTTCTTTTTGGCACGATCTTTCGCGTAAGCAAGGTAAATCGCCATGCCTTCACGGTACGTTTTTTGGGACCAAGCCCAAGCTGCCTTGAAGGGTCTAGGATCATGCTGATAGGCAACCCAGCCAGGAATGGCAAGAAACGGCAGACTGAAAATCCACAGAATAAAGACACTTTTCCAGCTTAAAACCGGCTTGGGGGCTTGATTGGCATTCGGTGCGCGACGAGCCATTTTCGAAAACGTCCTGTCAAGATTGTGGTGGTGTTATCAACTCACCAGGCGCCTGAGGCGGGCACTTGCGTAGTCAACGATCATGACCAGTAAAATGAGCACGGTGACGGTCATCGCGGCTTGCTGATATTGAAACATTCGAAAATCGGAATTCATAATAAAGCCAATGCCGCCGGCTCCAATCAACCCCAATACCGCTGCAGCACGGATGTTCGTTTCGAAACGATAGAGCAAAAATGAAACAAAAGCGGGCATCACCTGTGGCACGACCGCGAAACTGACAATTTGTATGTAACGTGCACCCGTCGCACGGAGGGCTTCAACCACGCCTTCATCGATGCCCTCGATATTTTCAGCGAAGAGCTTGATCAATACAGTCGTCGTATGAAAGGCCAATGCCAAGGTGCCAGCAAAGGGACCGAGGCCAATGGCTGCAATCAGGATCAAACCCACCGCAAAATCCGGTATGGTGCGTAAAAAGTTGGTAATCAACTTTAGCGAATGGTAGATCACAGGATGCGGACTGGTGTTTTGCGCAGCCAAAAAGGCTAAGGGGAAAGCGACCATCGCTGCCAAAAAGGTTCCAGCCAGAGCCATCTGGATTGTTTGGACAGTCGCGCCAATAATGGTTTGTGGAAAGGTGTTGACCCACCAGTAATCCTTGGCTGACATTTTTTCGGGGGAAAGTGGCATCGGGAGCATTAACTCCACGAACCCCAGTTCCTCTGGAACGTCGTAGACTTTAGGGTCGGTCACCCGCGTGTGGTCTGGCGGCAACATTCGCGACAAAGTGTCGACCATATTCGGTACACCCTTGGCGAGTTCTGTCAAATTCACTTGTACGCCTGAAAAAGACCAGACCAAGCTCCAAAGGATGATAGCGGCCAGTGCGATACGGCGTGCCCAGTCAATTCGAGGTGGTCTGGGCGGCGTTATTGCACGCGATTGGAGCGAATCGGTTGATGTTTGTGGCATGGTGATTGAGTTGACTCCTGATCACGTCGCGCGTGCTGGTGCATCACCTTCACGTTGATAAATGGTTGCAAGGTTGTCATCGGTGAGGGCACCGGGAGGCCCGTCAAAAACGACGCGACCACCCTGAAAACCGACAATACGATCAGCAAAACGTTTTGCCAGTTCAACCACATGAAGGCTGACCAAGACTGTGATGCCATCTTCTTTGGCAATTCGCTGCAGTGTTTCCAAAATGGTATTGGATAAACGCGGATCCAGTGAGGCCACCGGCTCATCCGCCAATATCAGCGCGGGACGTTGCATCAGCGCGCGCGCAATTGCCACCCGCTGTTGCTGACCACCTGAGAGGGTATCTGCGCGCTGATAGGCGTGTTCAAGCAAGGCGACACGATCCAGGTTTCGCATCGCTTCCATTCGAACATCAGCGGGAAACCATCGACAAGTTGTTGTTAACCATGCTTGCGATCCCAAACAGCCACTCAAAACATTGTCTAAAACACTCAAACGACGCACCAAATTGAATTGCTGAAAGATCATGCCAACCCGTTGACGCCACCGACGCAATTCCGAATTGCGTAGTTGACAAACATCCATCGCTGCGACGCTTTCGTGACCGAGTACGTGCCCCGGAACGTTGATTTGTCCGGACGATGGTTCGACCAGCCGATTCAAACAGCGTAAAAAGGTCGATTTGCCAGCACCGGATAGCCCGAGGATGACGACAAACTCGCCCGGATAAAACCTGAGGTCAATGCCATCCAAAATGATGGGGCCCATGCCGTAAGACTTGCGTAGACCCTGAATGGTCAGCAAAGGACTGTGGGGATCGATCAAATGATTCACGGATGCGGGTGCTCCAAAGGCGATACTCAATTGACGTGTAGTCCAACTTTGTCGAACGCTTCGCGCACCGGTTCGAAGTCCTCAGGCGATGCATCGACAAAAGCATCGATCTTATAAAGATCCATCAACTGCTTCCGCCCTTCCGGAGACTGCCCCATGCCAATGAAAACTTTCCTGATTTTTGCTTTCAGCTTTGCATCCAACTGCCGATGAACTGCTATGTTATCACTTGGAATCGGCTTGGAAAATGCCAAAGGTATAATTTGGCCAGACTCTCCTCGCCGCGTCAAAAACTGTGTCCACGCTGAATCCTCCCCACGCGTGTCGTTAGTGAACGTCGCAGCGGCATCCACTTTCTTGTTCAAAACCGCCAGAACCGCCGCATCGTGCCCACCAGCGTAAATCACGCGTGAGAAATCACGCTCCGGATTGATGCCGATATTCATAAACATCACTTTGGGATAGATGCCACCGGAGGTCGATGCAGGATCGACATAGGCAAACGTCTTGCCTTTCAGATCCTGTAATCGCCTCAAACCGGAATCCCGATGCGTGATGATGGCGGAATAAAAATAGGCCCGTCCCTTGCGCGACGCTTTTAAAATCACCTGCGCGTTCGCTTTTGTTTCCGCGATGACATAGGCGCCTGGCGCAAAAAACGCCACATCCAGTTTGTTCGCCCGCATCGCTTCGATCACACCCGTATAATCGGTCGCAACAAAAGGTACCACCTGTAGACGCAGTTCCGCCTTCAACGCATCGATCACAGGCCGCGTTTTATGTAGAATGGCCTGCAGATTCTCTGATGGCACAAACCCGACCCGCAGCACCTTCGGTGCGTAGGCTTCGGCAGTGACCACCGGAATGAATACCGACAGAAGCAAACAAGCGGTGCAGACAATACCTTGAACGCCAGCAATCAAAGAAACCTCCCGCAACCCTATCCCGATACGCCAATTCGACTTCGTGCAGTCAATTCAGCCATAAAGTGAACTGAACTGCTCTTACCCAAGCACGTGACATTTTTACCAAACTGGCAGTCAGGGAATCACCAGTTTCGCTGTTCAGACAACCGCCACCAGACCCTGACACCACGGTAACGAGACCGATTTCCACTGCTAAAACCCGCTTTACTGAAACAAACATTTAACGAACAAGCCGCGAGCTTGCTGAATGGGCTGTCAGGCGACGTCAAAAATGGCTTAACCGCAGCAATGGAGTCGTCTGATCTTCGCGTCTGCACCCGGAAACCTGGTTGGTTCATACCCTCAAGAACAGCACCTTGGACGTGCCGGTTTGCCCACCTTGCACACTGGACCCACTTTGAAGTCAAAGTGGGTCCAGTGTGCAAGGTGGTTTAAAAACGTAATGACGATAACCGTTGCCACCGCAATAATCTGGTGAGCGCGCCTAAGAAGCGATCGCGTGATCCAGGTGACTTGCGATTTCATCGATCAGTGCCGCCATACCAGCATCACCATAGGCGAATTTGCGCGCACGTTCCAGTGCCGCCATTGCCTCCTCGTCGTAAGCTTCCGAATGGCACGCCAGAGCGACCTTGATCATGCTGGCCGGGTCGATCGCACTCGCGACCGCCCGCTTGAATGCCAGCAAGGTCTGCTTCGGCTTGTCATCCAGCAAATGCAAAAGTGCTTTTTCCAAATGCCGACACGTCAGCGTCGGCATCGGCGTGTCCACCACCACCGATGGCAACAAATACTGCCTCCGCCTGAAAAATATGGGCTTCAAGTCAGCATCGCAACCCGCAAACCCGAATGACAAAACATCATTCGCCTGATGGACCTCAATCGTTACTGTTCCGGTTGCTACCGTGTTCAGTGCCTTGATCTGCATAAACGACGCCCCCAATCTCACATTCGCTGTGTTTCAAGTTTTGATTTTGAATATTTCCACGCTCGCTTAATCTGTCTTATACCAAAGGCGTCAGGAATGTTTCGTGATTTGATAATGATTTTTCAACCAATTAATACTCTATTAACAAAATAGCCTGGGACTTGACCGGGGTGGGCGCTGGGGCGGAACATGCGCCTTGATGGGTGTGATGCGAAGTTGTCAAGAACTGTCTTCATTTGCGATGTCTGACCCACTGTGTGTGGCGTTGGCCGATGTGGCCAAGGCCAGTGGGGTGCGTGTCGCTTTGGTTGGCGGGTTTGTTCGCGACTGGTTGTTGGGGCGCGATGCCTTGGATTGGGATTTGGTCGTGAGTGGAGATTCCGAGACCTTTGCGCGCGCGTGGTCGAGGCGTCACGGTGGTGGCTGGGTGACGCTGGATGCAGATTTTGGGGTGGTACGCCTGCGTCTGGATGGGGGTTTGACGCTGGATATTTCGCGCACGCAAGGGGACAGTCTGGCAAGTGATCTTTCAAGGCGCGATGTCACCCTCAATGCGATTGCCTGTTCGCTGGAAGATGGCGGCATTCATGATCCATTGAATGGCTTGCGCGACCTCGGTGCGGGTGTTGTCCGGGCAGTTTCCCGGAGCAACCTGGTGTCTGACCCGGTGCGATTGTTACGGGTGTATCGCTTCGCGGCCGTACTCGATTTTGCGATCGCGGATTCAAGCCGCGTCTGGGTGCGAGAATTAGCGGATCAACTTGACACGGTTGCGGGGGAGCGCTTGTGGACCGAACTATGCAAACTCGTTGCAGGTCCAGGCGCGTGTCGGGTGCTGAAGGACTTGCAACTCGACGGCTTGCTTGAACCTTTGCTGATGCAGCCACAGGATGCCTGCCGTGCAGGCCTTGCGCTGCACGCGTCATTGATCATGTGTCTTGCACGTGATTCCCGGACGGCTGGCTGGTTGTCGGGCGATGTTGGCGGTGCCTGCAGCCGCTCGGTGGTCTTGAGCGTGATGGCATTGCTTGGAGGCGCAGGGGTCGCATCCCCCGGGATCGCACGATTTGCCGCGCGCATGCGTCTGAGTCGACGGGAACAACGCCTGCTTTTGGGTTTGGCTGGTGGATTGAGGGAAAACTGGCCAGACGCGCTGAGCGAGCCGGTGGCCGCCTATCGGATGGTGCGTCTGATGAATGAGGCGTGTGTGGGTGTCGGGTTGTTGGCGTTGGCCTGCGGCATGGCCGAGGGCGAACGCTTGATCACCGAATGTTTGCGTTGGGAGCGTGCGCCGTTGCCGCGGGTCGTAACGGGTGATGTCTTGCGCAGGGTGTTTTCATTGCCTCCTGGACCATTGGTTGGACATTTGTTGGCACTGGTTGAGGCTGGCCAAGTGGAAGGCGTGGTGGTTGATGAGACAACGGCCTTGGCGTACTTGCGTGCACACCGGGGTGAGTGGGGTGTAACCGTTGGCTGACGAGGACAAGAAACACGACCCGACGCCGCACAAACTGGATGAGGAGCGAAAGAAGGGCAACACGCTCAAGGTTCAGGACCTTTTGAGTGCGGCGGTATTGTTCGTGTCGGCCTATGCGTTGGTGTGGAGTGGCCAGCTGGTTTATGAGTACGTCTTGAAGTTCGTGATTGAGACTTTGGAGACAATACCGACTTATCGAACGCTGACGTACATTCAGTCTCTGCAATTGCTGGCGCGCTTGATAATTACGGTTGTTATTGCTTCAGTGCCGTTTATCTTGATTATCACCCTGACCATTTTGGTGGTGTTGTACGCACAGGTTGGTTTTTTGCTGACATTCAAGCCGTTAGAACCGAAATTTGAAAAGATTGACCCCATCAAGGGTTTCAAGAACAAGATTAACCCGTTCAAGCTGAAACAGCTTTTTAATCTGCTCAAGACGGGTGTTTTGGTCAGCGTCATTGGCTACCTGGTTTATACGACCCTGCGCGATCAAATGGGCACCATTTTGCAAAGTCTGAGCTTTACTCCGGCGGCGGGAATGGTTTTGATTGGCGGCTTGATGATTCAGCTGGCCAAAAAGGTGGCGCTGTTCATGATCGCGGTCGCCTTCATTTCGTACCTGTTCGAGCGATGGCAGTGGTACAAGGGTTTGAAGATGTCGGACAAGGAGATCAAAGACGAATACAAACAACTGGAAGGCGACCCCCACATCAAGGCGAAACAAAAACAGAAAATGTATCAAATGGCACGCGGTGCCGTTGCGGAGGCGATGCCCAATGCAGATGTGGTGGTGACCAACCCCACGCACTTTGCCGTCGCATTGGAATACAAGCCCCAGCGTGGGATGAAGGCGCCGGTTGTGATTGCGAAAGGTCGCGGCGAATTGGCGCTGTACATTCGCCGGTTGGCGGAAGACCAGTTTATTCCGACCGTTGAGGACCCACCAACAGCCAGGGCTTTATATGACCAGGTCAAGGTTGGGCAACAGATTCCAGCAGAATTGTTCGAAGCGGTTGCCAAAATTATTGCCACGATCATGCGACGTCGGCGCCGTTTGGCACCGGATTTGACGCAGTTGTCAGGTGTGCCAGGTGCCATGCCAGGACCCGAAACGGGGGGTGACACCCTATCGGATTCATCGGGGCAAACGGCACCATAACGCGCTTCTTGCCGTTCAGTGCGCGAGAAAAGGGACAAGACAGGCTTACCGTTTCACAATGTTTTATCCAGAAAACGGGCCGCCCGGGTCTCCATTTGAAGCACACTCAATTCATTCGTTGAAACATTTTTTTGGGGTACTTTTTGAATTCGATGGAAATTGACCCGCCTATCGCCGCCAAGGAGTGGTCGGTAACACTCCTTGCGCGCTCACCGGGCCTTGTGGCGCCCGTTCGGTGTGCGTGCTATTCTGCTTGGCCGACGTCTGTCGCGTTGTGTGGAGGTTTGAATGCGCTACACTGCTTGGATGACCCTGGTGTTGACTGGTTGTTGCCTGGTTGGCATCACACCCGACGAAGCGGCAGCCGCTGTGAACGGGTCTGCCTCAGAGTCCCTGTTTCGTGATGTCCCGACGGATCACTGGGCTGCAGCTGCGGTTCAGGCACTGGCAGCGCGTTACCGGGTGATGGAGGGGCAAAACGACGGCACGTTTCGCGGCGCCCGAACGGTGACCCGATATGAATTGGCTGCCGTGCTGGCCAAGGTCATGGTCCGTGTCGAAGAATCGTTGAATTCCGGAAGCTTGTCCTCCCGTGCCCTGGATAGCGGCATTTTGCCCGAGGATTTGCGCACCATCGCCCGCTTGCAGCGCGAGTTTCGTGATGAACTGGAGGTTTTGACAGGCCGCTGTGACACACTTGAAACCCGGGTGACGAGCTTGGAAAAGCGCGTGCGGGTTGGTGGTGAAACAGAGACGACCTGGCGTGATTTTAGCGGTTCGGCGCCTCAGGCGCGTGCGCCCTTGACCGAGTTTCGGGTGCGAAATCGGGTCAATCTTGAAGCTTCCGGTGCTGATAACCTGCTGATTCGTGCAAGCGCCTTTTGGGACCTTTATGGCCCGCGCGCCCAAGGAAACGCTTTTGCGCTGAACCCGTCCGGCTCCGAAGAATTATCTGAGTTTTACTTGCAGCGGGCATATGCCACCTATAGTCCGGATGGCATGACCCTAAGCGGGGGTATCGTCAATTTGAGTGAGGTCTTGACCTTGGGAAGCACCTTGCCGCACGCCTTTGGTACGAACCTGTGGCGAGAGGGTGTGGGTGGTTACGGGTTTGTTGGAACCCCGGGTTTGGTTCGGGGTGATGCCGGGTTGTCGATGGCACGCCTGGGCGGTGCGGAGTCAGCGGCCACGGCGCCTGTATGGTGGTTGCCGGGTACGGATGTGGTGAATCAGGCACTGGATCCCAACGCGGCCCAGTGGTTGTACCCACGCGGTAATTTGACCGTGTGTGCGAAAGGCGATGCAGGTCCTTTCACGTTTGCCTTGGGGTGGTACCAGCCGGGCTTGACGGGACGAGACGTGAAGCGTCTGTTGGGTTTGGGTGCGCCGGGTAATTTTCATGGTCCTGAGCTTTATGTTGCCGGCCCTCAGATGGTCGGTCGTGTTGGAGCAGATTTCGGTTGGTTTCGCGCGCAGGTGGCTGCGAAGTCGCCGGGACATTTGTTGGATCAGCCCGGGCGTGCGGACAAAACCTTGAGCGCTTCGGTCGATCTGGGGAGTGACGCGTTCGGTTTAAATGTTCAGTCGGTGGCAAATTCAGCGTTTACAGGTCAATTTCAGTTGACGCAGACTGCGATGACCTTTGGCAGCACGGATTTGTGGGGTACGGGAATTGGACTTGCGTTGGCTGCCAATACCGGGGTGACGGTGTCCGGTGCCTCGGAGGTGCGCAACCTGTTTGAGGGTGGTTTGGCCGGCACGGATTATACATCCTACGGGTTATATTCGCGTTGGCCTGGGTTTAGCGGGTTGCCCTGGTTTGCGGTGGCTTTGCAGCAAACGGCCGGCGCGCAGTTTGGAAGCACGATCGGTTCGGGCGTGACCATTCAGACGGCCCTCCAGTTGTGGCGTTTGCCACAGCTACAGTTGGAGTACTCGCTGGGTAAATTCACGCCAGGTTTGGACAATGGTTTGATGAATAATGCTTCGGTGCAATCGCACGAGCAGTTGAGTGCGCAGATGGTGTTTCCGTTTTAGGTGTTGTGGCTGCCGTAGGATGCGCACGGGATCGGGTGTCTGTTGAACGGGTGTACTGTTGCGGATGGGGCGACGTTTGGCTGTTTGGTTGGTTGGAGGAATGAAGCGGATGTCAGACGATTCGATTTATCTGGTTGCGGGAGCGCGGACGCCGTTTGGAAGTTTCATGGGTGATTTGCGGCATTTTTCGGCGGCGGAGCTTGCGATCGTGTGCGGGCAGGCAGTGTTGGAGCGGGCGCGGGTGGATGCTTCGGCGATCGATTCGATTATTTTGGGCCACGTGATGGGGTTGGAGCGGGAGAGTTACTACCTTGGCAAATATGTCGGTGTGCGTCTGGGTATGCCGGACACGGTGACGGGAATGACGGTGAATCGCTTGTGTGGTTCGGGTTTGCAGTCAGTTGTCAGCGCGGCTCAGGCGATGCGTCTGGGGGATGGGGCGGTGATTCTGGCTGGTGGTACGGAAGCGATGAGTCGGGCGCCATTTTTGCTGCGTGGGGCGCGCGAGGGTTTGCGGGGTGAGCAGGCTTTGGAGGATCCGTTGCTTGGTGCGCACTCGGTTTTTGTTGACCCGGCTGTGGGGTTGATTATGGGTGCAACGGCTGAAGAAGTGGCGGATGATCGTCAGATTTCGCGTGTGGCGATGGATGAGTATGCATGTTTGTCGCAGGCGCGGGCGGCTCAGGCGATCGCCACGGGGGTTTTCGCGGAAGAAATTGTGCCCCTGGCGCTTGCGACCCGGGCAGGCACTCGGATGCTTGGTTTGGATGAGCATCCGCGAGAAACGTCGCTTGAAAAACTGGCCACCTTGAAGCCGGCATTTCGCCAGGGCGGGCGTGTCACACCAGGCAACAGTTCCGGGATTAACGATGGTGCGTGCGTCTTGTTGCTGGCGACTGGGGAAGCGGTATCCCGTTTGGGGCTTAACCCTTTGGCGCGTATCGTGTCGTGGGGTGTTGCGGGTGTGTCGGGGCGCTTGATGGGTTTGGGGCCTGTACCTGCTGTCGAGCGTGCACTTGGTCGTTGTCAACTTCAACTGTCGGACATCGATCTTTTTGAAATCAATGAGGCCTTCGCGGCGCAATATCTGGCTTGTGAAGCTGGGCTTGGACTGGATCGCGAAAAGGTGAACATCAATGGTGGTGCGATTGCATTGGGACATCCGATCGGCGCGTCCGGCGCGCGGATTCTGTTCAGCCTTGCGTTGTCGTTAAGACGACGTAAAGAACGTTATGGCGTCGCTTCGGCGTGTATTGGCGGCGGCCAAGGCATTGCCGTGGTGATTGAAAGGGTATGAACTGAGCGCGTGATACAATCTTTTTGCACCTGAGTACCCGATTGGGAAGGTTCTTTGTTGATGTCTTTTTTGACAGGTAGTCGATTTTCACGGCCGAGGCGCGCGTCAAGTGAGTCGTGTGTCAGAAAGCGTTTGAAGGAGACGGTGTGGCAGTTTTGTCCGCAGTGTCGTTGCCTGGTTGCTCGTGACGCTTGGTTTGGTGCAGGAAAGGCGTGCCAGGCGTGTGGTTATCATGCCCGGATTGGTTCGCGCGAGCGGATGCGCCAGTTAGTGGATGTTGGTAGTTTCGTTGAATTGAATGCGGGCTTGCGCGCACAGGATCCACTGCGGTTTGTGGATACGCGGCCTTATGTCGAGCGCTTGCGCGAGGCTTATGACGGGGGTCGACGTGATGAAGCGGTGCTGACGGGGACTGGTTGTATCGGCGGAATTCCGGTCGCTTTGGCGGTGATGGATTTTGATTTTCTCGGTGGGTCCATGGGGTGCGTTGTTGGCGAACGGGTGGCGCGATTGATTGAGCATGCGACCGCGCACGCGTTGCCGTTGGTGATGGTCACGGCTTCCGGCGGTGCTCGAATGCAAGAGGGGGTCTTGTCATTGATGCAGTTGGCCAATACCACAATGGCGTTCACGCGTTACCGGGCGTGTCGGCGCTTGGCGGTGGCGGTTTTGACGGATCCCACGATGGGGGGGGTAACCGCGAGTTTCCCTTCGCTCGCGGATGTCATTCTGGCAGAGCCTGGTGCTCGGATTGGTTTTGCGGGGCGGCGGGTGATTGAGCAAATTTTACGGCAGTCCTTGGGTGCGGACTTTCAGGTTGCAGAGGCATTGTTAAGAGATGGTTTGATCGATCAGATCGTCCCACGTTGGCAACTCAGGGGCGAACTGATGCGCTTGTTGCGTTTGCACGCTCCTAAACCGGTCGGTGCGGGTTCGTTGGCGTTAGTGGGTACCGTGCAATGAACGACGCTTACGTGTTGCCCTTTGAATGGCCAGTGGTTGAATTTGAGGCGCGGATTGCCCAGATGCGGGCGTTTGCGGAAGGGCAAGGTATGGATGTACCTGAGGCTTTTGAGCCGTTGGACCGTGAAGCCGCTGCGTGGCGCGCGCGTATTTTCGGGTCATTGAGCGCGGGTGAGCGGGTGCAGTTGGCCAGACATCCCCGGCGCCCCACTGCGCGTGATGTGATTCAGGCGCTCAGTGATGACTTTTATGAGTTGCGCGGTGACCGGCATGCCATGGATGATCCGGCGATTGTCGGCGGTATCGGTTCATTTGGGGGAGTGCCAATTGTGTGGCTAGGTCATCATAAGGGCTCCGATGCCCAGGATCGAAGGCATTGTAACTCAGGAATGCCGCATCCTGAGGGTTATCGCAAGGCGATACGCCTGATGCGGCACGCTGCCCGTTTCAACATGCCGCTGGTGAGCCTGATTGACACACCGGGTGCGTATCCTGGTGAGGATGCGGAACGCCACAACCAGGGGGGTGCGATCGCCAATGCGATTGTGGAGATGGCATCTTTGACGGTGCCCACTGTCAGTATCGTGATCGGCGAAGGGGGGAGTGGTGGTGCGTTGGCACTTGGCGTGGCGGATCGGATGTTGATGCTCGAACATGCTTACTACTCCGTTATCAGTCCGGAAGGCTGTGCCGCCATTTTATGGAAGAGCGCCGCCAAAGCGCCATTTGCGGCGCAGGCGCTCCGCCTCACCGCCGAAGACTGTCATGCACTCGGCGTCGTTGATGAAGTGATACAAGAACCCCCTTGGGGTGCTCATCGTGACCCTGCTGCCAGTGCCGCGTTCATTGCTGAAGCGCTTCAGCGGCATCTATCCTGGCTCTTGGCGCTGTCCCGTTCTGAATTGTTGCAACGCCGTTACACGAAGTACCGAACCATGGGTTCTTTCAGTGAGGTGCAAGAATGAAACGCTTGGCTGTCTTGACCAGTGGGGGCGACGCGCCCGGTATGAATGCGGCCATTCGTGCCGTGGTGCGCAAGGCGCTTCACGAAGGCTGCGAAATCTTTGGGATCAACTACGGTTACAATGGTCTGTTGCAAGGCGATATGCGTTTGATGGACTACGAACACGTTGGAAACATCATTCAGCGAGGCGGGACGATTTTAAAAACGGCTCGCTCCACGCAGTTTCCAACCCCGGAAGGTCAAGAGGCTGCCATGTTCGAACTGACGCGGCGCGGTATTGAGGGGTTGGTGGTGATTGGTGGCGATGGTTCGTTTCGTGGTGCGCAGTTGCTCGGGAAAAAAGGTATTCGGATTTGCGGTGTTCCGGGCACGATCGACAACGACATTTACGGTACGGATTACACCATTGGCTTTGATACCGCATGCAATACCGTGCTTGACGCTGTGAACAAGATTCGTGACACCGCCAGTTCGCACAAGCGCATCGTCATCATTGAGGTGATGGGCCGAGATTCTGGCTGGATCGCATTAACGGCAGGTCTGGCTGGCGGCGCCGAGTTCGTGATCGTGCCAGAGATTCCTTACGACCTGGATGTCGTCACTGATAAAATCATCCGTGGCATGAAACAAGGGAAGGAGCACTCCATTGTTCTCGTCGCTGAAGGTGCCGCCCACGGCTTTGATGTGGGCGAACGTCTGCGGGTGGGAACGGGTTATGATACGCGGGTGACCGTGCTCGGTCATATTCAGCGCGGTGGCAGTCCCACGGCCTTTGATCGCGTCCTTGCAACCCGCCTCGGTGCCGCGGCGGTGGATGCGCTGCTTGGCGGGCAATCCAACATCATGGTCGGCGTGCAGGGGGCAGCAACCGTGGCGTGTGAGCTTGACTCCGTGATTTCCCAAAAACGCGGTCTTGATGTCAGTCTTTACGAACTTGAAGCAGTGATGTCAACCAGACTTGTTTCCGTCTGATTGACTTGACGGCTTGCCATCTGATCCGCCCGCTTGGGCTGCGAGTGCGTCGCATGCACTGTGAAGGCCAAATCGCCATTGCGAGTGGGGAGTGGTAACGATTTGGCGAGAATGTGCTCAGGGCGATTGGGGTGAAGTGAAGCATTGAATGGCCGGTCCATCATTTCAGTGTTGTAATCAGCCAAAACTGTCCGACGGCTAAATGCTCACCGTTTGCCTGGTTAGGTCAACTGTCCCTTATGATGCGGCTAATTCGTTGGTCTGGGACGCGGGCAGGCTTTCAAGTGCGTAGAGAATTTCTTTACGTACGGCGTCACTCAGTGCTTCGAGGTTGTCTTTCGTGTAAAGACTGGCGTCGATAGGTGGTCTGAATATCACGTCGATTGTGCCAGGTTTTAACTGAAAACGCCCGGTTTGTTGAATTGCATAGGCGCCCTTGAATGCGTAAGGGATGATGAGCGCACCGGTTTCAATTGCGAGATGAAAAGGCCCTTTTTTGAACGGTTGCAATTGTCCATCCTTGGTGCGGGTGCCTTCTGGCATGATGGCGATCGACACACCGTCAGCCAAACACGCCTGCGCCCGCGCAAGGGATGCTTTCGCTGCTGCCAAATCACTGCGATCAATCCCGATATTGCCCCACCGTCGAATAAACCAACCATAAATCGGGAGCCGAAAATTTTCAATTTTTTCTATGGCGACAACCCAACTCGGCACACCATGAATCCCGATGAAAGGTTCAAAGAGGTTGACATGATTCGACGCAAAAATCACGCCACGTCCCAGTGGAATATGCTCCACCCCGTGTACGACAACCCGTATGCCAAACGCCCGCAGTATCCATCCACAAGCCCAACGATGAAAACCGTGATGATCCCGGATCGGTCTGAATACACTCAGCAACAACGTCAGGAACATCCAGGGGATTAACAGTGCGAATCCCCTTAACCAGTAAAAGGTACTCCAAAGATACGACACGACAAACCTTTACATCAAAAAAAAGAGGGGCAATTGCCCCTCTTTGAGTTGCGGAGACAGGATTTGAACCTGTGACCTTCGGGTTATGAGCCCGACGAGCTACCGGACTGCTCTACTCCGCAAAACTAGTGTATCAATAAATTTTGCGATTGTCAAAGGATTTTTAAACAAATTTTTACGGGCAGTCGACATTTCATAGCGAAAAATCCCGAAAATCAAGTTATCGCTTGATCGTTAACAGTTTTCGAGCCTCAAAACAATTTGGCGCAGTCGTGGAGGCAACGTGCATTGAAACAAGCATCCAGGGGGTGTTTCAAGCACATTTTGATTTTATGGATTGTCGAACAAGTGTTTTTCATCGTTGGGGATTATTGTCGGGCACAATGGCACAGCGAGCACACCAAGCGGCTCACAATCCAAAATGCCACACGCGCCCATCCATCAAATTTACTGCTTGTTTGTAAAAGTTTCGTTTCATTCAGCGGCCGGTGACACCAACGTTGCGCCTCTTTTGGGTCACCGAGCCATCGTAACCAGCCCGCCTGACCAGTGAAATTGGTGGTTCCCTCACGCGCTCAAGTGTTCGACACGATGATGGTGGCGGGTAGTATACTGGTGATATGCGATACATGTTGTTGGCTTGGCTCTGGTCGGCACTGGCGTTTTTATTGGCAGCCCTTGTGGTTCCTGGGTTCCGTGTGGATGGTTTCTGGCACGCTTTGTTGGCCGCTTTGGTTTTGGGTTTCTGCAATGCGCTGGTGCGTCCTGTGATCATCTTGCTGACCTGGCCGTTAACCGTTTTAACGCTGGGTTTGTTTTTGCTTGTTGTAAACGGTCTGGTGATGACGTTGGTGGTGTGGCTGGTGCCGGGGGTTGCGGTTGCAAACTTTGGTGTCGCGATTGTGGTTGCGATAATCATTGCCCTCGTCAATGCGATCGCGGGGCGTCTGCTTGGCTGATTTCCGTCGCGTGTGGCCTTATGGCTTCCTGATTTTTTCGGTGATGTGTTGGGGCGGCTCGTTTATTGCCACGCAAGTTGCCCTGCGCGGCGTTCCACCCTTTGCCTGCGCGGTTTTGCGTTTTGCCATGGCTTCAGTCGTGATGCTTGCCTTGCATCGCGTGCTGGGACAAACGCTGCATCTGCCGCGCCGTGCCTGGCGACGCGTCGTGTGGGCGGCATTCACGGGTGTCACGATGACCTACGCACTTGAGAATTGTGCATTGAGCCTGACAACGGCACTTAATGGTTCGCTTTACATTGCGGCGATGCCGTTGTTGACTGCTGTGGGTGCCATTTATCTGTTGGGTGAACGCATGTTGCCACGGCAATGGCTTGGCGCCATTTTGGCTGCGACTGGCCTGATGTTGATGAGCGGTGCCAATTTTGCGGTCACCGGCATCGGCGATGCGCTCATGGCACTCACGTGCGTGATGGGCGCAATTTTTGGCTGGCTCACCAAGTCGCTGGTGGATGATGGCATTCCCCATCTGGTTTGCGTTACCTGGACGTTCTTGCTCGGGCTGTCGGGTTTGATGCCGCTGGCTGTCGTTGAAGCGCTATGGCGCACGGAGCCGTGGCAAACCGGTTATGCGCAGTGGAGCGCCTTGGCATACCTGGCTATCTTGTGCAGTGCTTTGTGCACGTGGATGTGGCTACGGGCTCTGTCGTACGTATCGGTTTCCGTCGCGGGACTGTTTTTGTACGCCATGCCCGTATTCACCCTGATTTTTTCTGTACCGCTGCTTGGAGATGGTATAAGCTGGTGGGCGTGCGTTAACGGGGTGATCATCCTTTTTGGCGTGTGGCTTGCGACCGACGCGGCAAACTGGCAGGGAAATACCCTTAAAGAGCCGGCGTCTGCCTGACAGGAGGGTGTTTCGTGTTTTTACATGTACGCTTGAAGGTCCGGGACCTTGAGACTTCGATAGCTTTTTACGAACGTCATTTCGCTGCAACGTGTGAGGGGCGGCAGCGTTCACCGCGTGGCAGTCAGCTGGCTTTTCTTGGTTTTCCGGGCACGACAACACAACTGGAGTTGGCTTTTTTGCCGTGGGATCCCGACTTTGTCCTGAACGAGGATATTTTTCATTTGGCGTTTGAAGTTGAGAATATGGATGCCAGCTTGACCGCCTTGCGTGCGGCTGGTGTCAAGGTGACCGAGGAGCCGAGCGAACTGGGACGGGGCGGCTACATGGCTTTTATTGAAGATCCTGACGGTTATGAAATTGAGTTGCTTTCGCGCGAGTGATCGTGCTTGCTTGTCCCGGTGACTGAATAAGGAGACTACTGATGGGTGTGCCTTCCTTGCGCGTATCGTCGGTTGATCCTGATTCGCAACGGTCTGTCAGTGTTGATGGCGATTATGTGTTGTACTGGATGATCATTCATCGGCGTCTGCGTCATAATTTTGCGCTAGAACGTGCGGTGGAATGGGCCAATCGTCTCGGCAAGCCGTTGCTGATCCTCGAAACCTTGAAACTTGATTATCCGCACGCGTCTGTGCGGTTTTCTTCGTTCATGGTGGATGCGATGCGTGAGCATGTCGCGGAAGTGGCTGGGCTTGCCGGGTTGCATTATTACGGCTTTGTCGAACGTGAAGTAGGTCAATCGGATGCCTTGTTGGCGGAGTTGGCCAAGCGGGCGTGCGTGGTTGTGACGGATGAGTATCCGGCATTCATTTTGCCAGCGATGGTTGCGCAGGCGGCGCGGATGGTACCGGTTCATTTCGAGAAGGTTGATGCGTGTGGTGTGTTGCCTTTGCGTGCGACATCGGGTCCGTTTGTCAGTGCGTATCTGTTTCGGCGTCATTTGCAGAAAGTCTTGCCTGAACATTTGATGGCACGATCATTGCGTGAGCCGCTGCGTGCCCTGGTTCTTCAACATTCGGAACTTGATTGCTCGGCGTATGAGGCGCGCTGGCCGAATCTTGCTCGGGATCCAATGGCGTTGAACGTGTTGGATTTGCCATTGAGCCGTTCGGTTGGGGTGGTTGAACAGACACGGGGGGGGGCCTCCGTGGCGCAGGGATTGTTGAAGCGGTTTGTGGCAGAACGTCTCTCAGCTTATGCTGATGAACGGCACGATGCGACGCGGGAGTTTACAAGCGGCTTGGCGCCGTACCTGCATTTTGGTCAGATTGCGTCAGAGGAAGTGCTGTGGGACATTTTGACGGTGCAAAACTGGCATCCGGGGTTATTGGCCGCCAAGGTGAGCGGAGCCAAGTCCGGCTGGTGGGGGCTTGGTGCCGGGGCTGAGGCTTTCTTGGATCAATTGGTTACCTGGCGTGAGTTGGGTTTTGTGACGGCATTTCATTGGCCGGACCGTTACGACCGGTATGAGAGCCTGCCCGATTGGGCGCTGGAGACTTTGGATAGGCATGCGCATGACCCGCGCCTGTATTGTTATTCGCTTGCGCAGTTTGAGCAGGCCCAGACGCACGATCCAATCTGGAATGCGGCGCAGCGCCAACTTTACAAGGAAGGCCGCATTCATAACTATTTGAGGATGTTGTGGGGGAAGAAGATTTTGGAGTGGAGCCCGACGCCTGCGCAGGCATTGGAGACCATGTTGTTGTTGAATGATCGGTATGCCTTGGATGGACGTGACCCCAACTCCGTTAGTGGCATTTTTTGGTGTTTGGGCAGATACGACCGCCCGTGGGGGCCGGAAAGGCCGATTTTTGGCAAAGTACGCTACATGTCCTCCGATAACACGGCTCGGAAAATGGATTTGTCGGGTTATCTTTTGCGCTATCGGTCGTTTTGATCCGTTCGGATGCCCTCCGATCGTTGCTCCACTGTCGCGATTGATGCGATTGCCCGATTTTCAAGATTTTAGCAAATGAACTGTCGAATGCTCATTCAAGCATGATGGCTGAACACGCCTGTGACCGAACACACTGCGTGGGATGCATTATGTTTACTAGGATGGCGTTATGACAAACCAAGCACTGAACCCACAGACAAAACACCAGCACAACGGCCAGGAAGCGGCCCCCTTCGTTAAGTGGGTGGGTGGCAAACGGGCATTGTTACCTGAGTTGGCAGCACGTTTTCCCAGGCGTTACAACCGCTATCACGAACCATTCGTTGGTGGGGGGGCGGTGTTCTTTTACCTGCAACCGGATCGCGCACGGTTATCGGATTATAACGCCGAGTTGATTACGACCTATCAAGTCATTCGTGACCGCGTTGAGGACCTCATCGCACACCTGCGCGGCCATCGGCACGATGAAGAATACTACTACCAGGTACGTGCAGTCGATACATCGCAATTGGACGCCATTGAACGCGCCTCGCGGATGATTTTTTTGAATCGCACCTGTTTTAATGGTCTTTATCGTGTCAATGCCAAAGGTGGCTTCAATGTCCCCTTTGGCAAGTACAAGAATCCCACCATCTGCAATGCCGACGGCCTGCGCGCCGCAAGCGACGCGTTGCAAGGGGCGTACATCGCTCACGCCAGCTATACCAGCATTCTCGATACGGCTCGACCAGGTGATTTCGTCTATTTTGACCCACCTTACCATCCACTCAATGCCACGGCTAAGTTCACGAGTTACACCGCGGACTCGTTCACGGAACGAAACCAGCGAGACTTGGCTGACACTTTCCGGGTTCTGGCCAATCGCGGATGCAAAGTCATGTTGAGCAATTCTGATACGCCGCTGATTCGTGATTTGTACGCAGACTTTAACCTTGAATTGGTCTACGCACCAAGACAGGTGAATCGGGATGCTTCCAAGCGGGGGCTAATCAGCGAGGTTCTCGTCCGTAATTACCGTTGACCTGAGCGGTCAAGTTAGCCAAAACGCTTCAGTCAGGCACCGTGATGCTCGGGGTTCAAAAACGTGTTCAGGCTGTTCGCGTTGTTGATTTGTTGCTTGGTTGCTCTTGAACCAGACACGCGAGCGGTATTGCAAAATAGGTATGCATTGGGCTGCGCTGTCTGGAGAATCCGGCGGTTTAAGCAGGTAAACCTCAGAGTCTGTTCAGTTATTGTTGAACGTTAATGCCTGTTAATAAAATAATGACAAATTTTATACAAACTGTTGAAGAAAGCTTGTCAGATGCTTGATACAACTGTGCAACCCTTGTAGAGGGGATGCATAGGGGTTGCCAAACGATGGGACAGCGTACGACGAACAGATGGCGCGCGCTTGCCGTACTGATCGGGGTCAGTCTGGCTGGTTGCAGTTTGATGAGTCAGGTATCGCGGGAGACGGAGACTTATCCGACGCGTAGCAGTCGGTTTGGCTTGTTTGACTGGGCCGGCTTGCTTGAGCCCACCCAAACATTGCGGCCGGGTGTCGGTCTTGTTACGGTACAGTCTGTGGGATGTGATCGAACACGGATCTCTTGGCGTTCACCCTGGCCTGGCAGCAGTGTGGTGCGCTATGGTCTGGAACACCGACTGTTGCCCCATGCCAGCCGAGAAACCCTGCCGACCGAACACACAACTGTGGAACTGCCCTATCTGGCGTCCGGTGTCAGACACTTTTTCCAAGTTGAAACCGTTACGGCCTTGGGTGGCGCGCGCTCGGCCATTTGTTCCTTTTTGGCACCCACAGGCCGTGGTGTCACACCGCTCTCAACGGCTCAATCGACACAGTCTGCGCCTGACTGAAGCGGTCACTCCTGCCATCAGGGAATATTTCTGGCTAAATGGTCGCGTGGCCAGCAGGCAGCCGCGCTCAAACCGAAAGGGCACCGAGCGGTGCCCTTGGATGGGTGTTGTGTTGTGTCCAACGCGCATGCACCATGGTCCAAGGAGGTGGCCATGGATGTGCCAATGTTGGGAATGCCCGTATGGTGTCACCGTGAATTGGCTGGCCGGGTATGGCGGCTCACGGTAGAGACCGTTACACACAAGCCTGTTGCGGTGGTGGTAAAAGCGCCCACCTGGTTTGGTTGGGATCGCATGCTTCCAATCAAGGCACTTGGCGTGCGACCCGATCACTCATTGTCGCTCAGGCTAAGCCGCGCGCAATTCGATCGACTGCCGCGCTACGACCGTGCCACAAGCGACCATTCAACCCTCATGAGGCCCTTGCCAGTTATCGTGCCAATGGGCGGCGTCATCTGGCCCTCTTTCACACCATTGTTCGATTCAAAAATCAACAGACTTCCCGCGCGAAACCACCATCACATTTGGGTGTTTGACCACCACGCACCCGTTTTTGCAGGCGGTCAGGAATGGGGCACACTGAGTCAAGCCTATGTGTCAATGAACAGCAAGCGCCTGAGTAGCCTGATAATCACCCATAAAGGATTCAACCCGGTTTCACTGGAAATTCCTCCGAGTTGGGTCATAGACGCCAAACCCGCCGGCATCTCCCTAAAACTTGATGCCACACAAGTTGATAAAGCCGCCCGATTTTTACAGGCAACACCTGCTTCAACGAGCGCAACGAACAAGTCGTGCTCCACGCTTAACTTCGTCACTTGAACAAATTTTAGTGAGAAGTTAAGCTTTTTGAATCAAGTGTTGTGTGGGAGCTTGCGATAAGTGTTGCAGAGTAGGGGGCAGGCGTCATGGTGATACGAGTCGCGCTTGGACTGATGATTGGCTGTTCGTTGACCGCTTGCGGGCGCCCAATTGAGCCTGCGCCTGAGGTGATTGATTCAGTTTTCACGCGCTTGCCGCAACGGAGTGCGTCCAAGAAGTTACGACGCGAGGAACAGACGCAACGGGAGTCGCAACCCAAGGCGACGGATACATCCAAGATTGGGGTACCCACGCCGGATGGGCGGGGATAAGCGACTTGCACGAGAAAACGGGGGAGGCAAGGGGGTTGGGATCAGGTTTGGCGGAGGCATATCAAGAACTCCAAGAGCGGGTAGCGGCAGTTCCGCCTGAGCATTTGCGTGTTCTGGCTGCGACGGACCGACTGTATGCGTGTTTACAAGAAGAGGAAAGCACCTTGACGGATGCGGAATATACGCAAATCAAAGTGCTTTTGGCGCACGCGGAGTCGTTGCTTACCCGTTATTTTGGCATGTGAACGAGGCTACATGCCCAGGTAAACGGGCCCGCCGCCCCCCTCAGGTGCCACCCATGTGATCAATTGGTACGGGTCCATGATATCGCAGGTCTTACAGTGGACACAGTTAGAGGGATTCAGCTTTAACTCGGTGACGCCCTGTCCTTTGAGATCCACCATTTCGTAGACGGCCGCTGGACAAAAATACTGACACGGGTTTCCATACTCTTCCTTGCAGCGGGTGTTACAGATATTCGTATCGGCGAGTCGTAAGTGGGCCGGTTGATTTTCTTCGTGTTTGGTCCCAGAACGATAGACATCATCGAGCTTGGAAAACGTCAACTTTCCGTCGAATTTGAAGGCCTCTGCCGACTGGCTTGCGCCGCGCGCGCGTTGTTCCTTCAGGGTACGCATCCGGGTGTGACCTGGGTGCGCCAAATAGCGATCCCGGATGCCACGTCCCTTGGTGATCATCTGCAACGGGATGTGAAAGGCCATCGCGGGCAACAGGCCGTGCTCGAACGCTTGGTGGAAATTACGCGCCAGTCGGAGTTCCTGTCCAATGCTGCCTGTCATGACACGGGTGCCGTAACTTTCCAGGCACTTTTCACTGAAGTCATTGGCCAACAGCGCTTCGAATATTGCTTCGGCGGCTTGAATGCCTGACTCAATGGCCAAATGGATGCCTTTAAGACGCATTGGATTCAGCAGGCTTGCCGAATCACCGATCAGCAAGGCGCCATCCACGTAAAGTTTTGGAATCGACCAGTAGCCACCCTCAGGGATTGTTTTCGCCCCGTAACGCACCATTTCTCCACCGTCAAGCATCGCTGCGATCGCCGGGTGGGTCTTGTAACGTTGCAAGGCAAGGTGCGGGTCAAACGACGGATCGCGATAATCGAGGCCACTGACCATGCCAACATAAGCCAAGTTGTCATCAAGATGGTAAATGAACCCCCCACCAAACTCTTCGAACTTTAAAGGAAAGTTCATGGTGTGAATCACACGACCTTTTTTGTGATTCTCGGGCTTGAGCCGCCACAACTCCTTGACACCAATGGCCCAAATCTGTGGATTGCGACCCGCATCCAACGATTTCTTCTGGATCAGTGATTTGGTCAAGGTGCCGCGCGTTCCTTCCCCCAAGACCGTCACCTTTGCATGAAAATCCATCCCCGGGCTGTAGGATGGACGCGGTTTGCCGTGGTGATCCAAGCCCTGTTCGGTGGTGCGTGCGCCAATGACGCGATCATCTGCATCATAGAGCAACTCAGCCGCCGGAAACCCTGCTGCAACAGTCACGCCTTCCTCTTCAGCCTTGGTTGCCATGAATGCAACCAGCTTTTGCAAACTGATCACGTAGTTGCCATGATTGTTCATCGGTGGCGGCGTGATCGGCGCCTTTATACGATGCCTGGCTGTCAGCCACCACAATTCATCTTCAGTGACAGGACTCTCCAGTGGCACCCCCGCAGCCTCAAGATCGGGAAACAGTTTTCTTAGACTGGACGGGTCCAGCACTGCGCCGGAAAACCCGTGATAGCCCACCTCAGCACTCTTTTCCAGTACCGCGATCACGGGCTCAGCCAGCACATTGACCCCTTTGGCATTGTGCGCCTTCACCAGCCGTGCAAGGTGAATCGCACCCGCTAAGCTGGCAGGACCCGCACCCACGAACAAAACATCCACAGGGTTGACTTCGCGTGTGATGGTCATATCTTCGCTCCCTCGTTATCGTCTGCCTCCATTATACGGACTTTAGACATACCGTGAAACCAAAAACACGCGCGGTGTGCTTTTTTGACGCCTGCGTGCGCCACCCGGTCCGGCAAGCGAGTGGAACAAGGCGCCCCCCAGCGTGTTTCAACAGCAAACAGCACGGACTTAAGACGGATGCATTGTTTGTCTTGCCCCGCATGTTCCGCTCGCTGCGGTACTGTCACTCATTCCGAGACATTCAATTTCAACGAATCGAACCAAGTGCCACGGAACATTTTCCGACCGGCAAATGGCACAGACATGATGGGATAATGTTGCCTTCGATCCACAGTCTGCACTTGCCACTCTATCCTGAACAGTCAATTTTAACTTGATGAGAAACTATTGATAACGCAAGTTTGACAGACGGATCAACGATAGCTGAATGCATAACGTGGCAGATGCGATGGATATCTTGTGTTTGAATAACTTGTAAAAGGGAGCCTTGGACGTGATGTTTCAGAGCTTGGGTTCTAGCGGTTCAAGCCGTGCATTAATGGGGCGAACGGTTTGTTTGATTACAGGTTTGGCGCTGGCCGCCGGTTTGCTGGCGTCTTGCGGGCGGGCGCCTGTTTCTGTGCGGGCGCTATCAACTGCGGTTCGGGCAGCGGGTACACCGAATGAATTCATGTGGGGTGTTTCGACCGCTGGTTATCAGTGGGAGGGGCACGATAAATCGAGTCAATGGGCGATATGGGATCAACAGGGTCGCACGGCTGAGCGGAACACCCATGCGGCTAACGGTTTGGAATTGTATCCCGAGGATGTCCGGCTGACCCGTGGTATGGGTTGCAATGCGATGCGCACGAGTATTGAGTGGTCGCGTATCGAGCCAACCAAAGGCGTTTACGATCCAAAGGCGATCAAGCACTATCACGACGTGCTGGATGAAATGCGGAAGAATGGTTTGGAACCGATCATGACGTTGATGCATTTCACGTATCCCGCATGGTTGGATCGCGAGGGTGGCTGGGAAGACGGGCGAACACCGGCAAAATTCGCCAAGTTCGCTGCATTCGTAGCCAAAGAGTATGGTGCCAAGATCCGCTATTACATCACCTTCAATGAGCCCAATACCTACCTGATTGCCGGTTGGTTGGCACGCGTCATGCCGCCTGGGAAAGCGGATCCCCTGGCAGGACTGGCTGCGATGCGCAACATGTTGAAGGCACACGATATGGCCTATGATGCAGTGCACGCCTCAGACCCTGAGTCGCAGGTGTCATTCAATATGTACACGGCGGAATGGCCGTGGGCCAACACGCGTGATGAACTCAACCACAACGAGTCGCCGTCCCCCGGTTCGGAATCGGCGCGTGACAAGGTTTACAAGCAATTGGCAACGGTAGATACAGGCGACGGCAAGTCGGCCAAGCTCGATTATGCTGCGCTGGATTATTATTGTCGTTTTCGCACGGTTCCTGTGCCCTTTCCTTCGCCGGATCGCTGGGAGGTTTATCCGGAGGGTTTGTACAATGCCATCAAACGCAATTATGCCCGCTACCGGTTGCCGATCCTGATTGCAGAGAATGGTCTCGCAACCCGCGACAACCAACCACGGGCGGATCGCTGGACCCGCTCCGCATACCTCGTTGCGCACATCAGGCAGATGCAACGTGCCATGAGCGAAGGTTATCCCGTGATGGGTTACATCCATTGGTCCATTACCGACAATTATGAATGGGGTTCGTTCTCCCCACGCTTCGGACTCTACACCGTGGATTGCCGTAATCGCGACTTCACACGCGTGCAAGCCGACGGCGTCGACGCGTTTCGCGCCATCATTGCGACAGGTGGCGTCAGCCAAGCGCTGCTCAGACAGTATCCCTCGCCCCAAACGTTGCCCCTGCCGGCGCCATGGGTCGGCGGCGGTACAGGCTCACCTGTCGGCATCAATGACAATTGAGCGAAACTGACCCTAAGTTGACGCGTGACAAGGTAGAACAACGCATCGCAACGATCAGTGTCGCAAAACGTCGCTTTCCCTGTCATCGCTAGAATACCCTGAGATGTCAAGTCGCGTGGCCAAGACCATGATGACAGTCGGCCAATGGCAGTTATCGTCGCGGTTGCAATGCTTTGGGCTTATAGGCACTTGACAGCGGCTTCAGCAGGCGGTTACATGGTGTTGTTTACTTGGTGCAAGCAGAAGTCACACCTTCTCACCCGGCAGCCGTTTATGTGTTAGCTGAGGTTTCCATGCCAAATGTGTTTGTTGCATTGCGATGTTCCAACATAGGCTGGTTGAGCAGGTGTCATCAGGCGCCTGCTCGCTTTGTATGGAGGAAAGAGCGATTAACAAGGACACGGCGTTAATCAACGACCGCATTCGTGCGCGCGAACTGCGGACGATCGATGACAGTGGGGAGCAGCTTGGCATATTGCCTGCGCGTGAAGCATTAAGAATTGCGCAGGAAAAGGGGCTGGATCTGGTTTTGGTTGCAGCGGACGCAAATCCGCCTGTTGCCAAGATAATGGATTATGGTCGGCACAAGTTCGAGACCGAAAAGAAACTGCGCGAAGCAAAGAAAAAGCAGCATGTGGTGACGCTGAAGGAACTGACCTTGAGCTACAAAATCGGTGAACACGACTACCAGGTGCGCTTGCGGAGTTTGCAGAAATTTTTGAAAGAGGGCGATAAGGTCAAGGTGACCATTCGTTTTCGTGGTCGAGAGGTTCAACACAGTGGCCTTGCATCGGATCTTTTGATGCGTTTTGCTCGGGATGTTGAGGAGAACGCGGTCCTTGAGCGGGAACCTCGACTGGAAGGTCGCACCTTGTTTATTATTCTGGCCCCCAAGAAGGAGAAGTGATCCCAATGCCCAAGATGAAGACCCACCGCGCTTCCGCGAAGCGGTATTCAGTTAGTGGATCTGGTAAATTGATGCGTCGCAAGGCAGGCAAGAAGCACCTGTTGGTTGGCAAGTCGTCTAGTCGCAAACGTCGACTGGAGGGGAACATGGCGGTCAATGAGGCGGATCAGACTCGCGTGAGTTTGTCTTTGCCGTATCCGCAGTACTTGCGTTGAACCGCCCTGAACGCACTAGTTTTTAAGGAGTCTTTGATATGCCTCGCGTCAAACGTGGTGTTGCCAACAAGAACAAGCACAAGAAAGTGTACAAACTCACCAAGGGATTTCGTGGTTCCTTGAGTAAAGTGTTTCGCGCGGCGAATCAAGCGATGATGCGCGCATTGCGATACGCATATCGCCATCGTCGAACCAAGAAACGCGAATTCCGTTCGCTGTGGATTCAACGTATCAACGCAGCGGCGCGTTTGGAAGGATTGTCTTACAGCCAATTGATTAACGGTCTGAAACGGTCGAATATAGCGGTCAATCGGAAGGTTTTGGCTGATCTCGCGGTGAACGATGCTTCAACTTTCAATCTGCTGGTTCAATCGGCCAAGAAGAGCTTGAGCGCGTAAGCGCCGGTTTTGGGTCGCATCGGCGGGGCTTGGGCCCCGCTTTTTTTGATGGGGGAAATGTGTTGAAGGCCGTCAGCAGTGTTTCCAATCCAATGGTGAAGCGTTTGCGGGCGTTGTCTGCACGCAAGGGACGTCAGGCTGAAGGCGCTTTTTTGATTGAAGGAACCAAGTTGTTGGCGGAGGCTTTGCAGTCCGGTCAGCATATTGAGTGTGTGATGGCGTCGGATGCGTGGTGGCAAGCGCATGGTGCAACGCTTCCGTTGAGTGAGGCGGGAGCAGCATGTTTTGATGTGAGCCAGGCGGTTCTGGAGGCGATCGCGACGACCCGCACGCCGGATCCCGTCGTTGCGATGGTGCGTTTGCCCCAGCCCGTATATCCTCAATGGAAGGCTGGCGAGTGGATTGTCATTGCGCATCAGTTACAGGATCCTGGCAACCTGGGCACGATTATACGCGCCGCGGATGCTTCAGGCGCATTGATGGTGGTTGTCACGGATGACAGTGTGGATCCATTCAGTCCCAAGGTGGTCCGTGCCAGCATGGGCTCATTGTTTCACTTACCGGTTGTGCGCCTGTCCATGCCGGCGTTTCGTGCACATTATGCGACGTGTCCCATTTATGCGCTCGTTCTGGACGGTGATGCCGCGCTGTATGATTGCGACTTGCGCGCCGGGGGGGCATTTTTGGTCGGCAATGAAGGGTCAGGATTGCCTCCGGCTGAACGCCAGTTGTCAACGCGCCGTGTCAGTATTCCAATGCCCGGTCAGTCTGAGAGTTTGAATGCAGCCATGGCGGCGACAGTCTGTCTGTTCGAAGCAGTGCGACAAAAACGTGCTGGTGCAAAAGTTTGTTAGAATGGAAACGGTCCTCGTGGGCTTGCAGCGTTGGGGTGAGTAGTGCGCGTCACGTATTTGGATGACCCTTGGAAAGATTTGACCCCGTTGTTTGCTGGGTCGGTTGTGGCCATTGGCGTGTTTGATGGCTTGCATCCGGGGCATATGACGGTTCTGGAAACGGCACGCGAACTGGCTCGGGAGCGTCAGTGTCCGTGTTGCGTGTTCACGTTCGTCGAGCATCCGCGTACCGTCTTGTTCCCTGACAATCCGGTGCCCCTCCTGACACCGTGGCCTGAAAAGCTGGCGTTGTTGGAAGCGAGTGGCGTTGATGCGTGCGTCGCGGCTCATTTTACAGAGGCGATCGCACGAATGAGTCCGGAGGAGTTTGTCCAACGGGTGTTGGTTGAATGGCTTCAGGTCAGGGCTGTTGTGACGGGTTTTAATTTCCGATTTGGGCGTGATCAAGCCGGGGTGCCAGCCCGATTGGTTTCTTTGGGTGAACGGGCGGGATTTGATGTTGTGATCGTGGAACCGCAGCAGGCATTTGATGGGGATGCCGCGTGGCTGCTAAGTTCGTCGCATTTGCGACACCTGCTTGGTGAGGGCGAGGTTGCGACCGCGGCGCGTTTAGCCAAGCGGCCTTATTGTTTGGCGGGTGAGGTTGTCCATGGGGACAAGCGCGGACGGCAGATTGGATTTCCGACCGCCAATTTGTTGATTGACCCCCAGAAGTTGTTGCCGGCACACGGGGTTTACGCTTGTTGGGTGTGTTGGGCGGGCCAGAGAAGGCCGGGTATTGTAAATATTGGCGTGCGTCCCACCTTCGGTTCACCGCGCTTGGTGATTGAAGCGCACGTGTTTGATTGGTCCGGTGATCTCTACGGGGCAACGTTGACGCTTGAGTTGGTCTCCCGTATTCGTGCTGAGCGTGCGTTTTCTGGCATTGCCGAGCTGGTTGAGCAAATCACCCAGGACTGTGACATTGCCCGAGCGTCTCTTGGCACGTGTCACGTGGTGTGACCGGCTTGCTGCCTGTTCGTTGATTTGAACTGGCGTGTTTATGGCCACGGCACTGGGTCCAGGCAATTCGATTGAACGCAGTGATGGCGTCCCAGGCAACTAAAAGGTGCCTATCTTCATCGCGTTGGTAAAGCGAATAAAACCAAGCGATACGCACCATATTTCAAGCGCAAATAGCGTGGACACGAAGGGACAACGTCACTTTCGACCCGCAGTCTGCGCTGGCTGCGTCATGCTTCCCGAGTTGGCTGTTTTTTATCTTAATTAAGTTTTAACAAATGCTTAGTGTTTTTGGAACTAATTTGTAACGCGACGTGGCGAAAAGCGTTGGGTGAGTGTGTCAGGGTGACAGGAAGTGAGGAAGACTGATGATTAAGGCGAACTTGTTGGCGGTGAAGCCGGTGAATCAAATGGTCACATCGCAGCGTCAAGTGAGTGTGGGTGTTAGCCCGTCGAAGTCGAAGCAGGATGAATATCAGCCGGGTGCTGCTTCTCAGTTTTATTACCGTGGTATCAGTCAGGGGTATCAGGTGAATTGGAGCAGCGATGATTTAAGCGCTGGGCGGGCCCAGGATATGTCTCAGACCGAGCCGTCCTACAGTGCCAAGGAGTCGCTGGAAGCGGTCTGCAAGAAACCGGGTGGTGATGACTGGGCGTGCACGGGTGAGCGTCGCAGCCTTGTGAAGCTGGCGGCACAGGTTGGGAAGTATCTGAGTGTTGACCAGTTGGACACGGGGTACGTGCCGGGTGCTGCGCATGATTGGAGCACCCGTTATTTGCAGACCATCAATCTGGATACGGGCAAGCCGGTTGCGTTGACGGATCTCTTTCCGGAGAAGGCTATTTTTAGCGCGTTGATGAATGACCCGGTGATTAAACAGGCACTGGCATCCGAGCGTGTGAAAGAACGTCTGAATGGCAAGTCTCCCGCGAGCCTAACAGAACTGAAGCAGGCCGTGGCGGGGTGGGTTTCGCCAGATGGGCGATTTTCTTTGGATGGGTTGGGTGACCACTTCACGTTCCATCACTTGAAGGGGGAGCAAGTGGCGGTGCGGCTATCGTTGCCCTACGGGGTTGAAGCTTATCGGGGGACGATGTCTCAACTGGGACTATACTTGCCAATTCCTGCCGGCTTGGAAACTGAGCTCAAGCGGGCGGCTGCGACGGAGGACGGCACGGGTCGCAAGGCTGGCATGCTGTGGTCAGAAGCGGAACAAAAATTTGGCAATCGCGAAACCTACTTTGAACTGCCGCCCGCCCGATAGCTGGACTCAGCCACAATCTCGTCACTTCTTGCTGGGCGGTGGTGCAAGGTTGCAGCCATCGCCTGCGTTTTTAAGCCCCACTTCGAGAGTTCACCATAAAAACGCAAGCACTGACCGAATCGTCCCATTACACAACACCGCTTTATCGCAGACCTTTGCTGTACAGGTTTTAAGCGAACCCCGTGCGTCACTGTACCGCGCGATTTTAAGTGCTAGTCAGGCAACGGAACACGCTTGATTTGGTTGTTCCAGATGTCGCCGATTACCAGGTGAGATTGCGCGTCCACTATCATGCTGGATGGCACACCGAGCGCATTCACACCGTAACGGTCACTCAGTATGACTGCTCCCGGACCCGCGAGGTAATCAACCATCGGTTCGCTTGCTTTAAGGTCAATGCGTTGGATAGTCGGCATAATCGGGGGCAGTCCGGTAGGGAACTCGATACCGAGAGAACCCGCCAAACGGGTGAGGATTGTTCCAGCAGAGCCAATGTAGAGCCGATCCTCAGCGTCAACATGCACTGAAAATGGCAGGACCACGGCATCTTGGAGTGGTGTTCGCGCCGACGGCTTGAAGTCAGGGGTTTGCGTGACGATCGCCAGCGTCTCAATCAGTGCCTTGCCGATCAACGTTCGGGTCGTGCGTTGCGGATCATTCATGGCGACTCGCAACACCCGCATATTGCCTGTATCAGCGACATACAGATTACCTTTGCTGTCGAAGTCCAATCCCATAGGCGCACGCAGTCGCATATCCCTGGCCGGACTCACAGCGCCCCCATCCGCCAAGGTACTGGATTGGCGTCCCGGTTCACCCACAATAACTTCAATTTGGCCATCGGGGTTGAGACGACATACGACGTTGTAGGTGAAGTCTGTCCAATAAGGGCGATCGTCTGATCCCACCACCATACTCCGCGCGTTACCAAAGCTTACTTGGGTAGCCGGCTTGCCAACGACATCAAATGGTTTGGCGGTTGCACTTAGTCCGTCGCCGGCCATCACATCGATCGCACCTTTGGGGTCGATGCGGAACAGGCGCGGGCGGTCCCCTGCCAGTACCCACAAGTTGCCCTGTCTGTCGTAATCCAACGCGGCGGGCGCTTGCAACTCGGTCAAGCGAGTTTCACCACCAAGACGGGCCTGTATCTCACCGCCATGCAGGACATCGACTTGGGCCCCTCGCAGGGCTTTGATCGTTCCCCCAGCCACCTCGGTGAACAAGAGTGTCTGGCGATCAGGCGACAAAGTGAGCCCCCCCGGCGCATTGACCGCCAAGGCCTGCGCCTGCCCAATCTGATTCAGGGCGAGAGAACCTGCCACTATGCGCGGTGGTGCATTTAAAGCGCCCAGATCGTATTCGTACACCAAGGCTTGCGCAGCAGCACACGCGATCAGCTTGTTCCCAAGGCCCAACACAGTGCCATTCAATGATTCATTCAACAAAAGCTGACGCGTTCCGGATGGACCCACGCGCCAGAAACGTTTGTTTCTTCCGGATTCGGCCACATACATGCCCCCCGCATCGTCCGGTCTTAAATAGCCGCCGAAATCGGTGGTGATATAAATCTGATCAAGCATGACTTGCCAGGCTTTACTGATGGGATCAAGGCGCCACAGTGCGGCTTTGTTAAGGACCCAGAGTGCACCATCCGATGCAACGCCAACAGACAGGAATAATTGACTGGTCAGGGCAGGCGGGCTGTCCACGCGATGCATCAAGCCATCTGTATCCAAACGCAACAAACGGTTCTCGTCTGTCAGATAGATGGTGCCATCTTCAGCCAACGCCACGCCCCTTGGATTGTTAAGTGGGCTCTCCGTGGCCCGAGCAGGAAGTTCGCCCTGCCCGGCTTGTCCGGTGCCTGCCAAAATCTTGACCCGTTTGTCCGGCGTGATTCGAATCAGCCGGTTGCCCTGTGGCTCACTCAAAACCAGGCTGCCATCCGGTTGCGCAATCAAATGCTGAATGCCAGAAAAACCCACTAATTCAGCATCTGCATCCTGCGTGGCCGTGACCTCCCACCGTTCGCCAGCATAAGTCGAGATAACGCCCGCTGGTGTCACTTTGCGAATGCGTCCGACCGCCTCGGCGATGTAGAGATTGCCTTGCGCATCTTGTGCAACATCGACTGGCAGACCCAAGGGAACCTGGTTTGCAGGCAGGCCTGAACCCAGGTTTTCTTGACCCAGTAGCAACAGGGCTTTGACGGTTTCGAGCGTCTGATTGAGGCTTTCATCCGCCCGGCGCAAATCGGTCACCGCACTGCGGATGTTGTCCTCATCGTAGTTCGGTCGTGTTTTCAGCAACTTTCGCGCCGCATTCACATCACGCAATAGCGCCGTATTGACTTCCGCCGACATCCGATTAAGGACCGTGTTGTTGCCCTTCACGTATTCGCCGAGCACATAACCACTTGCCAGCGAGCTGCTCGTATCGATGGGAACGTTCAGCTGCGCCTGATTGGGAATCAATAACGCACGCAACTCGCCTTGTTCGCCGCCGACATCACGCAACAGGCGCACACGCAACACGGCGTTTGCTTTGGGCAAAGTGGCACTCAGCGTGTATTCACCATTTTGATTCGAAACTGCCTGAATCGGATTGCCATCGGCAGCCTTCAGCGGTTGGCCTGACGCATCGACGACCTCGATCAGTGCTTCTGCCAAACGGTCTTCTGGCGCCGCGTTTTGAGACAACAGGCGATATGCCTTATTCAAGGCGCCTGCACCATTGTTGGATATGAGACCAGTGCCTTGCGTGACCAAACCTGCCCCGTTGTTTGAGATCAAGTTGCCACTGTTGTTGGAGATGATCCGCCCGGTTTCTTGGGGTATTCCCCCCGCGCCATTGTTTGCCAGTAGTTTGACGCCAAAGTCGGTCGTCAGTCGCACCACTCCCCGCACCGTTAACTGGATGCTTGCTTGATTGGGGTTGTCCAAAGGGTTTACCTTGACGGTCGAGGTTCCGTTGCCAGCCGATTTCGGCAATTTGCTCACGCCAGGCAAAGCATTTTGGCAGCCAAGCAACAATAGGCACGAGAGGATCGCAACACTGCCCAGGCGCCTGTTGCGTGATTGGGGCAGGCCAGGAAACTGTGATTCTCGATTCATAATGTACGTATACCCGCCATCGGTAAAACCTTAAACGGTTACACGAACCATCAATGTCACTGCTCGGTTGAACTGTCTCGAGTGGACGTTCAAAGCAGATGCACCACGGCCCGCCGATACGAACCGCTTTTTTGAAACGAACAGTTAACGAAGAACCGACAAAGATTCTTGACGGCTGATTGAATGCAGGCATGTGATCAAGAAGGCAGTGGTCAGTGGATCAAAACCCTGCTGGCAGCGGTGCCATTTTGATCTGGTTATTGAGGATGTCAGCCACAACGAGCCGTGATTGCTTGTCAATGAGCAACGCACCGGGCGCACCGAGACTGTTCAGTCCGTAGCGTTCCTCAAAAATTTTGCCGTTGGGGCCAGCGAGCAATTCGAGCGTGGGTTCATTTGACTTGAGGTCAATCATGCGCACGCACGCACTGACCAGCGGCAATTTGATGGGGAAATTGAATTTTGCGAGGCTGGAGGCCTGGTCGAGTCGAACGGTACCCAATTCACCCAAAAACAGGCGATCGCGCGCATCGATGAACATCGGACCGGGTACGACAATGAGTGCGTCCTTGGCAGCGATACGGGCTGGAATCTGAACCGCGCCATCTTGTTGCAGGCTGCCCAGTGTCTCGAACAATGAGCGGCCGACCAGTGTGTTCACCAGCCGTTCCGGGCTTTGCATTGACACTTTCAGTACCCGCATGTTTGCGGCATCGCTGAGATACAGGTCGCCCTTGCTGTCAAACCCAAGGCCATAAGGCATATTGAGTTGCATCTCGCTTGCAGGCTTGTTGCTGCCGTCATTGCCGGGTTTGTTGGGCAGGCTGCCGTTAGCGCCAACGATCAACTCGAGGCGACCATCCGCGTTGAGGCGACAAACGTGATGATAAACCATGTCCGTCCAGTAGGGCAGGCCATCTGGTCCGAGCTTGAGCGCAACCGGTTGGCCTAAAGGAACGTCGAGGGCGGACTTGCCTTCGATGTTGAATGCGACACCACGGTAGGTGGTGCCACTGCCCGCCATCAGGGTGGCTCGTCCTTGGGGATCGATGCGCACCAATTGCGGATCGTCACCAATGAAAGCCCAGAGATTTCCTTGGGCATCATAATCGACGGCGACAGGCGCAATGGTTGTTACGGTGCGTTCAGCACCGTTAGCATTAACCGTTAAGGTGTTGCCCAGAATCGTGCTGACCGTTTGATTCTGAAATCGCTTGATGACGGCCCCCACCACTTCCGTGTAGAGCAACCCTTGCCCGTCCGGCGTCGATGCCATGCCACCCGGAGCATTGACGCCCAATGCCTGCGAAGAACCTGTTACAAAAACGCTTTGGGTACCAGCTACCGTACGGGGTAACGTATTGGCGTCGTTGAGATCGAATTCGCGGATCAACCCACCCGCGTCACAAACCAACATCTTGTTATCGGGTCCGATCCAGAAACCAAACGGTTGCACGACACCACGAAGCGTTTCCAGGTTGGTTGGTTCACTGCCGGTCAGGCCAATCGGCGCAAGCGTTACATTGGTTTGGGCATCTGGGGCCACGTGCAAAATTTTGAGTTGGCCGGCCATCGACAGATAAACCCCACCTCGCGAATCCGGTTGCAGGTAGCCACCCAAACCCAAGTCCAAATCGACTGCCATCTGACGCCACGTCAAACTGGCTGGATCCCGTCGCCACAAGCTATAACCGTTCGCAGCCCACAACGCGCCATCTGAACCGAAACACAGACACTTCGCACCGGTTTTGTCACCGTCGAAAGGGTTGCTGACAAAGTGCAGGATGCCACTGCGATCCAGACGCAACACACGATTCTTTTCTGTCAGGTAGATATCGCTATCCGGTGACAGCGCAAGCCCTTCCGGGTAAAGCAGACGGGTCTGCTTAGCCGGCGCAGGCAGCGTGTCTTGGCCTGGTTCACCGGTTCCGGCAGCGAATTTGACCCGTCCGTCGCTTGTGATGCGAATCAGGCGGTGCCCGAGTCGCTCAGTGAACAAGAGGCTGCCATCCGGTTCGATGACCAGGCGGTGGATATTCTTGAAACCGACTTCATTGGCACTCACACCTTCTTGCACGGGTTTATCCCATTGCTCGCCCGCATAGGTTGAAATGATGCCATCTGAGCCAATCTTGCGAATCCGGCCGACTTGCTCCGCGATCAATAGATTGCCGGCGGGATCGCGAACCACATCCACCGGCAAGGTCAACGGCACACGCGTCGCACTCATACCACTGCCGAGATTCTCTTGCCCCACCAGCAATAGCGCTTTGACCTTCTCAAGGGTACGATCCAGCGTCGCATCCGATTGCCGCAAGTTTGCCACCACGGAACGCAAGCCGCTTTCATCATAATTCGGTTTGTCTTTCAACAATTGCCGTGCAGTGTTGACATCACGAAGCAACTCGGCATTGGCATCCGCTGGAAGCCGGTTGAACACCTCCTGACGACCCTTGACGTACTCACTTAACACATAACCGGTGGCCAAGGAACTGGCCGTATCAATGGGTGCATTGATTTCACGGGGCTCCGTGCCCGGTACCACCATGGTTCGCAGCTCACCATTGGCGCCTCCAAGTTTGGCCAGCAAGCGCACACGCAAGATGAAGTTGTCTTTGGGCACCGTGGCGCTGAGCGTATACTCACCGGTTTTGGACGTTTGAACCTGGATTGGTTTTTTGCTCGCGTCCAGCAGCAACTCGCCACTGGCATCAACCGCTTCCACCAGCGCTTCCGCCAACCGATCCTCCGGTGTCACCGCCTCGGACAGCAGCCTGAACGGTCTGGCTGTCAAACCACCACCGTTGTTGGAGACCAGCCCACCACCGTTATTTGAGACCAAGCCGCCACTGTTGTTGGATACCAAGCCACCGCCGTTGTTTGACACCAGATTGCCACTGTTGTTCGAAATGATGCGTCCGGTTTCACCGGATACGGTGCCGCCGCCGTTATTGGAAACCAGATTGACCCCAAAGTCGGTGGTTAACCTTACCACCCCGCGCAAAGTCATGCGAACGCCATTTTCAACCACCCGGCCACTCAGACTTTGGGTCGAGACGCCTTTGGCTTGGGCGCGAACGGCTGATGGCCGCGATGCCTTTACAACCGCCATTTGGGTCTGACACCCACTCAGCGCCAAAAGTGCAGCCAGCCAACCTGTTAACCAACGTTTGCTCGCTTGCAAGGGGGTTCCTCCACGGATCACGATTGCGCGTAACGCTGTCCGCATCCACGACAATCAAACCGGAATGGCAGGGTTACCCTAACCAGGTTTGCCTGCTTCCAACTTTTTATACCACTGTTGGATGTTTTCTAAGCGTGTGAGGACGTGGGGAAACCGGAACCATCAGATTGACCAATCGGTCTGCCTGAGTCCTGCACTTTCATGACGGAAAAAGACCACGCAATGGTGCCACCGACCGCCGAATGTTAAAAACATTTAACGAATGGCTGCCTATGGCTGGCTAAACCCATTGCTGGCTGCAATCACCATGCCGTTGAGCGCCTTGGCGGTCATTTTACACACCGGGCGCTTGAAACAGTTTCGAGAGGGAAGCTAACTTTGGGGCTGACCATTTTGATGATTCTGACCATGCTGGCAACGGCTCTCGGTGTCATGGCGTTGTTTGCGTGGGCTGTTCGTGCGGGTCAATTTGAGGATTTGGATGATTCGGCCCAGCGAATGCTACACGACGACAATCAATCCCGTTCTGATATTCAACGGTGAAGACCGGAACAGGACCGGTCTGTTGTGCTAAACGCGTCGACTTAGCCCCTCAATGCGACTGATTGGGTGACTATGAGACGAATGAGGCGCCCTCGCGCGGGCGTTCAGGTTTCACTGGATGGGTCATAGCGTCTGAAGATGAGGCTCGCGTTGTGACCGCCAAAGCCCATGCTGTTGCTCAGCGCAAATTGAATCGAACCAGCCCGTGCGTGGTGTGGGATGTAGTCGAGGTCACATAACGGGTCCGGTTCATCGAGGTTGATGGTGGGGGGGATGATCTGATCCCTTAAGCAGAGGATGGTGGCGATCGCCTCAACCGCTCCCGCCGCCCCAATCAAATGGCCAATCATTGACTTGATGGAGGACACCGCCAATCGGGCCGCGTGGTCGCCAAAAACCTGTTTGATTGCCAGCGTTTCGCTGTGATCATTCAACATTGTTCCCGTTCCGTGCGCGTTGATGTAGTCGACTTGTGACGGCTCAATTGACGCCTGAGTCAAGCCCAGGCGCATGGCTCGTTGGCAACCGTCCGCGTCAGGCGGTGGCTGGGTCATGTGATAGGCGTCGCCGGTGGCGCCGTAGCCGACAATCTCGGCCAGGATGGGGGCGTGACGGGCGCGAGCACGTGCCAGACATTCGAGCACCAGCACGCCGGCACCTTCGCCCATCACGAACCCGTCACGATCCTTGGCGAAGGGACGAGATGCTTTGGTTGGATGACCTTGATAGGTTGAGAGTGCGCGGGCGGAGGCGAAGGCCGCGATGCCCAGTGGTGTGATCACAGCTTCCGCACCGCCTGCGAGCATGGCATCCGCTCGGCCATCCAGAATGGCTTGATAGGCTTCACCGATCGCATGGGTGCCGGATGCACAGGCCGTCACCGTACACAGATTGATGCCCCGCGCGCCGGTACTGATGGCAACCTGCCCACTCGCCATGTTGGGAATCAAAAGCGGTACCGTAAACGGGTTGACCCGCTGAGGACCCCGGTCGCGCAGCACGGCCACCTGCTCTTCGATGACGCCCAATGCACCCATGCCAGACCCAATGTTGATGCCGATAACATGGCAGTTTGCTGGCGTGATGTCCAATTGCGCATTTTTAAGTGCTTCACGCGCCGCAGCTACCGCAAACTGGGTAAACCGTGCCATTCGACGTGCCTCTTTGCGATCCGGTATATGCGCATCCGCATCGAAATCCTTGACCTCAGCAGCAATCTGAACGGGAAATGCCGACGCGTCAAACAAGGTGATCGGACCCACACCACTGCGTCCCGCAAGCAAACCTTGCCAAAAGGTCTCGACATTCAACCCAATGGGGGTGACCGCACCCAGGCCGGTGACCACGACCCGCTTCGGTTGTGTTCCTCTGACCATTTACAATGTCACCATCAGTGATTATCAGCCTCTATACCCACCGGTTGTCGCCACGCAACGTGTCGTGTGAGACGTGAGCGGCCACGCGCGCTGGGGTGATGTGCCATGCGCAGCTTACCACGGTCGAATCAAGCGACACCAGTCGGTTTTGCCGCGGCACAAATCATGGTCAGATGCTGACGTTCTAAAAAAGGAATCCAGTCAGCGCAAGTGTTCATTCAAAGACGTTCAGACAATGTTTTTGGCACTGTGACGGGTATTTTTGGTTTTTCACGACGGGTTGAGCAGATGTTATGACCACCGTGGCTGCTTGAGGGTTGCGTTTGTTGCGTGGGTGGCCAAGGTTTTGAATCCGGTGGGTTACCTTTGTTGGCTTGGCGATCGCCTGTCGGCGATTGTAGTAAAATCATGTGAGGTGTGGGGGCGATCGCTCCCACCAACGGATAAGGAGGCGCCAACATGTTTTCGCTCTTTCAGTCTTCAAAAGACCCTCAGGCGGCTGCGCGGAGCGCCTACGAGTTTTCTTTCAAAACCTTGGGTGCTGGCGAAACATTGCCGCTGAAGCAATTTGCCGGCCAAGTCATACTGGTCGTGAACACCGCGTCAAAATGCGGGCTCACGCCACAGTACAAAGCGCTGGAAGAACTGTATTTGACCCATCGTGATCAGGGTTTGGTGGTGCTAGGCGTGCCAAGCAATGATTTTTTGGGGCAGGAGCCAGGCAGTGATGCTGACATTGCCGCATTTTGTGAGCGGCGGTTTGGCGTGACCTTTCCGCTTGCTTCGAAGGAACGGGTGGTAGGAGATGATGCGCACCCGTTTTATGTCTGGGCGCGCCAGGTCTTCGGATTTTTGGGTGTTCCGCGTTGGAACTTTCACAAGTATCTGATCAACCGACAAGGGCACCTGGTTGATTTTTTTGTGCCCACGACCGGTCCGGATAGTGCGCGGGTGAAAGAGGCGATCGAAAAAGCCTTGGCGGAAGCACCTTGACGACTCTGCGTCTGGTTTTGGGTGATCAGTTGTCTGCTGATCTCGCCACGTTGCATGATTACCACACCGACGATGTCGTACTCATGTGTGAGGTCTCAGATGAAACCACCTACGTGAAGCATCATCCCAAAAAAATCGCGTTTGTCCTTGCGGCCATGCGCCATTTTGCGGCTGAGTTGGCCTCGCGGGGTTGGCAGCTCCGTTACGTTACGCTGACGGATCCCGCGAACACGGGCAGCTTCACGGGGGAAGTGTCGCGAGCCGTACGGGATCTTGGCATCACGCATTTGATTGTCACCGAGCCTGGTGAATACAGGGTGCGTCAGATGATCGATGCCTGGTCAACATGTTTGGGCATCACGGTCGAATGCCGCGCGGATGACCGGTTTTTATGCAGCTCGGATTGGTTCAAGCGTTGGGCGCGTGGCAAAAAGCAGTTGCGGATGGAGTATTTTTATCGCGCGATGCGTGAAACCCACGGTATTTTAATGGAAGGGGATGGTTCGCCATCGGGTGGGGCTTGGAACTACGACAAAGAGAATCGTAAGCCGCCAAAGCGCGGCTTGACCTCACCCCAGCGGCTGCAACATCCACGGAGCACCATTTTGGACGCGGTCATCCAGTTGGTTGGGCAACGGTTCGCCGAGCACTTCGGCCAGCTCGAACCGTTTCATTTGGCCGTGACGCGCGAGCAAGCCCTGCGCGAACTGGACGACTTTGTTTCACGCATCTTGCCGCACTTTGGCGATTACCAGGATGCGATGGTGCGTGGTGAAGCGTTTCTCAATCATTCGCTCCTGTCCACCTACCTCAACGCCGGTCTGTTATTGCCCCTTGAGGTGTGCCGTCGTGCCGAACGGGCTTACCGCGAAGGCCAGGCCCCGCTACCGGCGGTGGAAGGTTTTATTCGCCAGATATTGGGTTGGCGTGAGTTTGTGCGGGGCATTTATTGGTTGCACATGCCCACTTATGGAACCCTCAACGTTTTACAGGCCGTCAGACCGTTGCCCGATTTTTATTGGGGTGCACCAACCCATATGGCGTGTATGGCCGAAGCGGTTTCGCACACACGTATGCACGCCTATTCTCATCACATTCAGCGCTTGATGGTGACCGGCAATTTTGCATTGCTCGCAGGGTTGGATGTTAAGCAGGTTCAAGCGTGGTATCTGGCTGTATACAGTGATGCCTACGAATGGGTAGAGATGCCCAATACGCTTGGTATGGCGCTGTTCGGTGATGGGGGGATTGTGGGTAGCAAACCGTATGCGGCGAGCGGCAAGTACATCAAGAAGATGAGCAATTTTTGTGAGCAGTGTCGCTATGATCCAGACGAAACCGTGGGGGAGCTCGCTTGTCCCTTCAATGCCCTGTATTGGGATTTTATGGCGCGTCATCGTGCGCAGTTTGAGACGAATCCGCGTGTGTCGTTGGTGTTTGGCACGTGGGAGCGCATGGGTGAAACGCGCCAGGATGGGATTCGGCAGCAAGCGGCGCTGACGCTTGAGCGGATGCAACGGGGTGAATTGTAATGCCGCGTGGTGTGCAAAAGGCGCATTTACCGCAAAAGATCTGCATTGGCTGCGGGCGGCCGTTTACCTGGCGCAAAAAGTGGGCAAAAGTCTGGGATGCGGTGAAGTATTGCTCAAGGCGTTGCAGTGGCAACAAGCGCTGAAACCCTCGCTAAGGTACGCGTGTCGAGGCTATGACCACGCTGCTTGAGCGGATAGATATTTTTATTCCCCGGTGAAAACGGGTTTGCGTTTCTCGCGAAAGGCTGCGAGGGCTTCGAGGCGATCGCGCGTCGGGATGGTGACTTCGTAAGCTTTCGCTTCGATGGCGAGACCGGTTTCCAAGTCAACTTCCAAACCGTGGTCGATGGCAAACTTGGCTTGGGCGATCGCAATCGGCCCCGTGTTGTCCACAATGCGCCTGGCCAATGCCCGCGCCGCATCCAACAACTCGGCAGCCGGTGCCACCTGCTCCACCAGTCCGATTTGCAATGCCTCTTGGGCGTCTACCCGGCGGCCACTAAAGATGAGTTCCTTGGCTCGGCCTTTGCCGATCAAGCGCGGCAGCCGTTGGGTACCGCCCGCACCGGGTATGATGGCAAGCGTGGTCTCCGTCAGTCCCAATTTGGCGACGTCCGCCGCCACGCGCAAGTCGCAGGCCAAGGCCAGTTCACAACCACCACCCAAAGCCACCCCATTGATGGCTGCGATCACAGGGCAAGGCAAGCGTTCAATGCGCGTCATCAACGCGCGAATGCGGCGCAAGAAGCGACGCACCTCGGATGGCGCCATCCCCGCACGTTCCTTAAGGTCCGCCCCGGCGCAGAACGCGCGATCGCCCGCTCCCGTGATGATGACCGCCCGCACATCAGGCCTGTCATACAAATCGTCAATGGCTTCGCTTAATGCGTCTAGCAAAGCCACACTCAATGCATTCATTTGCTCCGGGCGCTGCAAAGTCAAGACGGCCACCCCGTCTGCGAGATCAACTGCCAGCGATTGCATCAGCATCTCCATCCCAGCGCCCTACAAACCAACCACAATGCCTGCAACCACTGCCGGATCCTCGGCTTGCGCATCCAGCATCACAAAAGCCAGATTAGCCTCGGGATACACCCACGCCTCGACGTTGCCCCACGGCTTTTTGATTGGCGGCACACCATATTTGGCCGTAATACGAATGGCCGGATCCAATGGCCGAATCATTCGAGCGCTCAGCTCACGCGAGGGCGCCCACACCTGAATCTGCTCCACCCGTCCAGGATTTTTCTCTACCATCGAAAAACCAACCCGACTCGTCAAATGGGCTGCATTGTCGTGCTCATTCTCGGTAAGCTGCGACTCCGTGATCACTTCATATTCCCACCAGATGCGCCCTGCAAGCTGAAGGGATCTTGTCGGCGTACCCAAGTGACGCTTGACCGTTTCAGATTCCTGCCCCAGCGTGATACCAGCCAAGCGTGATTCGCGCTCAACCATCGGGTTGATGCGATCGCTCGCACACGCGCGCAATAACGCATACGGCGTCTCCACACGCGCCAGTTGCATGACTCGCACCAACGGCGACACATCCTTGGGCGTCCCGGCACAACCGGCAAGCAACCCCATCACCACAGCAATCCCAACGATACGCGCGGCCATCACGCATCCCCCGGCCGGGTGTCAAGCGTCGCCTCCGCTACCAAGGCAGCCTTTTCCTGACGACCCGCCATAAAACTATACAGCAACAAACACGCCACCCCAATATCAATGCAGATATCCGCAACGTTGAAAATCGGAAAAATGTTGCGGCCCCCGTACTGCAAATCAAACATGTCAATCACATAACCCAGTCGGCTACGGTCCAACAAATTCCCCAATGCACCCCCCAGCAAAAATCCCAGCCCAATCATCTGCAACCACGCGCTGTGGCGCTCACGTATGGCGTACAACACAATGCCACAAGCCACCAAGCCCGCAATTCCAATCAATAAATGTGTCTGCGACCAGAGCATGCTCCACGCGGCCCCAAAATTGCGCGTGTAGGTCAAGGCGAAATACCCCGGTATAAGCGGAATCGACGGATAGTGTAAAGCCATGTTGTTAATGACCCAAAACTTGAGCCACTGATCCAACCACAACGCAAGAGCAGCACACGAAAACATGCTACCCAGCTTTAATCCAGTCTTGGAAATCACCCGGAGCCCCCACTTCAAACCTGCACCAACATTCTAACACAACCCCGTGTCGGCACGACGCATCAGCTTGCTGGTAATCAAGATAATATTTTTATCAGTTTTTTCGGTAAGCTTCCAAGGCGTGTGTCGGGCACGGTTTGATGCTATGAGATGTTGAATCAGCGTTTGTGTGATGTTGAACAGAAAAAGCCGCAGCTTGGTTGGCTGCGGCTGAAAAGGTTTTGCCCTGCTCAAGCTTAGCGCAATGGCGTGCTTGCTACGATGGTGCGGAGTTGTTTCTCGGCTTTTTTGAGGCGTCTGCAGACTTCCATTTGGGAGATTCCGAGGCGTCTTGAGAGTTCGGCTTGGGTGAGGTCGTCGAAATAGCGCATTTTGAGCAGTTCACGTTGGCCGTCTGGGAGCAGGTGCATGGCTTCGGTGAGGACAAGGCGTTCATCGCGGTCATTCACCTGAGCCAACGAAGACGATGGATCCGCCAGCGTGCTTAACAATGAACGCTGTTCGTCTTCATCGCCGTCACCGCTTTCCTGGTCAAGCCACATCACGGTCACGCGGCGATCATACACCCGCGCTTGATCGATAAGCTCCGTGGTGACATTCAGGGCCGCAGCCAATTCCTGATTGCTGGCTTCGCGGCCCAGTCTGTGCGACAACTCCTGCGTGACTTGCCGTAAGCGATAAGACAATTCCTGCAAGGCACGCGGACCCCTCACCAGTGTCTGGCGATCGCGCAAGTAATGACGAATGTGCCCTGTGATGAAATGCACAGCATACGTCTTGAATTCTGTGTTATGTCCAAGTTCATAACGATTGATCGCCTCCAGCAAGCCAATCGAACCCACTTGAATCAAGTCATCAACGGGGTCCGTACTCCGACGAGCCAGGCCACGAGCAATCTTATGAACAAGGGGTAAGTAATCATTAACCAATCTCTCTTTGACTTTAGGACTCGCGTCAGCGTACACCTTGTTCATTGAAGTCTCCTTTGATGAGCCACGATGTCCGGAATTTAATCCGAATTTGATCCTAGCCCATTCTTGACGCTGCTTCCAGTCAAGATTTGTGAAGCAAGGTGCTTTTTTATTAAGATAGTTTAAGCATTCCGGTGAGCGACATCCCAAGTTCCCCTGCATCGCAAGGGTTTTAGGCTGCTTTGAGCAAACAGCTCGTGAACATAAATCGAGCGTGTCATCAAACAAAGTTATTTTATGTTTAGATCCATGCTGTTTCTGGGGTTAGGGGGGGAGGTGCTCCTGATTCTGGCTGTTTGTGGCGCATTCATCATCAACGGATTGAGCCCAGTCGAGAATGACCGACCATGAAGGGCGCACCGTCTTTCGATGGCGTTGATAAGCGTTTACAATACGTTACAGGCGTTGGACCGGGCGTTTCCGGCGGTGTGTTACGGTTTTTGGATTGTCACCTCGACGGTGTTGGTTTGGTTTGCTAGCAGGCTGACGGTTTGTTGTTGGGGAATGAAACCCTTTGCGCGCGTGAAAAGGGTGTAGTCGCCCGGGTTGAGATCCGGGGCACGGTAGTTACCTTCGCTGTCGGTTTTGGCGTTGATGACGGGTAGCATGTCGTTGGCTGGGACCCATTCGAGGTTTGCGCCCATAACGGGTTGATTCTGAGGGTCCGTCACGTGGCACACAACGCCTGCGCGATTGAGTTTGGGTTCAATTATTGGCAGCGATTTTTTGGGCTTGATGCGGCTTGGGGGTTCCTCTTGCGGCACTTGGTGTTGTGTTTGATCTGACACGTCTAACCTGGGGGTCGCGATGTCGCCCTGGCTGCTTGGTGTTGGTTTGCGTCGCGTTTCAGGCTGGGTGTGATCACCCGTGTGCGTGTCAGGTGGTGCCTTGGGTGACGGCTCCGCCGCTGGATGACTCGTTTCACCGGTCAGTGGGTGTGGGGCATCCTTTGGGTGAATTGTTGCACGGGGTATCGGGTGCGGGGCGCTCGTTGGAACGTTCTGCTCACGGGTAATGCTGCTGGCGTTTCTTGCTTGTGGTGGGAGTGGCAGGCCGTTGTTGTTTGGCGCGGCTTCTGGCTGGGCGAAAACGGGTAGCCCGGCGAAGGGTGATCGGGGGGCTGTTGGCGACGTTGCAAGTGGCGCGGTGTTGTCCTTTGCATTTGATTTAAGGTTTTGGATACTGGCTTGGTGGGCAGCCCAGGTTTTTTGTACGGCACGGTTGGCGCTGGAAGCATCTCGCCCGGGGCCGACCAGATGGCTGGTGCCTTTAAGGAGGAGCGGCAAGGGGCCAGAGGGTGCTTTGGGTGGCGGTGATGATGGGGCGGCGGGTGTTGGCACGGTTTCCCATGGCAGGCTTTCATTAAACAGGTTGTCCAGCGGTGTGGTGCGACGATGACGCCAGAACGTGTCGCTGCTGAGGCTGCGGGTGTCGGGTGGCGGTGGTTGGGTTGGCGGTGCGGTCGTGGTGGGTGTTGTGTCTGGATCAGACTGGGTGCCAGATTGGCCGCGCTGGCCTTGTTGGTCGTAGCGACCGATGACCCCCTCACCGGTGAGGGGGTTGGGGCGGTTGGACGGATTGAGGGGTGTGAACTCCGTGGACATCAATGCGCCTCAAGTGGTCTTCGTGTGATTGCTATTCCTCATCACGAGGTCGTTTCATTCGAGTCTAGGCCCTCCACCGCGACGATTGTTCCATCGAAATGCCTGGCGGCCTGCTCGACAAGCTGGTCCTCAGTGTATGCGTTGGGGCTCATGCATCCTCCACTTGGGTTTCGTCTGCCAATGCCTGCTCGATTGATTCGATACTGGGCAGGCTTGTTTGCAACTCAGCCGGGAGCGCACGGGTCAGTTCAAACGCCGAGACGCCGATCGGTTTGTCGATGCCACGCAGCGCATATTCTGCCAGCACGCGATTGGGCTGTTGGCATAAAATCAGGCCAATGGTCGGTGCATCGCTCGAATGGCGCAAGTGGTCATCAACCACATTGCAGTAAAAGTTCACCTTCCCTGCGTATTCAGGTTTGAAATCGCCGCGTTTTAGATCAATCACCACAAAACACCGCAACTTCAAATGGTAGAACAACAGGTCGATATAGAAGTCTTGCCCGCCGAGATCCAAGTGGTACTGTCGGCCGACAAAAGCAAAACCTTGCCCAAGTTCAAGCAGAAACTTTTCCAGATGGACAACGAGGCCAGTCTCAAGCTCCTTTTCGTGGAAGCCTGCGGTGAGCGTGAGAAAGTCGAAAATGTACGGGTCCTTGAGCGTTTGTTGGACCAGATCGGACTCAGGCGGCGGCAAGCGCATAGCGAAGTTGCTGGTGGTCTTACCCAGCCTGTGATGCACAGCCGACTCGATTTGCATCACCAAAATGTTGCGGCTCCAGCCATGCTCGACGGCGGCCTGCATGTACCAAAGTCGCGTTACGGGGTCTTTTACCTTAGCCATCAACTCGGCGTGATGGCCCCAGGGCAGCGCCATTAGGAGATCCGTCGAGAAAAGTGCCGCTGACTGTGGCACTTTTACAGCCGACTCCGTTTGTGCCACAGGCTGTGGCACAAAGTTCAAGTAGGAATACTCGCGGTAGAAGGCCAGCATGCGCTTGATGTTGCGCTCGGAAAACCCTTTTTCCTCAGGCAGTTCGTTATGAAGGTCGCGGGCAAGACGGGGAATCACGCCCGAGCCCCAACCTTCCTGTTGCTGGCGCTGGTGAATCAGGCCACCAATGTCCCAGTACAGGCGGATCAGCTCCGCATTCACTGCCAGTACGGCACGTGATTGGGCATACCGCACACGCGTCTTGATTTCCGCCAGCAACGGACCGTAAACAGCGGGTAAGGGGGTTGCGTCAGTCATAACAATGCCCTTTAGCCAGATTCGCGCCCAATTCGGAGGGGATCCAACAAACTGTCAGACGATTTTGCAAAATGTACAAGTCTTCCCTTATACCAGTGCGTCTGTTAAGTGATCAGCCAGATAGCAGCCTGCGCAACAAGTTGGCCTGCGGTGTCGGCGTGGTTCATCTTTTTTAGCTTCCCACGATTGCAACAAAAAAGTCGCTATTGCTCCCGTAAGATTCACTGCCAATGCTACGCGCCTCTTCGCGGGCTTGGTTCCGGCTGAGCTTGCCCCGATTTGGTGGACAGATGATTAAGCAACTTGCCGGATGATTCCGACGTTCTTTACCACAATGGCCGCGCTGGCCTTGTTGGTCGTAGCGGCCGATGACCCCCTCACCGGTGAGGGGGTTTTGGCGGTTCGACGGATTGAGGGGGGTGAACTCCGTGGACATCGCTGTGCCTCAAGTGGTCTTCGTGTGATTGCTATTCCTCATCACGAGGTCGTTTCATTCGAGTCTAGGCCCTCCACCGCGACGATTGTTCCATCGAAATGCCTGGCGGCCTCCAGTGCCACACCGACTGTGACATTCGGAAAGTGCGACGGCACGGCGTGCCGGAAGGTAGGGGTGAGGGTTGTGAGGGCTTCATGGCGGGCCGGGTCTTCACACTGCCAGGTCAGTCCTGCGCTGTTACTGGATGTCAACACGGCTTCTTGAGCGCCAAACCTGAGTCGAACACGCATTAATGTTCCTCCTGGGCGCGCAGCAGTTTCCAGATGATGCGGAAGTGTTCCGGGTGATCGCGAATGAACGCGAATGGGTCACGGTGCAACTGCTCCATGCCCATGCTCATGACTTCCGTGGCATGCAGATCATCCAGTTTTTCTGCTGGCTGATTACTGCCATCCTTGCGATAGGCCCTGGCGAGATAGGGATCCCAGATTGCCTTGGTTCCGGGCTTGATGACCCGGGTCATTTCGTCATCGCGATAACCAAGCGACACACCGGGGGCGACATGGCCGTAGGCGTCATTTAACGGGATCGCTTGGTCAAGGGTATGGTCGAGCACGAATTGTCCTGTCTCCCTGACGATGTCTGGCGCCTCAAGCTCAAGCCCGTGAGCCATTTCATGGACCATGGTCTGGATTTGTCGTCTGGCATCACCCGATGCTCCCGGGTCCATCGAGATTGTCATTGTCGCGTTTGAATGGTTACTCCGCTCGTTTGCATTGTCAGGGTGTTTTCGCACGACGACGTGGCGATGGCCCGCCCGCGCACCTGCAATGGCCGCATAGGCTTCCAACCCTGCCTGATAAGCCTGTCTATCGGAATCGGGGATTTCAGGGTCAAAGTGCGCTGTGTATTGGGCCTTACCCGAGCTGGTGATGAGACTTTTGATCTCTGTCCGCGCGTCGCGTTGAAGCTGCTCAAACTGTGCCTGCAACCGTTCAGAGCGACGCCGTAATGCCACCAGTTCGGGGGTCTGCTGTAAAGCGGAGTTTTCCATGGCATGATCGTTTGCACGGTGCGTGTCGGAATGGCTGGCAAGTTCGCTTTGCAGCGCGGTTATTCTTTGTTCCAACGCTTTTTTTTGTGCTTCAATGCGCACAAAACGGTCGTGATGGCGCTTGACCGCATTGATTACCGCATTTGCCCCCTCTCCAGCGGGCAGTTTCGGACCCTTGGCAAACTCGAAATACTGGTTCAGGACCTCATCGGGGATGCGTTCGCCCTTCGCAACCGCTTGACGCACGAAGTCCCGATGAGAAGCCAACAATCCTCCCAGCTGTTCAATGGTGGCATGCTCGCGCCACAGCCCTAAAAACTCCTCGATCGTTGTGGTGGGCGGCTTGAGAAAACTTTTGGCTTTCGTTGTTCCCCAAAGGCGTGCAAGGACTGGCTCACAGTCGGCTAGACTTCGCGACTCGAAGTCCTGTAACACTTTTATGGGCAAAGCCGCTGTCCCATGTCCCGTTTTTTTCGCTCGTTCAATTCTCAGGCCAACCATGTACCGATGGTTCGAGATGAGATCAATGACCTTGAATTGAGACGTGCCCTCTGGAAAATGCGCCAGGTACTCAGCCAGCGTTTGATTGGTCATCTGGCGACTCAAGCTGTCAATCGCATGCTTTTCCTTGAGGTCGCCGACCAAATGAGCAAGTTCTTTTCGTTGCAATTCGGGGAATTCCTGCGCAGCAAAAGCAAGCAAATCTCGCTTAGCCGCCTCAAAGCGTCCTTGTGCCTGGGTTTGTTCCAGTCGCATGGCTGGCGTGCGATTTTGGTACAATGTCGCCCGTGCCTCGGCTTGCTGCATCCAAGCGGACTCGTAGCGTTCGACCAGGTCCGTGTAGTGGTCTTGCCAGTCAAATTCTTTTTTGTTTACAAGATTTTTGTAGGTGTTTTTCAACGCGGGTGGAGAATTGTGCAGTTGCTGCAAGCCTGAGTCGTCATAGAAAAAGTATTGTAAGCCCCTCAGATCATCGCCATTCGAATATGCGCGCATATACTCACGCAGTAGCGTTTTCCTTACATTAGCAGGCGCGAGCGCCAGCTGTGCCGTCATATCCTGACTGCCGGTCTGCTTGACCAGTGCCTTGACTCCTTCCCTGACGGCACTATGGATGGCTTTCTGTTGCTCAAGCAGCCGTTTCGTCTCGTTTCGGAGTCGATCCAGCTCGGGTGGTCGTTGTGGCTCCGGGTCCTGGGCGCTTCTGGTTCCCTGTGGATTCCGCTCTCGCCACCCACGATGCCGTTCGTCAAATTGGGCCGTCATCAAGCTGATTGTTTGCTCGATTTCGTTCCGCTGTGTTTGAATGTCTTGAATCTGCGATGCCTTGGCAGCCAATTCGTTGAGCGAACGACTGCCAGTGGCCCTGCCAGTGTCTGGCTGTCGGTCAATGGGCGATTTTTTTGCCCGTCCTGGCGCCGTCGCCTGCTGCGCAGACGAGCGCTGCTTGTTGTTCTGAGGCCCAGTTGGGAAGGAATCTGTCAGTGGCGCTTGGTTGTTGGGGGCTGTCTCGGTGGGGGGGTTTTCACGTGCGGGATTGCCCGTCCTGGGCGTTTCAGCCAAAACGCCTGCGTCATTATTCGCATTGCTTCCGGGTGGATGCTCCTCGGTGGGCGTAACGGGAGCACTTTGCCGCAAGCGGCCTGCGATCGCACGCCCCGCGCCAGACGTCACGCCACCTTGCAGTGCGCCAGCCACGATCTGGTTCCGCAGGGATGCAGGGTCAAGCGCCTGTCCCGAGGCGAGCTGGTTCACGGCTGCTGCGGTTCCACCGGCGCTCGCGCCAGCCACGCTGCCTGAGGCCACCGTGCCAGCTGCGCGTCCGAGTCGACTTTGGCTCGCTGCGATGGCACGCGCGAGTGTGTCGTTGTGAACCGCACCGCGTGAAAGGGCACTGGCGCCGCGGGACAGTCCGGCGCCAACACCGGTTGCCGCGACGCCGCCGACGGCACCGCCTGCCGCGCCAAGCGCGGTTGCCCGTAACACGCCGTCCAGTTTTTCGCCTGAGGCGATCGCCTGGGCCCCACTGGTGGTGCCGCCGAACCCTGCCCCCACAATGGCCTGGGTGCTCGCCCCAATCACAGCACGCCCAACACTGCCTTCCACGGCCTGTTGACCCACCATCCGCGCCGCCTGCCTGGCCACGCCTGAGGTCACAGCCGAGGATGCGCCACCTGTCACTGCGGCACCCAACCCACCTACCCCGCCAACCGCAAAAACTGCGAGGCCTTCCCGTTTGAGATCGAACTGATTGTCAAGCACGGCGCGCGCACCCAACGACAAGGTGCCGCCCCCCACAAAAGCCCCCGCTGCCAGCAACGGAACCCCAATCGGTGCACCAATGCCCGAGACGCTCAAGGCCACGCCAGCCATGACCGCCACGCCTGCCGCCATATCGCCCGCTACACCCGACCAGAACTTGTTGCCTGCAGACGCCTCTCCAAGCGCCTTGTCATAGGCGTTCACCCTGGTTTGTGCCTTTCGCAGGGCGGATTGCAACCCTCGCTCGGCATCCGGTTGACCGGAGGCAACCTGCTTCCGGTACGTGCGCAACGCATCGGATAACTCGTGTGCCATCGCGGATTGGGCTGCTGCGCGGGCTAGACCCAGACGGTCCTGCTGACCTCCAAACCGATTGACGACCTGGTTGAAACCCCGGGCCACGGCGTTACCGCTCAGGACCTTGCGATTCGCTTCATTCAGTTGGGCCACTTTGGCCTGCAGTTCGGCTGCCTGCCGTTCGAGATCAGGGGTATCAGATTTTTTTGCTGGTCTGCCGGCGACCGGGTAGGTCGCCACGGGATCGCGTCTGGCGTGTTGGTTGCGGGTTGTTCCTGCGAAGTGGTCGGCCACGCGACTGGATGCGGACTGTACGTGGCGGTTGACCACCACCGAAGGACCAACCACCATTGAACGGCGGTCGGGAACCTGGCCCAGTGGTCTTTCAACCTTGCTCAAACGCCCTTCCCCCAACGTAAGCCCCAGCTTGACGGGTCTTCCAACTAACGCTTCCCTGACTGGTATTCTCGTGACGGCGTTTGCTTGATGACAGCGAGGCGCAGCCTGATAAACTGGGTTGCCACCAAATCTTGAACAGAAACCGATGCGTTACCGTGTCGCTTGCCAGGGCGCGGCAGAGTCCGTTTACCGCTTTTCAAGGGCGGGGGGCTCACAACGTGCCTCTTTATTTTTTACCCTTGTCAAAGATGGGCAAAACGAGGCACCATGCTCAGGGAATCATCAGATTAAGCGTTCGGTCTACCGGATTTCGGCACCATCACGACGCAAGAACACCACGCAATGGTGCCAGCAACCGCCGAATGCTACAAACGTTTAACGAACATCGGATGGGTGGGTGTTTTGGTTGCGGTGCGCGACTGCGCGTGTTAACCAGGTGCGCCCCGACATTGGAATGCTTGCCTGTACCGCTGCAAGCCTGCTACCAAAGGTGCGCGGTATACTAAGCACGTGGATGTGGCAGTGTAAAGGGGGGGTGCTGTATGGCGATGGATACCGAGCGACCGTTGGTGGATTCGTGCTACCTGGAGCGATTGGGTGAAGGCACCATGTCGGTTTGTGTCGGTGACACACGGTTTGAGCTGAAGGTTGGCATGCAAGGTGTGCGTCTGTTTGAAGGGGGCCGGGAAGTGGGTGGTTCCGGTTGGGGGGCCTTGCAGGGATTTCTCGTTCATCAGCAACGGCGGATGGCGTCGCTGGTGGGCGATCGCCGGATTAGCAGCTCCTTGGGAGAGCATCCAGAGTTTAAAAATACAATTTTGCCCTACCTGTATGTGAATACCTATCCACAGGATCGCCTGGTCAGGGGTGGCACGCGGCGGCGCATTGAAGTGCGTGTGCCCAGTCTGCAAGAAGCCGAACGTTTGATGGGAATTGAGATTGCGTGCGCCAATCCTGAATGCTTGCATGCCATACGGCCGTTTCGCCCGCGCGCGAAGGGCAACCCCTTAAGACTGTTCGTGGGTTTCACATGTCCGATTGAGGAGTCAGTTGCGTGTGCGCGTACCCGTGGCGCCAAGGAGGCCATGGAGACCCTTGCCACATTGATTGAAGCCGCAGGGCAATTCTGCGCGAATGATGTCACCCGGCGCTGATGGCCATCGACTTGACAGGTTCAGCGATAGCGATGACGAGCGACGATACAGAACCGCGTTGCTTGGCGATTGAATTTTGGTTGCCATCAAAGGTAGCGAGTGATTGGTTGATGTTTTGGGTTTGCTGCAAAAGCTTTGAACAAAAACCCAAGTGTCATCATATCGTGGTGTGCCAATCGACGATGGGCGGTATGTTGCCGCTGGTTTAGATACAATGGTTTTTAAGCAGTTTTTTTGAGATACGTCTAGCCACGCCGGTGTTCCGTGATACGCTCGCGTTGGGGAGTAAATGCGGCACGCAAGACGGGCAGCGCGAGGTGAGGGTCACTGTTGCCGCATGTGAAAACATCGGCAGCGAGGTAGCCTACTTCTGGCCAGGTATGGATGCTGGCGTGTGATTCCGCGAGCAAAGCGAGTGCGGTCACCCCACAACCGGGGCCAAAATGGTGTACGGTAACCGCGAGTACGTTGACATCGCACGCGTGGGCCGCCGCACGCAGCGCCTGCTCGACCGTCATGGCATCCCCGAGATGGCTCGCCCCCCAAAAATCAATCAGAATGTGGGTTCCCGGCTTGATCATCTCGGTCATCGTGGCAGGTTCGCCTGATAAAACAAAATGTGTTTCCATGCGTGATGTTCCTTGGTCATTCTCCAGATGTAGGCATCGAGGACATAGTGTGTGGCCTGAGGTACCGCGAGCAAGGGCACCAGCCACGCGAGCGTGATCTCGGATGTGATCGCAGGCATGGCAAAAAAGTCCGTAAAGAACTCGGGGTGTTCGCGCCATATCAGTCCATCCCATACCCCTTCCTCGATGAACGCCAGCACCACCAGGATCCCTAAGTACACAGGCCACGCCCGGGGTGTGAACAGCCGGTCGCCGATACTGAAGGCCACCGGCCTCAGGCTGGCGCGCCACAGGGTGCGGTTGCGTCCATACAGCCAGATCAACGCCAGATAGGGAATACCGTGCGCACAGACATTGGTGGCGGTAAAAATAAGGTCATTATCAAAGACCACGATCCCCAACAGCCAGGACAGGGCTGTCCCACCAAGCAGAAGATTCTTGGGCACGTTCAGATATCCTGTCTGAAACGCGCCAACTGTCTCTTTCCCCAGGTACAGCAAAACGAGAACGGCATAGATGGTCGCACACACGGGGGTGAGCAGTGGCCAGTCAAACTGAACAAAATCATCGGCTATGAACCAGGCAAACTGTCTGGGTTGCAAATGCCAGAAAAGAAGCGGAAACATTGTGGCTGCATAGATCACGCTCGTGTCGAGCAGGCGCGCAAAACGCCCGTTTCGCGCGTCGTGGCGGGCATAGATGGCGAAAAGGCCGTATTGCTGGCGCACGAAGTGAAAAACGGCAAGGTATGCCAGGGCCCGCCAAAAGAGCAAAGCCCCCAGTTGATACAGGGCGATACCGGCAAGCCAGGTCACAAGCGGCGTCAACAGGTACAGTACACGGCGTGTACGCCACTCATCGGTATCAAGGTAGGTGCGAAAAAGGGTCCCATACACGTGAGCGACATCCACGCCCACCACCAGCACGAGCCAGGCCCAGGCTGGCAGGAACGGCAATCCCAGCAATGTCTCGCGCCAGAACAGAACGACTGCGCAGATGAGGAATGCTGGTGCGAGAATGAGGGTGAGGTCAAAACGGGCGGAGTGAATCCACGGTTGGGGTTGACTCATGCGCGCCCCTCGCGGCTCGCCTGAAGATGTTTGATGACCTGCAAGGCGGCCAGATGTCCCTGGGTGAATGCTTCCTCGAAAAGGGACAGTCCTGCCAGGTCCGAGTGGGCGGTAAAGACTGGGGGATGCTGACGCCGGGCTTTGGCACGTGTCTCGCCCCAGATGAAACCCGGTGTGGGACGCACCATCGCATGACCCCATAGCCAGATGTCCACCTGTTCGATCGCCCCTGCCAGGTCAGGGTGGATGCGCAGAAGTTCATCCAAAAAGATCCGTTGCCACTCCTCGTAAGGCCGTGCCATCGCCTCTTGCCGTGCGGTAGTTGGTTCGGTATGACTAAGTGGCCAGTAGTAGGTGAGCACCGTCTTGAGTGGGTGCATCTGTGGCGTCTGGTGGGAGGCCACCACATAACCGAGCAGGGGACTGTCGTACACGACATTGTCCCAGGCGAGTGATGCTTGGCCTGTGTCTGGCAGGCGCGACAGCGTGATGTTAGCAACGGCCCACGGTGCGTAACTGAAGCCTTCGCTTGAAAGTGTGAAACGCTCCGATTGCACGAGTCGTGATGCGATAAAACGCGGGGTTGCGACAATCGCCGCGCGGGCTTCAATCCGGCAGGCAAGTTGCTGTTGCGTGTTCCAATAGTCGACCCACACGTGGTCTCCGCGATCCAGCACCCGATAGGTCAGCGCCTGGGTGATCAGGTGGTCCCGTTGGGGTTCAAGCAAACGCTGCACCAGGTAGCCATTGCCCTCGGGCCAAGTCAGAACATTGGCATCTTCCGCATTTGCAGCGTCGCTACGGCGGGAGGCGAAATAATGCAGTCCTGCCCAGGCGGAAGCCGTCGTGATCGGGGTGCCGTAGTCATCACGGCAGGCGTAATTGATGTACCAGAGCAAGCCGGGCGCATCATAACCCTCCCGTTTGAGCCAGGCCTGCATGGTCAATTGGTCAAGGGCAAGCCATTCGGGGTCCTGGGAGCTGTGATCGACCGGAATGGTGAAGACCCGCCGACCATCTCGGCCGCGTCGGTGTCGGAGTGTCTGAACGTAGGCCATAAATCGCCTGATTTGGGCGGTTTCAGCCGGGGTTTGCCCACTGACCGGAATGAGGCCCTCTTGCCAGCGACCGTAAATGTACAGGCGTTCGTGCGGGGCGGCGCACAGGTGGTAGTCGTTGTAGATGGAGCGCCCGCGTTCATCCTCACCCGTGATGATGCCCACATCCTTGAACCATTGTCGTAGCGCGTGCGCCTCGTCATTGAGCAGTGGCACGTAATGGGCGCCCCAGGGATATGCGCTGACGGCATTGTGACCATACGCCGAATTGCCGCCAGCCGTGGCTTCCAGTTCCAGTATCTGATAGTCCCTGTATCCCGCGCGCCTGAGTTGATCCCCTGCGGTCAGGCCCGTGATTCCGCCCCCCACGATCACCACATCCGTCGTGGTCATTGGGCCTGTCACCTCAAAATGACTGTGACGCAATTGATGCCCCAAGGCCGCGTTGGCACCCACAATTCGGCCGGGAATCCGCACTGGCGCGGCGGTTGGCCTAAAAAAACGTCCGACCGCACCCAGGCCCAGGCCCCCCAGACCACCCATCAGTAACTGTCGACGCGATATCTTCACTGGCGTTTCCTGATGACGATCAGTTGTAAATGATGTAGCGGGACCATTCCTGGTCAAAATAGTGAATGAGTGCCTGATCGTCCAGTCGTTGGATGCGGGTATCCACCGAAGACATATCCGGCGGAAAATGCAGCATCTGCTGCAAGGTGTCGGCGGAGAGGAACCGTAGACCAGTCGGAAAGTTGGTCGGAGGATGGTAGGGAGTGCGCCCCGCGATGATGAAGCCCCATTCACCGAACGAGGGAACGTAGGCGTGGTAGGGTGTTGGAACCCAGGCGGCTGCTTCGAGGGTATGGTTGACACACCAGAAGGATTGTCTCGCAATGAGTGGTGAGGTGCTCTGGATAACGGCGAGTCCCTCAGGGGCCAACACGTGGTGCAGGAGCTTGAAAAAACTGACGGAGTAGAGTTTGCCGACCGAAAAATTTGAGGGGTCGGGGAGGTCGATCACAATGGCATCGTAGCGGCGCGCATTCAGGTTGCTTTGCTGGTCACGCAGCCATCGATACGCATCCTGATTCAATACCGTGACCGACGGATGTTCAAGCGACCGCGAATTGAGTGAGGAGAGCATGGGATTTGAGCGAAACAAACGGGTCATTTCCGGGTCGAGATCGACCAGGGTGACGCTTTGAATCGAGGGGTAGCGCAGGATTTCCCGCAAGGCCAGCCCGTCACCGCCTCCGATGATCAGGACGTGACGGGGCTTGGCAATGGCACTGAGAATCGGATGCACCAGGGCTTCGTGGTAGCGGTATTCATCCATTGAGCTGAATTGCAGGTTGGCGTTGAGATAAAGGCGAAGGTCCTGGGCTTGTCGCGTCACGACGATGCGCTGATACGGGGTGGTTTTCGCCAGAACGACCTTGCCTGGGTAATGGGAGGCGTCTGCGAGGCCCATCATCGGTTCGGCAAAGGCGAATCCTGCGATGAGCAGCGATAAAACGGCAAATGCAGCCATTTTCTGGAGGGGATGAGGCTTGAATTCCTGGGGAATGGCATACATGGCCCAAACAGCGACCAGGGTATTCAGGATGCCGAACAGAAATGCGGTCCGGAGCAGTCCGAGTTGTGGCACCAGTATCAGGGGAAACAGCAGGGACGCGAAGAGGGCGCCGATGTAGTCAAAGGTGAAGACGCGCGACACCAGGTCGCGAAACTCGAAGCGATCCTGGAGAATCCGTAGCAGGACCGGGATTTCGATGCCCACGAGGATGCCGATGATGGCGACGGTGGTGTAGAGCAGGAGCCGGAAATGCTGGATGTGCTCGAAACCCAAAAACAGCAAGGCGGCCGAGGAACCGCCCACCAGACCGACCAGAATTTCGACATGAATGAAGAACCCCAGCAAATTGCGGGTGATGTAGCGTGAAAGCCAGGAGCCGATGCCCATGGCGAACAGGTAGCAACCAATGATGGTTGAGAACTGGGTCACCGAATCACCCAGCAGGTAACTGGCGAGTGTGCCTGCGATCAGTTCATAAATCAGCCCACACGTGGCGATGATGAAGACCGAAATCAGCAGCAGGATTTCCAAGCGGCGATCCTTGTGTTAACCGTGAATGGCTGCAGCGATGATGGTGGCGATCCCATAGGCGATCGCCCCCAGGAAGATGGCAACCGCCACATTCTGCTTCTCAACCAGTTCTTCCCAGACGGCGAACCGTGGCTTCAGCCAATCCAGCAGCAGAAAGTAGACCGTGTACGTCAGCACCCCGAGTGCCGAATAGACAATCGCCGCAACCAGGTTCTTGATTGGGATGATGTCGTGCAATTCCATCCTGAACTCCTTACTTGTGCCAGTGAGCCGTGCGCATGTCAACCTTGCTGTATCCACTACTCAGCCCGGTATAGACACGCCCGCCATAATTGGATCCTGCCATCAAAAGGACCACGCTGATGCAGTAGACAATGAATATCTTGACACTGTTCACGGGCACCACGCTTCACCATGTGTATCGGCAGGGCAACGGCAACATCAACGACCTTGTTATTCAGTCCCGCCAGTGGCAACCCGACCATGGCAACGTCACCCACTCTCTGATGATAACAAAGTTAACCAACATGCACGAGTTTGGCGACGGCTTCTCCTGAGTCGCAGGGATGCGATTCAGGAGAAGCCTTGGTGGCGGCGCGACTCGTGGTAAAAGTGCAGGATGAGGCCGAAAATCGGTACGATGAGCAGGGCTAGGACGGTGAGACCCAGATTGCTCCCGTTGACGCCACCAGAAGTGAGCCTGAAGTCCCAGTTAACTGGTGCCTGGCGATCGAAGGTGCTCGAATCCGTGTCGATGAGGATTCTGTAGGTGCCCGGGGGCAGGGCTGAAATCCAGGTGTCCGCCTTGCGATCGCCTTCAGCCCAAAATTCGCCATCTTCTGTACCGCTATAATATTCCAGTGTTTGCACCACCCGGTACTCGCGTTGATCCCGTTCATTGCGCAGGGAGATGCCCAGTTCAGCCCAGTCGTTGCTGAGATCAGCGGTCGTGATCAGGTGAACCGGGGTCGTGCCACGCACCTCAAAGGGCTGTGATATGTAAGTGCGTTCCTTATCCGCCACGTTCACCGTCACGGGCAGATGGCAAAGCTGGCGTACGGGAGAAGCGAGGGCGCAAAGGGCGTGAATCATCATCGCGACTGTGACCGCGACCACCGCGATGCCCGTCAGCTTGAACACCGAGGGCACGGGCGATGGCTGATGCGGCGCCACCCCACTGCGATACGGCATCTCCCTGTTAGACAGACCGAACGCCTTTGCCACGTCGCCGGCTGGCAGGTATTCGCCTCTGGTGACGACACCTGAGGCTTCGTCCTCGTCATCGACACTCAAGAAATAGGGGGGATGTGCGAAATCACTGGTTGATTGTGGTTTGCCAATCGGTACACGCCAGTTGAATTCCCCTCTCACGTCGGTGATCTCATAGTCGGTGGTTGCAACGCGCGTAAATTTGGTTTTATCCACCGTTACGGTCGACTCATGGCGCACGGCAAAAAGATCGAGCGCCACTTCTTCTACGAGACTCCAGTGCCCGGCCACCTCGATCAGAAAACGGAAGCCTTCCTGTTCGTTGTAAAGCAGGTACTCATTCCAGCCCGCATCATGGTCACTGTTTTCACGACAACGGAGATAACCAACCACCAGCCACGCCACGCCCTTCAAGATGCCCGATGCACCAAGACGGGGGCGAGGGACGAACGCCGAGTGGGTGGCAATTTTGCTCACAACCCGTAACGGGTTCTCTGTCACGTCGATAATGGCGCGGCAACGGTCACAGCATACGTAAACCGATTCAGGTGGAACCCGCAGTTTGATTGCGCCTGTGCATTCGGGACATTGATGCCTTCGCAGGCGCCGCTTTGCCGTGCGGTTTTTTTCTTCAACGGGGTTCTGTGTAGTGTCGTCATTCATGCTCGTTCACCTGATCGCGAACCCTGGTCATCACCGCTGTTATGATACACCGAACCACGCGATGTTTGGCTCACGGCACCAGCCCGTGCACCAGTGTCCGACATGCTGCAGGGTTCTCCATGTCGCCACGATTGCCGGACGGTGTGGCGTGCGATGCGTCCCATACCACGGCCGTGCGGCTACACCACCAGGTCAGACTCGACTTCGTGTGCACGACGACACACGGCCATCGCGGTGACGCGATACAGACGTCACCGAGTGAGACGCCGAGCAGGGCGTTACCGATTTTTTAAGGGTGCCGCCATTGAATACCATCAATTATCACAAGGTGTAAGTGGATGCCGCAGCAACGAAAACCACTCGAAACGCCTCGCCGCATTATCTGGAGAATAAGGCTGGCTTTTGCGTACTCCTTTCGCTTTATCTGGAAAGCAGTGCAAACACCCCACGCAGTGACGCCCTTTGCGCCACATCAATAGATAATACTGATTATCTTGAATTCCGGTCGCGCCGGATTGACTGCCAAGTACTGGCTGGATTGGTGCCAAGGCCGGGGTCTTGAAAGTGACGCTGCTTCAACGAATCGGCGCGAACCGTTCGCGGGTGTTTTGTTTGCTCCCATTCAGTTATCCACGGTTTGAGTGCCAGTGTGGTTTCTTGACTTTGGGGCACCCTGCCTCTGATTGTCCATTTATCAAATCGAATGATTGTTCGTCATTCGTCGTTGTATCCGGAATCAGTTTTGTTACCCTTGTGTCTTGGTTTTGCGGTTGTTTGACAGGTGAAATGGGTGGTTCCTTGGACTGATGCAATAGGTGACACGTGCGCGGACTCGGGGTACAAGTGCAAAGCGATCACGACCATTTTTTGTGAGGTCAGGCGTGAAGGTATTGCATACATCGGATTGGCATCTGGGCCGTCAATTGAATGGCCGCACGCGCTACGCCGAGTTTGAGGCTTTTTTGAACTGGCTGGGTGAGACCATTCAAACCAACCAGGTGGAGATGCTGCTGGTGGCCGGTGACATCTTTGATACCGGTACCCCGAGCAACCGCGCGCAGGAGTTGTATTACCGCTTCTTGGACTCCTTGGGTGCAGCGGATTGTCGTCACGTCGTCATCGTGGCAGGCAATCATGACTCCCCCAGTTTTCTTGACGCACCCAAAACCCTGTTGCGCTCCCGTGACGTGCACGTGATTGGCCAAGCATCCCAAAACCCCTGCGATGATGTTCTGGTTCTAAAAAATGCAGCCGGTGAACCAGAACTGATCGTCTGCGCGGTGCCCTACCTGCGCGATCGCGACCTTCGCCACGTCGAGGCAGGCGAAAGTGTCGACGACAAAGAACGCAAACTGCTCACAGGCATCCGCCAACACTACACAAGCATCGCCGACTTCGCCGAACAAACGCGGCAAAACCTCAACCCCAACATCCCCATCATCGCAACGGGACACCTCTTTACCAGCGGTGGACAAACCATCGAGGGTGATGGCGTCCGGGACCTCTACGTGGGCACCGCCGCGCACATCAACGCCAGTATCTTTGCGCCTTGCGTCGATTATGTCGCTCTCGGCCACCTTCACGTGCCACAATGCGTCAACGGTCTCGACACCGTCCGTTACAGCGGTTCACCCCTGCCGATGGGCTTTGGGGAGGCCAAACAGCAAAAAAGCGTGTGTCTGGTGCAATTTGCGCATCGCACGGCAACGGTGCAAACGGTACCGGTGCCGGCCTTTCAACACCTGGGACGCATCAAGGGCAACCTTGACACCATTTTTGAAGCAATCGACAGGCTCGTGGCCGCTGATGCGAATGTGTGGCTTGAGGTTGTCTATGACGGTGCGGAGTTGGTTGGCGATCTCCGCGAACAGCTTCAATCCCGCACCGAAAACACACCCCTCGAGATTCTCCAAATCAAATACCCGCGCCAAGTCAACGCGGGACTCACAGCTGATGATGGCCTCGATGATCTCAAACAACTGGACGTCACAGAAGTATTTGAGCGCTGCATGCAGACACGTGGGGTTGAGGCTGCACAGCAACCCGTCTTGCGATTTGCCTTTGAGGAAATTCTGCAATGTCTGCAGGATCGTGATCCCTTATCGTTGTGAGGGAAAGGCTCCGTCACCACACGGCCTGCCGCGCGGTATGTAATCCACCCCGCAGACCGTCGATTCCACACATCACAAGGGTGATGGTGATTGGTCACCAGCACTGTCTTGTCTGAACAACACGATGCACACCGACCTGCGGGTGTATGGGTGCGTTTTTTGTGTGACTGATTATCACCAAGCGCCACGGACCATGTTTCAAGCACCAAATTGCACAGAGACAAGGAGATATCGCCGCTTGCAACCCGCAGTTTGCGCTTGCTGCTCCATGCTTACTTTTTTAATGTAGTCGGCCGTTAATAAGTATTTAGTTTAATGATAAGAAACTTTCTCATCACATGTGTCGATATCCTCAGTGCGTATGCATTGGGTGAAGAGGAGATGACAGATGGGTGGCGTGACGACTACGACTATTATGCAGAAACAATTGGATGTTGATCATGTTCTTAAAACGAATAAGCATGCCGGTGTATATCGGGTTTCGACAAACCCTGCCGAAAAGGCGCAACAGTTGAAAGCGGCGAAAGCCAGCGGCCTGGATGTTGTTCCGTTCCAACAAAATGGCGACTCGTACATCTTGGCTGGCCGCGGGCTCCCTTCCGGTGGTTTGACTCATCCAGGGACAAACGTGTCCGTGACCTATAATGGAAAGCGGGGAGACGTTAATGGTGAAGTTATCAGTAAACCCAACAGTTTTTGGGAGATAACCGGGAAAAACATGAAGCCAGCGGGCGTTTCTTTGACAGGGTTTTGGGCTGTGCTTTTTGCAGGAGTAATCGAAGGCGGGAACAGTTCATTGATAGGCAAGCTAATCATCGGCAGTGGTCTGGCAACCGTTTTAGCGTTCGGCTATGGTGTCGTACGTGCGATACAAGAAGGTTCAAAGGTAAAAGAGTTTTCGCTGGATAAGGACCTTTTCAAGCGTCTTCCCAATTGAGGGGTGCGTCAGAACGCCTATGTGTGATTCAGCTTTTGATACATCCGAGTCAAGTTTAAGAGGCACGCGTCCGTGCGCATCACCCAGGTACGTTTTAAAAACCTGAATTCGTTGGCCGGAGACTGGACCATCGATTTTACCCACCCTGCCTATGTGGGGGATGGCTTGTTTGCAATCACCGGCCCGACCGGCGCTGGCAAAACCACGATCCTTGATGCCATCTGCCTGGCCCTATACGGCCGCACGCCCCGCTTGGACCGGGTGAACAAAACTGCAAACGACATCATGTCCCGTCACTGTCACACATGTTTTGCAGAGGTCACCTTTGAATCCGAGGCAGGACGCTTTATCTGTCATTGGAGCCAGCGCCGGGCGCGGCAACGCGCGGACGGGGAATTGCAGCAACCCAAGCACGAAATCAGCGATGCGACCACAGGCCAGCTTCTGGAGGGGCAAACCAGAAAAGTTGCCACCCGGATTGTTGACGCCACCGGAATGGATTTTCATCAATTCACCCGTGCGGTCCTGTTGGCTCAAGGTGGTTTTGCCGCTTTCCTGAACGCCAGTGTGGATGAACGCTCCGCGTTGCTAGAACGCCTGACCGGTGAACACCTGTATTCCGAAATCTCAATGGCAGTTCACGAACGCCGTCGCATCGAGCGCCACACACTTGAGGCACTCACCGAAAAAATGGATAACTTCGTTATCTTGACACCTGACGCGCTCGCAGTACTGGAAACACAACGCTCCCGTGATGAAGCAGCCTTAACCGATTGTAAGGAGGCCTTGGAAACCCTGCGCCAACACATCGCGGTGAAGAACAAGGTGTTGGGTTTGCAGGCGGAACTCACGGCCATCGCTGAGCAGTTGATCCAAGTGGATGCCGAGTATGTGGCATTCGAACCGGAACGGGTGCGGCTTGCGCGCGCAAATGCGGCTTTGGCGCTTGAGGGTACTTATGCTGGCCTGGATGCCACGCGGCAGGAACAATCGGTTGACCAGGATGCTTATCAACGGTGGTGTAGCGAAGAACCCCAGCTTGCGCGTGAGGTGGATGAGGGGCGTGCGGAACTTTCACGTGCGATCGCCCACACGGTGGCTAAAAAAGACGCCTATGAGCGACTGAAACCCCAGTGGGTGCAAATGCGGGACGCTGATCAACAAATCGTGACGCACCGCGACGCCCTCGCCTCTTTGCAAGCCCGTTGCGAACAACTTCTAGCAGACGCCGAGAGCCGACAAGCGGCGTTGGCCAACGCGCAACAGGCCAAGGAGACTGAGCGGCAAGCGCTTGAATCGGTGCAAGCCTATCTGACCGAGCACGTGCGTGATCACTGGTTGCTTGAACATCTGACCGGGCTTGAGGCACTCGCAAGCGAATGGACACGCGCGCGCGATGCGCGCGAAAACCAGCGCTTGCTGTTGGAAGAGGCAGAGGCCTTGTTGGCCCAGAAAAGTCAAAGCCGTGCGCAGGCCCAGGCCAAGCGTGAGCAAGGTTGTTTAGACCTGGTTGAGGCGGATCACCAACTGGTGGCCAAACAAGGCGAGTTGGGTGGGGTGCTGGGCGATCGCCTGTTGCGCGAATACCACGCCCATAAGGATGCACTGATGCGCGAACGGATGTTGCTGCACCGCGTTCTTGAATTGGAGGAACAACGCCAAACCTTGCAGGATGGGCTTCCTTGTCCGCTGTGTGGCGCCACAGAGCACCCCTTTGCGTTGGGGCAGCTTCCGGTTCCGGATGCGCTTGATGCCGACATCGCCAAGGTTGACGCAACCATTCAGGCAGCACAAACCCTCACAGACGACTTGCACGCGCTGGAAACCCGTCAAACCGATCTGCGCCTGATTGTAGCCGGCTTGGAAAACCGTGAGGCCGTGATTGCTGCGGAGGAACAAAACACCCGGCAAGTCGTTGAGACGTTGCGTGAGGCGCTTGATAAAAACCAAGGCGATGCCGAGTCAAGACAGCAGGCTTTACTTGCGCAGCTTGCGAACGTGGGGGTAACGGAGGTGCCTGCGACGGCGATCGCATCACTTCTTGACCATTTACGGGAGCGTCGCGACGTGTGGCTGAAACGGCAAGACGAGCAGCAAGTGCTCTTGCTGCGAATTGGGCAGGTCGATGCGACCATTCAGCGTGAGTGTGCACTGCTGGAAGTTTGTGAACAGCAATTGGCGCAGCAGCGAGCAGACATCGCTAAAGCGCACGAACGACTTGCGGTGTCGGTGCAGGAGCGGGCACAGCAGTTTGGGGCGCGCGACCCGGTACACGAGGAGCAGGCCGCCAGTGCCGCCGTTGTGGTTGCAGAGGACGCTGAAAGGCAGTGCCGGGAGCAGCAGCAAGCGCGTGAGACTGGTTTGGTTGCCTTTCAGGTAAAATTGGCGGACTGTCAGGCGCGCATCGCGGCGCGAGCGGGGGTATTGCAGGCGGCGGAATCGGCATTTCAGACACAATTGTTGCAAATCGGGCTTGCTAATGAAGCCGCGTATCAAGCAGCGCGATTGACACCAGCGGTGCGGGCGGACTTGGGTGAACGTGCCAAGGCTTTGGATGATCTGCGTGCCGGGTTGATGCAACGCCAAGGCGATCGCCAGGCACAATTGCATGCGGCTGAACGTCAGCTACCGGCTGAGGTGACGCTCGAAGCGCTTGAAGCGGATAAAGTGGTGCAGGAAGAAACCCACGATGAGTTACAGCGTGCCTTGGCCGATGTTCGTCAGCGTTTGAATGCCCATGCGGCTGTGCAGTCGCAACGCCTCGCGCAGTTGGCGTTGATTGAGGCGCAACGGCAGACCTTTCAGCGGTGGCAAGCGTTGCATGATTTGATAGGCTCCGAAGATGGGAAGAAGTTTCGTAATTTTGCGCAGGGCTTGACCTTTGATGTCATGGTGCGGCACGCGAATCGGCAATTGCGGCAGATGAGTGATCGCTACGTGCTGATTCGCGATATGGAACAGCCGCTCGAACTCAACGTTGTGGATACGTATCAAGCGGGTGAGATTCGCTCCACCAAAAATCTGTCAGGCGGCGAAAGTTTCCTTGTCAGCCTCGCTTTGGCGCTTGGCTTGTCGCAGATGGCCAGTCAAAAAGTGCGGGTTGAGTCCCTGTTCCTCGATGAAGGCTTCGGAACCCTCGACCCCGACGCCCTCGACACGGCTTTGGCGACGCTTGGCAGTTTACAGCAAAGCGGAAAACTCATCGGCGTCATTTCGCACGTCACCAGCCTCAAGGAACGGATTACCACCCAGATCACTGTCATCCCCCAAACCGGTGGCCGCAGCAAACTGTCTGGTCCGGGGTGTTCGAACGTGTCGCACCGATCCTGAGATCCGGGGTGGTTTATGCGTATGGTCGTTCTGCGTTGGACGGATTTCAAGGATTGCTTTAACACCTTCGCAGCCTGGACTTCGTCGTTTGTCCTTATGGCGTATCACAAAGGAAAAACCCGCCGCCTGCGATCGCAATATGGAACACGTGTCCAAGCCTTCCGGTTTATTGGGCACGGCGTCTGAAACTAGAAGCCGAGAGCGCCTGATACAAAAGGTGCAGAACCCACCAGCAGCCGATCCGTACTCACGTTGCCACGCGTGTAGCGATAGCCGGCATTGAGTGTCACGTTCTCGAACGGTGACCAGTCGACGTCGACACCCAATTGGGTGCCCAGGTTGACGTCGGTTTGTGTCAGGGTGGCGAGCGCGGACCAGATGGGATCGATGCCTGCGGTCCCGCGCAGCGTCAAGCCAGGCAAAACCTGCCACGCTGCGGTTCCACTGAGCGGCAGCAGAATCTGTGTCTCATTGAGCGTTTTACGTTTGGAATTCTCGCCAAAATTGCCGGGGCCTTCGTAAGCAAGGTTCGTAACACTGAAGTTGCGGTAGAAGACTTCCACCATGCCGCCGAGCGCAAGGTGTTCATTTTGCCAGAGGGGGACCGGGATGCCGATGTCGACAAAAAGGGGCTTATTCACTGTGTTTTGATTCATTTTGGTCCCGGCATTCCAGTTTGGATAGTCTACGATGGCGCCTGCGCTTTCACCCCAGCCAATGGAAAGATAGCTTCGCAGACCGGGCGCGTATGTTCCGGCTTGATACGTGTATTCGATTTTCTCACCGGGCTTCAGCAAGCGGCGCGAGGCTGCATTGATGGCGTCTTGTCGGGCGTTGTACATGTTTGCGGTGCCGAACAACATCGCGCCCAACAGGCCCGTATCGTCATGGAGGGTCACAACGTTCATGGGTGTTGTGAAACTGATCATGCCTTTTTCGGGGTTTCCGGCGAAGACCAGCTCATCGGTGGAACGCTTGTTGAACGAATTGCGGGGGTCCACCGCGAAGTCGGCACCGTAGAACTGCTGTCGGTATTGGATCTCCACTGCCTCACACACCTCGGGAGCGCCGATTGCGGCAAGAGCCGGCAAGAGGGTGAGCCATTTAGCGATTTTCATTGGGGGAAGACCTCCCGGGCTTGGCGCGAGTTGGCTTTGAACGAAATGGCGAAATTCTAGCATACATCCATACAGGGGAATCGCCTATACGTGTACCGCACCCGGATTTTTTAGACAGGCAGCTGTTGCGATCGGCTACAGCGCATTGAAGCGATTGCCTGTTTATGGTTGGGTGTAAAATATCTGGTTTAATTAAAGCAGACAGGACATCCAGTCATCGCTCGATTGCCATGGTGCAAAACGTGATGAACAACGGGGGGTATCGTGGTCATCTACAAGTTGTTGCCTCGCACGGAGTGGGAGTTGGCTTGCGCAGCCGGTGTGTTTTGTGGCTCAGCGGTTGATCATGCGGATGGTTTCATCCACTTTTCAACGGCGACCCAGGTTCAGGAGACGGCACGCCGACATTTTAGGGGCCAATCGGACTTGGTGGCATTGTTGGTTGATGATGGCGAACTTGGTGAGGCACTGGTTTATGAGCCGTCACGGGATGGGGCACTGTTTCCCCATTTGTATGCAACGCTTGATCCCAAACTTGTTCATCAGGTGGTTCCCCTGCAACTGGCCGATGATGGCGTTCCCCAACTCGATGGCGTGTAAGCGGCGTGTGGCTCTGTGATTTTACGGATCGCCCAACCCCGCAGACGTGCGCCAAAGACTTGCGGGCTCAAACCGGTTATCATGGGCAGGAGACAGTTCGCGGCAAAGAACCCCGGGAACAGATTATCAGCTGGTCAATCATGGTGATTCACGCGCATCAATCAAGGGCGACATCGAAGTGCCTAGCGAAAAACTGCATGTCCAGTTCTTGCTGCACGGCTTGAATTCGCATATCCTCTCCCTTTTCGATGTCGTTCATAAATTTGATTGCCGCAACACTACCGCCGGTCTCAATATAATGATTACGCAAGCGGTGAAGGATGGCAGCGCTAAAAAACAAGTCAGTCTTCGACGCGTAATCACGGGTCAACAAGCCGTTTTTGAACAGTTCACGCCTGAAACTGAACAAGGCATCTGGCACACTCACGAAGTGATCGGCCTGAGTCAAAGTATCTTTGAGGACTTTTGAGAATCCAGGCAAGTGGGACACGGCGGCACCCGCCTCTGCGATCGCCCCCCGGTTTGCGGATACCCCTTCTCCATATGCGCTGGCCAACGCGTCATAGCTTTTCGCTTGCCACGAGCTCCAGAACCGCTCCGTAAGAGGCCTTCTCAAATCTTTTGCCCCCGTGTTCGCATTGACACGGGCCAAGGCATCGGCCAGGCCATCGTATGATTGTTGGCCATCCCGATTCACATCCTTTAATGTTCTCATAAAGGACGCGAGAACTTCCATAAATGGAAAATCGTCAGGGCTTTGGTAAGCACTCCATCCCCGTGCGGGAAACTCCTTGAGAAACGCGTTTAGCCAGCTGCGCTCCACCTGGCTGAAACTGCCATCATCAACGGATGACTGAATCTCCTGAAATAAACGTCTGCTGTTTTGCCACTCCTTGCCGTCTTCTCTATATTTTCCGGCGAAGTCTTGGCCATATTGCTGGTGCAACCACAACCATGCATCACTTTTCCGGTTCAACGGAGGCAGATTACCATCGGCAATGCGCCTCAGAAGATCTTTGCGGCTAACATTATTATCCAAAAGGCGCACCGAAGACTCAGCCAGATACTTGTTGTGGCCGTTCAACTCGTTGGCCCACGCATTGAGCAAAGCCTTGGTGGATGCATCAAGCGCTTCCTCAACGGTGCCGTTGGCAACGAGACCGGTTAACCAGCGCAGCTCGGATAATGGCGTGGCATTTGGCGACAACGGTTGCTGCAAGCGCTCAAAGACCTGTCGTGAGAATTGTTTGGGGAGTGCCTGCATGGTACGCGCCTTGCTGTTAAAAGGCCACTCTGTCGCGCCCAGGTACCGTGCCAGGGCTTGATGAGGAGACGGTAGGGACCCCAGCAAATCATTCGCGACCGCCTCTGGCGGCATCCCTTGCTTGACTGCCCAGTACAGGGCTTGCTCGGGATTGGCGATGTCTTGGTCCGGATGAATCAGATGACCCAACACCCGCCTGAAATACTCCGCCCGTTGTTGGGTGATGGGCGCGATCGAAGCTTTCCGGACCCGCATGTCGTCGGAATTTTTAATCCGGCCAGCCGCCTCATCCCAAGGATCATACTTGAACAACACCTTGTCCGCATCGCTGAGTACCGGTTCCAGTATTCGACCCGCTAGCTTGACCAGACCACCCAGGCGTTGGTTATCGCTTTCTGATTGGGGATTGAAACTCAGCCCGTTTAATGCCTTTAGAACTGCGCGCTTTTGACCCTCAGCCGTCGGGACAACCACTCGCTCAACCCAAGCGTCCGACACTGCGCGAAGCCACGTCGCATCCGTTGCCGGGTCTTGGGGTTTCAGCTTTAGCCAGAAATCGTATTCCGTATCTTCATCCAAGCTATCCCACCAGTTGCTCTCCCGATAGTCCCGTGACTTGTCACGCTCGAAAACCCCTTCTGTCTCCAGCAAGCGCTTCATGGCCTGCTCCGAATCGGGTGCGTCGCTCAAAAACTCTCCGACCAGCCTTCGCCCCATTTCACGATCCAAATTCTTGGCTAACCGTGGATCATCCACTCCCATCATTCGCCCCAACCACGCCAGTTCTTGTCTGTCAGCATCACTGCGCACCAGTGCCACAGCGTTTTTGAACAACCTGTCGCGTTCCTCGATCCACCCCCGATGGTCAGCAATGCGCATCAAAGGAAGCACATGCTCTATGTTTTGGTCGCGCCAGTAGGATTCTGGCAACTCAACGGTGCGTTGTAACATGGTTCTCGCACTGTCAGGGTCGTCTTTGGCGCGAATTAAAATGTCTTGAACCGATTCATTAACCATTCGTGTGACATCCGTCGCGGTGGGATCCACCATCCCAAACCGCCGGTGCTCACGTTGTGTAACAAGGCCGTCGGAATTATCAGACGCCAGCTTTTTGACGGGCCGTTTGTATTTGATATTCGGAAACGCTTGCTTAAGGTACGCCTCCGCATCACGCATGAATCCTTGGCTGATATCAACCACTTTGTAATCTTGGCCACTCAGTTTTCCCTCACGGGCATCTGCCGCGAGATACCACGCGTAACGGTGAGCAAGGCTGGCTGTCAACTCATCTGAATGTGGTGACACAAGGTTTGCCAAAGAATACGAATCGTCAGGCATCCAACGTTCCAACCAACGGGAATTATCTGTCGATTCCGGATGAAGCACACACCTGAGGCTTCGCTCAAGGAACGAGAGCAACGCTGTCTCATCGTTGATCTCCGCTGCCATGCGCACGACGCCCTGGCCCAACGCTGTGCCGTTCAACCGGTTGGCCATGATTTGCCGAACGTGTTCGACTGGCTTGAATTCGGGGTGCATCGCCAAAAACATGTCGGTCAGTTTGGGCTCTCTCGGGGTTCCGAACATCCGGAAAATCACTGCCAACAATTGCAAAGACGATGTGCGATCCAACACACCCTCTTCGAGCACAAAACCAAGATCAACATCACGGCCTTGTATACTGGGATTGACACGCGCACATTCCTGCGCGAAACTCAACACCCCATCCAGATGCGGGTTACCTTCCTTGAGCAACTGCAAGCCTTCTTTTAGCGGTACACGCCCACCCTGGATGGCATCGAGCAACTGGAGTCGTTCTTTCACACTCTGCCGCGCACCACTGCGCAGGATTTCCAGGCGTTTTTGTTCCCGCCTAACCCCAAAAGGCGCCTGCTCTTTTTGTGATGCTATCGCTGCATCAACCGTTTTGGCATCCGCCAGCGGGGCGTTGCGGCGCGTGACACCTTTTTCGAGTCGTTGAATGTGACGGTCAATTTCTGGCTGTTTGCGCACGAGTGACAACGCGGCTGTCGCCTGGTCTTTCTTTCCGATGGCAAGTGCAAGGGTTGCAATCCGGTCCCCATCCCGCATTTGCGTCAGCGTCGCATCGCCCCTCCCACGCGCATCCCGCAACAATTCAGTCGCCCATTGCAATCCATCCACCGCTTGCGCATCCAACGACAATCCGTGCGCCAATCGCGTCAAATCCAGAACGTCCGTCACATCCACGGGCGCATCCAGACTTCCATTCTCCCGCATCTCTCCCAGCGCCAACAACTCGGAAAGACGCTCACGCGCCTTCTCCGTCTGGCCTTCCCGCACAAGGACCTGCACCTCCCGCAAGCCACCTTTCACCCTCACTTTTTCACTGAGGCTGATATGCTCGCCCAAACGCGGCGCCGCCTTGGCCGCGGTGTCCTGGCTGAGGCCTGGCACCATCCGCGTGAGTCCCTGCAACGGATTCTGCCCAAACACTGTCTTCAACACCGGTGCCACCCTCCCTGTTTTTCATACCCGCGTCCGGGAGGCGCTAAACCACGAAAGGAACCGTCAGATTGACCGATCGGGTTCCTGCTATGCCAGCCAGAGTAGCACCGTTGTCCGCGACGCAAAATCTGCGAAACGAAAGTCTGGTGCGTCAATTACGCGATCGCTCACAAACGTGCCCGGAAAGCGCCGGCATATCCCGTCAACTCCACATAACCCCGCCCCGTCACGGGGCGATCGCCCAGGCTGCCCGCATAACGCACCGGCCCCTCCCAATACGTCTCCTGCGTACTCCCCGGCGTCCGCAACTCACAATCCGCCACAACAGGCGTCACCTGCAAATCCAGCTTAAGCACCGGCACCATCACACGCCAACGTGCCGGGTAAATGGCCTGACTATGCGGACTGCGCCACGTACCAAGCGACTCCAAACGGATGTCTTGCCGCTTCAGGTGCGTTGTGACACCATTTGCCGCCACGTAGGTGCCGCTCGATGCCGCCAGGGTCTGCCCCTTGCGATCCCGCAAACGATAAATCATCAACTCGGCCCCATTGGCTAACTGCACACTGAACCAATCCCACCCCGCAAGCTCGGGCCCCGCTTGACCCGACCCAAACTCATGATCCATCCAGGACTCACCGCGTACCGCCACGCGCCGCCCTCCCACTTGCAATTCACCCGCCGTGGCCAGCCGCGTCAGCGAATAATAATGCGATGCACACCCCTCACAATCGCCCTTGCGTGACACGCCTCCGACTCCGTGAACCACCGGTGCCTTGAGCGATCGCACCCGCAAATCAAGCCCCCACCCTCCCTGCTTCGCCACCAGGCGCTGCCCGTCACCCACGCGGCCAGCCTCCCAATTACCATTGAAAACAAGATAATTTTTGTTATCTGAACCAGCCAAGCCCACGTCGCCGCGCGCGAGGCGTTCGAAGAAAGTGAAGCGGGGTGGGTTGAGTTCGGTGACGGCCAGATGGGCCATGTGCAGGTCGCGAATCCGCCAGGGCGATCGCCCCGGCGCACGCTTGGGACGCACCCCCACCCGAAAAAACGTCAATTGATAACCAAACGCCTCACCGCTTGCCGATGCCAGATGGCCCGTGTAATACCACCATTCGGTTTTGTAATTGGGGTGATTGGCGTGATCGCGCGGAAACGCATAACGATAGCCCGCAAGCGCGCGCTTAAAGCCGCCTTCGGCAGCCAATGCCATGTTGCCCGGCTTGCCATTTGCGCAAGTCAGGTTAACAAGCAAAGCAGCGATGCCTGCGTGCAGCCACTTATTCACGTCGCAGGCCCTCCGCGATGCGGGTGCGGGCCGCAACCCGTGCTGGCAGGATTCCCGCCAGCATGGCACAGATGATGATGGTTGCGCCTGCCTTGAGTAAATACAGGCCCGGACTCTGCCACTCAACCGTCCAGCCGAAGGACTGCCGGTTAATCACTTCCACCAGCAACAGGGATAACGCCAGGCCCGCCACACTCCCCAGCATGACCCCAGCCACACCAATCAAGCCCGCTTCCACGACCACCAGGCGCAATAACTGCCCGGCACTCAAGCCCAATTGCCGCAAAATGCTCCACTCCCGTTGACGCTCCAAAACCAGGGCATACAAGGACCCCACCACGCCCAACAATGATACGCTCAACGCAATGACGTGCAAGGCATCCGTAATGGCAAAGGTCTGGTCAAACACGGTCAACACCTGCGCACGCATCGTTGCAGAACTGGTAACGCTGATGGGGGCGTCGCCCAGGGTTTGGCGAATGTGTGTGCGCAATTGTTCCGTATCCGCGCCGGGTTCTGCGTAAATGGCCATATCGGTGATGGCGTCATCTTGCCAGTAGCGGCGGTAGGTGCCGCGATCCATCAAAATGTAGCCTTGATCCGACGCATAATCCCGATAAACACCCACCACGTCAAAATGCCGCGGTCCTTGCGGGGTATCAAGGGTTAAGCGTGCGCCGCGCGTGACCCCCTGTTTGATGGTCAAGGCCTCGGACACCAGCACCCGGTCTTGCCCGACAAGCGCCGCGTAGGCTTGTTTGGGATCGCCCGCGTCAGTGAGCATTAACGAACCAAACTCGGCCAAAACTGTCATGTCACTGGCACCGAGCCTGATGGTCGTGCCATTGAAGGCGATCGCACGGGTCCGGAACCCCTCCACGGCTTTAACATCCGGCAGGGCTTTCATTTTTGCGATCCAAGCGGCATCCATGGTGATGTTTTGGCGTGCGCCAACCGCCAGTTCGGGCTTGAGGTAATAGGTGCCTGGCAGGGTGTGATCCACCCAACGCACGACGGTGCTGCGGAAGGATGAGACCATGGTGGAGACACCGATCATCATCGCAAGACCCACCATCAAAGCGGCGATCGCCACCGCGTTACGCCCAATTGCGCGCCGAAAGTTCCGCACCGCCAATTGCGTGAGGCCACCCAGGCGATCGCTCCAAGGCCCCACGACACCCGCGATAATCCGCACGCTCAAAGGGCCCCACATCGAAAAGGCAGCAATCAATAGAGCCGCAGCCGCATAGCCCCCCACCGGCAAACCCAGCAACGGGGGCACCTGCGCCGCCCCCCACGCCAGCAGCAGCACACACGCGGCAAGCACACTCCAGCCAAGCAGGCCCTCGCGCTGTTGCCCCTCCCAGGTGCCGGCGCGGGTAACCGTCGCAGCCGGGGTTTGCGCTGCGTCCCACGCTGGCACCCCCGCAGCCAGCAAAGCCAAACCAACCCCGATGGCCAGACCGGATATCAGCGTTGCGGGGTCGTAGCTAACAGCGGTGACCGGTGTTGTGATGTAGATGGCATTGACCGTTTGCCCGACCGCTTCGACTGCGCCGCGGGCCAGCAAGCAGCCTGCTGCGACGCCCAAGAGGCCCCCAACAAGTCCGATGGCGCCTGCTTCGAGTAAAAACAGCCAGACGATCGCTGCGCGTGCCATGCCAAGCGAGCGCAAAATGCCAACCTCGCGGCGGCGCTGCACCACCGAAATTGCCACGGTGTTATAAATCAGGTAGGCGCCGACAATCAGGGCCACGAAGGAAAGGGCCATCAAATTAACGCGAAACGACAACAGCATGCGCCGTGCCTGCTCGACCGACTCAGACGGCCGCGCAAGCGTCACACCCTTTTTAAGCAAGGGCGTGATGGTCGTTTCGAGTTCGGATTCGGCCACACCTGCGAGCGGTGCGATATCCACGCGATCCAAACGCCCGATTCGGTTTAGCACTTCTTGTGCGTCCGCGAGGTCCATCAGCGCCACGTAGGGATCCAATGCCGCCGTTCGCGCCTCGTTGGGACGCAAGGGTCCCACCCGTACCGTGATGAGGCGATCCTGCACTTTCCAGCGCATCAACTGCCCGGAACGCACGCCCAAAGCCGTTGCCGCTTCATTTGACAGCAAGGCGACGGGATAAGGTTGCGCCATCAAAAAGGTGGCGGCGACGGGTGTGATCACATGTCCCACCGCTTCGATTTGCGTCAGGTCGATGCCCAAAATCTGGAAGGTGTAAGTTGGGTGATCACTGGCAACTGCCGTACCTTCCAGTACGGGCCTGAGTTCTGCAACACCGGTTGCCGGACGCAAATCGTGAAGCACGGCGTCTGGCATATCGGATGCCTGGCCTTGCACTTGCCAGACCGCATCGCCGGTCACCGCCTTGATGGCGCGCTCAAAGGAGTTAAGGGCTGTGTGGTTGGCCAGTTGCACAGCGACCGCGATTGCAACGCCAAGTAAAACGCCCAGGCCAGTCAACCCACTGCGCAGGCGGTGTTGCCAGATGTGGCGCAGGATCAGTGCGCGAAAAAGCCACAGCCAGCTCACGAGTGGCCTCCTGGGATGGGTGTTTGCAGGCGCCCATCGTGCATATGCAGCATCGTATCGCAAATGGCGGCCGCGTCGGGTGAATGGGTGGCCATCAAGACGGTGAGGCCGCGTTCACGTGCAAGGCGGGCGAAGATTTGGAGGATATGCGCGCCATTGGTTGAGTCGAGGTTGCCGGTGGGTTCATCCGCGAGCAACAAGGGGGGGTTATGAACGATCGCCCGGGCGATCGCCACGCGCTGCATTTGCCCACCCGATACCTGATAGGGGAATTTTTGCACCTGTGTCTCAAGCCCGAGATCAACCAGCAGTTCCAAGGCTGCAACGCGCGACTGGCGAGGCCGCCATCCAAGCAAGGTCAACGGCAACTGCACGTTCTCAAGCAGGGTGAGCGTGGGCAACAGGTTAAAAAATTGCGATACGTAGCCCACCACTTCGCGACGTAAAAAGGTTAGCCGCGCATCGGATAAGGCACTGACTTCGTGTCCGGCGATCACGATGCTGCCGGAATCCGCTTGATCGATCAACGCCAACAGATTCAGCAACGAACTCTTGCCGCACCCACTGGGCCCCATCAACGCAATCAAGGTCTGCGGCGCGACATCCAAATCGATGCCTTTGAGCACAAGGGTCTCCAAGCCGTGCATCCGATACGCTTTACTCACGTTACGCAAACTGACCAAAGCCACAGGGGAATTCTCCTATCAGGACGTGTAAAAGAACAAGTGTTACAGTTTGACTGTTTCAAGCAATGCTTATTTCAGGGCACTTTGCCTGCCCACGGCTTCAGATGATTTGTGGATTGAATCGGTTTTATTGATCCGGCGCTGGCTTGGTTTTCAGGATGTTTTGCCGCGAACGGTCAAATGCCCGTCAATCGAAAGTCTGTCGTCCAAGCTGAAACGCCTGGCTGCTTGGCGCGATAAGCCATGGGATCATTGTCGCACATTCAGTCAACGCGAATGATGCGATCGCCCACGTTTGCTTGCCAACGGCGCGCGCTGCCCGCATTGACCTCGAGCACGTAATCAACCGGTTCGGAGGGGCCAAAGGCGGGGCAGTCCTCGCGTGACGGGCAGGGTGGCGCATCGTGATAAAGCGCCAGGATGCGATTGTCCCTGACAAAAAAGACATCAATGGCAAAGTTCATGTCAGGCATCCAGATGGCAGTTACCTGGGGCGTGTCAAACGCGAGGATCAACCCGTGACCGTCAGGAAGGTTTTTTCGACCACTCAGGCCCTGGTTGCGCGTGGCTGGGGTGTCCGCGACCTCGCAAGGAATGATGAGGTCGTTGAGTTTCAGACGGACTGTTTTGAGCGCTGGTGATGCGATAGGCGCGGGGGGCTGTGCAGATGGTGCAGGCGATGATGGTATTTGGGAGGCTACTGGCAAGGCTTTCGGAGTTTGGGCTTCGAGTTGGCACGCGAGCAGCAGTGAAGACAAAAGATAGAAGACTTTCACGATGCGACTTTAGCCTCGAATTGCGACTTGCAAAAGTGGTGGCAGACGATCAAATGGCTGGCCGGCATGATAGCACGTGATTTCGTGAGGTTTTTGCATTGGCGATAGAATCTCTGGAAAGCAGTTATCGTTTAAGACCACCGCGTGAACCAGATTTTACGCATTGACTGCTTCAAAGAAATCGAATGCAGTTTCAGTTGCTGTAGCAACCACTTCGTTGCCAATCAGTTGATACGAAGCTGTTGTTCAAGGTTGCGCAATGCGAGTTGCACCACCCTATCGTCCCATTTCCTTTCGCCCTTGGGCTTCCACGTGCCACCCAGGGGTTCTGGAATGGCCGCACTGGCGATCTTACCCAGACGCTCGTCACCTGACGCCTTAATATGGTCTTTCAGTTCAAGCAACACGCTTTGCCTGAAAGTTGGTTGATAATCGTCGCCAGGTAGCCGCTCCAAGAAGCTGAACAACGCATCCGGCACGGGTACATCCTGATATTCCCGTGTCTTTAAGGCACGGAACAACGGTTCCAGCGTTCGAGCCTGAATCTGCCCGAGATGGTAGCGTTCTTCTCCTTTGACAGCGCTGAAACCACGAATGAGTGCTCCCTCGGCTGGGGATACACGATTCTTCAATACTCCCAGGATCAAATGCCCATAATTGTAGAGGTAATCTTGATTCGTCGATGTTGCCAGGCGGTTGACTGTTTCGTCGAGTGAACGCATCAAGAACGCTTGAGCATCCTCCGTTGGTTCAGCCGCGTCTTTTAAAAGTTTGAACAACAATTCTGGCTCATAGATAACGTCACGGTGCTTGGAATTAATCCCTTTCAGTAAATCGCGCTGCAACGGTGACGCACCTTCCAGTTCAAACTGATTGCCTAAAGAATCTGCCGCATGATAAAGCGCCCGGGGAGAATCGTTAATCGCCAAAAAACCTGATAAATGCTCAACCAATGCTGATATCGGGTTTTGCGGCATTGGCTGCGGATCAGCGAGGCGCTTGACGAGGGATAAGTATTCGCTACTTTCCATCTCTAGGTTCGCGAGCCATTTTTCATTTCCGCTCAGATGCGGTTCCATCAGACCCAATAACGCCTGCGAAGCTTCGTCGGTGCCGTCACTCGTCTTGGGTGCGGTCCTGACTTGCCCGGCCAGCCAGCGTAGTTCAGACAAAGGCGTCGCGCCTTCCTGCAAAGGTTGTTTCAATCGCGATAAAACCACTTCAGGTGATGGCAGCACCCCGTCTGCAAGCACGGCTTCAATCTGCTTTTGCTGCGGGGATATTTTGTTATTCGCCGCATAAGAATCCTGATGATGTGGTGGTAATTCTTCTGAGGGGAAGGCCGCAGAGAGGAACTGGGCCAAGGCCTTTCGTTCGGCTGGCAGCCTTGCTTCGAGTGCCTTGGCGATATGTGCGATGCCTTCACCTTGAGGCAGTGTTTTTGCCAGCCATAACAGCTCGCTGACGGCATCCGCGGATGGCGGAACCCCTGCTTTCAATCGTGACAGAATCCGCTGCTGAGCGTCGGATGACAACATCCCGCCTGCTTCAAGCAAGCCCTTGTGCGCCTCCGGTGCCGTATCATGGAGTGCATTAAAGCCCGCAGCGATCGTCCCGGGCGGGGCATCATCCAAAACCCCTAGCAAGGACGCATACTTCCCGCTGGCTTCCCGTTGTTGGATATACATTTGCAGCCGGTTCAGGATGTGATCCGCTTTGCGATCGTCTGGAACGGTGAGTGATGCGTGCCAGCCTTTCCAGATCACTTGCTCCGCATCATCGGAGATATCGAGTGTTTTCAAGACGCGTTCAAGGTTTTTAGCCTCTTCCTCACCACGACTCCCTAGCAGAAGCTGTTTCATGACCTTTGCGCCGATCGAGGCATCCAACTCCTTGGGCAGGCTCGCATCGGATAAACCCATCAAACGGGCCATCCACGCCAGTTCCTGTTTTTCATTCGGCTGTTGCGCCAGCTTGACCGCGTGCGCAAACAGATCCTGCCTTTCGTCCTGCCAGTTCTGGCTGTCTGCCACGCGCAGCAACGCCATCACGTCATCCAGCTTTGGCGGCGCCCACAACACTTCAGGCAAGCCCATCGCCATTGTCAGCAATTCTTTGGCCTTATCTTTATCACCGTTTATCAGTAGGGTTGAAATCTCGGCGCGAAGCTCTTCCATACTCCGCCGCACTGCTGATTCAGTACCGCTCGCTGCGCCAACGGCAGAGCCAATTCGACGTTCAATCGCCGCCGCATCGCCATCAAGCGACTTCTGCAAGTGCTCAGCTTCCTTTCCTGAATCACGACCGGACAATCTGATGTGGGGACCGATCCTGTAAACGGAGCGTATCTAATCCTCCGCTGCCCTCAACAACTCCTTTGCAGGCCTGTTCCGAAAATGAGTGCGGCCACCTGTTTCGATCAGATCAGTTATCGTGGCACCCCAGGTCAACGCCTGTGCGTAGTCGAAACTGATTTTGGCCAGAGCCGCCGCATCTTTATGGGCGGGATACCATGCCGCGATAGCATGTTCACTACTCCATTGCCATTTTTCTCCAACTTGAACCCACTGATCCGAATCTTTATTTCCAATCCATTTCAGCAGTGCCATTGGTTCCTCCAGTTTTGGGGCGATCACCAACCGATTTTCAGCGGGTTCTCTGGCTTGTAAATCTGCCATGACTGAGAGCATTTTTTGCCGTATCTGCTCCACTGGACGATACTCAGGGTGCGAAGTCAAAAACTGTTCCATGATCGCCGCGCGATCAGGCGCTCCCGAATACCGCCATAACTCCAACAGTCTCTGAACTGCCTCCGGGCGACTCAAGATGTTATCCTCAAGCACAAACGAGGGCGCTTTACCTTTCCATCGGCTGGGCTCAGCCTTCACACACTCCTCCAAAAAGGTCAGCGCCTCTTCATGCTGCGGGTTGCGCTCTTTTAAACGCCGAAGGCCTTCCAGAAAAGGAATCTGGCCACTTTGCATCTGAGCAAGCAAAGCCTTGCGCTCCGCGATGGGCTGGCGAAATCCCATTCGTGCGCCTTCCAGGCGCCCTTGCTCGCGCGCAACGCCATAATCCAGTGCAACTTTTGCCGGTTTTTGAGGTGGTGCCGCCTGAGAAGCCAGCGATACTGAATGTTGGCCCGCGGAAACGCCCCCACTTGTTTTTCGGGCTTCATTGCCTGGTTTCGGGAGTTCACCCTTGAGTCGATTCAAATGGCGCGCCAACGCATTGGGTTGCTCTTGCAGTTTGGGCCTCACAAGGGTCAGTGCTTCACGCGCCGTTGCCTCCTGGCCGATGACCAGCGCCAGTGATGCCACAGCATCTGCCTCCCGCAAGACTTGCATATGACGGGTTGCCCGCCGTTCGATTTCATCCGGTGCGGCGTTCGTACCACGCTCCCGCATCCACTGTGCATGGTTCCTGTCAGGGCTCGCCCGAAGCAATTCGACGGCCCAATCAAGACCACCTTTGGCTGCTGCGCCGTGGTCAATTGCCTGTGCGTGCCGCACCAGTTCCAAAACATCCGCCACCCGTGCCTCAGCCCCGAATTGGCCATTGGGGCTGATCTCACCGTAAGACAGCAACTTCAAAAGTTGCGCTTCCGCTTCGTCCCTGCGACCTTCAAACAACAGGCTCTTGACCTGCCGCGTCCCGCTTTGAATCAACGATGATTGATTAAGCGTCGCGCCATCCGACAGCAGATGAGTCCGCGCCGCAGCAGCGCCGGACAGCTTTTCAGGCGTCGAATTGCCACTGCCGGTTACGCCGCGAAAGACTCGCAAGAACCCTCGACCGATCGGATCTGAAATCGCCATGCGCGTGCCCCTCCACCTGTACAATACCCGTTCCATGCGGCGAAGAAACGAGTTGGCTAACAAGGGGAACCATCAGATTGACTGATCGGACTCACATGTTGTGGCAGCATCGTGACGCAATGGGAACCACGTAATGGTGATACTGACAGCTGAATGTTGCAAACATTTAACAACCAGTCAGTGAACCTGATGAATGGGCCAAACGGTGAAGCGCCGGGTTGACCAAGGGTTCGAAAGATCACACGAATTCCGACGACGCATCAATATGTCGTCTTTATAAAATGCTCGCCTGGGACTGAACGGCTTTGATCAACCAGTGATGCATCATGGCACAGACAACGGTGTCCGATTTAACTGAAAGGCGTGTTGCTGACCCGAGGGAGCGCGGCAAGCCAAGAATGCGCAGCCGCGCGAATGGTCGCGTCATCCCTTTTTTCCAGCCACTCTGGATGGGCGAGCTGCGACCCGACCCCAAGGGCGATCGCC
>JBBAPZ010000005.1:147069-204821 GCA_040400605.1 Candidatus Sericytochromatia bacterium
CTTCAAGGGCGTCGGTTTCTGTGAGCACACTCCCAACGCCGACGCAGTGTCCCCGACGCGCCAATTCCGTTACCACGGTGAGCGCATCCGGTGTGGTCAAGGCAATCTCGATGGTGTCAAAACCAGACCCAATGAGCAACTCTGCGCCAAAAAGCGCATCATCTGCGCTGCGCGCGCGGATGACGGGCAAGATGCGTTGAGCGGCGATCGCCTCAAGGGCTGTCGCGCCAAGGTCAATGGCCATGTGGGTCCCGTGGGCGTAGCAAGGGGAACAGGATCACATCCCGGATGGACGCCGCATCCACCACCAGCATCACGAGGCGGTCGATGCCAATGCCAAGCCCACCGGTTGGCGGCAGCCCCAATTCCAGTGCCTGCAAATAATCCTCATCCACATGATGCGCCTCATCATTGCCAGCCGCCCGCTCGGCCAGTTGCGCCGCGAAGCGCTCACGCTGATCCATTGGATCATTCAACTCCGAAAACGCATTCCCCAACTCCCGGCCCGCGACAAACACCTCAAAACGCTCCGTCAGATGCGGCATCTCTGGCTTGCGTTTGGCCAGTGGCGAAATTTCCAGCGGATGGTCAATGACAAAGGTGGGCTGAATCAACTGCGACTCACACGTTGCCTCAAAAATCTCATTCACCAGATGCCCATGCGTCACCTGCGCGGGAATCTTCGCATGTACCCGACGGGCGAGGTCCTTGAGCGCATCCACATCCATCTCCTGAACCTGCACATCCAGCGCCTCATTAACCAGTTCCGCCATCGTCTTTCTGCGCCAGGGCCGGCTAAAATCAAGCGTCTGCCCCTGATACGGTATCTGCAAGGACCCGTGCGTGGCCATCAACACCTCACACACCAATTCTTCGGTCAGTTCCATGATGTCTCGGTAATCCGCATACGCCTGATACAGCTCCATCATCGTGAACTCGGGGTTATGACGCGTCGAGATGCCCTCGTTGCGGAAGTTCTTGTTGATATCAAACACCTTCTCGAAGCCGCCGACCACCAAGCGCTTGAGGTACAGTTCCGGCGAAATGCGCAGGTGCAGGGGCAAATCGAGTGCATTGTGATGGGTATTGAAGGGCCGCGCGGCGGCACCACCGGGAATGGCCTGCAGCATCGGCGTTTCCACTTCAAGGAAACCTTTTGCTTCCAAAAAATGCCGGATGGTACGCAAAACGAGCGAACGCGTCTTGAATACATCCTTGACCTCGGGGTTGACGATGAGATCCAGGTAACGTTGGCGATAACGCAATTCCACGTCTTCGAGCCCATGCCATTTGTCAGGCAGGGGGGTGAGGCACTTGGACAGTAGCAGCCATTCGGTGACTGCGATGCTGAGTTCGCCGCGTTTGGTGCGTCTGACGGTGCCCGCAATGCCGATGATGTCGCCGCGATCCAGCCAGTCAATGCGTCCGAACGCTTCTTCACCCAGTTTGTCCAGTGAAAACGCGAGCTGGATCTTGCCTGTGCCATCCACGAGGTCGGCAAACACCAGTTTGCCTTGACCACGCCTGGCCATCATACGCCCTGCCACGCGCACGACATCCTCGGTTTCAGCGCTCGCTTCCAGGTGCTCGTAACGGGCTTGCAACGCACCTGATGTGTCGGTGCGGTCAAAACGCGTGGGGTATGGTTCCAGTCCCGCATCGCACAGGGCCTGCAGTTTTTGCCGCCGGACCAGTGCCTGCTCGGATAATGACGGGGTATCTAGCTTTTGACTCATCGTGTTTGGGTTTCCTTAGGCCTTTGTTGGCGCTTCGCGCCACACACATTTTAACCTAGGGTGTGACCCCGGGCCAGCGTAGACGAGACTAACGGTCATACTGAGTTCCAAGCCATGGATAACGCCATCGAGGGCGCATAAGCAGTTCCTCAGGAACGGTGACGCCAGAGCGACTGGGGCCTGCTTCGTGATCGGTTGACACGCCAGAAGCGACGCACAGGCAAACAACATGACTCGCAACACAAAAATCGCTCCTTCTCGTCATCATTTCCGGCTGTTCCGTCACCCTGCCACGGGACGCGGGCATCTCTGATTGGCAGTGTAACTCACTTGGCTGTCGTGTGAGTCGATATGACACGGTTGCACGAATGCCAACCGCTCAGTCCCCATTGAAGAACCGATCGGTGAAACTGTTCTCAGAACCGCAACGTTGGGCAAGCCTTCTCCGCCACGCGAACCAGGCGTCACCGGACGTTGTCGTGACTGGATGAGCACCTACACCTGCTCTGAAAGTTTTTGCAAAGCGAAGTGAACCATACCATCGGTCACCCAGCGATCATCATTGACCGCACCCCCTGATTTGTGGGGAATTGCGGCATCTGTCAGCGCGCGCGATCGCTCATCCCCTGTGGCCTCGTAATGTCGCTTCAACACCCTTAACGTCCCCCGTCGGACTCCCACTTTAGGCTCTCCCTCGGGCAATCGTCCCAGGAAATCGAACATAGCCTCCGGTAAAGGCGTATGCTCGTAGCGTTTGCTCTTCAATGCCTGGTAGAGTTCATCGGCAACAGCACCACGCAGATCGCTCCACGTCGCAGCTTCCAAAATGGCACGTTCGGAAGTGTCAGCCCCGCGACTTACGTCAAGTAGTGTTACCCAGTAGTGCGGCTCAAGTTTGGCGACTGAATCTCTGGTATTGTCGCGTTTCTTTGCTCGCAGGTCGCCCAAGGCTTCAAACACGGCGGCTTTCAGGTCACCACTATAATGGGAAGCATCGCTTAGCGCATCAAGCCACACTTGGTCTCCCTTGACCCTTGCGATACCCCTTCTGTCTCGAAAAAAGATGCTGTTGTTCAACGCGCGTTGCAACTCGGAGATATTCGGGTTGCCAGGGAGATCAAAAGCGGACAGATCAGCGAAGCCACCTGGAGACACCATGGTTTCAGTGTATAACCAGGCGAGCGCAGCAATCGGATTGCCAGGAAGGCTTTCTCCTGCCGCGAGGCGGGCCAACAATTTCTTTTGGGTCGCCAAATTGCACTCGTTCAGCGCCGTTTGTGCCAAAAGTTTTTCGTTTCCTTCAAGCTGCGGCAGCATTAAGCGCAATAGCCGGCCGACTGCACGCTGACTGTTTTGGTTTGCACCTGTGTCAGCATCGAGCATTTGCGCCAGTGTGCGTAACGATCCCAGATCGACCCGTCCTGCTCTTTCTGCTTCATCGAGACCCGCCAGGACTGTTTGTGCCGGCGAGCCACCCTTGCTTGCGACCGCTCCCACAGGAGCCTGCGTTCGTGCTTGCCCCCCCTCTGACAACCATTTCAACTTGCTCTCGACTGTCGCACCTTCGGGCAGTCCTTGCTGCAGGCTTCGCAAGACCTGCTGTTTTTGCGTCACTGTCCCCTTCAGTGCTGTATCGAGCAACATGGCTTGCTGCGCCGACGCTCCCTCACGCAGCAAAGCCAGACCTGAGTCAAGCATACCTCGATTATTTTCCTGCCCTTCAAGCAGGCCCAGAATCGTCCGATTGCGGCTGAGGGGTGACTCATCTTCCGCGTAACGAAACAATAAATCGAGCAAATGCGCCTGATCTTCCCCTGACGCGCTGAAGCGGCGTAGCTGGGCTTCCCAGAACACCTGCTCGTCTTTCTTTGATATGTTTAACCCGTCAAGCATACGGTTGAATTCAGCCTTGCCGGTTCGAGCGCTTGCCAGTAACTCGGCGAAGATTTTTTTTCCCACGCCGGGATCCGCAACGGAGGGCAAGGCGCTATCCTGGAGATTCATAATGCGTCCCAGCCACACGAGTTGCTGCTGTTGTTCCGGTGATTCGGCCAGTTTCACCGCCTGCTGGAACAAGTTTTTGCACTCGTCGTGCCACCCTTGGTGATCCGCGACACGCAACAAGGGCAAGATGCCTTCCCACTTCTGTTCAAGCCAGAAGGTATCCGGAAACCCCACCGCCACATTCAGCATTCGGCGTGCCTCGGTCGCATTGGTTTTCGCCAGACTCTCAAGTTCAGTCGTGAGTTCAGACAGGGATCGGAAAACTTGCGAATCTGATGAGATGCCCGGATTCAGGGCCCCAAAGATGCGTTGTTCTCGTTCTTGAAGCGAACGCTGGATCCCCGCACCAATCCCACTCAGATCGATTTTGTTGTGATCCAAGCCGCCATACAACCATATGCCAACCCCGGGGGCCTGTCGGTGCATTTTCCAGATATGCGACGCCGCAGCCTTACGCAATCCGTCCGGTCCATGACTGACGAATCGGACACCCCGTCTGTCGTTAACGAACCTGACAATCTCCGCATTACCAGTGAGATGATCCGTATACTTGTGAGCCAGCAAGGCAAGAGCGCTTCGATCATCCTGCGAAGGATATGCACCCCGAAAATCGCCGTGTCTCGCGAAAAGGCCCAAGAGGGCCGAGGGGGATTCCACAAGCGGGGCATGCACGAAGCATCTGCTCGCATCTCGGGTTTGCAATCGCCGCATTTCCGCCAGTATCGCTAATCTGACACCCTCGATCGGTTGATATTCCGGATGAATCTCAAGAAATCGTTGGGCGAGGATCGCAGCTGCTTCTGGTTTGATGGTGCTTCCCCTGTCATAGTGTTCAAAGACGCGCAAAAGACGCTGGGCCGACTCACGGCGGTTTGCAAGGTCATCCTCCAATACGAAGCGCAAGTCAAAGTGTCCCCGTTCTGGAGTGCGCCCAACCGAACGCACACAAGTCTCCAAAAATCCCAAAGCCTCTTTATGCTGGGGATTGCGCTCTTTCAGACGCTGGACGCCCTCCAGAAATGGCACTTTACCGCCCTCGATCTGCTCGATCAGCGCCCGCCGTTCAAGCGCGGATTGCCTGAAACCCAAACTCATCCCCTCCAGACGCTGTTGCTCCCGTTTAACGCCTGTGCTAAGGGGAAGGCGTTCACCATCCGGCGAGACCGCGTGTGCGGGTGCGGCTTTTTGCGGCCGTGATCGGGGCCTTTCCGTCTCACCGCGCAACCGCTTCAAATGGGTCGCCAATGCATCGGGTTGCTCCTCGAGGTGCGGCCGCGCCAAGAGCAAGGCCCGTTGCGCCACTTCGACGTTGCCTGTAGTCAGGGCCAGCGTTGCAATCGCATCCCCCTCGCGCAACAGTTTCAGGGATGCACTTGACTTGCCATGCGTTCCTGCCACCATCTCCTGGCCGTTCCCAGGCGCTGCTTTCAGTTTTTGGATGGCCTGAAGCGTCTGATTCTCAGACAACAAATCGACGCTCCAATCAAGTCCACTTCTTACAAACTGCGGCATATCAAACGAGTGGGCGTGTCGAACGAGTTCCAGCACATCCTGCACTTGCGGCGCTTGAGACGACAGCATTCGGTTCTCGGGAATCTCCGCTCTCGCCAGTAACTCACTCACGGTATCCCGCGCGTGTTGTGTCTTCCCCTCCCGCAAGAAGTTCGTAATCTGCCTGAGACCGCCGCCAATCAGCGCTGCATCACTCACGCTCGCACTGTCAGACAACGAACGCAGAGCAGGCCCCTCTGCGAGTCTGACGCCCACGTTGCGAGTCAAACGAGGGGTGAATGCCTTGATCAGTTTCGTGCCAACCTGCTCGAACACCTACGCACCTCCGCAAGGGACTTATACCCAGAAAACCACAACAATCCTCCCTGGGTGGTGTCTGGGGAACTATCTAAAGAGAGTGGGGCGCAAGGAACCCTTGCGCCCCACGTAAGACCAGAGCGTTGAGCGTCAGGAAACCTGGGCGATGCCCTTGCCCTCGGCCGTCACCGAGGCGATCGCCTCCACGAAACGGGCAACCGCAGCCGTCATCGCTGCTTCGTCTTTCAGCCGCGAAATTGCGGCACCCACACCCAAGGCATCCGCACCCGCCGCAAACGCGAAAGGCGCCGTCTCGATGGTGAAACCACCTGCCAGCAACAACGGTAAATCAACCACCCGTCGAATCTCCGCCGTATTACCCAACGCTTGCACCGCCCCGGAAAGCGCCGAAAACACGTCATTCGCTTCCGGACCCACTTGGCCCTCTGTCTGCAACAAGTTCACCCCGGCGTGCGCGAGAGCGATCGCCAGGTCGCGTTGCTCGTTGACCGGCAAACGACCCGACACCGTGACGCACAAGGGCACCCGCTCACCAACAGCTTCCTTGACGGTGCGCGCCCAACCCAAAATCTGCTCGGCGCTCGGGAACTCCCCATTCAGATACATTGCATCGAAGTTGCCCAGTTCCAAGACGTCCGCCCCCGCATCCGCCGCTTGAATCAGACGAACCGGATCAACAGATGACACGAATACAATCAAACCGGTCTCGGACTTGACAGCTTGAATGAGGGCCGGGTCCGCTGCAATGTCAACGGCTTGGGCACCACCTGCCTTGGCCGCACGGGCGATCGCCATCACGGCGTCATAATCAAAATTGTCAATTCCCGCAATCACCTTCAGCAAACGCCGCGCCACCAGATGCTGCTGCAACGAATAACTTGAACTCATGCTGCTTCGCTCCTTTTCCATCACTCATCGCCTTCGACCAGACCTTACCGGACGCGCGTTATGATACCACCTATCCACTACCCTCGTATGCTTTGCCCCTAACAGAGACCCAGGGAACCATAGTAAGCGAGTTAGCGTTCTTCAGCTCACACCACAAAAGCCGCAGGCAGCAGTTATTGCTGCCTGCGGCTTTCAGTTACCCGTCTGGAAGCGATCAGTGATTAACTGACAACTTGCGTGCCTGCGGTCGCTTCACGATTTCGGCCAAGGGTGCGCGAATGGTTAGCACACCATTTTTGAAACTGGCTTTGGCCTCTTGCTCCTTCACGCGATTCGGCAATGGCACCAAGCGGTCAAAGGCCCCGTACTGCCGTTCGGTGCGGTAGTAGTTGTCCTCCTTGAAATGTGTTTCAGATTTGACTTCGCCACTCACGTGCACGCTGTCTTCGGCGATTTCAACGCTGACGTCTTCCGGGTTGATGCCTGGTAACTCGATCGATACCACCACCTCCGTATCGGTCGTGCAGACCTCCACATTGGGAATCAGGTCGATGCTGCCGTCTTGCGGTGCAATATGCAGGCGACTAAACAAGGGTGCGCTCATCACCTGGTTGAACATGCGATCCATCGTGCGTCGCATCGCGTCGATTTCAGACTTCGGCTCCCATCTCATCAAGGTCATGCCTTTCCTCCTTCATCATCGTCGTGCTCACATTCCGTGAGGCACGTTTCAACATAACCCACCCCCCACCCAAGGGCGCTGGTCGCCTCATACCAATTTTTTGCCCACACCCGCGCTTGTCTCTTCAATAAACAGGGGCGTTATCCACGGTTTGACCGCCTCCTGCATCGATTCGTAAAAACGAATCACCGCACTGATGCGCTCCTTGGCATCTACCTTGTCTTCCGCCAAACCATCCAGCATGCGACCCAGAATACCCTCGATTTCACGCATCCGCGCCAAGCGGTCATGCAACAGTTCAGGCACGGTTCGCACACACAAACAACCACTCGGCCGATTGGGCAATGGATGCCGCTCAACAACCGCGACGCCAATCAACCAACCCGCCGCACGGTGCACATCCTCCACCGGCCACTCCAACATCAAGGCCAATTCTTCTTCCGTCTGACAGGCAGGCTCCGCCACCATCAACGCGCCGTACAACTCACCGGCCAAATGTGGTAATCCCATCCGCTTCACAAAGTCGCCCATCGTCTGGGTGAATTCTTTTTCCGCAACGGTCAGCATCATCCCCACACTCCTTTCTGCTCACCCGGCTTCACCACGCCGCACGCCAACTGAAACACGCGCGACGCCATCACACGCCAATGCTGACACGACACACTGTCCCAACCAAGACACAGTCTGGTGATCCCGATCATAATTTTTTGATTTCTTGACGAAAAACAAACAAATAACTATTGATTTACGGCTTTAACCTGTTTATAATCTTTTCTTAAATACAGTTTTCTGGTGTTAATTGAAACGTAATACCCAGCTGTCGTTGAGGAGGTCACAATGTCGCGACGTGGTCATCAAATGAGGGCGGTTGCTTTGGCGCTGTTGGTGGTCAATGGCGTTGGGGCTTGTGGCCAGTTGGGCTCAACGCCGCAGGCTCAGGCGGTTAGCACGGTGAGTGCGGGTGTCAAGGCTGAAGCGGCAAAGCGCAAAGAGACGCGCCGGGAGGCTGAGGCGCGGGCGAAGCGTTACATCGTGGACTTCAACGATACCCGTTGGCGGTCGATTACGGCGCGTAGTGAGGCCGTCAAGCAGATTGCGCGTACGGATTCGGATGCGGCGTATGATTTTATCTTGCAAGAGATTGATGATTTGCAGGAATTGCGTGGTGAGATGAAGTCGGTCACGCGCGTTCAGGCTGAAGAGTATGAAGAGATGCTGACCGAAGAGCTCGATGAGATGACCCCGGATCAAGAAGAAGTCAAGGCGCGTGTGGCTAAGGCGGGTGTGCGCAAGATGGATCTTGATGAGTTCACCATTGTTGAAGAGCGGGCCAATGCTGGCGCTGTCAATGCAAAGTGGGGCGGCAATGCGCGTGTTGGCAGCCGCAACCGCTTGTTGACGGCGATTCAGGAAAGCAAGCTGTATAAAGCGGTGTCAAAAGCGGCTCGAAATACCCGGCGGGCGGTGAAGCGCTTCTTGCGGAGTTTGTGTCAAAAACTGCGGATGTGCTAATTGGAGCGGTGGACGGGGCAGTTGCTAAGCCCCGTCCGTTCGTATTCATACGCAGACACGCACGACAAGTGAACAGAACCAGACGCCACCCTCTGCCTTTCAACGGCAAACAGTACCGTTTCAACGCGGAATGTTGGGTGTTTTAGTGTCGACTTGTGCTTGCTGCTCAGGTGTTAATTTTTCGATCACTCAATGATGCGATGCACTGTCGAACAGTGTTTAGCGCCAGGCGTCGATTACGCGTATCGTGGAGGCTTGTGCTGCCGATGTGGCGGGCTGCTGATTTGCTTTTGAGCATATCGGTGGTTGTGACGCGTTCGTGCGGTGTGCGCAGGCGTTTATCGATTTCCTTGAGTGCGTAGAAACGGTTGGCGATCGCCTGCACATAAACCTGCGGGGTCCGAACCACCGGTAAAACCCAACCGTGGCGTGCGTGGGTGCGCCACGCCGGATACCATACATCCATCACCGTCCCCGTCATATCCGCTGGTTGCCAGCTGTTCGAGAACTCTTTCGCCGTGAGCTTCAGATTCAGGGTCGGCTCCAGCAGTTGTCCAACGCGGTATTGCGGATAGTCACCAGCCTGAACCGAACCCAGGCCCAGCGCGCGCAAGCGGCCGCGGCGGTAATCCTGATTGGGGTCGAAGCCGCTTTCAAGCCAAACGTAGGCCCCGATGACAAACGGGTCTACCCGATGCGTTGAGGCGATGCTTTTGATCACTTTGCCGTAGCGCTGCCAGCCCCGCAGACCTTGCGCCAAGTTCAGGCCGCTCCGCGCGAAGCGATCGCCCCGGGATGGTGGGGGAAAATTATAACGTACAGGGTGAGAAACCTCAGGCGACGAATGGGCTGTCTTGTTCATCGGGCCTGCGTGCACCATCGCTACCGCGGCCATCATCCATACACTGAACCCAACAGACCGGACACGAACGAGGTTTACAACGCAATAACGCATGTGACCTCCTCCAGTTGCGCGCTCAACGCACCAACCGATCGAATGGCATCATACCGGCCAACGCGCTTAACAGACAAGGAACACCCCTGACGGGTCGTCTGCTATAATGATGACGCGAGGTGAAGTGAGGTCAAAGGCGATGGATGGTTCCCCACGCGCATCGGAAGCCCTTGAACGGTTGATGGCCGCGCCGGATGTGTATCACCTGGATGCAGAAAAAGATGCGCTGTTCGTTGAAGCGATGCGCGCGGCCGTGGCCCATCATCGGGCGAACAGTGCGGCATTTGCCGCGCTTTGTGAACAGACCGGATTTTGCGAGGATACGCTTGCCGGGGTAAATGATTTGTCTCGGGTGCCCCATCTCTTTGTCAATGCGCTTAAAAAGCATGAGTTGCTGTCGATGGACCGCGTGTTTGTGGCACTGCATTTGACCAGTAGTGGGACGACGGGGCAGAAGAGTCAGATTTTCTTTGATGAGGGCTCGCTGCAAAGGGGGCTTGCCATGGTGGAAGCGTGCTTTGCGGCCAATGGGTTGGTCGATCGTGCGAGCGTGGCGAATTATCTGATTTTTGCGCATGATCCGCGGCATGCGGGTGCACGGGGTACGACCTACACCGACCACCATCTCACGGGTTTTACGGCCAAGGGTACTTTGCACTACGCATTGCAGTGGTCGGCGGTGGTGCAGGATTGGCATTTTGACCTTGAGGGCACTGACGCCGTGTTGGAGCAGTTTGCGCGTTCGGGCTTGCCGTTGCGCATCATTGGTTTCCCGGCTTTTCTGCATCGTTTGCTGGCGCATCGGGCTCAGCAGGGGCGTCCACCCTTGGCGTTTGCCAGCCCCTCTTATGTGCTGACGGGTGGCGGCTGGAAAACCCACCTTGAGGCAGCGATTCCGCGGGAGGCTTTCATTCGGGAGGTGACTGAGCATTTGGGCATTCCGCACGAGAATCAGCGGGATGGCTATGGTTTGGTGGAGCACGGGGTGCCGTATCTCGAGTGTTCGCAGCACCGGTTTCACGTACCGCATTTTGCACGTGCGATCACCCGCGACATTGAGACGCTCGAACCCTTGCCGGATGGGCAGCGTGGATTCTTAAACCTCCTGACACCTTATTTGTTGTCGATGCCGGCCATTTCCCTTCTGACCTCCGACTTGGCCGTAACCGGGCATGATTGTCCTTGTGGGCGCAATACGGCCACCGTGAGCATTCTTGGGCGAGCGGGAACACGCAAAAACAAGGGTTGTGCGATAACGGCCGCGCAATTGTTGCAAGGGGGTTGAGGCATCGTGATGACGCACTGGGTTTTTGGAGAAGCGTGGCAGGGTGCGCTGAGTGCCGAACGGATTGAGCAGGTTCTGACGACGGCGCGCACACGTCAGGAGGCCTTGGCCAAACTGAGTGTTGAGCCGATTATCGACGTGCTCAGTCGCGTTGGAGAAGCTTGGGCGACTCCCGGCGATCCGGATCGCGAGCGTTTGCTGGCTGAATTACCGGGCTTGATTGGGTTTTCGCGCGAAATGGTCGAGCTGGAATTGGGTGGTTTGACGCGGGTGTTGCAGCCTGATTACCTGCGCGACAAAATCGAACAGGAATTGGGCGCGGTTGATGCGCTGGATTGGTGGCATCGTCGCGCAGGCGGCACCTTGTTTCAAAAAGCGATCCCTTTGGGCTGTGTCTTGCACGTGGCCAGTGGCAACGTGTCGACAACAGGCGTCTTGTCGATGGTGGAGGGATTGCTCACTCGCAATGTGAACATCCTGAAAGTGGCTACCCGTGCACCCTTGATGCCGCAATTGTTCATCCAACGCTTGATGCAGGTTGACCCCACGGGTGTGATTGCCAGCAGTTTGGCCATCTTGAGTTGGGATGGTCGGCGGGAGCGATGGCACGAGACTTTTGCCCAAAAAGCGGACGCGATCGTCGTGTGGGGTGGTGACGAGGTGGTTGCCACGTATCGGGCGGCGTGTGGGCCGCACACGCGCTTGATCGTGTATGGCCCACGGTTGTCGGTGGGGTTGCTTGCGTCTGAGGCATTGGGCGTGGCGCGGCGTGAGGAGACGGCGCGTGGCGTGGCGCTGGATGTGGCTTTGTGGGATCAAAATGCGTGCTCGAGTCCTCAGGTGATTTATTGCGAGGAGGATGGCGCGCACCCGGAGCGTGTGGCGGGTTTTGTACAAGCACTGGGCCGTGCGTTGGATGAATTGGCGCGTCAGTTGCCGATGGGGGCCCTGAGTGAGGCGGAACGCGCGGAAATCACCAAGGAGCGTGAAATGGCGCGTGTTGATCAAGCACTCGGTCAGGCACGTTTGCACCGTCCGGCATCTCAAGACTGGACCATCATTCAAGAAACCGATCCCGCATTTCGGCTTTCTGTTTTGTCTCGGACCATCATTGTCAAACGTGTTCCGGCACTCGAAGCGGTGCCGGCTTTGTTGGCGCCTTGGCAGCGTTACTTGCAAACCGTGGGCATCGCGGCGAACATCCGTCGTTCCGCAGCTTTGGCGGATGCGTGCGTGCGGAACGGTGCGTTGCGTGTGACCCGAATCGGCGCCATGAGCGATGGTGCGTGCGGTGAACCGCACGATGGTCAATTTGGTTTGATGGCACTGGTGAAGTGGGTGTCGTGGGACGCACCGGGCGTGGATCAGGTCTATGACGGACTGTCTTTGATGGCGGCGGCGGATTTGAACCGGCTGGCGCTGGCACGTCGCGACCATTTGTTGAGGGCGGTTGCGCGGCATACACCGTTTTACCGGGATGGCTTGACGCAAGATGGCGTGGGGGAGTCCGATTGGTCGAGGCTGCCTCTGCTTGATCGGGCGCGTTGGTTGGATGGTTTGCCGCCGCACGGTCGCAACGCTTTTGGGCCCGGGCCGGATGCGGGTGGACATTGGTTGCGCACGGGTGGGAGCACGGGCACCCCGCGCTTGTCGATTTACAGTTTCAAGGATTACGAAGCGGATATGTGGCGTGCGGCGCGTGGGGCGTTTGCAGCGGGCTTGCGGCGGGGCGATCGCGTCGCGAACCTGTTTTTCGCGGGGGATCTGTACGGCTCTTACCTGAGTGTGAATCGGGCGTTAGAGATTTTGGGCTGCCATGCGTTTTCATTGACCAATCACGCGTCAATTGAGGCGGTCAGTGGTTGTCTGAACCAATTTGACATTCGCATTGTGGTGGGTCTGTCGTCGTGGGTGCAGGCCGTGTTGACGCAGGTGCACGAATTGCAGCCGGAATTGACGATCGATGCGATTTATTATGCGGGAGAGCCATTTCCGGAGCGAGACCAGCAGTTTTTACGCGACAAGATGGGTGTGCGGATCATTCGTTCGATAGGCTATGGAGCAGTCGATGCAGGTCCGATTGGCTTCCAGTGCGAATACGCGACCGGCGGCGTGCACCATGTCCATAGCGACCACGTGTTTGTCGAGATTCTGGACCCCGATCACCATGGGGCGTGCGAGCATGGCGACTTGGGCGAAGTGGTGGTGACGGCGTTGAATCGGCGGTTAACGCCGCTTTTGCGTTACCGGGCAGGGGATCTCGCGCGGTGGGTGCCAGGGGATTGTCCTTGCGGGCACCCGGCCGGGCGTCTGGAATTGGTCGGGCGTGTGGATGATCGCATTTTGCTTGGTGCGCGATCCACGAGTTATCACGCGGTAAACCAGGCCTTGCAGGACTTGGATTGGATTCAAGGCGGCCCGCAGGTCGTGGTCGATGGGGACGCATTGACGGTGCGTGTTGCCTTGCAAGACACGCACGATGATCCAGTGGTACGGGAACGTGCGCTGCGCGATGCGCTGGCCAAGTATTGGGCTGACCATGAGGCCTGGGCGAAAATTCTGAAAATCGAGATGGTGGATGCGCTGGCGCTTGAACGGGTGGGGCGCAGCGGCAAGATTGTCCGCGTCGTGGATCGCCGCCACGACCGGGCGTGAGATGTTGATGACTGAACGACAACCTGGCGATCGCGCCTTTTGGCTCATGTTGATGTCGCAAGGCGTATCGCAATTGGGCGATCGCCTGTATCAGGTGGCCCTGATGTGGTGGACCCTCCATGTTACGGGCTCACTTGGCTGGAGCAGCGCAGTACTGGTTGCAGGCACCCTGCCTGGGGTATTGCTTGGTCCGATTGCCGGTGCGGTCGCGGATCGCTTTGACAAACGCATCGTCATGATCGCAAGCGATGTGAGTCGCGCATTCTTGTGCCTCAGTCTCGCCGGCGCACTTTGGTTGGGCATCCAAAACGTGTGGGCGGTTTTGTGCGTTGCAGCCTGTCTGGCGGCTTTCGGCGCATTTTTTACACCAGCCAGTCAAGCCGCCCTGCCTGCCATCCTTTCTCCCGAACGGCTACTCCAAGGCAATGCGTGGCTGGGCAGTTTGACCCATTTTTGCAGCCTTATCGGTCCCGCACTGGGTGGTTTGGCGGTCGCTGCCTGGGGCGTTGAAAGCGCTTTCTTACTCAATGGACTGGCTTTGCTGCTGTCTGGCCTGGCCCTGCTGGGCTTGCCCAAACTCGTTTCTGAGACGGACCACGCCCGTGAGGGTTTTTGGATTAGCACACTCGGTGGGGTGGCTGTCTTGCAAAAAGATGCCCTGGTGGCCCGTTTGCTGACCTTGTTTGCCCTGGTAAACCTGTTTACGATGCCAGTCATGCTCTGGATGCCGCACTTTGCGATGAATGTGTTCAAAGTCGGGGCGAGGGGCTTGGGTTTGCTTGAAGCGGCACTGGCCATGGGTATGCTCGGCGCAGCCCTTGGCTGGACGCGCGTCAGGCGCGAGCATCCGCCCATTCCGTGGATCGCCGCCGGATTGTCCGGTACGGGCGTGGCCATTGCCTTGATGGGGTATGTTCCGACGTATCCAGGACATTTGCTTTCGCTTGTCCTTGCAGGGCTTGCCATGGGTACGGTCAACGTTCGCGTGATGGTGCTGTTCCAGACCCGTATCCCCAATGCCGAATTGGGGCGCTTCATGGGCTTGCTCGGTAGCGTCTGTTCTGCCTTGATTCCAGTGTCCTACGGCGTCTACGGTTGGTTGAGCCAACTTCAGGACCCCGTGAACCTGATGCGCTACAATGGGCTGATACTGGCGGTGATCGGTATCGTGGCCTATGTGCTGCTCGCGTCCCTCGCAAGCAAGGCCTCATACAACGCGGCATAACGTGCAGCCATGTGTTGGGCGCTGAAATGCGCCTGAACGTGTGCGACACAATCGTGTGACTGAAGTTTTGCCACACGCCGCACAGCGGATTGCCAAGCAGCGTTTGTCGCGTCTTGGGGCAACAGGATGCCTGTGACACCGTCATTCACGATTTCGCCAACGGCACCGCATGCGTGAGCGATGACGGGTGTTCCTGTCGCCATGGCCTCGATCATCACGAGCCCGAAGGGTTCCGACCACGTAATCGGAAACAACAAGGCCTTGGCCCGGTTTAACACTGTCCAGCGCATGGTGCCTGTGACTTCGCCGATAAAACGGCGAATGACCCCATCTAAAAATGGGGCCACCTGTTGATCGAAAAACGGCTGGTCATCCGGGGTGAGGCGCCCTGCCATAACCAGGGGCCAATCGCATTCGTGAGCAAGCCGGGCTGCGATGTGAGCGCCTTTGTGCGCGTCAATCCGGCTGAAAAACAACAGTTCTGCGCCACGATGGATCACATCAAGTCCTGTCGGGATGGTGACGCCATTGGGAACCACGCCAAACCAGGCCAATTCGGGCATACGTTGCGCGTGCGCATGGCTTAAAGCAACAAATGGATGTCCCACGCAACGCGCATAAATTGCGCGCCGTTCGGGTGTGAGATCATTGTGAACCGTCGTTAACACGGGAACAGCCGCCCGATACGCAAGACACGCGCCATTGGTCTTGGTGTGGTCGTGAACAAGGTCAAATTCGTGGGCTTGCGTGTAAGCCCAACAAACGTGTTCGCGTTCCAGTTGTTCGTATTCGGCCCGGGAACGTTTTTCACCATAGCCCAAAGCGTGCCGGAACAGTGCCCGAAGGGGCACACCAGGTCGGGAATCCCCACTGGCAAAGACGGTGACATCCAGGCCTTGTTGCACGAGTGCTTGTGCCAGGGTGGCCACCGCGTGTTCGGTTCCACCGTAACCGGCAGGCGGCACCGGGTAAGCCACGGGTGCCAACAAAGCGACGCGCATGCCAAACCTCCAAACATGATGGAAGGGATACCAAAGTTCCGAACATTCATTTACGGGTCGTTAAAACAAGACTCAACTGGTCATGCCAACAGCGCTTTGGAATGAGGCGATGGCCAAATGGACTGCAACGCGTGCGAGCCAAGCACGGATTCACTGCAATGCGATTTGCAAGCATGCACCGGATAAGCATTGCGGGAGCATGACAAGGTGGTTTTGGCTTTTCCGGAGTTCTCGGATGAGCGTGAATTCAGGAATGGTGCGTCAACCAACAGGTGGGTGCTCTGACAACAGGTGCAAGTGCCAGGCCCTGATCCAAACGCAACTGCGAACCCAAGTGTTTCACGATCGTGGTGCGCTAGCTGTTTGGCGTTTGAGTTTCGCACACGGCCAACTGGTTGCCAAGCGTCAAGCGTGACAGCCAAGATGCCATTGTGTTGGGGGTTGTGGCTTTGTTAGCGTGTCATGGCCTGACACACGGTTCTTTGCGGAGGAATGAAGCCATGACCCCTCTGCGGCAAGTACAAGCGTTGCCTGCGTGGCCCAGCGCGAGCACCGTTTATGCGCAGCAACAAGCGTTACAGGATTGGCTGGCAGGTCCTGGTGCCGGTTCAAGGCTGTATGTGGCCGCCAATCGCCCGCCTTATCTGACGGATGAGCAAGGTATGGTGAAACAGGGGCTTGGGGGGCTTGCCAGTGCCTTTGCCTCTTTGACGCGGGTGATTCCGATGCATTGGGTCAGCACCCGTACCCAGGATGAGTCTTGCGTGATGCCAGCCGAGGGCGCGCTCGAACGGGACCAACTGATGCTTGATTGGATTGAACCCAATTTACGTGAGCATCAAGGTCATTATGACGTGATCGCCAATGGGGTTTTGTGGCTGCTTCAGCACCGGGTGAACGCGCCGGGAACGCTGTGTTTCGATTCCAAACGTTGGAAGGCTTGGCAAGAAGGGTATGTCGCGGTGAATCAGCAGTATGCCCGGCATCTGAATGAGCGGATTCTGGCGAGTAATCAGGAAGCAGTCGTTTTGGTGCAGGATTACCATTTATACCTGTTGCCGGGATTGTTGCGGGCGCTTCGGCCGCGGCAGACCAGAATTGCGCATTTTACACATATCTGTTGGCCTGAGCCCGAGCAGTGGATTCCATTGCCGACGCCCATTCGTCAGGCTATCTTGAAGGGGATGTTGGGTGCGGATCTCGTGGGATTTCAGGTGGAACAGGATCGGCAGAATTTCCTTGCGGCTTGTACCCGTTTTTTAGGGTGTGAGGTAGATGCGGCGCGAAACGGTCTGACTTTTGAGGACCGCCGAATCCACGTGGGGGTTTATCCTATTTCGATTGACCCCTTGGATGTCGCTCAACGCGCGCAGGAAGCCAAAGTTTTAGCGCACGTCGCGCCGACGGCTGGCAGCCAGAAGCAGCAGTGGATTTTACAGGTGGCCCGTACCGACCCCAGTAAAAACATTGTGCGAGGCTTGGAGGCCTTTGCTTATCTGTTACGTTCAAAACCGATGTGGCAGGGTCGGGTGGCGTGGTTGGGGTTGCTGCCGTTGTCGCGACAGTCTTGTCCGGTTTATCGGCGCTATTACCGTGAGATTCAGCGTCTGGGCGATCGCCTGAATGCACGATGGGGCCGTCTGGATTGGCAGCCGGTCAGTATTTTGACCGATCACGATCCCGGTCGCGCACTGGCGCTTATGCGAGCCTACAACGTGCTCTTGGTGAACTCAATCGCCGACGGGATGAACCTGGTTGCCAAAGAAGGGCCCATCGTCAACACCCAGGCAGGCGTTCTCGTCCTTTCCGAAACGGTCGGCGCGTGTCAGGAATTGGGTCATACCGCCTTGCTCGTCAATCCTTATGATGTGATCGATACCGCACGTGCCCTCGAAGAGGCCCTGTTGATGCCACTTTTCAAACGGCGTCACGCACTCAGGCAACAACAGCAACAAATTCTGGGCAACACCATTTATGCGTGGGCACTGGCACAGTTGCGCGATTTGTATCGTGGATTGACCGACACGCCGGCTCCTGTATCACGGGGACTGCCAAAACAAAAGCGGCGCAAATCATGGAGGGTGGGGGCGTGAATCACGAATCGGAGCAGGCACACACAGACGGCGCGTCGCTTATGCAAACACTGATCGAATTGCGTATTGCGGGCGAGGCGCTGTCACATTCCCGTCAGGATAACCTGGCCGCCATCGATAAACTGTTCGCCAGACACCCTTTTTACACCTTGGAGTTGCACCACGTTCACGCGTTACTGGACCAGCACGCCATTACGCGGTCTTCCGTGCTAGCGAGCGTGGCATCGTTTACCCACTGCAATCCGGATCCGCACCACGCGACCGGACCCAATTACATCTCAGCCCGGCGCTGTCTCACAGGCCTTAAAGAAGCGGCAAAGGCTTTACGCGGCGTTCAGGCCGCGCGGGGCACGGTTCTGTTTGCAACCGGCCATCCAGGCTGCTTGACCAGTTGCTACAATGCGATCGCCCACCAGCTTGAACGAGGTGGTTGCACCATTTTAAAGCCGGCCCTCGGTTATGAGGTCCAAAAAGACTGGTTTCTCGATTACATCGACGCCACAGCCGTCATCAGTGACACGTGCGGCGTTCACCATACCCATATGACCCAAGGGATGTCCGCCATGCTCGCTGAATTGACACAACCGCCCGATCTCATCATCGCCGACCACGGATTCGCCGCCGTCGCCATCAACCACGGTATCCCCTGCATCGCCCCGATGGACACCAACGATCCCGGTCTCGCGCTTGCCAAACAGGCAGGAGCCGACTTTGTCCTTGTGCCCATGAACGATAACCTGCCCAATGGCCGCATGATCGCACTTGCTTCAATCATCGAAGCGTTGATGACGTGAGTGCGAAGATCATTGCTGTCACACGCACAATCACTGCAAGCAGTGACGCTTCCTGGCAGTTTTCGGGAGTGCTGAATTCAACTGGAGCGAAATCTCTGTGTGACATTGGTTAGTTAACCGGATATTTTTCTGTTTTTCGCTTTTCAGGATTGAATTTTTCAAAAAAAGCCGCTGTTGCTACTGGCGCAAATGTCGTCATCCTGTTAAGCTTATAAGGTAAAGCGTTGGGGCTGTAGCTCAGTCGGTTAGAGTGCCTGCCTGTCACGTAGGAGGTCGCGGGTTCGAGCCCCGTCAGCCCCGCTTTTAAGTCCCGGCTAAGGCCGGGATTTTTTGTTTTCAGCCATGTCGTGTGGGATCAATGTGATTGAGGGGCATGGGATCGCGTCTTTGAAGGGCGTTGATTGTTGAGTTGCCTTTGTGCAGATGGGAATTGAATGACGGTGTTATTGGGGCAACCCGGTCAGGTAGGAGCGTCTGGTTGGGGCTTGAGCAATCCGTTCGCGGAACGTTCGTCGAACAAAGGCGATTGGGGCTGTTCAGATGGGCATGACGCGGTCTTTTTTGTGATTGGACAGGTGCCCATCCGTCCGTGTTCCATTGGCCAGGGATTTCAGTTGGCCTGAGCTTCGGGTGGGTTAGTCGTTCGTTGACCCGGGGGCATTATTTTTCTACAGTGGCGTCAGGTCGTCGCGGCTTCAGTGCGCATGTTCGTGTTGGGGCAAGTATGGCTTCGGGCCGGGGTTTGTGCGCGCCGGCGGAAGGAGGGACTGATGGATTTGTCCACCAGTTATTTCGCGAGTTGCACCAAGGCCGAACTGTTGTTGCTTGAGGCATTGGCGGCTGAGCATCGTCATCGATTGTTGGTGAAGCATCTGGAGACGCCGCATGCGATGCAGATTGTGATTGAGACGGATTCCACGCAGTTGCGTGATTATATCTATTTCATGTTGCAACGTTTGCGGTCGCAGCAGCGGCAACTGGAGCGAATCTTCAATACGCGTGACCCGGATGGGCAAGATGCGAACAGGCGCTCGAAACATGCGAGTTGATGCCTGATGTGGTCAACCATCAATTTCACCGATCGGACGCTGACCATCGGAACAATACGCAAGGGTAAGCAGGCCGATGTCGGGTGTTATATGCGGCATGGTCACAACGTATATTTAATGAACAATCAGTCAATCTGATGGTTGGCCTGATATGGGTGGAGTTGTCACCGCGGTGATGACTGACGCCCGTACGTGTTGGAGACTTGGCTGGTCTTGTGTGTTGCGTGCGGGAGCTATCGAGGTCTTCTGTGTTATCATGGCGGGGTGTTGTGAATGGCGCAGAGGGGTTGCTATGGAGACGGTTGAAGTCGCGCGAAGTTATGACGAACGTTACGAGGCGGGGTTGGCGCGTTACGAGGCGGGTGCGCTGCTTTCAGAGTTGATTCCCGTATTTGTCGCTTTGCGTCAGGAAGCGTTTGATGTCCGGGTATCGGTTGCTCTCGGTTGGTTGTATACCTTGTCTGGCGATAAGGAGCGTGCGTTGCGTTTTTGCAAGGAGGCCAAAAGTGTTCCGCAGGGGCGTTATAACCATGCGTTGGCGTTGTTGACCTTCAATGAAAAGGGTGTTCGCCAGAAATTGGAGGAGGCTTATCAACTGGGTGGTGAGGAGTCTCGGTTGGATGCCATCGAAAATCTGAAGGATGCGATTGCGCGTAAAGGGGGCGTTTATCCGGCAGCACAGAAAATGTTGGGATGGTTGAACGAGCAGCGTTAAGGGTTTTGGTAAAGGGTGTTTGCGGCCATGTCTTCCTCGTATGGGATGCAGTTGGGTGATCGTCGCATTGAGAGTCCAGTGTGGCTTGCTCCGATGTGTGGGGTAGGTGATCGCGTTTTTTTGGAGATTTGCAGAAGCATTGACCCGCTGAGTGTGCTGGCCTCGGAGATGGTCAGTGCCAACGGGTTGGTCAACGGTGGCCGGCATACCACGGAAATGATTGATTTTGAGAATGTGGCCGGGCCGGTGATGATTCAGATTTTTGGCCATGAGGAAAGCCACTTGGCCAAGGGTTGCGTGATGATCGAGGAAGCGGGCGCTGACATTTTGTCGATGAATTTTGGCTGTCCGGCCAAGAAGATCGTCAAGAACTGTGATGGCGCGGCTTTGTTGCGAACCCCTGAGCGCATTGGCGAACTGGTGTCAACCTGTGTTCGGGCGACGCGTGTCCCGATGGTTGCCAAGATGCGTATCGGTTGGGATGAGCAATCCCGCAATTACTTGGCCGTGGCGCGCATTTTGGAGGAGGCGGGTGCGCATGCGATCGCCGTCCACGGACGCACCCGTGAGCAAGGTTACAGCGGTGAAGCGGATTGGCTGGCCATCAAGGATATTCAAAAAGCGGTCTCCATTCCCGTGATTGGCAATGGAGACATCGACAGTCCGGAAACAGCGCGCAAACGCCTGGAGCAGACCGGTGTCGCGGGCATCATGGTAGGGCGTGCCGCAATGGGCAACCCGTGGATGTTGCAGCGCATCCGGCACTATTTACAGCATGGTGAACTTTTGCCTGAACCGGGCGTGGCGGAAAGAATGGCGGTTGCCATCCGCCACGTTCAGGCGTTGGTTGATTGGCGGGGTGAGCGCTTCGGTGTCGTCGAAAGTCGCAAGCACGTCGCTTGGTACCTCGGTGGCATCCCACATTCGGCGGGTTTGCGAAAAAAAGTCAACCAAGCGAGCACTGTTGCTGAGATGCTGGCCTTGTTGCGCGAAGTGGCTCCCGTGATGGCGGCGTGACAGGGTTGCTGTGCGTTTAATGGTCGTCACGTGAAAAAGGGGTTTGCCACTTTCTGGTGGCGTTTTTTTTTGCAGTCATTCGACGCCTTGAACGGGAAATTTGGTCGGTCTGTGTGCGTGACGAAGACAGGGTTTTAGGCCTGGGGTCAACCAAAGCGTGAGGCATCGGTCGCGCGCTAAAACGTGTCTGGCGGGTACAGATACATCAGTGATTGACGAGCTGGTATTCAATGTCAGCCGAAGAATTTTTCATCAATCAATGCGTGTCCATGTCAGTTCGGCGCACTGGTCAATCCGATTCGGTATCATCCGGTGCGACAGGCTCGTTCGGTTGGTGGGCCGATGATAGTCCCTTGAGTCGTTGCAGTAGTTCTTTGCGGCCCCGGCCACTTTTACTTGAAAACAAAAATGGCGTGAGCCCTAATTCTTGGGTAATGAATCGTGTGTTTTTCGCCAGTTCGGATTGTTTGAGTTGATCCACCTTGGTGAGCACAATCCAGGTCGGGAGATCATATGCCATCAAAAACTCGGCCATCTGACGGTCATTGTCTTGCAACGGATGCCGGGAGTCCATCAAAAAAAGGACACCCTGCAACTGCGTGCGTCCGGCGAGGTATCGGGACAGTTCGCGTTGCCAATACGCTTGCTGGGTTTTGGATACCTTGGCGTAACCATAGCCAGGGAGGTCCGCCAACAAAAAAGGTCCAAAATCAAAATAGTTGATCAACTGTGTTCGGCCAGGCGTGCGACTCGTGCGCGCCAGTGCCTTTTGAAAAGCCAAGGTGTTGATCAACGACGACTTGCCGACATTGGAACGCCCTGCTACCGCATACTCGGAACGGTTGCCACTCGGGCATTCCTCCAGTTTGCTCGCACTCATCAAAAACTGAACAGGGGGCCCGTTGCTCAAAATCGATACCTCACGGTTCACCATCTGGCGACGGTAAGATGGCCGGTACGCGGTAACTCTTAACAGATGGCGGCGGCAATGATGGAAACAAGACGCTCGGAAGCGCCTCCACGCTCGGGGATGGGGAGAAAAGCACATAGCGCTTGTCCTGGCTCAACTCTTCAATTTTCTTTTTCAGTATCTCGAGCCGATAAGTATCGGTGCGAACATCAATGGTTTGGATCCACAGCTTGATCACTTTATCATTTGGCTTCAGTTTTTGCGCCTCCTGGAAACTTTTCAGCGCCGCATCCGTCTCCCCATCATAGAGTTCGGCGATGCCTCGTGCACGCAATTCATCAAATTTAATGTTGTTAGTCAGTGCCCTGACCGGCGGCGGCGTTTTTGGCGGCGGCGCAGGGGTTGGCGGCAAGGTGGGTACAGGCGTTGCGGGCGGCGGCGTTTCGACAGGATTGGCATCACCGATACCAACCGCTTGATCCATGCTGGTTGCTTCACACGCGGTGAGCATCGACGTGATGACACACCCCGCCAAAAAACATCTAAAGCGGCGTTGCCACCGGGTTTCACTTGTGATGGGTCGCTGGTTTGTCACAGTTGAATCCTGACTTCTACCTACAATGTGGCCTCGCCAACCACGCTCAGTCTACCCACAAACACCCTTTTTTACCGTGCGCTTGCTTACAAAGCCCCCTCATGATGTCGCAGATTGTCTCAGCGTTTGCGCCTGCTATTATCACTGCGGGCCGTTCAGGGATCAACCGTGACGATTTCTGGAATAATTTAACAAGGTTTGCGCATTGCGATAACCAACCTGATTCAGTTCCTCTGGTTGTAACGCTTGCAACAGGATGCCAAGCGCTCTGGACTGGCTGAACAGGGGGTAATCGGAACCGAACAGAACCCGCGTGATGCCCATCGCTGTGATTGCCTCACGGATGACGTGGGGTGTCTGCCAAGAGGTATCCGTGTAGACATTGGGGTAATCATGCCCTAGACGTAACACGTAACGATATTGATCCCATCCGATATGCGCCAGTACGATCGGGACATCAGGAAAATCCCTGATCACGTATTCCAGGTCCCGGACATCGTTGGTCCCCTCAACCAACGGAAACGGGAAGGTACCTGTATGAATGATGACCGGCAAATGATGCTGCTTCGCCAATTCTATGAGTTCAAACATGCGTTCGCTCACCGGCTTTGGACCTGCAAGCGCGGGATGAATCTTAAGGCCCCGCACAACGCCCGTATCCATATAGGCGGCAAACTTTTCGGCAAAACCTGGATCAAGGGGGTTAACGGAACAAAAAATGTTGAACCTATCCGGGTAAAGACTTAGTGTCTCAAGTAAGTCAAAGGTTTCAAAGAACGGCTCAATGACACAGATGACAGTGCTTTCAATACCCAAGGAATCCATGCTGTCGAGCAGGTGTTGCGCCTGATAACGATTAAACTTTCTGACCATTTCGGTGAAACCGAGATGTTTGAAATGCTGATAGTGGTTAATTAGCCACGGATGACGCCCGTAACGGGCAAACCAGTCAATCCCGTGTTCGAGAACCGGTTCAAACAAGGTGCCAGCAAACTGGAGCACGTTCGTCATCAAATTCAGTTGCGGCAATAGCTCGCCACGGCCCTTCAGATGACCATGAAAGTCGATGAACAGTCGCTCGCTGCGCGTAAACGTCACACCGTCGCCTTTCCCAAGCCATTCACGTTGGGGTCACGTCGTCATCTGATTCATCATCCATGTCACGACTGGCTTCTTTGGACCCCCCCTGCGTGCGGTTTGTGCGGGCCTCGTAAAACCGTTGAAAATCAGTGGCCGTCACCCCGTGAATAAATGATCGAAATTGCTTTGTCTCGGCTTGCGAACGACGGTTTACCCATTCGATTTCTTGCAGGAATTGCCCCACATTAAGGCTCAGCAGCGCAGCCGATGCCAGCATGGGTAACCCCTGTGCGATCGCAACCTGGATCGCTTCAGCCGCAGTCATCATCAAACGACGCAACTTGCCAGACGTTGTTCGAACAACCAGGCGACCTTGTACAAAAGGGCCGTGGCTGTCTTGTTTCGCACCGGAAATCGGATCCAATGGAACAAGCTCAATCCGTTCCAGAAGAAGGTCATTGTCTTCCAGGAATTCTCCCAGCGACTCGACGAGGCGCCTTGGGGTCTCTTCACGCCGCGGCGCTACCAAGGACACGATGGCTTCCACGCTTTCACGGCTTGTTTCAATCACAAAACCCAGACGGTGCCGACGCGAACCGAGTATCAAGCCATCGCGTCCGTTCGGCGTTTCTTCGCCTCGAACTTCAAAAGCACCCAGGAGCGAGACTCGGCAGAGTTTGCTCGCCATGACGCCATCCTTTCTCAATCGCCACAGTATAACACGGTCCTTGCATCGGCAAAGGTTCAGCGCTTTAAAAATGTCTGACGGTGAATCTCACTGACGCCGAGGCGTGCGATCGCCTCGTAGTGCGCCTGTGTGGGATAGCCCTTGTGGCGCTCAAAGCCATAACCGGGCAATTTGGCCGCCCACTCAACCATCATTTGATCCCGTGTCACTTTCGCCAATACCGATGCAGCGGCAATCGAGTAACTGCTGCCATCCCCGCGAATGATCGGCGTCTGCTTGACAGTCAGGCCGGGTATGGTCCACACGCCGTCCACGAGGAGGTGATCGACGCCATCCACCTCTGCCAGTGCGCGCTTCATGGCAAGAAAGGTCGCCTGCAAAATGTTTAGCGAATCGATTTCTTCAACGCTTGCCGTGCCGATGCCATAGGCCAAGGCGTGTTTGCGGATGCGATCCGCGTAGTACAAGCGCTTGCGCGGTGCCAATTTTTTGCTGTCAGTCAAACCGTCGAACAGCGCCAGGACATCGACTCGCAGACAGACGCACGCTGCGACAACCGGACCTGCGAGGGGACCTCTTCCTGCTTCATCAATACCTGCAATGCGCAAAAAGCCAGCGTCGGATGCGTTTTGCTCGTGCTGCCACAACTGTTTCGTCTCCTTTTTGTTCCTGACGGACGTGGGTTGCGCATGCTTGGCCGGGGGCGCACGGTGTGGTACGATATGCACGCAGATGTCGACGCCGTCAACTATTGAACCATTTTCTGATGCCCTGATTGACGCTTTTTTAGCGACTCAGGCTTTTGCTTTGGATCCTTTCCAACTTGAGGCGATGCGCGCGCTGAGGAACGGTCAATCCGTGTTGGTTTCGGCGCCGACCGGTTCCGGGAAGACCATTGTTGCCGAGTTCGCAATTTTCGCTGCGAGGCATGAAGGCAAACGCTGCATTTATACGACGCCTCTGAAGGCGTTGTCGAATCAGAAGTTTCGGGATTTGCACGCCATAATGCCTGATGATGTGGGTTTGGTGACGGGGGATGTGGTAATCAACCCGGATGCTGCGATTCTTGTGATGACGACCGAGATTTTGCGCAACATTTTGCATGCGGATCCGGAGCGGGTCAGTGATGTCGCGTTTGTGATTCTTGATGAAGCGCACTACATCGGCGCGGATGGACGGGGAACAGTTTGGGAAGAAACCATTGTTTTTTTGGGTAAACACAGCCAGATTGTCGCCTTGTCCGCCACCATCCCGAACGCTGATGAACTGGCCAGTTGGGTGTCGAGCGTGCATCGTCCGATGTCTGTCATCACCCACGCCAAACGACCGGTGCCCTTGCTGCCCTTCGTTTATGTCAGTGACTTGGAGCCGCTTTACGACAAGCGCGGCAAGGTGCGGATCAAGGATTTCAAATCGCAGGGTTGGATCGATACGCCGCTTACGTCCCAGGTTGTCAAAGCGTTAGCGAAACAAAAGATGCTCCCGGCCATCTTCTTTGTATTCTCGCGTGTGGGGTGTGAACGGGAGGCCATGGATGTGCTGCGTTCCGGCATTCCGTTGACCACGCCTGATGAACAACGATCGATTCGCGAAGCGGTCGATCGCGCAATTGAACAAACGCCTGGGTTACTGAACTCAAACCTGACCCGTGATTGGCTCAATCGCTTGCCCCAAGGGGTGGCGCCGCACCATGCGGGCCTGTTGCCCCCGCTTAAGCTTTTGATTGAGATTTTGTTTCAACGCAATCTTATCAAGGTGGTTTTTGCGACAGAGACCTTGGCGGCGGGTATTAACATGCCTGCTCGAACCGTGGTGATCACCAATTTATCCAAGCGCACGGATGAGGGCCATCGGTTGCTCACGGTTGGTGAATTTCAGCAAATGACGGGCCGTGCCGGGCGTCGCGGCATGGATGAAGTGGGTTATGGGGTAGTTTTGGCGTCGCACCGTTATGAGGTGGCGGATGTCGTGGCAATGTTTCGGGGGCAAGCGGAGCCCCTGCGGAGCCGCTTCACCCTTAACTTCAATATGGTGGCGAACCTCGTGCATCATTACGAACGGGATCAGGCCAAGCGCATCGTTGAGCAGTGTTTTTCGCAGTTTCAGAACAACGCGACCATTCAGGACTTGACGCACTTGCGCGACACGGTTGCGCGACGTGCGGACACGCATGATGATGCGTGTCCGCGTTTTCCTGAAACCGAACGCCGCACCCCGTTGCTCGAAAAACACAAACGCTTGCGCGAACAGAAAGAGCAGGCGGCGGATGCGTTGCATTCGCTTGAGAAGAACCATCGTGGCACCAATTCCAAGGAGTTGATGCGCATGGTCTTGGCTGCGCCATTTCGCTCTTGGCTGGTCGTGCGCCGGCATCAGGATGATGCGCCCCAATTGGCGTTGCTGTTGGAAAAGCATCCAACGAAGCGGGATGTGCAGTTTAGCGTCTTGCTCGCCGGTGGTCAGGTGACTTTGTTGCGTTCTGACGATTTGGTGGTGTCCTTGGGTTTGACTGTCACCGCTGTGCCAAGTGAGGTCATTCAGGCGGCACAGGGTTTGAGTTACCATCAGTTGCGTCAGGTCAAACTGGCATCCGGTCAGTGGCAAGCGTGGCTGGAAGAGTCGGGATTGGTTGATTTTGCGTGTCCGGTTCCGGCGGAGCCGACGGGACTGACTGCGGCTCGCGAGCGGTATCGCGTGGCGGTGGATCACTTTGAGGCCTCGCTGTGTTTCAATTGTCGTCACTACCGTAGCCGCTGTGTGCCAGAAGTGAAAGAAACACAAAAGTGGCAGCGTGAAGTGGCGGCGTATCAGGCGCAAATTGATGCGATTCGTGGCCTGTTTTGGCGGCAATTCGAATTGCTGGAAGGGATTTTGCGTGATGGCGATTTCTTGCGTGGTCGAGAATTGTTGCCGCGTGGGGTGGCCTTGGCCAACTTGAGAACCTCTAACGAGTTATTGGCGGCGGAAGTGTTGACGAGTGGGATTCTGGAATCGTTGACGCCGGATGCGTTGGCTGCCGCCGCCAGCGCGATCGTCGCGGAGCCGATTCGCGGGCGCATGAATTGGCGACCGTTGCGTCCGAGCCCCGAGGTGGTGGATGCGACCGATACGATGATTGATCTCGCGCACGGTTTGAGCAGGCTCTTGAATCGCAAAGGTGCCCAAGACATGCCGTTGTGGGTTATCACAGAGTATGCAGGGATGGTGCAGGCTTGGGCCACAAACGCGCAATGGAGTCACGTGACCGAGATGACCGGCATCGACGAGGGTCAGTTGGTGCGACACCTGCGTCAGGTGATTGATATGCTGCAACAGATGCGCGATGTTCCGGGGCTCGCGGAAGGGTTTCGCGATCGCCTCCACGACGCCGTCCAGCGGTTGGACCGCGACATCGTCAAGGAAGTCTTTTAGTGTGCGAACAGGTGATGTGTGATTGATATCGCATTGGCAGGGCCCATGGGCGTGGGCAAAACAACCTTGGCAGCTGCGCTCGTGCGTGAGCACCACTATACCCGAATGAGTTTTGCCAATCCACTGCGTTACGTGACTGAAGCGCTTCTGGGACGGCCCATCGATAAAAAACATGATCGCGGCACCTTACAACGCCTTGGGCGTGCCGCACGCAACCCCGAGTGGTCGCGGCTCGATACCCCGTGGATTCAGGCACGTGTGTCTCGGGTTGAAGAATTCGCGAGGCACCTATTTCCAGACGTGGATGATGCCCGGGTCGCCAAACTGTTTGACATACTGTATCACGAGGGTTACTCGTATGGTTGGGGTCATCCGGATTACTGGATGCAGCGGTGGCACCATGACTACTTGCGAACACCGCGGCCTGTGATTGTTGATGATGTGCGCTTTTTGGCTGAGGGCGCGTACCTTGGCAGCCTCGGTTTTTTTGTGGCGCGACTGGTTGTGCCACCAAGCGAGCGTCAGCAACGCATCATGGCACGCGATGGACATTGGGACCCTGCGTGGCGCGAGGATCCGACGGAGGTGCAGGCGGATCGCATCGACGCCCACGTGATACTCGATGGCACTCAAGATGCTGCGCAACTGGCCGAAGTCCTCCACCAGGAGGCTTTTACCTGGGCTTCCCGCACCCGCCTGCGGCTCCTCAGATAAGGCCTGTTGTCGCCGTTCAGCTCAACTCTCCACGTGGAAACACTGAATTGCATCGCATTCAGATATGGAAGAAAGCTTGAAAATACTGATTTTGTTATTGGATTGGCCTTTGCAACCTACTTGGTGCTGACCTGGGGCAAGGCTTATTGGGGAAAACGATTAATCTTATGGGCCAAGAAGCGAGGATTTATTCTGGTTGATTGGCGTGGCGCAGCTGCTTGGGAAGGACCGGGAGCTTTTATTAGAGCCAATCAACAGGTTTTCCGGGTCAAAGTTCGAGACCGCGACGGCAAAATTATGCAAGGCTGGTTGTGCTTCGGAAAAAATCTAAATCCGTTCTCTGCACCGGATGAATTGTTGGAGGAAAGATGGGACTGATTTTTCCATATTGACACAACGAGGTTTCACCCGCCGTACCGAGCCAGTTGCGCGCCGGGGTAATAGTGGGCCAGAATTTGCATGTAGGAGTAGCCTTTCTCGCTGAGGGTTTTTGCACCCCACTGCGATAGTCCCAGGCCGTGGCCCCAACCGCGTCCCGCGAACGCAAAGCCTTGTGGTAACGGGTTTCCGTCGATGTGTTTGGGTGCGAGGTTAAACAAGGTGCTCAGCAAGCCGGCCGCAATGCGAAAGGTTTCGCCTGAGATGACTTTGGATCCCTCGGTGCCGACGACGTTGATTTCTTTGACACGCCCCGAATAGGAGCGGGTAACGGGAATGAGTTGGGTGATATTGCCAACTGATATGCCGAACTTTGATAGCCCGCGCGCGAGCGCTGTCGTGTCGACATCGCGAAACCAGGTGTAGTTGGGTGATTGCTGGTCGAAATCAGGCACGGCGCGAATGTAGGGCAGGCGTTGATACCAGACATCTTCACTGTTTTCGGTGTAGCCGCCGGCCGAGGAATGAAAATAACCTGGAACGATTCGACCGGCGTAGGTGACGACTTCGCTGCGTGTCTGATCGATCGCCCGATTGGTGGCCAAATTTTCAACCGCGGCACCGGCATAGACCTGACACTCATCCGTGCCGCAAAAATCGTAACCCCGCGAACGATGCTTGCCCAGATTCGCCAAGGCATACGAACGCGCCGCTACCGCTTGGCTCTTTAGTGCGCCACTCGGCCAACTGCGCGGCATCTCTGCTGGCACTACCCCATACAGATAATGCTCCAGTTCAACCAGGTTGATGACAGACACTCCGCTACCTTGCGTTTTCAATTCCAGCGCACCGCGATACCACCGTTTCCCTGCAAACACCAGCGACTGGGAATTGGCCGCTTCAACAAACAGACGCACGTTTCCTGCCACGGTCAATGATTGGGTTTGGGGACCATTTAGCGTCAGGTTCCGCCCATCCGACGTCACGGTCCACCCTTCCAACGCCTGTACAGGCGCCAGACGGTTGCCTGAATCATCGTAAAACCAGCCCTTGGCTGATGCGCTGACCAGTGCTGAAGTGGCTTGGTACATCACACCAACCCGCAGACCCTCAGTCGCTCGCGCCGGGTAGCCAGAAACGCCCCAACCAAGATTGACGGCGATCACCAAACCCGTAAGCCGTAACATCGTCAACCGCACCGGTACCACCCCCGCTACCTGTGAAAACACACCCCTTGATGCGCTTAGCATGCTAACAAGGGCACTTTGCACGGGTCAAGCGTAGCGGGATCAGGATCCTGCACTGACAAACGGTGAACGGACCGGTCCAAAGCGGTTGACCGGCCAAAAACGAAACACGGTCCGACCGATGATGTTGTCAATAGGCAAAGGACCCCAAACGTGGCCATCTTGGCTATTGTTGCGATTATCGCCCATCACAAATACGCATCCCGCAGGGATCACGCCACCTGCCATACCCAACTCTTTCCAGTCAGGTTCATAATAGTAGGCTTGTTCAAAGGTGTATGGCTCGTTCAAAGCGACACCATTGATTAGCACTTGTCCCGCCTGAATGGCAATGCGTTCTCCGGGTAACCCAACCACCCGCTTGATAAACGCGTTGCCATTGCCCCTGGCCCTGGGTGGGGGCATAAAGACCACAACGTCGCCTCTTTCAGGCGCATGCAAGCGGTAAGTGATTTTTTCCACGATCAGGCGATCGCCAACCTCCAACGAGGGCAGCATCGACTCGGATGGAATGTAACGCGCTTCAGCGACGGTATGGCGCACGAAAAAAGCCAAGGCCAAGGCCACACCAAAGGTTTCCAGATATTCCTGCGCCTTGGACCGCGGCTTGGCGCGCCACGCACGCCAGCGCACCAGAACGCGTTGTCCGACCCCCAGAGCACCTGACTCCCCCGGGCTTTCAGCCGCATTTGCGCGTTGTGTCGACGGGTCTTGGGGGTCTTGGTGTTCCAAATGCATAGACTGCATCATAAAAGGCGCGCTGAAGTCCGGTCAAGTTCAAGGCCACGATTCTTCAGGATTCATGATCCGTTATAGGCCCGCCATCCGTTGTTTCCTCCCGGTTCAAAGCATGGATGACAACAGGTTCACGTCGCCCCTTTATGGTAACGGGTCCCAAAGACCGTAGCGCGAAATCGTCCGGCAACAGTTGCCGGGTCATGTCACTCAGCAATACATCGGTGTGAAATGCTTTGTTCATGCTTTCGAGTCGCGCCGCCATATTGACCGCGTCCCCGATCACCGTTCGTTCTTGCCGTGTCGGTGACCCGATAAGACCAATAATCACACGACCGGAACTGATTCCGATGCGACACTTGAGCGGGATTTTCCCTTCAGTCAACCATTTTTCCTGAAGCCGACCCAACTCCGCCTGCATCGACACTGCTGCCTGCACTGCACCCAAAGCACCGATTCGCGCCTCTTGCTCCCATACGACCATCATGGCATCGCCGATGTACTTGTCGAGCTCGCCACCGTAGTGACGCACCACCTTGGACATCGCAGTAAAATACTCGTTGAGGAGGGCCACGACGGCCCGTGGCGGCAGCCGTTCCGCCAAGGCCGTGAACCCCTCGATGTCGGCAAATAAAATGGTGACATCGCGATACTCACCCTCGTCGGATTGCTTGGGTGACCCCTGCGCCGATGACCGTCGCTGCTTGAACGTAAGAATCCCCCCTCTCTCAGCGCCGCAGCAACTCAGAAACCGGTGCCGAGAGTGAGAGAGCCTGCGAGCGCTCGCGCCTGGTTGGGCAGGTTGTCCATCCCGAGCCCAAAGTTAAGCTGAAAGTCCCGGGTCTGCAACCCCAAACCTGCTGTATACAAAGGTTGTGCACCTTGCTGCGTGCCCAAACGAAAGGCCAGGGGGCCCACCTGTTTTTCAAGTCCGAGATTCACACTCAACGGAAAATCCGCGAAGGCTTTCTCGAACGAGCCTTGAACGATCAGGCCTGACTCACGAGGCGTCCAGGCCAGTCCTGTGCGAAGGACGGTTGGCTCGACTTCGGCAAATGATGTTCGGATAGGCGCGGTGCTCGTCAGTCGAACTCCCGAGGCGTTAACGCTGTAGGTATGAGTGGTTCGCGTGGCACCCCACAACAATACGGGGTTCACCAGGGTCAGTCCGACGCTCAATTCCCGATTCACCCGGAACGCGGCACCCAAATCTAACCCAACCCCGTTGTTGTCTGGAATCAGATTGGTCATTTCGATGCGGGATTTGGCCAGGCCGGCATCCAAAAAATTGGCTGTTTTGGCGGCGAGTTGCGCGATCGTTGCCAGATTTTGCTCCTTGTCGAAATCACCGATGGCCTCGACAAGGTCTGACACTTCGCGGTCGATGTCAAGTGCCAGTCGCGTTGTGACGCCCCCGCCAAACGGTGACAATCTGGCATTCGGCGAGCCGCCCGGCAAGGCGATCGCACCGGCCGAAGCCAGTTGAGCAGCCGGTGTCATAAACAGCTTGGTGGTGACGCCGAGGTTTAACTCTGCCTCCGGCAAGGCTTTGATTGCGATCGGCACGGTTTGAGCGTAGGTTGCGGCAAGCGCTGTGTGTGCCGTGCTCACCGCATTGACCTTCAGCTCTTTTCTGGTGGTGGCAGCCCCCGCGGGCTTGATGAAACTGCTCATGTTCTTGGTGAGCAAAGCTTGCAAATTGCCGACATCGGAGCGAGCCTGATTCAAACTCTCATTATTCGTCGGGTTTAAATTGCCCACCGCACGCGATAAATTGCCAACCGCCCCGACGATGTCATTCAATCCCTTGTTTTTGTTCCCAAACAGGTCCTCCAGGTTATTGGTGAAATCCCGGCTCAGACTGACCGTGCCACGCACGACGCCTCTGCCATACGCCCTGATGGCGAGCGCCCCGGGACCCACTTGCCCCAAGGAAACGCCAAGGGGCTCAAACATTCCCTCGGCAGCGACGGTCAAACCGTCACTGCCCGCGTTTCGCAGCACCTCTATTAACGCTGCGCTTGCAAAGCCCTCCTCATCCGACGGTGTCGCTTGCTGGAGCAAAGACGCCAACGCTGTGGGAGAAACGATGTTGTTGCCAGCATAAAAAGCTAGACTCGGCAGAAAGACGCCACTGGATTTACCCATCGCCACGGCCGCGGGATTCCAGAATGCGAGGGAAGCGTTTTCCGCCAGGCCGACCGAGCTGTTTCCCATACCCAAGGTGCGTGCATCATAGACCGGTGCAGCCAGCGCGTCCTGTGCAAATAACACCACGCCAGCCCAAAGTGTCGCACCCCAAAAACCTGTTTTTTTCACCGCAATCTGTCCTTCCGTACGGAAACGAAGCATTGTCTTTATCTGCGTCAAAGTCTGTCTGGTGGCTTACTGCGATGCCGCTTGCTGTGTCACCTCGCTGAATCCTGGGCGGTCTTGATCAAATGAGATCGCCTGGGTCTTGTTCTTGAAGGTCAAGGTACCGTTCGCGGTCAAGCGCCCCTTGTCGTTCGTGCGCACCGTTGCGTTGACTGCAGCACTGTTGGGGCCATCTTTTCCGGCAAAATCAAAGGATCCCAATTCCTGGTCGGCGAGCAGCGGAAAGGTTGCTTCCAGCGCCATCTTCTTCAAATTCAGGTCCAAATCCTTGAAGCTTAACCGACCACTGAGCTGTATCCCGAAGTCGCCCGGTTGCCCCTCCAGTTCGTCATTAACATTGAGTCGCAGTACGGCTGGTTTAAATGTCACACTGCCCTGCGCGGAAATCTTATAGCCCTGGGTAACGCCTTCATATTGCTCCAGAGTACCCGTCACGCGACCCGATGATCGGTCGAATTCACTTTTGTAGCGCAGTTGAATGTCGACATTGTTACGCTTGACCTTGGTTTCGCTGATGTTGGTCTCTGTTTGCTTCAACGTGAAACGCGGTGCGTTAAAGTTTGCACCGCCTTGTGCCAGGAAGCTGCCCCCATCGGTTTTCGTGATGAGTTCGTTGGTGAGTGTTTTGGCGACTTCGAGTGCTCCCAAGGTCGCCGCCAGTGCTGCTGCGGGTGCTGCCGTGCTGCCAACTGCGGCTGTGACTTTCCGCGTTTCGATGATCGACCTGTTGACGGAATCGAATTGCTCCGCGTTGCAAGCTGTCCCAGCGGCCAAAGCAATTGTCACGCCGAACCACCGGGTACCCACTGAACAACGCATGGATTCGCTCCCTTCAGAGCCCTTCCGCGGTTTCCGGATAGGGCCGTCTCGTTTACACGCTACGATGGCTTTTATTCCCGCGAGGAATGTTCGTTTAACCAACGACACAATTTCAAACACATGGCCTGATACAATTATTGCATCGTGAATCGCATCAATCGGTCTGTCGACCGCCCCTGTCGACCGCCCAGCCTGGGCTACTGTCACAGTTTGCCATGAACTATCCGCCACACGCTAAAGGGAGCACACGACTCTCATCGCTCATTCACCAGTAAAAATCCTGGGACGCTTAAGCGGGTTGTCTGGCCTTACACCATCACATCCGCGGTCGCCGTGGTTAACAGGCAACCGGTCCACGAACGGTCGGCATCGTGCTGCCGCACCTGGCCCGCCATCCACTGCTCGCACGCGTGTTCCAGCGTATTGGCCTGCAAGCGTGGGGTTACCAGCGTGGTCAAGACATCGCCCAACCATCGCAGGCCGGTTGCCACAACGGAATAATGCCCGACTGACCAATCAAATCCTGCAAGCAGCCGAAACGGCCAGCCGGTCGGCACACGATCAGGTACCGCTGCCAACTTCGTGATCGCACCATCACGCCCCACACCCCAACACGCTTCCCCTGCCAGATCACCCGGACAAACCGATGAGCGAAACCAACGCTCATCCTGCCCCCCGCCACAAGGCAATCCAACTTCGTCATGAAGTTCCCACACCACCTTGGCACAGGACCCGGCTGTACGACACGTCGCCAAAGGAGCAATCAGACGGTACGCATAGGCCAGTTTTGAGGCTGTTACCGTCAACAAACGCGCGTGATCATCAACGGACAGAACCCGACCGGCGCGCATCACACAGGCCGTCCGTGACTGAATCCGTCGCAAGGCCCGCGCGCACGCAACCTCCACAGTCGCAACACTGGTGCCTTCGGGCCAATACGGATCCAGCAGCAAACCACCCGGTAATACAAGCGAAATGTGCAAACACGCGCCATAAGTGGCACGCAGGTGACGCCAAGGTTGTACCTCCTTGTCACACAACCAGACAATCCGATCACCCGGCTGCAACAAACCGGACAACGCCCGACACCGCGCATCAAAGTCAGCATCGCGCTCACGCGCATCCATCACTTCCAGTTGTGGACACCCCCCATCGAGCACGGACGCACGCACCGCCTGCGCAGCCGTCTTCAACGAAACGGCTCTCAACAACGCCATAGACTCTGCATCCACAGCGCCCGGCGCTGCAGCCACTGCATACGCTTCAAGCCACTCAGGCAGGGAGAGGGGCCGCGCACCCGAGCCAATCAAACGCCCCACCGCTTGATGATTGTTCAAAACAGACACCACCATCTCGACCCCACGAAACAACTTAGTTCAATATGTGTCAGTTTTATCAAAAAATACTTTAAATTTTATTTAAATATTGTATAATCAAACCACAACCTTTCAAGGTTGTTTTGTTAGTCCGACGTGTGCATCCAAAATTTTTGGAGGAATCAATGACGCAGAAACGACGCGGTATCGTATGGGGAATGGCGCTCGTGTCGCTTGCGACGTGGGGTTGCGGTCAATCGGGCAATCCGTCCTCGATGATGGCTGTGCGTGCGGAGTCGGCGGGTCCGGTGAGTCAGGCGACGTTGGCGCGCCGTGTGGTGGTGGGTTTTGCTCAGATGCCAGGTGAGGCTGAATTGGTGCAGTTGACTGCTCGGCATGGCCTGAAATTGGTTCGAACGTTCAAACCACTGCGAATGGCGGTTTTTGAGCTGACAGCTCCGGGTACGGCGACTCGGAAGGACTTGTTGGCGGCTCCGGGCGTGCAGTTTGTGGAGTCGGAGTTGTTGCCGCCTTTGGAGCGTATCAAGGGCGTGAGTGTGCCGCAGCCGATGCGTCAGAACGCGGGCAAGGCGGATCCCTTGTTTGCGAAGCAGTGGTACATCCCCTTGATGGGCATCGACAAGGTGTGGGGCGCCAAGGCGCAACCGAAGCCTGTGACGGTCGCCGTGGTGGATACCGGCGTCGATTTGCGCCATCCTGACCTCAAAGATGCGTTGGTGCCCGGTTACAACGCTGAGAAGCCCGGTTTGCCGCCACAGGATACGTATGGCCACGGGACGATGACTGCTGGCTTGGTGGGTGCTGTCGCCAACAATGGTCTTGGTATCGCGGGTGTTGCACCGAACGCGCGGATTATGCCGGTGAAGGTTGGTAATTCGGCGAGCAGCGTGGTTGATGCGATGATATGGGCGGCTGACAATGCCGATATGATCACCATGAGCCTCAGCTTTAAACCCAATATGAGCGAGTACCCCACGGCAGTGGAGACGACCAAGCGCGCGGCTGCTTATGTCATGGGCAAAAATGTGCCGATGGTGTGTTCGATGGGCAATACCGGTACGTCGTCCAAAAACGTGCCGTCCTACTTTGCCGGGAACGAGATTCCGGGGTTGATTGCCGTTGGTGCAACGGATCAGAACGACCAGGTCACGTCTTTCTCCACCTTCGGTAACTGGACGTCGGTTAGCGCGCCAGGTAAAGATGTTTTGACGACGGATATCAACGGGGGGTACAAATCGGTTGATGGGACGTCTTTCAGTACCCCCATCACGGCGGGCGTTGTCGCCTTGATGCTCGGCCACGGCCATCCGAAGGATCCTGCGGCCATCAAGCGCCGCTTGATGGCGACCGCGCTGGATATCGGTCCTGCTGGCTATGATGACAAAGCCGGCGCTGGGCGGGTGCAAGCGGCGAACGCCATCTTGTCAGGCAAGTTCTGAACCGGCATCAAGGCGTCAGGCGGGGTAGCCGAACACGGTTACCCCGCCTGAAACCATTTGGCCATCCTCATCAAGAGGATGCGACCAATCTCTCCCCGGCTCATCCCTGAGCACAGTGTTTGAACCAGCGATGACGATCGGACCAAGGACTGTGTTGCCTCTGTTTTTGGCTTTAGCTATCGCTTATCACTCGGCATACGGTGGGTCTGGTCATAACTTGGCCGGCTGGTTGGTGTCGGGCACGGTGGGGGCAGTGAATGGTGGTTGTGCGGCGCCTGGCTGTTGAGGTTTTGATGCTTGTGCGTGCTGGAACCATTCTGTCAGCCCGTCTGCGATCGCCTCAGCGAGCTGCCGCTGCGAAGCAGGGTCCACAGTCCATTCGAATTCCTCCGGATTGATGAGGAACCCAAGTTCCAACAACACAGATGGCGCGACACTGGGGCGCGTCATCGCAAGGTTGTCCCAAAAGAGACCATAAGACGACCGGTTCAGACGCCTGGTCAGAAATTCCTTGAGGTGCCTGGCGAGATCGTGCGCTTGCGGCTGATACCAAAAAGCCCCGACACCCCGCGTGTTTTCCGCATCGCCTGCATCAGGCAAGGCGTTGTAGTGAAGGCTGAGCGCAATGGTGGGACGCCAGGCCTCGATTTTTGCCACACGTTCCTTCAGGTCGCAAAACACGTCCGTGTCGCGTATCAACTTGACCTCCGCACCGCGCGCCACAAGTTGATCCCGCACCAGCAAGGCAACGGTTAACGCCAGGTCTTTTTCTGGCATACCGGTTGGCCCGCGGGTACCCAAATCTTCTTTCCCGCCGTGTCCCGGGTCAAGGGCAATTCGAACGCCCGCAAGCGAGCGATCGCCACCCGTGATGACCGGTGGGTGCCGCAACTCCACGACGAGGTTACTGCCCCGATAACGCAACTGATAACCCCACTGATGCGCGCCGTTGGTGTGCAAGATGTACTTGAGTTCATCCGGTGACACTTGCTGCCAATCAACCCGGCGCAGGATGGGGTCCGAATCCGCCCTGAACAAATCGGTCTGCGCCTGCGTATGGTACACACTCAGTTCCACGCGATCATCGTACTGCACCACGCGCACAGGCACCGGAACCTCCAATGGAATCACACACTCGGTGCGACCTTCCAAGGTGCGTGTCATCAGCGATCGCACCACCGACCGCGGCGGCACGGTCCCCCCCAACACCCGCAACTCCTGCTCCGATACCCATCCCCCATAACGCAAACGATAGTATCCACCCTCCCGGCCCGTCACTTGCGATCGCACCCCGCGTGGCAACGGCGTCAGACGCGCAAAATCCGTCCCCGGTCCCGTCCGCGCCACCGCGGCATCAACCGCGACCTCAACCACGGGCAACGCCGCATCCGCCCATACAGCCAAACGCGCCTCAATATCGAGGCGCCGCGCCACACCTTCCCGCCGCACCCAAAACCCAAGCGGCTCCTCTGGATGCGGTGTCAAACCCGTCAACATCCCCTCGTAACGGACCAGCGATCGCCCCTGCAACGCCTGAACACCATTCAACAAACCTGCCTGATTACCAGGCAACTCCACGGCGTTCGTGCGCTGCAAGCGCGCGCGATAACCCGCCCACTCAACCCAAACCTCCGCATCTTTTTCCGCCTCCACAGCCACAGGAATCGACTCCTGGGACATCACCGCAGTCGGAAAACCCGCACGGCCCATCCCCAGCCACGCCCGCGGATTATCCCCTACCCCGGCGTCGCGATAAACCACAAAACGCCTGACCTCAGCGCCACACTTCAACTCCAGCCGATTCAAACCTGGCCGCAAATCCACCGACGGCGCGAAATGACCCGCCAAACTCCGATGCACCACCCGATCATTCAAGGTCACGACCACATCAACCGGCGCAGTTCCCACCACAAATATCCGCGCTGCCGACGTCCGGTGCCCATCCGACGGATACGTCACATGCAACGCTTGTGCCGCCAGTACCTCCGGCGCCCACACACCTGCAAACAAAGCCACAAGCAACCACGACGCACGCACCCACGCACCCTCCCTCTCTCTGCCAAACGATCGCAGGTTTTGAACACGACGTCAAACACCCCCAAAAACGCCGGCATCCACCTTTTTCATGAAACCCACTTGCAAATTTAGACTCATTTGATATTATTCAAACACACTCAAGTTAAATGATTCGAGCGGAGCCTTTTGGTTGGGTTGACGCGTGGGTGTAGAAGGCCTGGAGGTAGAAGCATGTTGTGTCAGAGTTGTGGTCAAAGGGCGGCAAATTTTCGTATTGTAGGTGTCATGGGGAACCAGCGGACGACGATGAGCTTGTGCATGCCGTGTGCGAGTGAGGGTGCGTTAACCCTGGATGTGGGTCAGATGATGCAAATGGATGGTGGGTCCGGGTCTGATGGGGGCAAGCGCAAGGCGGCGGCGGAGAGGGATGCGTCGGTTGCGGAGGGTTTGGCGGCGTTTACCCGTAATTTGAGTGCGGATGCTCGCGATGGCAAGCTGGATGTGGTTGTGGGGCGAGAGCGTGAGTTGGAGCGTGTGATACGAGTGCTGGCGCGTCGCACGAAGAACAACCCGGTGTTGTTGGGTGAGCCTGGTGTGGGTAAGACGGCGATCGCCGAGGCGTTGGCGTTGCGCATTCGTGATGGTTTGGTGCCGTCCGTTTTGCGTGAGAAGCAGGTATTGGCGCTGGATCTCACGGCAATTTTGGCGGGTGCGAAGTATCGGGGCGAGTTTGAGGAGCGGCTGAAGGGCGTGGTTGAGGCCGTGAAGGCGCACAAAGATGAGTATGTGTTGTTTATTGATGAGTTGCACACCTTGATGGGAGCGGGTGCAGCCGAGGGGTCGTTGGATGCGAGCAACATTTTGAAGCCGGCTTTGGCGCGGGGTGAGTTGCAGGTCATTGGTGCGACGACGCGGGATGAGTATCGCAAACATATTGAAAAGGATGCGGCGTTTGAGCGTCGGTTTCAGCCGGTGGTGGTGGAAGAGCCGACGGCTGAGGCGGCGCTGGCGATTCTGAAGGGGTTGAGGCCTGCGTATGAGAAGTATCATCAGGTGAGTGTGATGCCTGAGGCGATTGAGGCGGCTGTGAATTTGTCGGTGCGGTATGTGGCGGATCGCTTTTTGCCGGATAAGGCCATTGATTTGTTGGATGAGGCGTGTGCCTTGAGTCGTATCGCGCAGGAGACTGGTGGTGTGGGAGCTCAATCCTTGCGTTCAAAGCTCGCGCAATTGGAGGCTCACAAGGCACGGGCGGTTCAGGAGGAGCGGTACACGGAAGCGGCGTGGGCGCGCGAGGAAATTTTAAAGGTGAATGAGGAACTCGCCAAGCTGCCGAAGGAGGGGCAGGCGTCTGAGGGGGCCTTGCCGGTGGTGGATGCACGGGCGATCGCCACGGTGGTTTCCGAGTGGACAGGGATTCCCGCCTATGAAATGGGGGCGGATGAGCGGGTGCGTCTGCAAGGATTGGCGCAGCGTCTCAAGCAGCGCGTCATCGGTCAGGATGCTGCGGTGTTAGCCGTCGCCCAGGCTGTGCGGCGTGCACGATCCGGCTTGAAGGATGTGGAGCGTCCGATCGGCAGCTTCATTTTCTTGGGTCCGACGGGTGTTGGTAAAACCGAGTTGGCACGTGCGTTGGCTCATGAATTGTTCCATGACGAAAAAGCGATGATTCGGCTGGATATGAGTGAGTATCAAGAAAAGCATACGGTCTCGCGCCTGGTAGGTGCACCGCCTGGTTATGTCGGGCATGAGGATGCGGGTCAGTTGACCGAGGCTGTGCGACGCAAGCCCTTCAGTCTGATTCTGTTTGATGAGATTGAAAAGGCACATCCGGATGTATTCAACACGCTGTTGCAGATTCTGGATGATGGGCGTTTGACCGATTCGCAGGGGCGCACGGTGGACTTCAAGAATACGGTGATTATCATGACCAGCAATGTGGGCGCGCAGCATTTGGTGAACCCCCGTGCCAAAGTTGGCTTTGCATCGGATGATGGTACCGAGGCTCAGTGGGAAACGCTCCAGGGCATCGCGTTGGATGCATTGAAGCAGGCATTCCGTCCGGAGTTTCTTAACCGGGTGGATGAAACCATCGTGTTCAAGCCGTTGAGCCGAGTCAATCTGCTCACGATTGTTGACTTGATGCTGGCACGGACGGAGCGCAAGCTGGCGGCCTTGGGGGTGAAGTTGGTGGTGTCGTCAGGTGCGAAAGAGGCGCTTGCGCAGCAGGGGTATGATCCGCACTTGGGCGCACGGCCGTTGCGTCGGCTGATTCAACGGGCGATCGAAACGCCCATCAGCGATCGTTTGTTGGACAACCCAGGCGCTGCTGAACTGCGAATTCAGGTTGACCACACAACGGATGGTTTCACGGTCACGCACGAACTGCCAGTCCCAGCGGCTGTAAAATAGCCCCGGCGGGGCTCTGTCCAAGGTATTCAGGGACCTGATTGTCATCAGGTCCCTGAATCATTTTGTTTTTTGCCAGCAATGCGTTGATTGGTGATCCGATTGTCTAAGGGTCGGAAGTTTAGTCAAATCTGGCGAACACCGCCGGTCCGCAACCGGTATTTGGGGGCCTCAGTCTGTTGTCGCAAACGCGAAGCTAACCAGGTTGCGCGCTTCGCGACTGAACTCAATGCCCACCAGGGTGATGCTCACGCCCGGTTCGCGATACTTCTCGGCGTAACAGCGAGTCTGTAGCTGCGCCAACGCACTGCCGTCAGGCACTTGTTCAACCACCTTGAATTCAAACAGAAAGACTTGGGGGCCGATGCGCAAGGCCAGGTCGATACGCCCCTTGTTGGTAGCATCTTCCACCCGAATCTCGTAGCCCAAGGCCATCAGATAACTGAAAAAGACGCTGGCATAGTGTCCCTCGGATCTGTATAGCGCATTCTTGCGGTACCAGTCGTGAGGAATGCTGGCAAACAGTGCGTGAATGGCTTCTTGCGCTGCGGGCATATCGTGTGCTTCCAGAGCATCTTCCAAGCGATTTTTTGATTTTGTCGCGTCTTGGGCTACCGGCCCTAAAAGTGGCAACAACGCATCATTGAGGGCCGCAGCCACTTCCAGGTTGGGAAGGCACAATGTATAGACCAATCTACCTGAGCGCCGCGTCTTCACGCTTTGAATGGTCAGGTAGCCCGCCTGGAACAACAAGGCCTCGGTTTCGATGTGATCGACGTCGAAACTGGACAGCAGGGCCTCGCTGGTTTGCAATTGGGTGAACTCGGGTGTAAAAAACTGCCGCTGGGCCAACATCTCGACCAAAAAGGCGGGTGTGCCCGTTTCGAACCAGTAGGCCTTGAATTCGCGCTTGTCAAACAGCAACAGCAGGTCGAAGGGATTGTAAACCGCCTCTCCTCGCCAGTTATAGCCGTTATACCACTGGCGCATTTTCGCGCGATCCAAACCCGGCAGTTCCGGCGCAAAGACCGTGTCCACATCGTGTTCGGTATAACCACACAAAGCAGAATATTCCGGCGTCACCGTGATGTCATTGAGGTTGTTCAAGCCCGAAAACAGGCTTACCTTCGAAAACTTGCTCACCCCCGTGATGAACACAAAGCGCAGATGGGCATCCGTGCCCTGTAAGACGCTGTACACATCGCGCAAGGCGTCACGCATAATGCGCGCGGTATCCGGCGTCGTCAGGTTGTCCAGGATGGGTTTGTCATATTCATCCACCAACACAACGACACGCTGGCCCGTCTTTTCGTGCAAGCCACGAATCAATCGTTTAAGACGACTACGAGGATCCGGCATGGTGGGTGGTAAGTTGTGAACACGCTCGAAAGCATCCAGTTGCTCGTGCAGTTCATCGCGGGTTTTCAAGACACCGTTGGCGAGGTTCAGCAGCAACACCGGATGGCGCTGGGAAATCCCAGTGCGCTTCGGCATACAAGCCTGCAAACAAGGCCTGGTTGCCTTCGAATAATTCCTTCATGGTGTCGAGCAGCAGGCTTTTGCCAAAGCGACGCGGACGGGAAAGGAAATAGGGTTTGCCCTGTTCGATCAAACGCAGAACCATCGGCGTCTTGTCCACGTAATAGTGGCCATTTTCACGAATCTCGCGAAAGGTCTGAATGCCAATAGGCAGCCTTTTGCGTTGCATACCACCTCCTCGGGCATTTTAGCACGGCACATGACACAGGGGTGCTGGATCGCTTCAGAAGGGGCCAGAGCGGCCAATTTGTCCGTGATGCAGCCACCGGAGGCCAAAACGACGTGTCGCACACCGACTGGAAACTTAGCGTTAAATTAATCTTGAAAAAGCAAGTTTAACAGTTAACGAACGATAGATTGGCAAGCAGGATTCGTCGTCATTGAAGGAGTCGAGTATGGGAAGTGTGAACGCTGGTTGTCGTGTGATCGCAAGTTCGCCGTCAAACCAGTTGGGGCCGGTGCAGTTCGTGGCGTGTGATGCCATGGTGGAGAAGTTGCCAGCGGGAGTGCAGGACCCATCCGAGGTGCAGGTCAGGCAAAAAAAAGCTTGGAAAAAGAAGTTTAACGCATCGCCTGATCAAACACAGGTTGTCATCGGTCGCGATCGCTACGTAGTCACCGGGAAAGACTTCAATCAAGTACCCATTGGAGAGGATAGACGGGTGCGCGATAATGCCGTGCCGCTACTGAAAGGCGACTTCGAGGGCCAATTCCCCGTCAACCCGCTTCCGGGGTACAAGCCGGCTCGCGAGGGATTCATCGATCGGCTCCTCGAGTCTTTTAGGCATCAGTGACCAGCGTCGGATAAGCCCTCGTTCAGTTGTTTCAGGTCTTTCCGCAGTGCATCAAGCAAGGCTTCGCGTGGCACCTGGCCATCGTGGGCGCTTTGAAAGAGTCGAAAGGTTGCGCAATCCTCAAGGGATATCTGCTGCCCAGTCGTTATGCTGGCTGGCGGGTTTTCCCGTATTCGTTCATATCGTGAGCGAAGGCTTTTGGACGTGTTTTGATTTGTGCCCAGGCATTTTTGCGTGTCAGCAACCGTCAGGTTCTCTGCGAAGATGCGCGCGATCAATCCCGCACGCTCGGTTGGGTCATCCAGTTGAACCACAACGCTCGCGTGACGCGGCGTAAACGCTTTCTTGGCGCGCGCTTCGCCTTGGCGTTGCGCGGCGACCTGGGCCAGGGCGTCCCGCTCCAAGGCATCCTGGATGTCCGTCGGCATCTTGAGCAAGCGCACACGGTGGTCGACGTAGGCCTTGTTTTTTCCCAAGCGCTCGCCCAATTGCGCATACGAGTAGCCGAAGTTATCCAGCAATTTTTGCAAGGCACGTGCTTCTTCCAGCACGGTCACGTCCTCGCGCAGAAGGTTTTCGACCAGGCCCAGTTCCAACGCCTCGCGATCGTCCAGTTCTCGCACGACGACAGGCAACTCGGTCAGGCCCGCCTCCTTGGCGGCACGGTAGCGTCGTTCGCCTGCGACAATCTGAAACCGCCGTTTGTCCGCTGGCGCGGGGCGCACGAGCAACGGTTGCAGAATCCCGTGCAGGCGCACACTGTTGGTTAAATCGTGGAGGGCGATGTCATCAAAATGGCGGCGTGGCTGTTCCGGATTGGGCACCAACTGGTCGATGGGTACCCGTCTGCGTTCAATCGCCTGATTATTGAGCTTGGCCTGCGTGACACTCAATAACTGGTCCCAGGTTCCAAGCCCCTCAGGCATACTGTTGCTCCTGTCGCGCGTCTGGGGCAGAGTCAAGACCCATGCCACTCACCGCCGCTTCCATAATACTGGGGGCGGAGATGACTGTTTCCTGTCGGGCATACGCCACAGGCAGCGCATTCCAGCAAATCTGGTTGATGCGGCGGGGCAAGCCGCCGGACAAACGTTGGATGAGTTCGATGGCCTCATCCGTGAAGAGGGTATCCTCGCGTCCCGCAACCAAGGTGCGGTGGGTGATCATGCCTGCGGTTTCCTCGCGTCGCAACGTGGAGAGCTTGGCTGTAATGGCGACGCGATTCTCAAGCGCCGGGTTGCAGGCCAGCCGGCTTAACAGTTCGGGTTGTCCAACCAATACACTGGTGATTAACTTGCGCCCGGCATCCATGTTGGAAAACTCGCGCAACAGTTCCAGGTGGTTGGATCCAACGTTTTTACCGAGGTTTTGACTCTCGTCGATGATTAAAACGACCGACCGGTCGCGCTGCGCTTGCGTAATCAGGTAAGCCAGCAAATCCCCCATCTGTTTGCCTTTGCCGCGCCGCAAGGGTAGGCCCAGTTCGATGGCGACTTTTTGCAGCAAGGCACTTTCAGTGGGATAGGACGCAGGGTTTTGAATATGCACGATATCCACTGCCGAATTGGCTCGCAGCATGGTGTTGAGCTGCGACAGCACCAAACTTTTTCCTGTTCCGAAGGGCCCCACCAACACACCCAAGGGTTGGTGCTCGGTGATGCAATAAAGCAATTTGCCCAAGGCTGCTCGATGCTGGCCGGACATGTAGAGCATGCGCACATCCACAGCATCGATGAAGGGAGATTCTTGCAATCCGAAATAGTCCAGCACCGGCGCACCCTCGATGAGCAATCACAACCAATTCATATCTGGTCATGAGAATAACATAATCGGGTTGTCCGGTTTGTGATCAACGTTGCAAAAGGCGCGCCATTGGCTGAGGTTCACGCTCAAGCGTGAAAAGCACGCTTGTACCCATCTTTGAATGGCCTGTCCATGACCAGCGGATTTGTTCACCGGAGATTTTGGCAGGCGTGGCACAGCAGCACGTGATTGATTGATGTGTTTGCACGATACAGTGGCGCAGCGGTTCTTGTTCAAAACTTGTGTAGCCAACGCAAAACACCGTTTTTCAACGATAGTTGAAAATTGATTGCCAACCACCGCGTTTCTGTATAGTTGCGCAAATTTTGGATCGTCACCCGTGCGTCATTGTGTGATTCAACCGTTGTTGGCTCACGGGATCAAAGAGGTGGACGCGGGCACCATCAACGCCGATGCGTACGACTTGACCGACCGCCGGCAGTTGTTCGGGGGGCATCCGGACCAGCACCGGTTGTCCCACACCTTCAAGGTGAAGGTAGGCATCTGAGCCGAGCATCTCGACCAGTTCGACGCGACCGGCGTAAACGCCTGTTGTGAGGTCTTGCAGTAAAAAATGTTCCGGGCGGATGCCAACGAGCGTGGGCCCTGTCCGGTTGAGGGTCTCCATTGGCAAATTGAGGGTGAGGTGGGGGCTTTCGAGGATCCACCCCTGGCCTTCTTGGCGTGCTTCGGCAAGAATCATGTTCATCTGCGGCGATCCAATGAACGTGGCAACGAAAGTATTGACGGGGCGATGGTACACGTTGGCAGGGGTGTCCAACTGTTGCAGTTCGCCGCCGTGAAACACCGCGATGCGATCGCCCATCGTCATCGCTTCAGTCTGGTCGTGCGTGACATACACAAAGGTTGTCTGTAACTGCTGATGCAGCTTTTTGATTTCCGCGCGCATACTGGCGCGCAACTTGGCGTCCAAATTGGATAACGGCTCATCCATCAAAAAGACGGCAGGATTGCGCACAACGGCTCTTCCCAATGCCACACGCTGTCTTTGGCCACCCGATAGGGCTTTGGGCTTGCGATCCAGCAAGTGGGTAATCTCCAAGCGCCTGGCGGCCTGTTCCACCTGATCATCAATTTGCTGTTGGGACTGTTTGCGCAATTTCAATGCAAAAGCCATATTCTCTCGAACGGTCATGTGCGGGTAAAGCGCGTAGTTCTGAAAGACCATGGCGATGTCGCGATCACGCGGCGGCACCACATTCACGATGCGATCGCCAATATGCAAATCCCCCGCGGTGATATCCTCAAGTCCTGCAATCATCCGCAATGCCGTGCTTTTTCCACAGCCGGATGGCCCAACCAGCACCAAGAACTCACGGTCCTTGATCTCAAGGTTCAAATGCCGGATGACCGTTTGATCCCCGTAACGCTTCATCACACCATCGAAACGCACCTTGGCCATGAGACTCCCCTTGTTACCAGTCAATGCCCGCCCAAGCCTAATTTGAGGCCCGACGGCGCTCCATCAATGCGAGACGCTCGCGTCTTCTTTCACCGTAACGCCGAGTGCGTGACACACAAACGCCCAGATATCACTTAACTCTTCGATGATGCGTGCGGTGGGTTTGCCTGCCCCATGCCCCGCTTTGTGCCCGATGCGAATCAAGATGGGCTTCGACCCTTTTTGCGCTGCCTGCAGGGTCGCTGCGAACTTGAAACTGTGTGCGGGCACGACCCGGTCATCGTGATCGCCTGTCACAATCAAGGTCGCGGGGTACTCAGTGCCCGGGCGCACCCGATGCAACGGAGAATAAGCGTAAAGCGCCTTGAATTCTTCCGGATCATCCGCAGTACCGTAATCCGGCGCCCAACCCCACCCAATCGTAAACTTATGGTAGCGCAGCATATCCAACACCCCCACTTTGGGCACCGCTGCGGCGAAGAGATCAGGTCGCTGCGTCAAACACGCCCCCACCAGCAACCCCCCGTTGCTGGCGCCCCCGATGGCAAGTCGCCGCGAATTGGTATAACGATTGGCAATCAAATATTCCGCCGCCGCGATGAAGTCATCAAAGACATTCTGTTTTTGCAGTTTGGTGCCCGCGCGATGCCATTGTTCGCCAAACTCACCGCCGCCACGCAAATTGGGCATCGCATAAACACCCCCCATTTCCATCCAGACGAGATCGGACACCGAAAACGAGGGCGTCAGGGCGATATTGAACCCCCCATAGCCATACAGGAATGTCGGATTGTCACCGTTTAACTCCAGTCCGCGCCGGTGCGCGATGAACATCGGCACGCGCGTGCCATCTTTGCTCGCGTACCAAACCTGCTTGGTCTCATAGTCGTCTGGATTGAACGCCAGCGTCGGCTTTTGTTCGACCCGGGCCGCCGCGGTCTTGAAATCATAATGATAAATGACTTGCGGTAACGCCATACCACTAAAGGCAAACCAGGTCTCCGTGTCGCCAGGCTCTCCGTAAAAGCCGGATACCGAGCCGATGCCCGGTAGCGGCACCTCCCGTACGAAGCGACCGTCCGTTTCGTGGATGGCCACGCGATGATGCGCGTTGTGCAGGTAGGTGAGCACAAACTGTTGGTTGATCCAATCCACGTTTTCGAGGTTGTCTGCGTTCTGGGGAATCAACTCACGCCAGTGCTTGCGATCGCTTTGGTTGATATCCACCGCAATCACGCGGCCACGCTCCGCATCCAGCGTGGTTTTAAACCAAAAGACCGTTCCTTGGTTTCCAATGAAATCGTAGGCGGCGTCTTGTGCGTCCAGCAGGGGTTGCATCACCGATTGCTTGGCATGAAGATCCATCACATAAATACGGTTGTTGGGATCCGTCCCGTGCGTAATGTGCAACACCAGATAGCGTCCATCCTCGCTCAGACGCGGCGCAAAGCCCCACTGTGGCTGATCCGGCCGCGCATACACCAACACATCCGCGCTTTGCGGGGTCCCGATTCGATGAAAATAAAGCTTCTGATTGGCGTTGATGGCCTGCAGGGCTTGGTCTTTGATCGGTTTTTCGTAACGCGCGTAATAAAATCCCTGGTTGTCTTTGCGCCACGCCGCCCCCGAAAACTTGATCCAGTCCAAGGTGTCACTCAAATCCTTGCCTGATGCAATGTCACGCACGCGCCACTGCTGCCAGTCAGAACCGCCGTTTGAGGTTCCATACGCGACATAGCGACCATCTGGCGAAATTGAGGTGCCACTGAGTGCCACCGTGCCATCCTTTGACAAGGTGTTGGGGTCCAGCAGTACTTTCGCTTCCGCATCGGGTGCCGTGCGCATGTATAGGACACTCTGGTTTTGCAAACCGGTGTTTTTGTAGAAAAACTGGTTTCCGGCACGGCGAAACGGGACGCCCAAGCGTTCGTAATTCCAGAGGCGTGTCACACGCTGCAAAATGTGAGCGCGTAGGCCAATGGTGCGTAGATGGGCTTGCGTGAACTGATTTTGGGTTGCGATCCAATCACGCGTGGCTTGGGAGTCGCCTTGCTCCAGCCAGCGGTACGGGTCTGGCACAGACACCCCGTGGTATTGGTCCACCACGGGTTCCTGGCGCGTGGAGGGGTATGTTCCCCCGGCGGGCTTTTCTTTCAGGTCAGGTTCCGTCAACTTTGCTCCCATCAAGGTCGTTGAGAGGGCAACGCCCAGCACGACGCCAGCCAGCTTTCGCATCAAACACCCCGCACACCAACTCATACCACTCAACGCTAAAGGGGACCCTGCCGTTCGTCAAGTATTACGGGTTCATCTATGTGCGCTGCCACGCGTCAGGTATGGGTTCCTCGAAAAATAGAGGTGCGTGGGTGATGGGGTGTGCAAATCCCAGTTGCCAGGCGTGAAGGGCCAGGTGGGGACCTGGTGTGCCATACCAGCGATCGCCCTGCACCGGATGCCCGATGTGTGCCATATGAACCCGTATCTGATGATTGCGACCGGTCTCAAGCCGCAGGCGCAGCAAAGAGTTGCCCTCCGCGTGCCCCAGCACCTCAAAGTGGGTGATAGCGGTCTTACCGTCTGTGTGCACCCGCATGCGCTGGGGGTGTTGCGCATCACGGGCAAGCGGTGCGTTGATACACCCACCCTGTTTGACCGTGCCCTCAACCCAAGCCAGGTAGACGCGTTCGAACTGGCGGTTGGCCGCGGCGTGTAGCAAGCGCTGATGGGCTGCGTCGCTGCGCGCGAACACCAACAACCCGGATGTGTCGCGATCCAGGCGGTGGACCACGCCGGGGCCCGCGACGCCGTTAATCCCAGGCCAATCGGTGATGGCGTGCAGCAACGCGTTGACGCAACTGCCCATCCACCAGCCCGGACCGGGGTGTGTGGCCATGCCGGCGGGTTTGGCGACGACAATGCAGTGCTCGTCACAGTAGCGAATGGGAAGAGGCAGCGCCTGCGGTGTTGCTGGATGCGGTTGCAATGCGTGAGGGGTCACAACGATTTGTTGTCCAGATTGAACGTAACGGGTTGCTTTGTAAGGATTGCCGTCGACCAGAACGGAACCGTCCTGGATCCACGAACGCAGGCGGGCCTGTGCGATGGAGGGAAAACGTTTGCTCAACCATTGGATCAAAGCACACGATGCGTCTGCGTCCGTTACCTCAAAGGTGTGCGTCATCGGCGGTGCTGACTTTCTTGAAAGACCATGCGACAGTTTGCGGCGAATCATCCAGGAAGCCAAGTCATCGGCTTGTCAATCTTGGCCATTCGATGGACATAATCTTGACCCGTTTTCAGGCAAGGTGCCCTGAAGCGGTTGTTCAAACGATGTTTCAACCAATTATTGAGTTGATGGCGTCTCGAACAGGTGTTGACCCAAGCATCGCGTCAGGGGTTTATGGGGGCAGGTGCTGATGGTTCGTTGATGGTCAATCGCCCCATCAATGGGTCATGTTCCGTTATCATAAGGCTGTTCGGGTGTCTTTGAGGAGTGTGGATACGATGCCGGCTGATGGCGTGCTTGATGATCTGGCGATTGCGCGCGGGGTTGTGCCCGAGGCCATTGGTCGCGTGGCGGCGCGCTTGGGGCTGACTGAGGCGGATTGGGAGTCCTATGGGCGTTACAAGGCCAAACTGACGCCTGAGTGTTGGGAGCGAATTGGCGATCGCCCGGATGGTCGGTTGGTGCTTGTGAGCGCCATCTCGCCAACGCCAGCTGGTGAGGGCAAGACGACCATGACCATTGGACTCGGTCAGGCACTTTGTCACTTGGGTGAAAAAGCCATCGTGGCCATTCGCGAGCCTTCGCTGGGGCCTGTGTTTGGTGTCAAGGGTGGTGCGTGCGGCGGCGGCCGTGCGCAGGTTGTGCCAATGACGGAGATCAATCTGCACTTTAACGGTGACTTCCATGCGATCACCGCCGCGAACAATTTGCTTGCGGCCCTGATTGACAACCATTTGCATCACGGCAACGCGTTGCGATTGGATCCACGTCGAATCACGTTTCAGCGTGCGATGGACATGAATGACCGTGCGTTGCGGCACGTGGTGTTGGGTTTGGGTGGTCAGTCAGGGGGCGTGCCGCGGGAGGCCGGTTTTGTGATCACGCCGGCGTCGGAGGTGATGGCGATTTTGTGTTTGGCGCAGAATCTGGCTGACCTCAAGGCGCGCCTGGGGCAGATCGTTGTCGGCTATGATCAAGACGGCGGCGTTGTGAGGGCTGACGCGTTGGAGGCCGCCGATGCGATGGCGGGTCTGTTAAAGGACGCCTTGATGCCGAATCTGGTACAGACCCTGGAGCATACACCTGCTTTGGTTCACGGGGGGCCTTTTGCCAACATTGCGCACGGTTGCAATTCATTGGTTGCGACGCGGTATGCGTTGAAACTTGGTGATTGGGTGGTGACTGAGGCGGGCTTTGGGGCGGACCTTGGTGCGCAGAAATTCATCGACATCAAGTGTCGCATGGGTGATTTGAAGCCTGCCGCCGTTGTGTTGGTGGCGACGGTGCGATCGCTCAAATGGCATGGCGATGGCCATCCAGACGCGCTAAGTGCTGGCTTTGCCAACCTCAAACGCCACTACCTGAACATCACCCAACATTTTGGCCTTCCTTGCGTGGTGGCCCTCAATCGCTTCGCGGGTGATACCGATGCTGAGATCGCCTGGCTGAAAGCCCATGTTACGGAACTCGGCGGCGAACTGGTCATTGCCGATTGTCATGCAAACGGTGGTGCGGGGGGCGTTGATTTGGCCCGTGCCGTCATGCGGGCCGCCGTGGCGCCCCAAACACCCCGTTTCAGCTATGATGCGCTCGATTCGCCACGTGAAAAAATTCGCAAAATCGCCCGCAATGTCTATGGTGCCAATGACGTCATATTTGGCAAGCGTGCCGAAAAAGACCTTGAGGCCCTGATGGATTCCGGCTTCGCGACGGCTCCTGTATGCATTGCCAAAACCCAGTATTCGTTTTCTGACGACCCAACTCGACGGGGGGCACCCGACAATTGGGATTTGCACGTTCGTGAGTTACGGCCTGCTGGCGGGGCTGGCTTCATTGTTGCCTTGTGTGGTGATGTGATGACCATGCCGGGCTTGCCTGCCCATCCTGCGGCTACCCGGATGCAGTTGGACGCCGGAGGTGTCCTGCATGGGCTTTTTTAGACGTCTATACAGAAACGCGTTGATTGGTGACCAAAATTTTGGCTGTTGTTCAAAAACACCTGGTTAGTCCTTGATGTTTTGAGTTTGCTGCATAATTTTTGAACAAAAACCCATGCGTCACTGTATAGCCACGTTGAGGACGCGAAAGCGCAAATTGACCCGACAAGCTTTCATTTTGACAAACGATCGTGCGTTGATTGTCTATCAATAACGGTGCGTGAGCACCCGATTTTACGCATCTCCTACACAGGTTTTTGACCGCCATCAATGCGTCACTGTTTAGGTGCTTTAGTTGGGTAACTGGTCTCGTTGCAGTAGGCGATCGGCACCTTGGGCCAGCAGCAGGCGGGCAGCTTCAACGCCCAGTGCCACCGCCTGTGTGATGGGACCGGATACGCTGGCATCAAGGGTTTCTGAGCCATCGAGTGAAGCGACGCGTCCGCGCAATGCGATGATGTCGTCTGTGACTGTGGCGTGGCCGGCGATGGGCACTTGGCAACCGCCATCGAGACACTGTAAAAAACTGCGTTCGGCCATCACCGCGGCAACGGTATGGGGGTCCTGAAGCACCGATAAGCGGGTTGCGAGGGCTACGTGGTCCAAGCGATACTCGGCACACAAGACGCCTTGTCCGACAGCGGGCAGGCAGTCTGAGGTGTCGAGCAAGCGGGTGATGCGTTGCGGGAGACCCAGGCGATTGAGGCCAGCGGCGGCCAAAACCAGGGCGTCATAGTCGCCAGAGTCCAATTTGGCGAGGCGGGTGTGAACGTTTCCCCGAACATCCGCAAAGTTCCAGCGCGGTTGCCAGGCTTGCAGTTGGGCCCGGCGCCTGAGGCTGCTGGTACCGATGCGCAATGGCATGGTGTCATCGAGGGGTGTCGCGGCATGAGAGACGAGGGCGTCGCGGGGGTCCTCACGCTCGCCGATGGCCATGACTGCCAGACCATCGGGTTGTGTGGTTGGCATGTCTTTCAGGGAGTGAATGGCGAGGTCGATGGTGCCTTCAAGCAAGGCGTCCTCGATTTCCTTGACGAACAGACCGCGTCCGCCGAGTGCGAAGAGGGGTCGATCCAACAAGATGTCCCCTTGCGTTTTAATGACCGTAATCGACCACTCTATTTCCGGGTAGAACACCCGTAGCTGATCCACAACAAAATTGGTTTGCCAGAGTGCCAGTGCACTGCCGCGTGTACCAACGCGTATCGTTTCACTCACCGCTGCCATTCCCGTTGCGACAATTCCGCACGCTCCAGTGAGGGTTGGCGTTTACGCAGATAGCGTTGGGTTGCATCTTCCACTTCAAGGTCAAACAGACGCGCGAGCACGGCGGCGTGGTAATCCTGTTCATTGGGTGCGAGGGCCTTGAGGTTGACCACGGCTGGATGACGGATCTTTCCGATCAGTAACTGTCCAAAACGCTCCAGTGCCGCTTCCGGCTCCCGCTCAAGAAAACCACTGTGTCGCTGCATAAAGTCACTGAGTTCACGGCTCAAGATCGTTTCCAAATGCTCATCCAGCGACTGAATCGTCGGTGTAATCTGGAAAGAGGCCAGGCGAGCAGAGTAATCAAGGAGGTTGTTTTCGATCATCACCTCGGCGTCGATAATCAGTTTCGCGCGTTCTTCACGGTTGCTGCGCGCAATGGTTTCCAACCCGTCCAAATCAAGCAAATGGATGCCCGGGAGATCGCCCAGCGCCGGATCGATGTTTCTGGGCACGGCGATATCAATCAAAATGCGTGAACGACCGGGAACGTGGGGATAGTTGTCTGGCGTGATGAGGTAGTGCGGGGCTGCTGTGCAGCAGATGATCACATCTGCCACGGCATGCAGCATGCGCCCCGCTTCAATGGACCGTGCTTCACCACCAAAGCGGGCCGCCGTCTCTTGGGCGCGTTCCAGCGTCCGGTTGACGATGTAAACGTGTTTAGCACCTTTCTGAAACAAGGCACGAACGGTGTGGGCGCTCATTTTGCCCGCGCCGTAGATCAACACGATGCGCTCTTGGAGACTACCAAGGTGCTGTTGTGCCACCTCGACGGCAGCGGACGATACCGAAATTGAGCCCCGACCGATGTTGGTCTCTGTCCGCACCTGCTTGCCTGCGCGAATGGCTTGCTGAAACAGGGTTTCAAGATACTGGCCCGCGGCATCCACCTGTTGCGCGACTGACAAGGCGGCCTTGACTTGCGCGAGGATTTGACCCTCTCCGACAATCAACGAATCCAAACCCGCGGTGACCCTGTGCAGGTGCCGAATGGCATCTTCGTTTTCGTGATAATACGTGTAATCATCGACGTAACGCTCCGGCAATGATTTTTCGTCCAGCCAGAAACGGGTCAACTGGTCACGCAGTCCCCGTGTCTCTTGTATCACGACATAAAATTCGGTGCGATTGCACGTCGAGAGAATGACACACTCAAGCACGCCCGGTTGCGCCAGCAGGCGAGAGACGGCGGCACTGAGCTGACGTTCGCTGAAACTGAGCTTTTCGCGGATTTCAACACTGGCTGTCTGATGACTTGCGCCGAAGGCGACAACTTGCATAAAAGCCCTTTGTGGCGGGGACGATACAACCGTGACCGGGGGATGTGAGGAAGCGGCAACCCAAGCGATGATCCCATCTGGACATCTGCAGGCACGCTTGCCTTTATTCTAACAAAGCAAGGGGCGTCGCAACAAGCGTTAATGATGCCAACGGTGAAGGCGGCGGTCGGTTTTGGGCACGTGGTGCTTTGTGAAAAAGCCGGAACGCTTTTGATGTTTCTCTTTTGAGAGGCCAGGGGTTTCTTCGCGCGTATTGTCAGGTGCGTGGGCAAGTTTTGGGGTGCGGTGTTTGGGTGAGCTTAGGATTTGAATGAGCGGCGATCGCGCAGGTGGCGGTTGGTGCGCTCCACTTTTTCCTCGATGCGGGCCAGTGTTTCGATGATGATCGCGTTGGTGCGTTTGACGTCGCCGACTTCGATCATCATGGCCTGGACGAGCATTTTGAGATCGACCGGCCCCTTCACGCCCCTCAATACCCCAGGCAGGGCCTGTTCGCTGGCTTGGGTGTACCAGGCTTCGGCGGGTGCGTCATGCTTAATGAGCACCAGATCACCAAAATCCTCGCGGTTGTTGACCTCGGGCAAGTCAGCCGAGGCTTGGCGGATGAGTTCTTCCAGCGCGTCATCTTCCATCAGGCCTGTTGTGATGGTTTGTTCCGCGATGGTTTCCTTCGCGGCGGGCTCTGGGATGTCCGGTGTATGCAAAGCCGTGTGATAAAGCACGTCACGGTCGTCAAGTGATAACGCCGGTTGGGATTGCGATTTTTTTTCGCGTTTGCGTATGGCGCGATCCGCAGCGGCATTGGCTGCTTGTTCCATCGCTTCTTTCATGGCACGCACGGATGCGTCTATGTCTTCAAGCGACTGGGTTTGAATCGTCAGGTCCACGTCGTCAGCGTGCATGGTGTTCTCCGTCCGGCTGTGTTGGCAAAGGCGTCTCCAGGCGCCTGTGTCATCAGGGGGATTCCTGCAGGACACCCAGTCGTTGTTTGGCTGTTTGGATGCGGGCGGTGATCGACGAATGAAGGCGCTCGGCGTGGTTGAGGTAAAGGGCGTAGTGTTTGGCGGCCCTTGCTGAATCACCGAGGCGATCCAAGGTACTGGCATACAACCAGCGCGCCTCGGCCAGATCCGGCCGCGCCTTGAGAATGGTTTCCAGTTCAATCAAGGCTTGGTCGACTCGCCCTGCTCGCAGCGACACCCTGGCGCGCTGAATTCGAAAGGCCTGTTCGGGCGTTAAAGGTTCACTCTGTCGCGCCAAGAATGCTTCTTGCGGGTTACGCATCATCTTGGCATATTCCTGTCTCGGTATCACCACCAGGAATACCACCAACGTGCTCGCAATTCCCAACAGCACCCCCGCGATCCAATCAGGTTCCGCGAGCAGCTTTGAACGCCACCAAGCCCACCCCGTTTCGGACAAGGTGGTCAGTGCAGCATCTTTTGAGACAGTCAGTGCGTGTTCAGCCATCGTGCGCCTTTGCCTTTTCATGTGGTACCACATCCACGCAACGGGAAGCAAGACAAGCTTGCGATACCAGCAAGGCTCTGTTATGATTCTTTTCCACTTTGGAGGGTGTCCGGGTGGTTAGGAAGCGCACTCGAAATGCGTCGCCCCGCAAGGGGTTGTGAGTTCGAATCTCATGCCCTCCGCCTCTTTATATTGAATTAAAGTCGCTCACAGTGCCGGTTTCAGGGTTCCCTGATTCCGGCGTTTTTCTTCGGGGCTACGCTGGAATTTTATGGGTGCTGGTTCGCGGCGGGCGTTGGGCAGTTGGTTTACATTTGCCGCGCGAGGCCAGCCACCCGTTTTGATCTTTTGGATGACTCCGCTGTGCTACGCTTGGCTGAGTATCGATCGGCATCCACAGAGGCGCACGACAGAACCGTGCTTGTACGGACGGAAATTTATCTGCTTCAAGCGGCGATGGCCTGCGCAAACCTGGATTGGGAAGAATTCAAAAACGGGTCGTTTCTGATACGGCTCGATGAAGGCACGTATGCCGAGGCGATCGCCAAGGCTATAATTTAAAAAGAGCGTAGCCCGGATTCTCACCCTGAGGGTTTTGTTTACCAACCGCCCGAAGACTGTGACAAACATTTTCCGCCCGGCGAATTTATCTGTCCCGAGGCTGTTGACGATTTTTATGCCTGCGCAATGCCAGCAGATAGACGTCAAACGATGCGTGCGGCACTCGACGTCATCCGTCGCGCTATCGCGCTTAACCAGTTAACATATCTTTGCACGCACCAGATTGCGCTCGACGAATTCAAGACGTGATGGCTCAAACGACGGCCTGACGGACAGCCGGTGCCGACAATGTTGCGCGATGTGTGGCAGGAACTAAGCTTTGACGGGCCGACCTCTGAACTGTTGAAAAACGGTGACCAGTGGACACTCGAGATGAAGCTGCTTGTAAGAGCTTGGCAGCGTTTCTGGATGGATCCGTCGTCTGTAGAACATGAGTCGGACAAGGTCGACATTATCGATTGGCTTTTCAAGCAGGATAACTCCGAACTCATGCTCACCCCCAACAAAGCGAATGCGATTCAGATTCTTATTCGGCCAAAGGAGCACCGCCCAGGCGGCAGGACTAAGCGCTCTAAATCTACCCTTAAGCGCAAATCAGGCGTTAGGACCAAAAGCCCTGAACCTACCCCAGAGAGCAAATCGCCTAAGTGAGCATCCCGCGGGCCTTGTTCGCAGTCTGCACACCAGCGCGTCGCTCCAAGGTTGTCGTACAAACGCTCAGCGCGCTTGTGCACGCATCGTCGCGTGCGGGCACGTTGGTGGCTGCGTGGTCACGCTCAAACCCCTAAGGGGTTTCGCCTTGAAAATTTTTTCAGTGTAACCCCTCAACGGTTTCAAACCTTTTATTGACGCAGA
>JBBAPZ010000006.1:0-73384 GCA_040400605.1 Candidatus Sericytochromatia bacterium
TCTTGGTTTCCGTGGTGATTTGTTGTACTTGCGTTTCTGGCCATCACCTGGCGTCTTTATCCGCGCCGAGTCAACCTGCGAGGAATCTTCCGCGCCAGCTACACAACCAGCAACTTCGAAGCGCCTGGGCTGCGCCGGCGTGTGTCGAGGGGATTTCGACGGCTCCCCAGTAGGCCAGTCGATCGCGTGCTTCCACAGTGCATCTTGCATCGCGTGAATCTGCTGCAAGAGCCGGACGGGGTCTATCCCTGTTTGTGACAGTAGATCACGTTCGATAATTCCTGTCACCCCGTGAACGCGTACGTTCATTTTAATATTTTCCCAATGACCAAAATCACTGCTGTCTGTTCCAGGGGCCACGCGATTCTGACCGCTCTCCTTCTTCACAGCTTCTTTGGGGGATTAATCAGGTGGTTTTAATTGATCAACGTGCAGCGCGTTTCTGTAGCAAGGAATCATCTTGGGGTCAGTTATTGGCATTCCACACTGCAGCCATGAATGGCGCGAGCGTGGAGCATTGAGCGCAAACGACGGATCGAAATCGGCAATATCCCATCGTGCCCATACCGTGCACCATTCGGGACATGCTCCGTGGCGCTCGTTGATCCATATTCTGGGTTAAATCTTATTTAATCTATTCTTAACTTATTGCATTGGTGATTGTTACCGCCTTGTAACCATCCTGACGGACAAGCAGCAGTGGTAAGGCGAACGTCGCGCGACGACTGCCTTGAGTTGGTCCATCAGCATGCAACGACTGGATGAACCCTTTTTGCCGAGGCGCACCCAAGCACGAAAAATTGCATTAAGACAGGATTAAGTCTGGTCACCCAAATGATCGTGTACTGACAACATTAAGATAGTTCCCAAGTCTTTGATTCCGAAATATTCAGCGGTCTTCGCCAGTTGGCAGGATGTCACGGAGGTTCATATGTCTTTTTCCGGTCCTCAGGGGTCTCGCAACACCAGGCAACCCGTCTTGCATCGAGGGGCACCCTTTCCGGCAGGCACTGTGCAGCCGAATGGTGGCGCCAAGGCGTCACAAACCCCGTTGATTTCAGATGATATCTACACAGGGGTGACCAGCGGCTATCGCGTGAAGTGGCGCGCCGACGATTTGCAGGTCGCACCAGTTGATTCACCGTCAGGGCGACCCACTTTCAGTGTGCGGGCGCGACAGGTTGCGCGATGCCATTCGAACTCAGGCGGTGATGATGCCAGGGGCGGCCACCACAATGGTCTGGGTGATGTCGCTCATCAGGGTTTCAGAAACATGGTTCCTGTTTCGGGACGCCGTTTACCGCCACAATTCTGTGACGGTACCCGTCAAACCTTCGCGAGACCCACTGCACAGGTTGGCCGGTATCTGAGCATCAAGGAATACGACTCAAGCTCGATTCCAAGCCACGTTCCTGGGGACAGTACTTATCTATCGCATCATTATCTGCAAACCATGGACGTGGTAACCGGCAAGCCCGTGGCGTTGACGGATATTTTTAGGGAGAGGGATGTATTAAACGCATTGTTAAAGGATCCATTGATCAAAGACGCGTTAAGCGATCCGGCCGTCGCTGGTCGATTGCGTGGACGAACACCTGGCAGTCTCGCCGAACTGAACCAAGCCTTGGCTGGCTGGGTACCTGATAGCGGACGGTACTGCTTTGAGCGCCTCGGTGAGTTTTTCAGCTTCCACCACGTTGCGCGTGGTCAAGTAGCGGTCCGCATCTCACTCCCGCCAGGTGATGACCGCTGGCAGAGCACCATGACCCAGATACAAGTCGACTTGCCAATTCCCAAACATTTGGAACGCGACTTCGATCGCGCGACCAAGGCCGTCGGCAATGGTGATAAATCGGGATTCCTTGGCCAAGAAGCGGAAAAACGCTTCAACGATCGCACCACTTATTTCCGCTTCGAAGCACCGCTTTAGCGCACCGTTTCGACTTATTCGAGCAACGTTCCAACCGTCAAGCGTGAGCGCGGCACCAGATCGTCGGGTGCCGCACCCATCACGGCGTCGGTACGCGTCAATTTGTCGTTCCCGCCAAGCACGGCACGAATATCCTGGCAAACTTGCCGCTTGGTCGCAAGTAAGGTACTCAGGCGTTCGCGCCGCGCAGGGGGCATCGCCTCAGCAGCAGCCTCCAGCTTATCCAGAAAGCGCATCAGATAACCCCAGTCGCGCTCAAAACCCTGCTCACCGGTTTTTTCAGCCATCGAAGCCCTCTCCTTGCTGCCCATCCGCATTCATTGTACGCGTTCAATCACAATCTCGCCCGTCACCGGAAACCCCGTTAATCCAATTCAGAAACGGACGGGGCCACGCAAAAGTCGCCAAAGCATCCAACGCACACCACCGATAAGGCAAAGCCACAGCGACCGCTTCCGCGACGGCCGCTTCGAAGCGATGCAAATGCATCAAGCGGTGCGTCAAGGTGTGCCGGGTAAGCCCGAGGGGTCCGGTCAAACTGATTGTCAAACCAAGTTCAGCCATCGCTGTTTGCACCCGCTCACGCATTGCCGCATCCGATAAACCCGCCTCCAATGCGACCATCGGAAAGGTCCACAAACCGCCCCAAATCCCGGTTGCTTCCTGCTGAACGATCAGCAGTTCGTTTTTGTGACTTAGTCGCACCACCGCCAAGTGTACCGGCACGGGTGGCGATTTTTTTGTCTTGATGGGCAGTTCAGCAACCCTGTCTGCGGCCCAACCGCGACAATGACGCTGTGCGGGACACCTCGCGCAATCAGGTGCGGTCGGGGTGCATACCGTGGCACCCAGTTCCATCAAAGCCTGGTTAAAATCCCCGGGCGCTTGGGCCGCAGGGCCGCCAGGCTCGTTCAGGCGTGTCGTGATTGCCTCCCTCACCACGCGCTTGGTGCGCGCTTGGGCGATATCTTCTTCCAGGAGGGTCAAACGGGAAAACACGCGCAAGACATTGCCATCAACCGCCGCGAAGGGTAACCCGAACGCAATGCTTGCGATCGCCCCCGCCGCATAATCACCCAGCCCCGGCAAGTGCCGCAACGCGTCATGCTCCGCTGGCAACTGTCCGCCGTGCCGTGTCATAACCAGCCGTGCCGCGGCATGCAAGTGTCGCGCGCGCGAGTAATACCCCAGTCCCTGCCACATCTTGAGTACATCGGCTTGCGATGACTGCGCAAGCGTTGCAATCGTTGGAAAACGTTGCAAGAAGGCGTGAAAGTAAGGAATGACGGTCGCCACCTGGGTTTGTTGCAGCATGATCTCAGAGACCCAGATGGCGTAAGGATCGCCGCAATCACGCCATGGCAAGTCGCGCTTGCGCCGGCCGAACCAACCAAGCAAATCACGTTCAAAGGAAGCGTTCATGCTTGAACCACATCAAAGAACCAAAAACCAGGCAGGTGCGATCACGATACCCTTCAGCAAAGCGATTCACTCCCACATAGGAATCGCCACGCCGCGCGCGCGCGCGGTCTCAATCGCTTCGTCATAGCCTGCATCCACATGGCGAATAACCCCCATGCCTGGATCGCTGGTCAATACCCGTTCCAGTCTGAGCGCGGCGGCGGGTGTGCCATCCGCCACGATGACCATTCCCGCATGCAACGAATAGCCGATGCCGACACCGCCTCCGTGATGCACGGAGACCCACGACGCGCCACCCACTGCGTTAATGAGTGCATTGAGCATCACCCAGTCAGCGATCGCATCCGACCCATCGCGCATGCCCTCCGTCTCACGATTGGGCGAAGCCACCGAGCCACAATCCAGGTGATCACGGCCAATGACAATCGGTGCCGACACCCGCCCATCGGCCACCATGTCATTGATGATGCGCCCCAGCCGCGCCCGGTCACCATAGCCCAGCCAACAGATGCGCGCAGGCAAACCCTGAAAATGCACCTGATCAGCTGCGAGGCGAATCCAGTGACACAATGCTTCATCGTCGGCAAATGCCTCTAAAATCACGGCATCGATCGCCGCAATGTCCGCGGGATCCCCCGACAAGGCCGCCCAACGAAAAGGCCCCTTGCCCTCACAAAACAACGGTCGAATGTAAGCAGGCACAAACCCCGGATAATCAAAAGCATCTTCAACCCCATGGTCCAATGCAACCTGCCGCAGATTGTTGCCATAGTCGAACACCACCGCGCCACGTTTTTGCATCTGCAGCATCGCTTGCACATGCCGAGCACACGCCTCACCAACCAACGCCTGAAACAACTGCGGTTCGCGTGACGCCATCACCTGCGCATCCTTGATCCCCATGCCTGGCGGAATATAGCCCGTCATCAAGTCGTGCGCACTGGTCTGATCCGTCACAATATCCGGAATCATCCCGCGATTCACCAACTCCGGCAAAATCTCGGCAGCATTTCCCACCAACGCAACCGACAAGGGCTCCCGACGGGCACGGGCCGCCATCACGCGTTCCCAAGCGTCATCCAGACTTGTCGCAACACATTGCACATACCCGGTCTCCAAACGACGGACAACCCGTGTGGGATCAACCTCAATCGCCAACACCACCCCACCGTTCATCGTGACCGCCAAAGGTTGGGCACCCCCCATCCCCCCCAAGCCTGCTGTCACAGTCAAGGTCCCGCGCAAATCACCACCAAAATGACGCTTCCCGACCGCCGCGAAGGTCTCGTAGGTTCCTTGTAGGATCCCCTGCGTCCCAATATAAATCCACGAGCCCGCCGTCATCTGTCCAAACATGGTCAGCCCGCGAGCCTCAAGGTTCCGAAACTCATCCCAATTGGCCCAATGCGGCACCAGCAACGAATTCGCCAACAACACGCGCGGCGCATCGACATGGGTCTTGAAACACCCCACCGGCTTGCCCGACTGAACCAGCAAAGTCTCATCATTTTCAAGTTTTAACAGCGCTTTTACAATTTGTCGCAACGCATCCCAATCACGCGCCGCTTTACCACTGCCGCCATACACAACCAGTGCGGTCGGGTGCTCTGCTACCTCCGGGTCCAGGTTGTTGAGCAGCATCCGCAAGGCCGCTTCCTGTACCCAACCCTTGCAATGCAACTGCTTGCCCCGTGGTGCACGCAACGGGTGCCCCGCTTCACCACGCAATAAACGCGGAACCCCAGTCTCTCCCGTACACTCCATTGGAACCGTCACGTTGCGTTCCTCCTTATGAAGGCGCCGCCTCCGTGCCAGCCCTTAAGCCGAATGACGCGCCGTTCCCCGTACATGCTCCGCCAAAATGCGAACGAGTTCACCGTTCAACTGCGTACCGGACACTTCCTCCATCAAGCGCAGTGCCTTCATGGCCGGCATGCCTGCCCGATACGGGCGGTCACTGGTCATCGCATCAAAGGTGTCAGCCACGGCGACAATTTGTGCCAATAACGGTATTTCATCACCCTTCAACCCGGAGGGGTAACCACGACCATCGATCCGCTCGTGATGATGATACACCACCTCCAACACAGGTGCGAACTCTGCAACCGGTTCCAGGATTTCACGCGCGATCACAGGATGCATCTTGATATGCTCAAATTCATCATCAGTCAGCACGCCACCCTTGTTTAAAACCTCACGCCGAATGGCAATCTTGCCCACATCATGCAATGCCGCACCATGCTCCAAAATTGCCATTTGACGCTCGTCCAGGCCAAGCCCTCTTGCCACCACCAAACTGAACGCGGCAACCCGAATCGAATGGCCCGCCGTATAAGGATCGCGCACCTCTAGCACCTGCGCCAGCGAATCCACCATGGCAACGACGTCCTGCCGCACCCGGTCAGCCGCTCGCTGCCGCGACAAACGGTCACCCAAGACTTTGCTGACCCGCTCAAACTCAACCCAGAACGCCTCATCTGACCAGCCGCGCTCAAGCACCCCATCAGGCTGGCACGACTCCCTCAAAGACTGGCGCACGAAGCCTTGCGACTCAACCGCCTCACGCGAGGCAAGCACCGCAAGCGCCCCGCTCAATCGCCTGAGTACCCCCAATTCATCGGGCTGGATCACCAAATCCGTTACCACGACGCGACCAGAAAGCACAGGATCTAAAACAGCCAGCGCATCAAAATCACAAACAATTCCCTCAAAGCCCCGCTGGGAGGCCAACGCACGCACCCGACCGCCGAAATCCAAATCCCGTGTGACAATCACGATCAAGGCCACAGACCATTTTCTCCAAGAAAAATGAGGGACAATCTTATTTTAACCTAAAAATAACGTTTTGACAATTTGATCTGGGGTCAGGTGAAGGATCCGGACCGGTTTTGCGGCCCCTGTTTTTGAAGGCCATTAAAGGGACACGAGTTGGCCAAAGTGGCGATCGTATATCCCTGCACAGCGGAAAGTGGCGTGGCGCCAAGAAAGTGGGCGACGGCACATGTCCTCGGTGTTATACTGGGCGGGTATGGTTGACGTTGCGAGGCATTGAGGGTGACACATCCTATTGAAATGCACAATTTTTGGCAAGCTTGGCAAGGCTTGCTGGAGCGCCAGAACGAGACGATCAGGGTGGATCTCATCGGCCCTGTGTGTGAAGCACGTGCGTTCATCCGGGATTTGTTCCTGAGTGGGTGTCGGCACGTTGAGCGTTTCAACATTTATGGTTTTGCGGAAGCGTCACGCGCGCGGGGTGAGGTTCGTCTCGTATTGTTGTTTGCTGACAGTGATTGGTCAGATGTGATGTTAGCGGCGATTTCTGCGCATCCGAAGCAACGGGTATTGGTCATTGTGCCTGATTTGCCCCGGGATCGGCGGGGTGCCCGGATACGGGAGGCGGCGGCGGCGTTCGGGTTGAGCCGTGATCGCATCGTTGCGCCCTACGATCCTGCGCGCATGGGGCCGGAACTGGCGGAGGCTTTGGTGCGGTGTGTACCGGATGCGTTGTTCCCGCTGGGTCGTCAGTTTCCGTTTTTGCGTTCCAGTTGTGCCGGTTACGCAATCGGAGCGGCCGCCAAAACCAACGCGTTGGTCGGAGTCATTCCCATTCCCGGGGCGGATTGGCCCGTGATGACTGGCAATCAGGTCAAGCTGGTTTTGGATCTCGCCCTGATTTACGATCAACCGATGAACAAGGCCCGTCTGAAAGAAGTCCTGTCGGTGTTGGGTGGCGGATTGGCTCTGCGGGCCACGGCGCGGCAATTGGCGAAATTCGTGCCGGGTCCGGGTTGGCTGCTGGCTGGCGCCATGGGGTATGCGGGAACGCAAGCGCTGGGCCGGGCTGCCATCGCGTATTTCGAGCGCATCGGGGATGGGGTGGCAACCGCTGTGGTTGAAGAATCCTATGGCAGTGGGGTTGTGATCGACACGGCAGCCGAAGAGGTGAGGTGAGCGTCTTGGCCGATACGTGGATCCTTGGCATTGAATCGAGTTGTGACGAAACCGCGGTGGCGTTGTTGCGCAACGGTACTGAGGTCGTGTGTTCATTGGTCGCATCGCAGGCCGCGGTGCACCGTCGATTTGGGGGGGTCGTTCCGGAGGTCGCTTCACGGCAGCATATTGAGAGCATCCATCCGTTGATCGCACAAGCATTGGTAGCGGGGGGCATTCAGCCCCGGGAGCTGGGTGCGATCGCAGCAACCTATGCGCCGGGTTTGGTGGGCGCGCTTCTCGTCGGGTTGGTCAGCGCAAAAGCAGCCGCGTGGGCACTTGATCTCCCGTTTATCGGGGTACACCATCTCGCGGCACATATCTGGGCCAACGTCATGGCCAATCCAGCGCTCACGTGTCCGTTCCTGTGTTTGCTTGTATCTGGCGGCCACACGGCGCTCGTTCGAGTCAAAGGCCCGCTGGACTATGACTTGCTGGGTGAAACCCTGGATGATGCCGCAGGTGAAGCATACGACAAAGTCGCGCGTTTGCTTGGATTGCCTTACCCTGGCGGACCCGAAATCGACCGTTTGGCTGTGCTGGGTAACCCCAAGGCATTCAAGTTTCCGAGGGCCATGCGTTATGACGGATCGCTCGACTTCAGTTTTAGCGGTCTGAAGACCGCTGTTCGTTTAATGGTTGAAAAGCATCAACAAGCACACATGCCCGTCCCGGTCGCCGACATCGCAGCCAGTTTTCAAGCTGCTGTGGTGGACGTATTGGTTGCCAAGTCAATCCAGGCTGCGGAACAAACCGGCATCACACATCTCACCATCGCAGGCGGTGTCGCGGCCAATTCCGCTCTGCGTTCACAAATGGCAGCCGCTTGTAACGAACGGCATTTGGCCTTGACCATCCCGCCTTTGTCGCTCTGTGGAGACAATGCAGCAATGATTGCAGGCCTGGGACACGCGATGTGGCGCCAAGGCGTGCGATCGCCCCTCTCACTCGGCGCGCGTTCCCGTCTGGCCCTGCCTTCATTGGCATCAGGCGACACCGACAAGCGTTGATTGGTGATCAAGTTATAGCCGTTGCTGAATGACACCACATCAGTGCCTGGTACCTTCAACTCACCACACGCGTTTTGGACCGAAACCAATGCGTTACCAGGATGACAGGTACGCGACCAACGCGTTCAAAGCCAACATAACCTCAAACAGACCCACACCACCACACTGTTGAAGGCCACCTGATAACCACGATAAGCGCGAGAACCGTAAAGTTCCAATGGACCATCGTCACCGCTTTCTACGGCTTTTTGCAGACGTTGCGCCGTAAACACCGATTCAAGCGATCCAAACAACAGTAAAATCGCCCAAGCCAACGCACCGTGATAGTGAACCTGTTTTAAAGGAATCGTTAGCGCAAACAGATACAACTGCATCAAACCAGCCAAAACCCAAATTTCGCGCAAACGCCCCACGCCCTCATCCATCTGACGGATGAGACGCGCCAACGCTTGGATACGGCCAGTCTCGCCAAACGACCACGCCAATATATTGAACGCTGCCAGGCTCGCGAACAAAAAGTTGATCACACTGAACCAAAACATGATGCCACCTTAAAAAACGGACACCTCAATCCAAACATGGCGTGAGTATGCGTGTCAAAGTTGGCGAGTCAAGCGACGCTTGGGGACAAAGGCCAGCCAGGCTGCGCCGAAAAACGCCAAGAGTGCGACAAGCGCGATAGCGACAGCGAAGACAATGGGGGGAACCAGACCGAGGGTCAATTCTTGGGACATGAGCTGGGCGTCTGTTACAACCAGACCTGTTGACAGATGCAGCAAGGTTGCCAAGTCCCCGGTGGCATTGACGGATGTCCGCACCGCCAGAAACCCGAGAACGAACGCGCGAAAATAGCCGGTTGTAAACCAGCCGACCGCGGTGAGGGCGAGGCCCCACGATACGCCAACCATGAGGCCGAAAACATTACGGACGAACAGCAATGAGAACAGCATAAAAAAGCCTGCCAACCCGGCGATAATCCAGCCATCGTGTTGGCGCTTGGCGGAGGCGAACAGCAAGGCGCCACCCCAGACACAACTGCCGACGTAACCCGCCATCAAGATGATGGCGCGGATGCCGCCTTGGGTGAGCGCCAGGCCACTGGCATCGGGACTGATGGTAAACTGAACGAGCCGACCGCCGGTCAGCAAGGCTGCCAAACCGTGACAGGCTTCGTGCAAGAAGGTGACGAAGAGTTGGTCCACCCACAGGTTGTGGCCACTCCAGGTCAGCAAGACACTCAGTGCGATGGCGAGCACCAACGGATGTCCAATCGGCAAGGTAAGCAGTCGACGCAAGCAAGCCTCTTCTCAAAACCGTTGTTACAACCAGATGGGTTGCCCACGTTCCACAAAACCAATAAAACCCAGCGCCGCCGCGTCGACATCCGGCGCATGGTTGTAGTGCATCAAGCGTGTGATGCGTTTGAGTTCAGGCGTCATATCCCGCGCAAGCTGCGCAAGCGACGTATGCACCATGTGCGGAGCGTCAAACAATTGACAGTCTTGAAAAATGGCACGCAGGGGTTTACCGGTCGGGCCAAGCGCGGGCGGCAGGTATTGGGTGTCTGACGAGTAGTAGATGTCTTCACCCAAAAAGAAACTGTAGCTGGGCTTGCCGAGCACGTGCAGGGTTGGTATGGGTGTCAAAACGGGGAGGCCTTCGAGTTCGAGATGTCCATCGTCAAGCAAGCGGTGGACGTCAAAATACGCATCAAGGACCACGCGATCGCCCTGCCCCGCAGGCGCGTTAACGCGCTCCAGACCACCGCGCAAGCCATGATCCCAGAGTTCCTCAAACAAGGTGTCTGGAAAAATGAGCTTTGGACGCTGCCGATACACGTAACGGTTCAACTGGGCCCATAACTCGAGCCCCCCCACGTGGTCGTCGTGAACATGGGTGATGAAGGCTGCCTGAACGGCTGACAGTTGGTCGGCCATCTTTAAGGAAGCGGCGGTTAAAGGACCGCAGTCGATCAACAGATTGTGCTTGCGATCAGTGCTTTCAAGCAAACAGTTGTTGTTCCCAAGTTCGGGACTCAATCCTCCGCCCACACCCATAAACGTCAAAGAAAAAGTGGCTTGCATGGTCTCTGGCCATCCCTCATCAAGGTGCATGACCTCCCTATTCTACCATCGCCTCGCATGGCGTCCGTGATCCATTTGGCATATGGGCACCAATCAACCCGTGACGCCCCATGATCGAACGCCGCACTGCTCCCCAACGGCCTGACACAAACGTCGCGTGCAAGATCTCGCAACTTCATTAACTGAACCACGCGTCAGAACCCTTGGCATCCGCATGCGATGCAGGTTTGTGTCTACGCACAGGAGGCTGGACGGTTACTCACCGGCAACAGTCGTTACCAATCAACGCTTTTCGGTGTAGCCGCCCGCACGCAAACGTTTGGCCTCGTCTTTGGCCAATACGTCGCATCGCTCATTGTATTCATGACCTGCATGTCCTTTAACCCATTCCCAATGCATATCATGAACGCTCGCCGCTAAAACAAGCCGTTCCCAGAGTTCCCGGTTTTTGACCGGGTCCCCGGACGCTGTTCGCCACGCTCGCTTCTGCCAACCGTTGACCCACTGGGTCATGCCTTGTATCACATACTGGCTGTCACTGATCAGTGTCACCCGACAAGGACGCTTCAACGCTTCGAGCCCAACGATCGCCGCCTGCAATTCGGCACGGTTGTTTGTTGACGCCGGCTCACCACCCGTGACGACCCGTTCTTGGCCTCGACACACCAAAATGGCCGCCCACCCCCCGGGCCCCGGATTATCCAGGGAACAGCCATCGGTATAAATCACAACCTCGGTCAACATCCCACCTGATCCCTCCGCAATCGATTATTGTGACCTCACGCGGCTCATTCGGCAAGCACCATCGCAAGCGTGGGGGCACGCAGCAAGCGCACCTGTCACGTCCCCCCCCCTGACAACCGGGAACGGTCAGGTGTCAGGTTTGCTATAATTGACCGCCATAGCCACTGGTTAGTAACGAGGAGGTTTGCATTGCTTGACGCTTCAGAACCCATGTCTCCCATTCGGTTGGATGAGGATGACGAAGACGACATACAGGCGGGGGCGCGACCCGTCATTGTTGCTGCGGACAAGGGTGAACGTATCAATCCGGCTGTCGAATACGACGTGTTGACGCTTGGCGATCTGGATGCCGCTGCGCTCAAAACACGGTTGAACGAGTTGGGGCAGGAAGGCTGGCTGCTGGTTGGCACGAGTCCACATTTCGTGTTCCGCCGGAACAAGGCTCCCGAAAAGACCAGCCCCAAAAAACGGGTGGGGTTTGGCATCGACGCGTAACGTCCAATCCGATTCAAGCCTTTGCGGTGCAAGTCACCGCGAAGGCAACGTGTGAGCCAGTCGGTTGAAGGAACCTGTGAGCGATCACTTTGCCAAATCATTGAAGGGCAGACGGTTTAGAAGGCGGCAGCCAGATATCCGACAACCTCAGCGCGATTGTTGGTGACGCGCGGGGCAACATGCTTCGCAAAGGCTTCCGAGTGGATCGGCGCCTCACCCACTTTTTCCAGCGCACGGTTCAGTGCCGGTGCGATGGCACGGTTTTGCCCGTCATTGACCTTGATGGCCCATCCGATGCCGCGGCCTCTCACCCCCCCCAAATGAACGGCTTCCCCTCCGATTTTCGCAAAAAAACGCTGGCCGTCTGTTTGCATGAGATCGGTATCAAGACGCCCCTCACCGGCGATCAAGTACGGGTGGTCAGCCATTAACTGGCTGACATCGCTTAAAGCCATACCAAGCGCCCCCGGTATCGTTTCAGGAGCAGCCAAGCGTGCGGCGAAAGTTGCGAGGCCTTCCAGTGGCAAATGCCACACCGGTACGCCGCATCCATCAATTGCAAAACTTAACTGTTCAGACGCCACATCAGCGAGTTGAAGCAACAAATCGCGGATCATCCGCTGCAACGGGTGCTCCGAGTCCCGGTAGGTATCCAAACACCACCCCATATGTGCGCAAACCGCCAACATGCCAGCATGTTTGCCTGAGCAGTTGCAGCGCAGTACACCAGGCGCTTCGCCCCGCCGAATCAAATCCTTGGCGACTTGTGAGTGATAAGGCGTGTGAACACCGCATTGCAAACGGTGCGCTTCGAGCCCACAGCGCGCCAACAATTCATTCACTGCCGCCACATGCACATCTTCGCCGGAATGGGATGAAAGCGTGATCGCAAGTGCCGCGCCATCCAAGCCCCAACGCCTGGCGGCGCCCGTCAGCCACAAGGGCAGTGCCTGAAGCGGCTTGAGCGCGGAACGGGCAAAGACCATCGCGCTTGGATTGCCGCGGCAAAACAGGTGCTGGCCGGCCGTGTTCTTGATCAGCAAGTGGCCGACATGGACTGACTCGATCAGATCACCGCGACTTTGACAAGCCAGTGGTTCGGCCGCCAACAAGCCGCTTGATGCCAGCTTTTGTTCGGTTACGTCGTGTCCATCCATGCCTTTAACTCCTCAATCAGCCACGGCTTGACTCGCATTGACCAGGCCGTGACCGAAAAAAATATCCGGCCCGGGCCCATCATTGCCCACAACCAGATCACGCGCGGTTAGCATCAGGCGCTCCCGCACCATCGCGGCGCTCCAGTCCGGATACCGCGACTGAATCAAGGCGGCCACGCCTGAGACAAAGGGCGCCGCCATACTCGTTCCGGACAAATAGCCGTAAGGGGATTCCGTGCCGAAACGCGTCGGCAAAGTCGAGAAGACATCCACACCAGGGGCGGCCAAGGTCACGCCTGAATTGTAGTTGGAAAACGGCGCTCGTGTGAAATCCGGAGCAACCGCAGCCACACTGACGACACCCGGGTAACTGGCTGGATACTCCGGGAAATTACCCGCCATCGCTTCGTTGCCTGCAGCGGCGACCACCAGTACGCCACTCGCTTGCGCCTGTCGTATCGCTTGCGCCTCCACTTCACTGCGATCAGCAGCACCCAGACTCATATTGAGAATCCGCACCTTTTGCCGGATTGCATACAAGACCGCCTGGGCCGTATCAAACGAGGTACCCGAACCATCGGCACCAATCACCCGGATCGGAATGATTTGCGCATCCGGCGCCACCCCGGCGGACCCGATACCGTTATTGCGCACACCCGCAATGATGCCGGCCACGTGTGTGCCATGACCGTGGTCATCAAACGCGCGCTGCCCTTTTTCGACCAGATTCAAGCCAAGATTACCCAAGACCCGATTGGCCAAATCTGGATGGCCCTCATCCACGCCTGTATCGATCACAGCGACCGTTACACCCTCCCCCGTTGAACGTTCCCACGCCGCCTCGGCACCGATGGCAGCCAGCGACCAAGCGCTCAACTGCCCACTCACCGGCGATTCAAAACGCAATGCCGGATCATTCGCAGTCCCCCTGATCGGTTGCGTTTGGGCGGTTTTGCGACGGTAGTTCAATTCTGCCACCCTCACATCGGGTATCATCTTCAGCCGCTCGATCACCAGCGTCTCAGCGCCTGGCGATACCGACCACAACGCCAGATCTTCGCGCTCCTCCAACGTGTCAGCGCCCATCAAGCGCGCAAGCGCTTGCCGTGACGCAGCGCTAACCCCCGCTTGCCACGCAACGACAATCTGACCGGAATAAAACTGCGGCACGCGCGCAGCACCCATCAGTGACTGACACCCCGCGAGCAGAATTCCCGTCAACCACAGGCCCAACCTGATCATGCGCCGTCTCATATCGTGAACCCGTTGCCGCGCACCTCGGACTCGCGTTGCAAGGCGCGAAACGGCCGCGGCCCCCCGCCAGATTGCACGGATGGGGCATCAATCAGCCGAAGGCGCCACGTGTAACGCGTATCACCCCCCCGTAACGCGGCCCCGTTGGGATCAGCCGGCGTAAAATTTGGATAGGTCAATTCATTCAAGGACGTCCGCCCCACCCACTTCAATCCTGGCTCGCCCTCCTCTTGCAGGGACACCTCAAAACTGGCACCTGGTGGTGCATCCGCCCGCCACCTGAACACCGGACGTGCCCCCACCCCTGAGGCGCCAGCAGGCGGATTCTCAATCACCGGAATACCCAAAAACGACAATGTGACAGGGTTACGATCCCCCGTAACCACCTCAACTCTCGAAAATCGCCGCTTGGAAGCATCCCTCGCTTCCCCCGCCACCGCGACCCGCAACTCCGGGGCATCCGGCACGGGAATGGCTTCTTGCGCACCGAACACACGTGCCACCATCACACTGCCCGCAACACCCACATCAAGCGAAACCGTGGTCTCCACATCCGTCAGGGTCTGATTGTTGGCATAACGACACATCAAACGCCGTATAGGCAAACCGGGCCGAGTCAGGTCAATCGCGCGCTGGCGCGTCGCCTGCGCCAATGTGTCACCCAATGACCAATGCTGGACCTCATAAAAAAATTTATCAAAGGTAAACGGCCCCTCTTCACCCAAAGGCGAAGCGGTACTCGCATCCAACGCCCCATAACCCCACACCGTCGTCAAAACGCGCCCATACGATTGGCCCTGCCACTCTGCCAGGTACGTCCCATTCCTGACCGGGAAAAGTCTCCCGCCAAGCACAACCGCCACCTGTCGTTGGCCCACGTCACCCAGGTACCCACCCGTTACCTGCAAAAATCGTGTCGCATCCGACGCGGCAAGGCTTTGCACAGGCTCCAGGTAAAAAAGCAGATCCTCACCACCTTCCGGCTTCACGCCGCCCCTGGTTTCAGCCGTATAGCCAATGCGGCTGACCGACACCTCCGTACTGCCCAAGCCACCGTATAACTCAAACCGTCCCTGCGCATCCGTCCCAGTCCAGCCCAAGCCACTCAACACCGTGGCGTGCCCAATCGGCAAGCGGGTGCGAGCATCCAAAACCTGTCCGCGCAACGGGGTTCCCACACCGGGAAGGAAAGGCGGCATCAAACGCCCAACCAAAAATGCGTCACAACCGCTCGCACAAAAAGGTAGTGCTGCGATCGCAACGAACGGACCCCCAAAGTACCGGAGCCTGCCCAAAATCGTAGCAAGTCTCGTTATCAAAGAATGCCGCACCCCGTGCCTACCCCGGCGGCCAATGCAGCGCCCGCCCGCCCAAGACGTGCCAATGCAGGTGTCCAACGGTTTGCCCGCCGTCCACGCCTTGGTTGCATACCACCCGGTAACCACTATCAAAAAAAGCCAAACGACGCGCGACTTCGTTAACGACCAGCGCCATTTGGCCGGGCAACTCAGCTGTACGCTCATCCAAACTCGCAAAACCATCCAGGTGCTGTTTGGGGATCACCAACACATGCGCTGGCGCTTGCGGGTGAATGTCCCGAAAAGCCAATACGGCTTCGGTCTCGTAAACCCGTTCACTCGGTATTTGACCCGCAACCAGACGGCAAAACAAACAATCTTGCATGGTTGCCATAGTAAAAGATCCACACACCCGCGTCAAACGCAAAACCGGTCACAAACCATCAGTTGCTCAGTTCCAAGTGTCCCATCGTCGCACCTGCTCAAGACTGGTAAACAAAAAGCTAGCGCACCGAATCGAAAAACTCGGGTCTCCGTCGATTCCGTTGCAGCTTCACAAAGTGTTTTTGCAGTTTTGTCTGTAAATTTCAATGGGTGCGGTTTATACTGAACGTTCCGACGGTTGATGGCCGGACGGGTCGACATCACATCGTCCGTGTGCGGGCGTGCTGGACGGGTGCGAACTGTGCCGTCCTCAATGGGGGGAGACATCGCGCGTGACAGAAACCATCAACACGCACGTGTTCAACGAACTCGTGGCGCGTATGCGTTCGGGTGAATGGACGCCTCGCAACAACGTTTTGACGGCAGTTTTAGAGGCGCCACGGCACGGTGACATCGTGCCTTTGCCCAAATTGGGAACGATTCAGCACAGGGAAGCGGAGGCAATTGGCGCGGGTGCGATCGCCCGAGGCGAAATCGGCGTGGTCATTCTGGCAGGCGGCATGGCCACACGCTTCGGCTACGCCCAGCCTAAAGCACTCTATCCCATTCATCACGAAAAAAGTTTTCTCAACCTGAAACTGGATGCCATCCGCACGGTCGGCGCCAACATTCCCGTGTTCATCATGACCAGTTTTGCTACCGACGCAGCCATTAAAGAGCACCTAATCACCAACCGCCACTTTGGCTTACCGGAACCCTTGGTCACCTGTTTTGAACAGGACCGACTGCCACGCGTCGACGCAAACGGCCAAACCTTCTATCGACAGGGCCAAGTCGATTACTGCGCGAGCGGGCATGGCGATTTCCCCTTCGTCTTTCAACGAACCGGCTTGCTTGACCGCTTCCTGACCCAAGGCGGCCGGTACCTCCTCTTCTCCAACGTGGATAACCTCGGTGCGACCATCAATCCACTCATCATCGGTCACCACATCCAAAACGGGCCAGAGATGACGGTCGAAGTCGCCGCAAAAAATCCAGGCGACCAAGGCGGCGCGCCCGCACGTGTCAACGGGAGACTTCAATTGGTTGAGGGTTTTGCTTTCCCCCCTGATTTCAACCAAAGCACCATCACGGTCTTCAATACAGCCAATTACGTTTTCAACGCGGCAGCGTTACGTCATGCCCGCTCGTTACCCTGGTACATCGTTGAAAAGACCGTTGATGGTCAGCGTGTCACGCAGTTTGAGCGGTTAGCAGGTGATCTCAGCGCCTTTATGAACAGCCAGTTCATCGAAGTCGAACGCAGCTCCCGGTTCTGGCCGGTTAAAAGCCCAGCCGATGTACCCCTTGTGCAAGCAATCCTGAGCGAAAAATGGCAAGAAACCCTCGCGAACCTTGACGTTCGCACCCCTCCGCCCATCAACCCTTAAGACCTTGTTGAAAAAGCCTTTGTTCTCACGTCACTTGCATCCGCCGTCCACAACGTGAACGTCCGGCATTGAAAGCATTTCGAGCGCATCGGCTGTTTTGGCAATCGAACGTACCTTTCACAAGGGGATTCCCACCTTGGTCAAGACGATGTAACCGCGCTTCATCGCTAACTTTTCAACCATGTCGCGTGATTTTTGAATGGTTTGAATGGTGTAGCAAGCACGCGTATCGTCTAGGGTAAAGGCTTCGCATTCGAGACCCTGTTCCGGGTTTGACGAAGGGAGGCGATGGTGTGGAAAGCAAGTCTTTGCCTGGCGGCAATTGGTGCAATCATCGGCGCTTGCACGGACTCAGACCTTAGTTCCGGTGAGTCCCTGTTGCCGTATATGCAAGTGGGTGGCGCCTGGGAACAGGACCATACGCCGTTAGCCTCAATCGCGCCGTCGCCTTCCGGCAAACGGTGAGTCATCAAAAAGCGGGTACGCGAAGGGACTGTCCTGGCCAGATCCAATGTGGGTCCATGATGCTGTCGCGGTTGGCGTCGTACCAAGCACGCCAGTCCTGCCCAACGCCCCCCGATTTGATCGCAATCACCCACAAACTGTCGCCTGAACGCACCACGTAACGCGTTCGTGCTGGCTCCAACTGTTGTGGAATCAGCAACACTTGACCCGGATAGATCCAATTTGGATGGCTGATGCGCTGACGGTTGACGCGGTAGATTTCTTGCCAACGCGAGGCTGAGCCAAGGTAACGCCGGGCCAACAAACCGAGCGAATCCCCAAGGCGCACCCGATAACGCGTGAAACCTTCACTCGCCGGAGGAGCCGTGACAGGTTGGTCTGCACGTCGCGATCGAACGGTCGGAAGCTGCAACAACGTGCCGGGGCGCAAGAGCAACGGGTCAGGCACCACGGAACGATTCAATGCGTGAATGACCGCCCACGCCGAAGCAGAACCCAAATGGCGCTCAGCAATCCCTTTCAAGGTATCCCCCGGCTGACTACGATAGAAGCTTGGCTTGACCCGCCACCTCTTGCCAGGCATCAGCAATCGTTGACCGACCCGAATCACGTTCGGATCGCGTATTGTCTCCCGATTCAGGTTGTAAATTTCGGGCCACCGTTGATAACGCCCCAAGTGCCGCAAGGCGATCAGCGACAAACTCTCGCCACGTTGAACCACATGCGCGCTCTCTGGCGCACGGTCGTGCCGTCGAACCAATGCCTGGACCGGTTTACTCCGCCAATCGGCACCCACTGGTTCCCTTAAGCCAGAAAAAGCCGGCACGCTGGCAGGCAGGCTTTGTGGCGTAGCCAACGGTTCCTCCGCGGCTTCAGGCGTCAAAGGGGGAACCGTTGAAGGGGCGCTGGACGCCTCATCCCGCCCAAGCGTCGGCACAACGATAGCTGGCTCATTCGGGCTCGCAGCAAACGCCGGAACGGGCGACACAGGCTCAAACGAGGGTACCAAATCTTCACTGGGAGGCTGTAAACGCGCCCCCCCCGGCTTGAAACCAGCCGGCCGAAACATCAACGCGACGCTAACCGTGCCAATCGCCAGTGCTCCGAGCGTCCACCACAACCAACGCCTTGGCGCTTCAACGCCGCGCCGGCCTGAACGCGACGACACCCGCTTCTCAGGATTGGGCGAACGAACCTTTTCAGCAACACCTGGGTCCACCTGTTGCAACAACTCTAACAGTTCGCCCCCGAGCGCTTCGCTTGGAAGACCCTCAGGCTTCGCAGACCACTGGCTGAGAATCGCAATCTCATCTGCGATATCGCCATTCGTTTGTTTTTCAGACATTAAAGGGTCTCTGTCCCACCACGCTCTGGCACCAACCCACAACACACTCAATCAAGCTTAGGACATAATACCACGCAAAAAAAACCCGGCCAAGCGACCGGGTTTCAAAGTTTCAAGCCCAAATGGTTCAATGGGCGCGGAGATCCTGTCTGAACGCGTGCGGTTGCACCAATTTCACACCGCGCAATTGGGTGACGATTGTCAAACAACTTGGGCAATAGTCACCACGCCCACTCGGCATCGCCACTGTAAAGGCGTCACATGTCGGACAACTGCAACTTGTCGTTGCACGTAAGCTACCGTTCATCAGTCAATCCTCCCCATCGAGAATGAATGCACGTGAAACGCTTGTGAAGGCTCTTGACGTATTCAACACCGAAAACGCCCGATACGCACCCAACAAGGATGTTCATCACCAACAAAGCATAACATTATCTTAATCTTCGCGCAAGCATGACGCATCGATCAGAATAAACAATTTGCGCGGTGCCAAGCGTCGACTACAATGAAGCAAACGGTGCGCAAAACGGACGATCGCTCACGTCCGGCTGGTTTGGTTTGCTTATTCAGTGATCAGGGATAACCGCCGGCGTCCTTGCACCAGTACGTCAAGAGAGCGTGTATTCACGATATCGGCTGGTGTCAAGCCGGCTTTGCGTGCCATCAAAACGCCATAACGGGTATCCAGCAAGCCCTTTACGCGATGGGCGTCGGGATTGATGGCGATTCTGACGCCCAGTTCCTTGGCGCGTTTCAGATGTCGCCAGTCCAAATCAAGGCGATGGGGATTGGCATTGAGTTCGATGATTTTGCCGTGGGTCGCGGCTGCGCGCAAAACGGCTTCGATGTCGCACGCATAGCCTGCGCGGCTCAGCAGCAGTCGGCCCGTGGGGTGTCCCAAAATTGTGAGGTGCGGGTTGCTCAACGCTCGGATCAAGCGTTGGGTCGTACGATCGGCATCATCGCCAAAACGGGCGTGAATGGAGCCAATAACGAAGTCGAAACCAGCGAGGGTCTCGTCATCGTAATCCAGTGCGCCATCACCAAGAATGTCAGCCTCGATGCCAGCCAGAATTCGAAAAGGTGCCAAGGAGGCGTTGAGTCGGCTGATGGCTTGGCGCTGTTCGATGATTCGTTCCCGGCTCAAGCCTTGGGCGTAGGCTGCGGCCTCACTGTGGTCGGAGATGCCGACATATTGGTAACCCAATGCTTGGGCTGCTTGAACCATTTCTTCCAGCGAGGCATCGCCATCACTGTCGCGCGTGTGGACATGGAATACGCCTTTTATGTCCTCATCACGCACCAACTGTGGCGGAGGTGCCTCCTGTAACTCACGCAGAACGGATACATCTTCACGTTGCTCAGGCGGAACCCAATGCAGGCCCAGTATGTTGAAAAAATCAGCTTCTGACGGGGTGTCAACGGTGTTGACACCGTCGCTTAAGCCATTGGATGTCCAAGCCAGGCCACGTTGTGCGGCACGTGTCAAAAGGGCCTCACGCACCACGTCATTGCCGGTTTCCCAACACACGACCGCGCCGAAGTGACGTTCGGATACCAGTCGCAGCGTGTGGGGCAATCCATCGAACCAAGTAACGCGCCCACCGTGGGGTTCCGCTGCATATGAGCATGACGGCAATGTCGGGAGACTGGGCTCTTGTCCGTCCGGGTAGGCGGCAACCCAACTGAGGCTTGCAAGGACTTCCATGCACCGTGCCAGTTCCCCAGTGGGGCAGACTCCGATGATACCCGGCCAACTGGCGATATCTGCCGTTTGATTTTGGGCACGTTCCCAGATGTCGGCGAGCAGCTTTTGATGCGCGTGTTGTTTCAGAAAGGCGATCGCAAGCTGTATCTTGGCTTGGGTTTTGGCACCGAATCCGGGCAACTGGGCCAAACGGTTCTCCATGCACGCATATTCCAGTTCCCCCAAACTTTGAACCCCAAGACCGTGCCGAATCGCCCTGACTTTGTTTGGCCCGAGACCAGGTACACGAAGGAGCGCGCGCAATCCCTCCGGGGTCTGTTGGTCGAGCAGGTCGTATCCTGACAGTTTGCCTTTTGCCAGGTATTCTCGCAATTCAGCCAGTATGCCGCTGCCGACGCCTGCCACTTTGAATGGTTGACCGAGTCTGGCAAAGTCAAACCACTCGATGTCACTCTGGCGAAGCTGACGAGCCGCCGCTTGATATGCCTTGACGCGAAAAGGGTTCTCGCCGTGCAAAGCCATCAAGATGGCATAATCGTCCAGCAGGTCGACGAATTCACCCCGATCCATCGCAACTCCTTTGATTGATTGATCGCCACACCAGGCATCATGCCGGAAGAAAACACCCTAAAGCAAGGGGCTCTCGTGTAACCACCAATTGACGTTCTGCCCTTTTTAACGCGGTCCCCTCAAAGGACCGGTTCCACCGCGCGCTGCACCGGTCTCGCCCGCGCGTTGCGGTGTGTTTGAGGGCAGGGGTTTGGAAGGGGTGCGCGCCGGCGGATTCGCGCTTTGCACGTTGTTGTTGCGGGCAATTGGCCGCTGCTCAGATGTGCCCGTTTCTGCGCGAAGCACCGATTGTGGTGGAACTGGGGGCACGACTGGTTCCGGTTCAGGTGCCTCGGGGGGCGCCTCCAGCTGCGCGAGTGCTTCACGCTCCGCCCGCTCCCGGGCCTCGACCGCTTCTTTGCGAGCACGCAAAATCGCATCCGCAGATTCCTTGAAGTTGCGCATCTCGGCGCGCAGCAGCATCGCCATGCCCTGTTTGTCTTCCGCGGTTGACATGCAAGTGGCGTATTCAATCAACCCCGAGCGGTACAGGGTCAAGAGTGCCTGATTGGTGCTTTGCATGCCATCATAGCCGCCATTCTTGATTAACTCGTAGAGTTGATCCAATTGCCCTTTGATGATCAAGTCGCGCACGGCTGGCGTGTTCACCATGATATCCAAAATTGGTAAACGCCCTTTGCCATCCGAACGCGGCACGAGGCGCTGTGCGATACAACAACGCAGGGTGTTGGCAATCGATTTGCGGATTGTCTCTTGCTCACTCGGTGGAAACGCATTCACCAAGCGGCTGATTGTCTGAACTGAATCATTGGTGTGCAAGGTCGATAACACCAAATGCCCCGTTTCAGCGCCTTTGATGGCAAGCTCTATGGTTTCGCGATCCCGCAACTCACCAATCAGAATCACGTTTGGCGCTTGACGCAACGCGGACTTGAGCGCCCGCGCAAACGAATTGGTGTCTTTGCCAACCTCGCGTTGACTGATGATACAATTTTTGTGCGGATGCACCAATTCGATCGGGTCTTCGATGCTGACCAGATGTCCGTGAATGGTTTCATTGATAAAGTTGATTACCGCTCCCAGTGTGGTGGACTTGCCTGATCCCGTCGGGCCTGTTACCAACACAAGGCCCTGCTTCTCCAACGCAATTTTTTTCAAAACCGGCGGTAATCCAAGTTCATCCGCCGAACGAATATCATTCTGGATAATGCGCAAAACCGCACCCACGGTCCCGAGATTCATAAAAATGTTGGCACGAAACCGCGCGAGGCCCGGTACATCGAACGCACAATCCACCTCTTTGTCGACCTTGAATTGTTCTACCTGTGCACTGGGCAGCATGGCGAAAAGCATCTGCGGGATGATGCGCGGATCCAAAACATGACGCTCATAACCTGGAACAACCCTCACCTGGCCATCAATCACCGCTTTAGGGGGCAAATACGCCTTGAGGTGAATGTCCGCGGCCTGGTGCGCATAAGCAGCCTGTAAAATACCGAGCAGCGGGTTATTCGATGCGGGGGGCACATTTGGCGCGGTTTGAATGACAGTCATTACAATTGCCTTCCGGTCATCATCACTACTGGCCCAAATCCTCTCGTACAGCCTCCGGAAGCGCCAAGCCCGCAAGTACGGTCGTGAGTTTCCTGACATCCAGATGATGCTCGTCATAACCGATGAGCGTTTCACTCACGTTCAAAATCGGCTCACGGTAGAAAGTTGCACCATGCGCCAAAAACTCGTGCATCAAACGCACACGAAACAACCCGCGCTTCATTGTGATCGGATTCGAGATCTCGTAATACGCTCCCCGGACCTCGGCCGCACAAGTCTGACATTTGTAAAAAACCTGAGGATACGTGACGGCATAATACGGGGTTTTCTCTTCGATGACCCGACTCAACGCCAACTGCTGGGCATCCGCATAAGCTGCACGCATCTCTTCCGCATTGTTGTAATCAAAGCCACCTTCTGAATCCATGGCCACTGACAACTGCTCCAAGAGCCTGTCTGACAACTGGGGCATCGCCTGAAGGTATGCACGTAAGGCTTCCACAATGAAACGCTCCTCATCTGGAACTCTCGCCTGCAATCTTGGTGACTTATACCCCGAAATGCGTCATTCTAACCGTTAGAACCCCATTGAATTCATCCGTTTCGCGGAACACGCAATAACCATACGCACAGCTGACACGATCGCTTTCGCGCGCCAAGACAGGCCCTGTTTTACACAAACAGTTAACACACAATCAGCGGAACTGCCAAAAATCCTCAGGCGTGCCCTGAGTCAACCCCAAATCGGACGTTGACCCAGCCACGCTTGCCAGGTTCTGAAAACCTTAGTCCTTCAGGCGAGCCAAAAGCTTTTCTCTCACCTCAAACGCGCGGCGCATCTGGCTGCGAACTTCCGCTGGATTTCGGGATTTTTGCAACAACTGTCCTTGGGCCCACGCTTCTTGCCGAATCAACTGAAACGTCAGTTTGGCGGAGTTGCCTTCTCCAAGCAAACGGTCAAGGCCTCGTCCGAACGCAAACCCCTCGAGCAGCGGGTCACAGGAGTGTTGGTACCGTTCCTTCATGCTACGGGCGATTTCGGGATTGGCGAGATATAATGCGGCGCCCAGTTCAACGTACTCCTCTCGGAAACTCGACGGCGCCTTGATGGCCGCCAGCGTTTCCGCCAAGTCCAGCGACAGATGGGCATTGAAACCCATCCCCAAGGTACGCTGGGTGGGTTTGGCATTCTCCTTGGCGACTTGGTAATAAGACGCCCAAACGTCGCCGGGGTGCTTTCCAGTGACATGTGCGTGCAACGGCGCCAAAAATCGCCTGCCAAAATCAACCATCAATGCAGCGGTCATCTGAGGATGCTTGAGCTTGCCGCTCTCCAGGGCTTCCCACGCTTGCCTGCTGACTGCCACATAAGCCAGTGGAAACATACCAGCGGGGTCCTTCTGAGCAGACATACGTTGTGCGATCACATCCAGGTTACGATAAAGATCCAACGGCGTCTGAACCCGTTCCGGGTCACTCAACTCCGCCAACGATGCGCCCGCTGCACCGCCTGCCCTCGCGACGCCATCTCCCACTGCGTCGAGCGGCCTGCCAAGGCCATTCCCACAGCCGGCGACCATCACACCGCACAACATAAACCCCGACATTGCTCGCTGCCCAGACGACACCCAACGCCCAACATGCCGCGACAAGCCTTTATGATGCAGCACCCGGTATCCGCACAAACCCAACAGACACCCCCCACTCACAACCAAACGAATCCGCACGCCAAATATTTCTTTCACCCTAGCTAGTGTATCTGGCCGGTGCGATTCCTTCATGCGCAAACCGTGAAAATGTTAAACAAAATTTAATCCAGGATTAAACCCTACATTACCAATTGGCGCGTCAGTTGGGTGGTTCAGGTAGCGATAAGCGGAATGTGACGGCCAATTGAGTTGGTTCCAGCGGTCTGCTAGTTGAGAATACGAGGAGTGCAAGAGTTTATGAGTTTGATCGATCGCCATTCGACGCCCCAGAACATGGCCTGTTTGGCGCCGACGCGGTACGACCAGGGTTTGATGGTGTCGGCAGCCAACGATAAAGCATTGTCGCCTGAAACCTCAATGGCGCTCAGCCAACGCTACGGTGCGGGAATCATCAGCCAGGATGCCTTTCAGAAAGTGATTGCCGTGGGACGCCAGAAGGGGTCTGCTTACGTGGACAAGTTGTACCGCCAAGGAGGCGTTGCTGCTTTTGAGAAATCGGGGGACTTCGCAGCGGTGGACAAGGCTGTTGAGGAAGGCAGGGTAAAAGCAAGCGAGCAGGCCGTCGGTGAGAGTGATTATGGGGGTCGGATCGTCGCGTTATTCAACGCCATCTTTGGAAAACCGACTGAAAAAACGGGATGTGAGCCCTTGGGTTACTAACTGGTTGGGTCAGAACCAACCAAGAGAATCTGACAGCAGGTGTGGTCACTCTCCTGATAAAGCGGGTGACCTATTTCGATTAGATGTCCACCTTTATAAAGAAACGCGTTGATTGGTGATCAAATTTTGGTTGTTGTTCATAAAAAGCGAGTCAGCGCTTGATGTTTTAAGTTTTTCGCTTAAGCTTTGAACAAAAACCGATGCGTCGCTGTATAACCTTTGCTGCCTGGTCAGTGCTTACAAGCAGGACCGAGGTCTGCGGTATCGTGACTTGCTCTGTCTCGTGCCTGGTTACGGTGGTTTGGTATCAGGTTGTACCCAACGTGTGGTCGAGGGTGCGGAGCAGTTTGCCGGTGGTTGGGTGTCGAGGCAGGGCGCCTGGCTCGACGCACTCGATAAGCAAGGGTGCGACATACCCGTGGTCGATCAGACGTTTCAAATCCGGTTTCGCCGTTTCAATCGCGTGTCGAATCTGTGCAGTGCGGGCGTGACCGTGATCCGGTGCTGGTTTTTCGGTCAGTTCAATCCGTAGGGTTAACTGATCAACCATATCCGCGCGACTTTTGACCAGTTGCAGATGGGCATGGCGATCGGGTAATGCTTGTAATGCAGCGGTGATCTCAGCATGGCTAACCACGGCATAGCCAATGCGCAGGCTGTCTGAACCCCGACCCAATAACTCAAAGACCGGAGAACTTCGCCCACAAGGGCAATCCTCTGCTTGCCAGCGCCCCAAATCCCCAACGACGTAGCGAATGACGGGCTGCCAAAACCGTTCGAAATTCGTCACCACCAAGAGCCCGGTTTCACCAGGCGCACACGCCGCGAGCGTTTCAGGATTGATGATCTCAAGATGACAATGGCCAGTGAGCACGTGATGGTGGCCGCCTTCGGTGAAAGGACACTGGTATCCGATCAAGCCTGCGTCAACGGCTGCATAACCCGCGGAATGAATGGTGTCAGCATTCAACATCGCCTTGAGATGCGCTTTCTCGGCGGCGTAAAGATGCTCTCCCGCGTAGAAAACTTTTTGAACAGGGATTTTCTGTTTTGCCAGGGTGTCCGCGATGGTGAGCAACCACGTCGGAAAACCCAACAAGACGTTCAGGTTGAATTGTTTGATGTGCCACGCGACGAGTTCCGGATCACTGGTTTGGCTGAAAGGAAAAATCAGGCAGTCGAGTTCCTCTAGCAGGCGATTGACGAAAAGGAACGACGCATAAAGGTTTCCGCTTGCAAACAGGTTTGCAACCCGGTCAAAGGGGGCTAGCCCCGCTGCAAGGTACACGCGTTTGAAAGCTGCGATGGCGGTCTGAAACTCCGTATGGCTGAAAAGCGAGAAATTGGGTTCTCCGGTCGTGCCGCCGGTGCGAAAGACATAACCGGATGCCATTGGTGCACATAAAGCGCGCTCTCCATAGGGCGGGGAGTGCGGCATCCACTCAGCCTTGTGCAACAGTGGAAGTGTTTCAAGTTCGCAAAGCCCGCCCGTGGGTTCGCGCAGAAAGCGCCCACGGTGCAAAGGGGCTTGACGGTAGACGTGCAGCAGCAGGGTTTTAAGCCGTTCATCCGCCAAACATTGGCGTTCGGCAAGCGACAAGGAATCCAAGGGATCGATCATCACACCGGCCATCATCAAAAACGCTCTTCAGGTGGTGCGATTTCTTGCATTTGAACCACCAGATTGCGAAATTCCGTGTTGCGCAAGTACACATCCAGGAAATGGCGATCGCGAGGGGTCAGTTGCACATTGGAAAAATCCAGCGGCAGGGTTGAGCGGGCAAAAACCAAAAAATCTTCTCGACCCTGCCCCGCACTCGCCGGGTGAAACCCCATACTGGGAAAATAGGCACAAGGCAGGAACTGGGCAGAGAGCGCAGCGCGTTGATGGGTGGGTTCATAAGCGCTAATCAACAACTCCATATAATCGACACCCAAATTGCGGGCTGTTTCAAACACGACGTGAAAAACGTGTTCGAGATGCTGCACCTCGGAACGATCAACTTTCAACCCCACCAACACACCATGACCATCCTTGCCTTCATAATTGATGAAGGCCTTGACCTCTCCACGATCGGACATCAACAAGTGCGTCGGCGGATGGAACGGAAAAAAGTCAAGCAACAGCGCACCCTCGGATTGACATCTCCGATAAGCCTCTTCAACGAGTTCGCCCCGTTCGATGCGCAAGCGCAACCGATCCGGGACCGCGACGATTTCAGCCGGCTCAAGATTGTAGGACCGTCGAATGATGTCGTAAAATCCTTGCACCTCAGGTATCAGTTGAGGCAGCCGTCTGCGACTCTCAAACGCATCAGGGTGAAAATAAGCCTTGAGGCCATGGGTCTCGTAACTGCTGGTGCGATGCACATTCGGGAAAATTCCCAGACTCACGAACCCCAATTTCCGCAACAAGGTGTCAGGCCCCATCGTGCGGGTCCGGGTGGTTGCGTAAATGACATCGCAGGTGCGTGCGACCTCCATCAACTCGGCCAGCCCAGCCTTGATGCTCCGGTAAGCCAGATTTTCCCGGCGCCAGTCACGTTGGGTGACTGCGGCAAAAACCTTGCCGTGACGCTGCGTGGCATCAACCAAAAAAATTACCGACCCAACGAGCTGACCTGACTCGGTTTCATTCACCAACCACAAACAATCCGGGTTTTGAAGCGCGGCCTCCCGCTGGGAACGCAAGTTGACGATCGGCAAGGTGTAATTGCCGTCATAGACACGATGATATAGCTGCCAAACCGCCTCTGCATCAGCGACGGTCGCGCGACGCAAGGTCACCCGGCGGTTGTTTGAACAATCCAGTGTCGTGTGATCCATGGGATGGAGTATAACAGGCCCGTTCGTCTCGTGCCGGGTTGAGCCGACAAATGTCACGCGTTCAAGCAAGGCATGATATAGTAACCCGGATTGGTTGTAGACGCCCGCCCGGCGCCAAAACCGGGCACGACATAAGAACGACTCAAGGAGTGCTGTGATGGATGCCTTGCTGCAACGAGAGATGTATCGCCAAATGTTGCTTATCCGGCAGTTCGAAGAGAAATGTGCCGAATTGTATGCGGGTGCCAAAATTGGCGGGTTTTTGCATTTGTACATCGGCCAGGAGGCAGTTGCAGTCGGAGCGGTCAACGCGTTTGGCCCCGGGGATGACATCATTACCCATTATCGTGACCACGGCCATGCTTTGGCGCGCGGGTTGGAGTCCGGCCCCGTCATGGCTGAGTTGTGTGGCCGTGAGACAGGTGTGTGCAAGGGACGAGGTGGTTCGATGCACATTGCGGATGTATCCCGACGGATGTGGGGAGGTTATGCGATTGTCGGCGGCCATCTGCCTTTGGCCGTGGGGTTGGCGCACGGTCACCAGTATCGCAAAACCGGCGGTGTCGTGGCTTGTTTCTTTGGCGATGCCTCAACAGACATTGGCGAGTTTCACGAGGCGATGAATTTTGCCGCGCTTTGGAAGTTGCCGTGTGTATTTATATGTGAAAACAATCTGTATGGGATGGGGGTGCCCATTACCATGAATTCAGCGGTTCAGCAGATTGTTGAGAAGGCCCGGGCCTATGGCATGCCGTCTGAGCGAGTGGATGGCATGGACGTTGAGGCAGTGCATGCGGCGACGCTCAAGGCGATCGCCCATTGCCGCGCGGGGGATGGGCCTTATTTCCTGGAGACGATGACGTACCGTTTTCGGGGCCACTCAATGGCTGACCCGGAGTTATATCGAGATAAGGCGGAGGTTGAGGAGTGGAAACGAAAGGATCCGATCAACGCCTACCGCGCGTTGCTGCTGACGAAGAACGTTTTGTCAGAAGCTGACGCAGCCGAGATCGAAAGCAGCGTAACGGCCGAAGTTGAGGCGTGCGCGCGCTTTGCGCTTGAGAGCCCGTTTCCTGCAGAATCCAGTTTATACGATCACGTTTACGCCACACCTGTGTGATTTGCAGCCAGGACCATTCGGCCCGATTGGTCGACATACGAGAGGATTGAGGCACCATGCCAATCATCACCTATCGCGAAGCGTTAAGACAGGCGATTCAAGAAGAAATGCGCCAAGATCCCGGGGTTTGGATTTTGGGTCAGAACATCGCGGCCTACGGGGGGACCTACGCGGTAACCAAGGGGCTGTTTGAGGAATTCGGAGCGGAACGGGTGCGCGATACGCCGATTGCAGAAGCGGGTATCATCGGCATGGCGATAGGCTCGGCGATGAACGGAACGCGTCCGATTGCGGAGATTATGAGCATCAACTTCACGTTGGTGGCAATTGATCAGATCATCAACCATGCGGCGAAACTGCATTACATGTTTGGGGGCCAGTGGTCGGTGCCGATGGTGATTCGCACGGCCAGCGGCTATGGTCAGTTATCGGCAACCCACTCTCAGACATTTGAAAACTTTTATGCATACATTCCAGGTCTCAAGGTTGTGATGCCGGCGACGCCCTATGATGCGAAGGGCATGCTCAAAGCGGCTATCCGTGACAACGATCCGGTCATGTTCATTGAGCATTCCAACTTATACGGCATCAAAGGTGAGGTGCCCGAAGGCGATTATGTGGTGCCTTTGGGCCGTTCGGATGTCAAGCGCGCGGGGACTGATGTCACCGTTGTTGCGTATTCCAGCATGTTGAAGCCGACTTTGCAGGTAGCAGAGGAGCTTCAAGGGCAAGGGGTGTCAGTTGAGGTGGTGGACCTGCGCTCGTTGCGTCCATTGGATCTGGCGCCAATTGTCGCTTCGGTGAAGAAAACCAACCGTCTGGTTGTCGTTGAGGAAGGCTGGCGGTCCTACGGTGTGGGTGCCGAGGTTTTGGCGAGTGTGCAAGAGCAGGCTTTTGACTGGTTGGATGCGCCGATACAGCGGGTGGCGGGTAAGGAGGTTCCGATGCCCTATGCGAAGAATCTCGAAAAGCTTTGTGTGCCGTCAGAGGCTGATATTGAGGCCGCAATTCGCGCAGTGCTTTAGCGCCAGACACATATCAGGCGCGACAGAAAACTTGGAGGGATGAGATGGCAACCGAAGTTTCGATGCCCAAGATGGGCTATGATATGGAGTCCGGCAAGATCCTCAGGTGGTTGAAGCAGGAGGGTGACCCTGTTGCCAAGGGTGATGCGATCGCTGAGATTGAAACCGATAAGGTTGCGATTGAAATCGAAGCGTTTGCGAGTGGGATACTCGCACGCATTCTGGTTCCTGCGGGGGCTGATGCGCCGGTGGGCTCGCCGATCGGATGGATTGCACAACCCGGGGAAGCGCTGCCTGATGCGGGGGCATTGCCTGTCGCAGCCACGCCAAGTGTGGTTGAGACGTCGGAAGTCAAAGTGATCCTGGCTGGCGAATCCGCAAGCGCTTCCGCAGCGACAGCAGACGGTGAGCGCATCAAGGCGTCACCGCTGGCGCGGCGGATTGCTCAGGATCGCAGCATTGATCTGGGGTCGATCAGTGGTACCGGTCCAGGTGGTCGGATCGTCAAACGGGACGTAGAGGCGTTTGCAGCACCAGTTGTTGCGCTTGAGGCGAGTTCTCCGGTTCCCGCATCGGTGAGTGCGATTGCCGGCGGGGTTGTGAAGCCCTTCAGCGCCATGCGGAAAGCCATCGCGAGGCGGATGGTGGAGTCCAAGTCACCAGTTCCGCATTTTTATGTGACCATGGCCGTTTTGATGGATGAAGCGTTAGCATTGCGACAGCGTATTAATGAAAAGCTTGCCAAAGAGGATCGGATTTCAGTCAATGATCTGATCATCAAGGCTTGTGCGGCGGCGCTTCGCAAACACCCTGGTTTGCAGGCGGTGTATACGCCCGAAGGCTTGCAACACCCGGATACCGTTTCAATCAGTGTTGCGGTTGCGCTCGAGGATGGATTGATTGCGCCTGACATTCACGATGCGGATATCAAATCTGTGGGGGCGATCGGGAAAGAGGTGCGTGACAAAGCTGCGCGAGCGCGTTCAGGCGGTTTGTCGCCGGAGGAATACGGACGGGGTACCTTTACGGTTAGCAACCTGGGCATGTATGGGGTGGAGTCGTTCACTGCCATCATCACCTTGCCTCAGAGTGCAGCGATCGCCGTGGGCGCCGTTGCCGCCGAGGCGGTCGTGAAAGATGGTCAGCTTGCAATCGGGCAGGTCATGCGCTTTACCGTGTCAGCGGATCACCGCATCACGGATGGCGCTGGCAGTGCGCAATTTGCAGCCGAAGTGAAGCGGCTGCTTGAGAATCCCTATCAACTGCTCCTGTAGCCTCGGGCACGTGGTAACGATGACATCACGAGTGGTTGGCAACATTGTTTGCCGCTTGAAATCCGTTGTGTTTTAGCAGGCTACCCGGATGGCGCGGCGCGCATCCGGGTCTTCTACAGGCTTGTATTGATTGGTAATCGGATTGTTGGCTTTCGCTGAACATCCGCGTTCGCGTCAGCTGTTTTTTTGCACTTGTTGCGCAAGTTTTGATGAGAAACCTTTGCGTCATTGTATAGAAAGGCGATAGACACATGACACGCGTCATTATACTTGGCGGAGGGCCTGGTGGTTATGTCGCAGCCATTCGGGCGGCGCAACTGGGTTTGGATGTCACCCTCATCGAGCGGGAGTGGCTCGGTGGGGTGTGTCTCAACTGGGGCTGCATTCCAACCAAGGCCTTGTTGCGGAACGCCGAGGTGTTGTCGTTGTTTCGTCATGCCAGGGATTGGGGCGTGCAGATCGAGGGGCTGCAGGCTGATTTTGGCCTGGCATTTGACCGCTCCCGGCAAGTGGCTGACAAACTCGTCAAAGGCATTCATTATCTGATGAAGAAGAATAAAATCAAGGTGGTAATGGGTACCGCGACGTTACGCTCTGCGAGTGAAGTAGCTGTCGGGGAGACGGTTTATCGTGCCGATCACATCATTCTCGCCGTGGGGGCTCGCCCACGCTTGCTGCCCGGTATGGTCGCCGATGGCGTGAAGGTTGTAACGAGCCGCGAAGCGTTGCTGGATAACCGTACCGCGCCTGCCTCCATCGTGATTTTGGGTGGTGGGGCGATCGGCTGTGAATTCGCCTATGTTTATCGCAGTTACGGGGCACAGGTCACCTTGGTTGAGATGCGAGACCATTTGTTACCCAATGAAGATGCCGAGAGCTCTGGCGTGCTGGAAAAAGCGTATGCCAAAGACGGTATCGCCCTTGAACTCGGTGCGGCCTATCAATCGCATGAAGTGACGGCAACCGGTGTCAAAGTAAATGTCAAACGGGCGAACGGTGAGCTTGTAACCGTCAACGCCGAGCGCATGTTGGTAGCGCTTGGCATCAGTGCCAATACGGAGCACCTCGGTCTTGAAGCATTGGGTGTTCAGACGGCGCGTGGTTTCATCCAGGTGGATGATCACATGCGCACGAATGTGCCGGGCATCTGGGCAATCGGCGATTGCAACGGCAAGCTCGGTTTGGCGCACGTCGCATCGGCCCAGGGGGTCGTGGCCGTTGAAACGATCGCAGGCCATCATCCGCCCGCATTACGTTATGAGGATATGCCGCGTTGTACGTATTGTCATCCGCAGGTCGCAAGTTTGGGACTGACTGAGGCGCAGGCGCGTGAAGCCGGTTTCGATGTCCGTGTGGGGCGTTTCCCATTGTCAGCAAATGGAAAGGCGTTGGCCTTGGGCGATACGAATGGGCAAGTCAAAGTGGTGGTTGATGGGCGCTATGGTGAGTTGTTGGGCGTGCACATGGTGGGCCCTGATGTGACGGAACTCTTGCCTGAGTTTGGTCTCGCGCGTCAGGCTGAAGCAACGGTGCACGAATTTGAATACAGTGTCCATGCGCATCCAACCTTGTCGGAGGCTTTGCATGAAGCGGTATTGGATGCAATGGGGCAGGCCATTCATATTTAAGTTCCCGCATTTCAATTGAGGGCGTGTGCGTCTTGACGTGACGCCCTCTGCTGATCGCGCGTCCCCAGCGTGATTGGCTGAACCGAGGCGTTTTTGTGCTGATGGCGTCGTGGTCCGGACGGGTTTTCAGCGTGAGATGTCCATCAAGACACGCTGAGCGAGATCAGCGCCGCTCAGATAGGCCGCTTCAACCTTTTGGTCGATGCACCAGTCACCTGCCACGCCGAGATGTCTCAGCGGGTCATACGCGCTTGGGACACCCAATGGTTTGGTGGCTCGGGCATAGCGCCAGCGATGGGCGATCGCCTCCGTGACGGCTGGCAACCTGTTTGCTAACTGTGATTCCCATTCCGCCAGAAGCTGAGCAATGATCCAGTGGGGTTCGGCCTCCAGATGGTCTTCGGACCAACGGGCATTGGCGTGGAGGACCCAGCAGGGATCGGATTTGCGGCCGGGCTTGGATGCGTTGTTGGCAATCCAGCCAAGGGGCGACCGCCCGATGATATGCGCGGCGTCGTAAGGGACCTCCGGCGTGCGCTCAAAGGCCACCATAACCGCCCAGCAAGGCATCATCACGACCTGTGAAAGACTTGTGGAAAATTCGAACTGATGCGGTGCTAAAAGCGCAAGTGCCTGCGGTGCCGGCGTGCAAATCAACACGTCCGTAAAAGGACCCGCATCGTCGTGAGCACCCAACAACCACCACAGACCGGAACGCTCAACCAATCCGGTCACCGTCCAGCCGGTGTGAAGAACCAAACCGGCTCCAAGCTGATGAGCCAAATGGTTCATACCCGGCACGGCCACCCAATGCGTACGGGTACGGTGCGTGACTTGGCCATCGTGTTCAATGCGAACGATGCGCCCCTGCCACGGCAAGACCCATCCCGCCTCATGCCACGCCGTAATCGCCTGTTGGAAGCGTTGATCGACAGCCGTCATGTACTGGGCGCCATGATCAAACTGATGGTCAAGCGGACTACGCCGGGTCGCCAGCCGGCCACCCGTTTTAAAACCCTTGTCGAAGAGTACCACCCCGATGCCAGCATCCTGCAAATGACGCGCACAAGTCAACCCTGCAACACCCGCGCCAAGGACAGCAACACATCGTGAAGGCCCGGTCATGAGCAGCCAACTTTCAACTCTGAAACATACCGTTACAAGGCCCGGCCAACGCCCATTGGCCTTGATTGATTTTGACTCACGGGGGTTGTCAGGCTCTCCCCTTATAGCTCATCCAAGCTGTCGCCACCTTTTTTCTCGACCGGTTTGGGCAATTCAGGCGCTGCCTGAACGGGAGCAGCCACCGGCAAGTCAGGCGCTTTTTGGGGTGCAGCGATGCTCTTCTCGATTACGGGTGCCGAACCATTGGGAACTGAGCGGCTCGAAGACGCCTTGGATGGTTGTATCGGCACTTCAGTTTTCTGTTCCTTCTGGTAAATATCATCCAATCCGTGAGCGTCGGTTTGACCGCCGTCTGAACGACCAACGGCCGTGTATGTACCTTGCGTACTGGCGAGGAACGGCAGGATATGATCGCGCCCTTTCACTTTGGCCACATCAAATGGCGAAATCTTGGCTGAGGATTTGGTCAAGGGGTCCGCACCACGCCTCAGTAAAAATCGAACCACCTCCGGCCGATTTTCGTGAATGGCCCAATGCAAAGCCGTATAACCACTGTAGTCTTCCAAACGAAGATCGGCTTCGTGATCAAGCAAATAGCGCACCATCTGCATATTGCCGAGTTGCGACGCACGAATGAGCGGCGTTCGACCAAAGCCATCCCGCGTGTTGATGTCAACGCCCCGATCAAGAAGATTTTGGGCGATCAACACCATGCCGTGTTCCGAAGCACCACTCAAGGTATGCCGCTCTGCGACGATGGAATAATCCCGCCCGAATAATTGCTCGATCCAACTCGGCGGACGATCGTTCTCATCCTCCGCTGCGATCGCAACCGATCCGAATCCAGATCCGACGGCGACAGCCATTGACAAAACCATACCGTGCACAAAATGCTTGGGTCTCATTGGAAGGAGCCTCACGCGCCAAAAAAAGCCTTTAACCAAGCAGACAAGGAAGCCAGGCTGCCCGCTCTAGTTATACCCGGCTTGCGACTTCTATCACAAATCGGCCCAATTGTGACGATGGTCATCCCGACGAACAGTCAGCCACTTTGCGGCAGAATCCCGAAAACGGGACGCAGATGCCCATCGTCTCGAGCCGCAACATTCAAATAACTGAACTGAACGTGTTGGGCGACTTAAGCGTCGCTTCCGTCCGAAACGGTGACCCCATGCCAAGGCATGGCCCGGTTATCGCTGGCTGCGAAGCCTTCTTGACTGATACCGATGATGCCAATGTCAATTTCTGCCGGAAACCGCGCCACGCCCGCATCCAGTGCGTGTTGAAGCGGCACTCCGCGCGCGATCTCATCATAAACGCTCTTTGCCAGAAACTCACGGACGATCGCTTCACCGATACCGGTAACGGCAATGGCACCGTGCGTGCCGGCGTAAAAACCACACCCGACGATTGGCGTATCGCCGACCCGGCCGTAAAGCATCGGCGAACTGCCGCCTGTGGAACTGGCCACCGCAAAATGGCCATGTTGATCACGCGTCACCACGCCAATCGTACTGCTCCCGTGCTGCTTGATCACCTCTGACCAATGCGCCGCGAAGTTCCAGTGCCCCAAAAAGTCAAACTGACGCCACTCATCGGGAAAATCATAGGCTTGATCAGCTTGCAATGCCGCAAGCACTTCCCGGTGGATGCGCCGCGCCCGTTCGCTCACGACGTGGTGGACATCGTGTCCAAGCACGCGGGCAAACGCCTCTGCGCCCTCGCCAACCATCAGCCAGTGTGGTGTGTCAGCAACCGCCTTGGCAATCTTAACCGGATTCTTGACGCGCTGCAGGGCGGCGACTGCACCCAGTTTGCCCCGACTGTCCATCACCGCTGCGTCCATCTCGACCGTCTTGCCGTCCATACGCAGGCTGGAACCGGAACCCGCATTGAAGCGACCATCATCTTCCAGACAGACTGCTGCGGCAATGGCTGCATCCAACGCGTCACCACCTGCGCGAAGCAAGTCAAGCCCGACTTCAGCAGCTGCGATGCAGCCGTCGAGATGCGCTCGGGTATTACCAACCCCGCCGTGCAGAACCAGGCTGATCGGAGATTTCACAACGCCTACCCTTCATTTGGACTTTTACAACGGGCCAGTATAGCATGGTTTACTTAACGTGGTAACGGTCACAATGACGGGTGCGCCTTGCGATAGACGGCACCGTCACTTGCTCGCTTGTGGGCTGATGATTGCACGTTGATGGCAGGCCCGCGGGATCGAACCAGCGAGCGGCGGCGTTGCATCGGGATTGCCGATGTCGGGATTGAGGAGGCCTCATTTTGGATCGCGTGACGCTTTTACCTGGTGGTTGCCTGCGCGGTCGAATCCAGGCGGCGCCGGACAAGTCAATCTCACACCGTGTGGCGATCGCCGCTGCCCTCGCCGAAGGCCAAAGCGAGATTCAGCGTTATTTGAAAGCCGAGGATACGCTTTGCACCCTTCACTGTTTGGCAGCATTGGGTGTTCCATGGCGCTGGATGGATGATGAGGTGCTACAAATTGATGGTGTCGGACTCACTGGACTGCGGGAGCCGGCTGATGTCCTCAATGCCGGTAATTCGGGGACGACGGCACGGATTTTGTCTGGTGTTCTGGCTGCGCAACCGTTCGTGTCGATTCTCACCGGCGATGCATCATTGCGCCAGCGGCCGATGCAGCGGGTCGTCGAACCGCTCGGAATGATGGGCGCGCGTTTCATCGGGCGCTCATCCGCGTCGCGCCTGCCACTCGCCATTTCAGGCGCAGCCCCAACCGCGCTGACTTATCGATCCCCACGCGCCAGTGCACAGGTAAAAAGTGCCTTGCTGTTTGCCGGTCTCTTTGCAGATGGTGAGACCCGCTTCGAAGAACCGTTGCGATCGCGCGACCACACCGAACGTCTCTTTGCAATGATGGGGGTTCCGATAGTTCGGGAAGCCAATGCCGTCATGGTTCGAGGGCTGCGGCCATTAACCCCCATTCGGATGACGGTGCCGGGAGACTGGTCCTCTGCTGCATTCTGGCTGGTTGCAGCGTCAGTTGCACCCGATTCGGACGTGCTCATCGAAGGGGTTGGGATTAATCCGACCCGCACAGGTTTGCTTGATGTACTGGATGCGATGGGGGCCAAAATCGACAGGCTAAATACGCGCGTGGAGGGGGCAGAGCCAGTGTGTGACTTGCGTGTGCGCAGTGCCAGACTGTCTTCTGTGGAAGTATCAGGTGATCTGATTCCGCGGCTGATCGACGAAATACCTGTTTTGGCGCTTGCATGCGTGCTGGCTCAGGGACGAAGCATCATCCGGGATGCATCCGAATTGCGTGTAAAAGAGTCTGATCGCCTGCAGATGACGGCATCACAGTTGAGTCGCCTCGGTGCAAAAATTATCGAGTGCCAGGATGGGCTGATCATCGATGGCGTTCCAAATCTTGGTGGCGGGTGTGTTTCATCGGCAGGCGACCACCGAATCGCCATGACGTTGGCGATCGCCGCCCTCCGTGCTACCGACGCTGTTGATCTTAACGGCATTGACTGCATTCGAACCAGTTATCCCAATTTTTGGGAAGACTTCGCCAGTCTTAAACACATCAACCAGCCAACACCTTGAATGATGACACACACGATACGACCAAAATACTTGATGACAATGCAAGAACCTTCAAAATCGTGCGCAAATAATCAACTTTGGCTAAAAACTTGATCACCAAAACAACGCTTTTCTGAATCACGGGCGCGCTCAAGCGTCGGAACAGGCGATCGCAGCCTATCCACGGCGCTTGACCAAAGGCAGGATCGTGACGTTCTGTCTGACGCGTGATGTCGGCATTTTACGAACCGCGCGATAGTCACACCAAGATGGTGCTCAAGGCGCACGCTCGCATCAGTTTGCATTCAAGGCCGTGAGCAGTTCATCCCACTGTGTTTCTTTCGCGAAGGCCGTGTCGCGATAGATGGGATCCACCTTGGCCGCCAAGGGCAGATAAATCGACAACCCGCGTGTCACACCCCCTTGTTCATTGGCTGAGCGAGACAGAATGATTGCGCCGCCTTTGTTGAAAAGCGCCTGATTGACCCGTTGACAGGCTGCACGAACCCGCGCGTCACTGACGCGAAGCTGCAATTGACGGATCACTTCGTTGAGGTCACGGTGGTCAAAATCACTTTTATCCGGCCCCGAGACGTGGAAGGCGCGAACCGCCTCAAGACTCCGCCGAATGACTGATCGCTGCTCTGGAATGATCCGAAGCAAACTGTCAGCCAATTCATTGACTGCTTGCGTGAGCGGTGCAACCCGAGCCATATCAATGGCTGAAACAGTAAACAAGGCCTTTTGTGAACCGAGACGCAACGCACGAAGCACCAAACCCCGCGACAATTCTTGTGCATCCGGGGTCCGCTCGCGCGTCACCGTCGCCAACGATGCCGGATAATTCATCCCCAGTGCATACGACGAGTCTTCACTTCCCACCATCACGGCTGCCGTGTCGCGCAACTCATGCGCAACTTCCAGAGACGACATCAAACACGCATCAAAGGTCAAAAGGTCCAGCTTGCGTCCACCAGAACCATCAAGCAAGGCTGAGCGCAATTGCGGCAACCGCATGATGCCGCCGCCCCGATCATCCTGGGCGATACCGTAATAGCCACCCCCATGATTGTTGATATCAAACCACCGAAACGCTGAAGGATACTTTCCAAAAGCCCATTTCATCGACTGAGACAAGGTCTTTGGGCGACTCGTGTCAAGCTCCTGACTTGCAGCCGGTGCATAAGGACTGCTCACACGCTCCTCCGCTGTGTCCCGACGCATGTAGTACCTGCGCGTGTTCCGTGGACCGATATCATCCGTGAATGCCAAGACATTGACTGCCCGTGTTGACCCGACATGCTCCAAAATATTGAGGTGCATCGGCAAAGTCAAACCCAAATTGTTATCCAATGCCTTGTAAGTCAGGAACGTCACCCGTTTTGACTGTGGCGACAACGGCAATTGCCTCACACGTGTCCCATTTTCATCGACGAGCACGGTGTCTTTGCTGATTTGGGCCTCAATTTCGGGATAATCATCGACAACCGCGCGACTCGCCCACTGTCCACCACTTGACTGCAGGACACCGATCGGCGCCTGACACGACCATAACAGCGTTCCCGTCAACACGGACAACCAGGGTTTCAAACGATTCAACGGAACCTCCCGCTTCGGATTGTCACGCTACACGGAAATTAAGTTTATGAATACATTAAGCCTTTCTTATAATCGTAAAAAAAACAGGAGATGTCAACAAAAAAATAACGGGCCACAGGGCCCGTTGTCGATAAGGTACGTTATCAATCTCAGAGGTCTTCTTCGATCGAACTGGTGAGACCAAAGCTTTGCAGGCGTTCACAGTACATCTCGGCGTGTTCGAGCGGACACGCCAGCACGATGGCAACGCCTTGTTCATGAGCTTCTAACGTGACCGCATGCGCTTGCGACTGGCTGATGCCTGGAATGGCCTTGTGAAGGGAGCCGATGACGTACTGAAAATCGTGATAATTATCATTGTGCAACAGCACCTTGTACGGGTGATGGGATCTGGTTCCTGATTGCGGGCGTTCAAGTGTCTGGGCGTTCAAGGTATACTCCTTTGCGTGATCGGGCTGCCTGACTCGTCACTCGGGCCGTTGGCGCGATCGCACTGGCGTTGGAACCGGACGGGTGCCGGGTAAGGAGTCGTGGTGAGAACATCCCGTATATACCCAATCTTTGGTTGCCTGTATCGTATCTCGACCACAACTGCTGTGCTGACGATTGGCTCCTGTGGCATTTTGGGGATGAATCCGAACGTGCAAACGTGGTGGCAACCTGATGCCGAGCACTACTATGTGGAAGGGGCCCTGAGCCAAGGCGATGCTGCACGCCCCACTGTTGGCTATGTGCAAGGCGAAGGCGACAACCCGGACCCCGGGAGTTTTGTGCGCATTGGTCAGCCGGGCGCCGGCATCAGCAGTGCCGGTATTCACGTTCCGTCAGGGTTGGTTATGGTATCGCAGAATAAACGCTTTGGCATCACGTTTCATTCAAACCGTCGGTTTGCGATTATTCGCCTGTTTGCTTGGGATGATTTCCGTGCCAATCGTGTACGCGATCTCGATGAACCCATCGCCGGAATCTGGGAAATCAAGAAAGAGGATCAACGTGGGTGGCATTTCAATGCGCCAGCGTGGAACCAATTCAACTTTGCTTTTCACAAGTGACAACTACACTCAGATGACACATCGACAATAAAGAGGGCTACCAAAACTGGTAGCCCAAAGTCCCTTTAAGATGACACAACCATCAGCGACCGTCGCCACGCGATACCTCAACGGCGACATCACATCAGATTCACTTCGCTGGACGCGCGCTCGTCTTCTCCTTGATACGGGTAGCCTTGCCCTGCAAACCACGCAGATAATACAGCTTCGCACGGCGCACGTCACCCTGACGGAGAACATCAATCCGATCAACACGCGGAGAGTGCAACGGGAAAGTCCGCTCAACAGCCACACCTTGGAAGGTCCGACGAACCGTCACACTGCGCGATATCCCTGCACCCTGCAATTTGATGACGGTTCCTTCATAAGCCTGAATGCGCTCCTTGCCACCTTCACGAATCTTGGCAAATACCTTGACAGTATCACCCGGTGCAATGCGCGGGACCTCAGCCTTCAGGTGCGGCTTTTCAACAGCAGCGAGAATTTCACGAGGGTTAACCTTGGACATATTCAGCGAACTCCTAATGACGCATCAAGCGCCTCACGATCGCCCGCACCGCTCGGCGGACAGGCACACTCTGATTCCTGTACGGATATTAACACGCTTGGCACCTTGGGGTCCAGCCACCTTGGCGTTCCCAAGTGTCACGCGAGTCGTGCCAAAACCAGTTTGGATACACATCGCAAAGTGTCAATTACCCCGACACCATCTTTTGCAACGGCTTGAAACGAAGGACATTTTCGAGGGTTCAGCGTGGTTTCCAATTCATTTAGCGTGCTGATGTCGCTAAGGTCCCTTTTGTTGAATTGCATCACAAGGGGCAGTTCATTGATGTTGAACCCATAATCGGCGACATTGGCCGTCAAATCATGCAACGATAAAACGTTTTCCGCCATTTTCGATCGTTGCGAGTCTGCAACAAACACGACGCCATCCACGCCACTCAAGATCAGCTTGCGACTGGCCAGATATTCCTGTTGCCCAGGGACGGTGTAAAGGGCGAAACGAGTTTTGAAGCCGGCGACATGACCGAGGTTAATCGATAAAAAGTCAAAGTAAAGGGTTCGCTCGGTGGGCGTGGCCAAAGAGACCATGTCACCGCGCACGTGGGGTGGCAACTGTTTGAAAATAAACTCCAGATTGGTTGTTTTGCCCCCCAGGCCCGTTCCGTAGTACACCAGTTTGCAACTGACTTCACGGCTGGCGTAGTTGATGATCGCCACGATGAACTCCTTTCGCCCCCCTAAAAGAGGTTATCGATTCCTTGATTGGTTGGGTTGAATGGGGGCTTGGTCTCGGTGTATAGCGCCTCCATCTGCATATTGAATTTGGGAAGGGCTTGCATCGTTTTAAATTTGACCAGGCCGACAGTGACATTGGAACCGAAAACGAGCGCCAGGGAGTCAGTTGTGTCAAGCGCCACAACAAAAATGGATTCGTTATGGCCCTGTTGGTAAAGTGACCGAAAGTGCTTTTCACCGAGCAACCGAGCCAAGGCGCGGCTGCTCGCAAAAGAACCGCTGATCAACGCGGCGAGCGAGACGGTATCCAGAGTCCCGGTTTGCCCCTGAGCCGTGATCAATTGACCACTTTTCTCAATGAGAATTACAGCCCGCGCGCCCGTGTCACGCTGTAAATGCGCACAGATGGCATTCAGGCTGTTGATGCCCGCTTCGGTGAGGATCAACGTACCGCCAGGTTTGACCATGGAATTGTTCAACCTCCTAATGTTTGCGAATCAGGGCGTCGGTACGGTTTGATTCAAGTCACGCCACAAATCGTGTTGCATGGGTACAGTGGCATACAAGGTGTCTTCCAAAATACGCTCCAGGAATTTTTCACCATAAACCTTGATGACAAAACCGCGCACCTCCTGCCATAAGGGTTGATAAGCGCCCATCAGGCGACTCGTTTGCCAGTTGTCAGGCAAATCGTCGATGACGTGACCCTGCCGCAGCCTTAAGGCAAGATGACGCGCCCTCGCAGTGTCATTGAACAAACGTTCCAGGGCGTCAACCATTTTTACGCCACTGATGGCCGCGAATTGACTCGCCACAGTTGTAATGACATCCGTGAACAAGCGCCTCAGAAACTCTTCGTTGGCGCAGTCAACCACGATGCTGCCCGCCTCATGCAAGGTTGTGACCTCCTCAAGGACCACAACCTCGCCGCGACCTAACTTTAACACCAGTTCACCAAACACGATTCCGTCGCCCAGCGCCTCTTTCCACGCATCACTCAAAGTACCGCCATCGCGCTGGGGGGTTATCCTCGAGCGGGTTGAAAAGTAATCAGGCAAGCGAGCCAACAAATCATTCTGCTTCATCAACAAGGCGCTCCCCAAATCGGCTACCTGCTTTAAACCGATAGACTCGCCTCTTGGCATTGACTCGTGACTTTCGTTAAATTCAAAGATTCCCGTGGTCCACAGAGACAATTGGGCACAGGCCTCCCTGTTGCGAAGGTTGGCATGTGCCGCTCCGACAATGGTTCCGGCCTGCAACGTGACCGTGCCGCGCTTTCCTTGCCGCTTAAGGGTCAACTCCCCTGACGCGCTCGCCAATGTCAGGATCTGTAGCAAATCCAACAAGCGAAAGTCCTGCAAGCTACCTTCTTTGATCATGGTTCAATCGATTCCTCGGCACATGTAAGGGGTCTCACTGCGCAATCAGCACATATTCCGTGATGCCTTCGTCGGTTCCTTCCTGTCGAAATGGACAAGATACCAGTCGACGCACCGGACGAAATCGTTCCACCAACGCTTTGAAGGCCTTGATGCGAATGGGTTCGGCGCTGTTATAGCCAATAGCCCAGACGGGGAGATGCGTGACGCGTGCAAAAAATCGGTTGAGGGCGTGTTCATATTGCATTGGACCCAGTGACTCACCCAGTGCAGGTGCGCCATTCGCTGTTTCGTGCGATGGAGGTAAGGCAGGCGTGTGGTGTCCACGGACCCAACTTTCGTGCATCCAGATGTGAGCGATACGGTCCTGAGATCCCAGGTGCGTCGGTGGATAACACAGTAACACGTCTGCATCGACACCGGGAGCCTGCTCGTTGGCGTCACCGAAGATTGCGTGGTTATCCTGACCATTGTCACATACCCAACTGTTTAACCTTTGCACGTAATGCGCAAACAGTTGTTGGGGACGGTGTTGTTGCGGCGCAGCATTTGGGGATTGATTCAGCCAATGTTTAAGCACCAGGCCAACCGCACCGATGCCGATTGCCTGACTGATTGGATGGCTGGGGGTTTGTATCAAATGATGATGCCATAGTCCAAGCCATACGATTGCCTCCGGCAGGAGGCCGCATTCCGACCACCCTCGGAATCGGTTCACGATGACAGGATCCTTGACAATGACTTGCCACGCCTGCCATTCATCGTGCGTCACGCGGTGGTGACCGTTGGCGATGTAGGCTTGTGCCATCGCATGATGGGAAAGTATCTGGTCACCGCTCACCACCCGCTTTCCTTCACGCTTGAAGTGCAATCCAAGCTTTGCGTCGCCCGCAAAGGGCTCATAGGCGCTCTCGAACGCTACGCCTGACAGCGCGCGTGAGAACAAACTCGGCATGATGCGCTTCTGACGTGCAAGGGGGACACGCGTCGTTGTTTGATCTTGGGTCATCGCTAGAAACCTTCATACGATCCGTACACGTCAAAAGTCCAGCGAACGGGGCCACGAAATGGCAGTTCCTCGGTCACCGGCATCAATTTCCACAACCCATACGTAACGGCCTCGCGGTACTTTCCCTGAAAAGATCGCACTCGAGTCACGGGTATGTTCACCCATCCACTTGAATTGATTGGCTCCGGTGATCCGAATGCGATACTGTTTGGCCTGCGCGTGGGTTGACCAGTGAAACGGCACCACAGTTTGCTCATCGACCACCAAGGCGACACCGTTTTCTGGGTACAGTAACTGGTTGAACGCCAAATCGAATGCGGGGATATCGACACCCGAACCGACGCCGTCCGTAATCACAGGCGATCGCCACTGGGCGATCTCGTTTGGGACCTGTCGTGGTCCCGGTGCTTGACTCTGAAAGTACACCTGAACCGGCTGCTGTTGAACGTTGCGAAAAAAATAACGTCCATTGCCGTCGGTCGTCGTTTTTGCCGATACATTGCCGACCAGTGTCACCCGACGATTCACGGCTGGCTCCCCATTGTACAACAAGGTGCCACTCACCACGCCTGGCACGTTGACCGATTGGCAACCCGACAAGGCCTGAAAGACCATCACGCCAAGTGAGAACCACGCCAGGTGGGGCAGCATCGGTTAAAAATCAACCTTTGAACGAACGACAAAGGTTTCAGAGGTGATGGGGTCTGACGGTTTTGGAATAAAAATACTCTCAATAAGCTTGGCCTGCACGTTGTATTCCGCAATCAGATTTGGAACCCAGGGATTATCAAGCGGAACCTGAACCGAAAAACCGGCGTTGCGGCCCAATGCCTGACCACCGGGACCTTCTGTCACGCGACCATCTGACCGCCGGGGCGCCAAGACCGTGTAGTGATCCGTGAATGCCATCAACGTTCGGGGTATGCCCCAAGGTCCCACCAGGGCACGACCGGGCAACTTGACGATCGCACCATAGCTGATGACCCCCACGCTTTGATTGGGATCACTGTTGTACATGACCGTTGCGCTTGCCCCGAAATCTTTTGAGCCGCCACGCACACCCCCACCGAACGACGTCAACGCCAGATTGGTCAAATTGGCTTGCAACGTGCCACCCCAGGGGGCTTCTTGACCAAAATCCAGCACGACGGCCGCGTTATCCGTGGTTTTGACACGCGGATCGCTGCTGTTGAACGCTTGCGTGATGGCCTTGTGGTCGGTTTCATAGCCGCCTGTGAGTTTGACGGGGCCAATTTTGCCCTCCATTTGCCAGATCACGATGTTTGAGTTGACACCACCCCGCACAGTCAACGCTCCCAACGTCGTTTCCCCAGTCAAACCGACATCGCTGCCAACTCGCAGTGCCGATGCTGCGGGCTTTAGGCCGCCCACACCCACTATAAAACTGTCGTAAAAATTCAGACCCGTTTCCGGCCCGAAATCAACCAGCCAAAGCGGGAATCGACCGACATTGATGACCGTTGAACCAATTGTTGACGTCACCCTGGCTTCGCGAAAGGTCACGTTGGTATCCGCTGGCGTTTTGCCCAGCGCCCCAGCCAGGACAGAAGGAATGTCACCGGATCCCGAGGCTTTAATGGCACTGCCAATGCTGGCATTGAATGCTGTGTTATCGCTGATGACCCCGCGAACGGTCAGGTTCATCAAGGAGCCAATATAGGGCGCCGTCCTATCTTTGCCAACATCAAGCAATTCGTCGGCCACCAGCGAACGGATGTCACCTTTGATTTGAGCGGAGCGCTCCAAAGTGGTCTTGAGGGTCTGGTTGCTCTTTTCGACCTCAGCCATCCGGGATGCGAGGCTGTCAAGCTCTTTTTTAAACTCACCCTTCAAGCGCTCAATCAACACCTTGTCAGATGCACTCGCCCCGCGCACCGCAACCGGCGTGCCAGCTCCCTCGCGTCCCTCCTTGACCCCATCCAGACGCCGAAGCAGGTTATACAAAGAGGCTGCGAGCTCATAGCGACTGACAGCCTTGGCGCCGCGGAATGTGTTATCCGGGAAACCGCTCATCACCCCATACCGCTCGATCAGACCCTCAACCGCTTGATAGGCCCAATGCTCAGGCGCCAAATCGTGCATCTCGGCTGCCGCCGGTGCAGCCCAGGCAGGACGAATCTGGCCACACAAGCACAAGGCTGCGACAAAGGTGATACCAAAATGGTTGACAGGACGTGACATCAGACTCCTCGGGTCATAGGGACAACTTCACGGTGCTTCACAAGACGAGACCACACCGGCGGGCATACCCCCGCCAAAACCGTCTTGGTTGCTTACCTCCTGCGACGAAAACGCGATAATTCAAAACGACCCTCCAGCCTCGCCGAACGACGCTCCCTGGCGGAGCCCTTCGTTTCACCCGTTTTAGCACGGGCATCCTTGGCGGACACATCACCCTCCGCCGGATCATCCCGCAACGAGCGGAGTTTCGCAAAAATGAAGCGAATGATGCGCCCACGCAGGCCCTCTGTTATACCAACGAAGTTCACCGCAACGAAACCCGGCGTCAGCCCCTTGCGTAAAAGCACCATGCCTTTCAGGTCAAGCCTATCCCCAGGAACATTCACCCGAAAATGGTACACACGTGGGCGCAACGGCTTGGGCAGTGCAAGCAGCATCCCGCCACCCGACAAATTCACCGTTTGCCCCACGACACTCGGCTTGCGTGCGAGGCTGTCATCATAGACCTCAACACCCACCTTGACCATCAATCGAAAATATTGCCGCTTCTCGTCCGACACCTGACTGGCCGATTCGGTCGCAACCGATGCCGGCAGGGCGTCAACCGCCGCGTTCGAAACGGATTCAGTGTCAGTCGTCGGTTGACCCTGCACAGCCTCACTCACGCTGGACTGGCCTTCCGCAACGACTGCCTGCACAGCAGCCGTCACGGGCACGGACCTCGCCTCGGGCGCCACTTCAATTGCTGGCTGCCTGTACGGTACTGCCACACGCAATTCGGTGAAAGTGGCGTGCGCGCCCAAGTCAAAGTCCGCTGTCACGTCAGCACTGACTGGCACAGAGGCCCTCACGCCAACGAAGCTGCTTGCTGGCAGCTTCAGGGGGATGGTCAGTTCGAAGTGAGCCTCAGCGACGGCTGTAACCGTCGCTGAGATTCGGAGACCATCAAAGGCGATTTCCAATTCTTGTCCTGGGAAGATCGTATCGCCCAAAACACGCACCTCAAGTCGTGGTCAGGTGACCTTTGTTGGCAAGATCAACCATTGGTTGGGGTAAACCAGATTTTTGCTGCCCAGTGACGCCCGGTTCAATGCGGCCAACTCTCTCCACCGCGATGCTTTACCCAGATGTTTCGCTGCTATCGCATACAGATTGTCGCCCGCCACAACACGGTACATCCTGTCTACCCGCTTGGCTTTCAAATTATGCGTGGTCCCGACCGAAACCTGCACAGAGTCGGACGTGATCGCCAAAGCAGCCGGGGCATCTGGCAAAACCAAGGTTTGGCCAACCTTCAAAAGCAACCCGTTCTTCAATCGGTCGGTGTTAGCTTCGGCGAGCTCACGCCACCGCGAGCCCTTACCAAGCTGTCTGCGCGCTATCCCGTAAAGCGTATCGCCGGCTGCCACCCGGTAGAATCGCACGCTCAGCGCATTACCATTCGTCACGCGCAGTGGCCTGGACACCGGCTCGCGCACCCCGCTTGCAGCAGGTGACACGTTGGCGACACGCTGTACCGACGCCTCGACGGCCGCAGGCGACACCTTAGCGACACGTTGCACCGGCACTTCGGTGGCCTTCGCCTTTGAGAAACGAACGGACGGGGTACGCGTGGTGTCAACCTCGGGCACTACCGGCTGATCCATCAAAACCGCCATCGACCGAGTGAAGGGGAAGGTCCGCGTGCCCGGAACAACGACAATCGGCGGAAATGCCTGCTCAGAGGCGGATGCCAGCATCACGCCGGGCTTGGTGACAGTCTGGGCGTGCGCGACAAACGGGGACAGCGTGGTAGGCAAGGTAATAAACCCGATCGCAGCCGCACGGGTGACACCTGCAAACTGCTGGCGGTGAGTTGCGGCAGAACCATTCGCCAAGCCAGTAGGAAACAGTTCACCGAGCAACTTGAGCTCACCCCTTGTCACTCTGACCCTCCCACTTTCCGCAACACGGTGCAAAAGCGCCAGTTCCGTGTTGATGTCATCTGTTGTCTGACCAGCAATCATACGTCCTGAAGCGCCCATGTCGTCAATTTACTCCTTCGCCGCTCGTTACCGAAGTCCACCTGATTGTCTGGGCTGCGCGGGACGCCACACGCGCAATCCCGAACCGACCAGGCCCCTATGGGGACACACTGCTACGGCAACCGCCGTGAGAACAATTAAAACGGGCCGCTTACCGATATGCTGTTACGCGCGTCACCAATCTCAACACGAGCGCGCCATTAACCGCCGCGGTCTCTCCCAGGTTGGCCGTTTGACATCAATCCGAGCCTTGGCGTCGGCTGATCCGTGGACGTAACAGGCAATCCATGCGAAGATGCCTGAGGTCAATTCAGCCGGTGTCGGGTGTGCCCGGGACGGATCCGATGCCCGGTTTCAACCTGCCTAATGGGCCAACATTGTGACGGAGGCGGCCTTGAAAACGATGGCAGCCTGGGCCCTTTAAACAGTCGTGGCGCTCACCCTTTGGGTATTGGTCAATCTGGAGAGTTGAAAAACATCATGACAGAGGCGGTATTAAAAACGATGGCAGGCCTGGCCCTGTTGACCGTTGTGGCGCTCGGCACCGTCTGGGTGTTGACGTTTGGCGTATTGCCTGCACTCCCCGGATTGCTGGGCGCGATCGCATCTTCCTCCTCGGAAACGTTTTTTGCGCTGTTTATCACCTTGCTGCTTGCAATCGTCCTGCCCTTCGCGATGATGGGATTGTCAGCGGTTCTTGGCCCCTACGCGCCCAATGAACGCAAGCTGGAACCGTACGAGTCAGGAATTCGGCACCCGGTGGGCGGGGCGCGAGAACGGTTTTCGATCAAATTTTACCTCGTTGCGATTCTATTCATTGTGTTCGATGTGGAAGCGGTGTTCCTGTTCCCGTGGGCAGTGAATTTTAGAGAACTTGGTGTTTACGGACTGGTTGAAATGTTTGTGTTTATTGGGGTTTTATTTGCAGGTTTCGTGTACGTGGTTAAGAAAGGGGCGTTGAAATGGGATTAATGAAGGACGTCATTCTGACCAGCAGAGATGCCGTGTTGAGTTGGGGTCGCGAGAATTCATTGTGGCCGATTCCGTTTGGAACTGCCTGTTGCGCCATCGAGTTTATGAGCACCGTTTCTTCAGCGTACGATATCAGCCGCTTCGGCGCTGAAGTCGTGCGGTTTTCGCCGCGCCAGGCAGATTTGATGATTGTGGCGGGCACAGTGAATTATAAGCAGGCGCCGATCCTGAAACGCGTCTACGAACAGATGCCAGACCCCAAGTGGGTCATTTCGATGGGCGTGTGTGCTAGCTCAGGTGGTTTTTACGACAATTATGCAGTCGTACAGGGAATTGATGAAATCATCCCGGTCGATGTGTACATCGGCGGTTGTCCTCCGAGGCCTGAAGCGGTTTTGGATGCAATTATGAAGTTGCAGGGCAAGTTGCGCTTGCCTTCAGCGAGCGATGTTGCCAAGTTGTCTGAGCAACGGTTGGCATAGGGCGAGGGGGCTTGGGGATGGGTGTGTCAGCGAATGCGGTGTTGGCGAATGTCCAACGACTTTATCCGAATTTTTTTACTTTAAGTCCGACCCAGGAAGCAGTTCTGGTTGTGCCTCTGGCCAATCTCCTGGAGACGCTGACGAAACTGAGGCAGGATCCGGATCTGAATTTCAATTTCTTGATGGACTTGACCATCATCGACTACCTGACCCATCCGGTGCCGCGCAAAACACGTTTCGAAGTCGTATATCAGCTGTTTGCCTTGGAGTCGGCAGCGCGACTGCGGGTGAAGGCAGCCGTCCAGCAAGCTGAATCGATCCAGAGCGTTACTGGGCTTTGGGCCGCGGCAGATTGGGCCGAGCGCGAGGCTTGGGAGATGTACGGGCTCAAATTTGACGGCCACACCAATTTGCGTCGGTTGCTAACGCACAAGGATTTCGTGGGTTATCCGTTGCGCAAGGACTATCCGGCCAAGAAGCGCCAGCCCTTGAATGACTCGGACACGCTACTGGAGGAGATGGAGCAACGCCTGGTGTTTAAGGGGCTTAAAACGGTGGAGGTCGAGGGATGATGCGGGTACCTGGGATCGAAGACAAATCGCCTGTGCTCGCGGAAGCGGTTGTGCCGGAGTTTTACCAAGACCTGCACACTGATTTGATGTTTTTAAACGTCGGCCCTTCCCATCCTGCCAGCCACGGGACGCTGCGTACCTTTGTCGCCTTGGATGGTGAAACGATTGCTGCGGCGGTGACTGAGATAGGCTATCTGCACCGGGGTTTTGAAAAAACCTGTGAACTGAGAACATACAATCAATGCATCCCTTACACAGACCGTCTTAACTATTGCTCGGCGATTCTCAACAACATCGGATTCGCCAAGGCGGCTGAACGTCTGATGGGCGTTGAGATCACCGATCGTTGCAAGTTTGTGCGCGTGATTGTTGGTGAAATGATGCGGGTTGTTGATCACCTCATCTGTATTGGAACCAACTTGGTAGACATAGGCGCCTTGTCCAATTTTTGGTTCTTGTACAACAAGCGTGAGCAGGTGTACACGATCCTGGAGCGCCTGACTGGTGCACGTTTAACCAACAGTTTTACGCGAATCGGTGGATTGGCACGCGATCTTTATGACGGCTTCGAGGCGGATACCCTGGCAGTACTTGCGGACATCGAGAAGGCAGCGGTGAATGTTCAGTCGTTAGTCGCCAAGAACCGAATCTTTGTTGACCGCACGCAGGGTATTTGTATATTGACGCCCGAACGCGCCATATCCTATGGCTTTACCGGCCCCAACCTGAGGGCGACCGGAGTCCCGTTGGATTTGCGCAAAACACAGCCCTATTATCATTATGATGCTTTCGATTTTGACATCGCGGTGGGTTCAAAAGGCGATACGTACGATCGCATTATGGTTCGTTTCATTGAGATTGAGCAGTCGATACGGATCATCCGTCAGGCCATAAAGATGTTGCCAGGGGGCCCGATCAATGTCGATGACAAGCGCGTGACACTGCCCGGCAAGGCGGACACTTATCAAAATATCGAGGGGTTGATCAATCACTTCAAATTGATTTTCGAAGGAGTCAAGGCCCCTGTTGGCGAAGTTTACGATGCAACTGAAGCGGCCAATGGCGAGCTTGGATTTTATATTGTTTCGGATGGCTCCGGTTATCCGTATAAGGTCAAGTGTCGACCGCCTTGTTTTTATGCTTTCAATGCGTTTCATGAAATGGTCGAAGGGCATATGATTGCTGATCTCGTAGCGACGCTCGGCTCGATCAATATCATCGCAGGCGAGTTGGAACGTTAGGTAAGGGGTTGAGAACGAATAAAATGACGCTACAGTTTTCTAACGAAACCAAGGCTACGTTCGACTGGTTGGTCAGTCGTTACCCCGAAAAGAAAGCGGCTTTATTGCCGACGTTGTGGCTAGCACAAAAGGAGTTTGGCGGCTGGTTGTCGCCGGAAGCGCTCAGCTATTGCGCCCGCCTGCTCGATTTACCGCCGTCCAAGGCGTACAGCGTGGCATCTTTTTACACGATGTACAATTTGCAGCCGGTTGGTCGGTACAAGCTGGAAGTTTGTCGGACCTTGTCCTGCGCGATGGCGGGGGCCTTCGACATCATTGAACACCTGGAACAAAAATTGGGCATTCCGTGTGGTGAGACCACACCGGATGGAAAATTCACGTTGGCAACCCAAGAGTGTTTGGCTTCTTGCGGTACAGGACCCGTTATGCAGATAAACGGGGAATACTATGAGGAAAACCTGTCGGCTGCACGGGTTGATGAAATTCTGGCAAGGTTGCCCTGAGGTACAGGAATGGATGATGATCATGTCCAATGAATTGATTTTGTCGCGAAATTGGTCCAGGGCGTATTCCTGGACAATGGCTTCCGCACTGGAAGCCGGCACCTATAAAACCGCGGCGGACGCCCTTCGTTCCGGGCGTCCGCCAGGTGAATTGCTGGACGAAGTCAAACGGTCCGGACTGCGCGGTCGAGGGGGCGCAGGCTTTCCAACCGGGATGAAGTGGGGGTTTTTGCCGAAGGACAATCCCAAACCGCGTTATCTGGTCATCAATGCAGATGAGTCAGAGCCGGGAACCTTTAAGGATCGCGCCATCCTGGAAAAAGACCCGCACATGTTGCTGGAGGGCTGCATTCTCGCGAGCTATGCCATTGGTGCCCACGCGTGTTACATCTACGTCCGTGGTGAATTTTGGCATCAGCAGCGGATTCTCATGCAGGCGATCGCAGACGCTTACCGCCAGGGCTTTCTGGGTGATCGCTGTTTTGGCACGGACTTCAAGCTCGACATAACGGTACACTCGGGTGCTGGTGCCTACATCTGTGGTGAAGAAACGGCCTTGCTGACAAGTTTGGAAGGTGAGCGCGGGTATCCACGTCTCAAGCCGCCTTTTCCTGCGACCCATGGTTTATTTCAGTGCCCAACCGTGGTGAACAACGTCGAGACGATCGCGAATGTGCCGTATATCATCGGGCGCGGGGCCAACGCGTTTGCTGCGTTTGGCAAATATGAGGTAAACGCTGAAGGGCGGCCTGTGATCGATTCGCGCGGCACACGCTTGATGTGCGCCTCGGGCCATGTAAACCGGCCGGGCGTGTCGGAAATACCGCTCGGAATTCGTTTGATTGATTACATTAACGATTACTGCGACGGTGTAAAGGATGGCAAGAAGCTAAAAGCCGTGATTCCGGGAGGTAGTAGTTGTCCGATTCTCACGGCGCAAGAGGCGGAACAGGTCGAAATGACGTACGAATCGATGGCTCGCTTCGGAACGATGTTCGGTTCAGGTGGTTTGGTCGTCTTGGACGAGGACACGAACATGGTCTGGGCGTTGCACAATCTCTTGCGTTTTTATTCGCACGAGTCGTGCGGGCAGTGCACCCCGTGCCGTGAGGGCACAGATTGGCTTTACAAGATTTTAGGGCGTATGCTCGTAGGCAAGGGAACCGAGTCGGATCTCGCAGAGATACTTGACATTGCCGACAATATGGAAGGCAAGACGATCTGTGCGTTGGCTGCCGCGGCGACGATGCCGACACGGAGTTACATTCAGAAGTTCAGGGAAGAGTTTGTCGCACATTTCACCAAAGGTGGCGTGCCGACCGACTCACGTGGTCGTTACCGTGTACCTGCTACGGTTCGGCAGTAGGAGGGGGAGTCTGTGGCAACTTTCACATTGGATGGAAAGACGGTCTCCGCGCCGGATGGAATGAATCTGATTGAGGCGGCGGCTGCAAACGGTGTCGACATCCCACACTATTGTTATCACCCTGGACTGTCTGTCGCGGGCAACTGCAGAATGTGTCTTTGCGAAGTTGAGGGCGCCCGTGGGCCGCAGATTGCCTGTTCACAGGTGGTGCGAGATGGCCTCGTCGTAAAGACAGACACGGCCTTGGTTGAAAAGATGCGTAAAGGTGTTCAGGAATTTTTATTACTGAATCATCCGATCGACTGTCCGATCTGTGACCAGGCAGGCGAGTGCCGCTTGCAGGACTACTATATGAGTTATGGTCAATATGATAACCGTTCCGATGTGACGAAGGTGCAAAAGCAGAAGGCTTTGGATATTGGGCCATTGGTTGTATTGGATCAGGAACGTTGCATCTTGTGCACGCGTTGTGTTCGTTTCACCAGTGAAGTGTCTCAGTCTCATGAGTTGATTGTAAGCGGTCGTGGGGATACATCCGTGATCGAGACATTTCCGGGGATGCAACTGGACAATCCGTACTCTGGCAACGTTGTGGACATATGTCCAGTCGGCGCACTGACCAGCAAGGATTTTCGCTTCAAAATGCGCGTATGGTTCATGAAAAGCGTAAAAAGTGTTTGTACTGGCTGTGCGCGTGGTTGCAACATCTTTTTGGATGAGAAAGATGCAGTTGTTTACCGGTACCGGCCGCGCACCAATTTGGCAGTCAATCGGTACTGGATTTGCGATGATGGACGACTGAGTTATCGACGCATCAACGATAATCGGCTGACGTCGGCGCGTTTGCGCGGTGCAGCCGTCAGCTTCAGAGACGTTTATGACCACCTTGTTGGTTTGCTTCGTGCCGAGCGCGCGCACGGAAGTGTTGTCTTGGTGGCATCACCGCACAGCTCGCTAGAAGATAATTTCTTGCTGCGTCGTTTGGATCGTCGACACGGTCGTTCGATGTTGCGGGCGTGGGATGCGTCAGCACCGGCGACTGCCGACAACCTCTTGCGCTGTGCGGATCCGACCCCCAACCGCGCAGGATTATCGCTTTTAGATGTCGAGCCCTCCAGAGCGTCGCTTTTGGCCGCACTGGCCGGGCCTGTGCAAGTGGCAGTCTTGATGCAGAACAATCTTGCCCAAGACCCGGAGATTGCGGAACGTCTGCGGCAGCTCCCAGTCGTTGTATACCTGGGTTCTCACGACGATGAGACCGCTGCCTTGGCCCAGGTGGTGATACCGGTCGCGACGCACGCGGAGAAATTCGGTTCGTTCGTGAATGTGGATGGTCGTGTGCAGCGTTTCTATCAGGCATTTGAGGCGCCCGGCGACGCCATCTCTGAAAGCACGCTTCTGGCTTCACTGCTTCATGATCTTTATCAAGAGTCACGGGTGGACGATGTCGAAGAGGTTTGGGCTTTGATGCGCCAGGAAGTACCTGAGTTAGCAACGCTGTCCTGGTATGGGTTGGGTGATGAAGGTGTATTGCTTGAGTCGACGCGTGTTGCGTCTTCCGCGATGCCGAATGTGGCCTCGGGTGTATAGGGGAAATTAAAGATGCATCATTGGCTGGTTCCTGTCATCGTCGTCGCCCGTTCGGCTTTGTTGGTTGGCATCATACTTGGTCTGGTACCTTTTTTGGTCTGGCTTGAGCGCAAGGGCAGCGCTTACATTCAGGATCGCCCGGGACCTGAGCGTGCGTCGATTTTCGGTCTGCGTCTGGCCGGCTTGTTGCACCTTGTTGCCGATGCGGTCAAGATGTTGAACAAGGAAGACATCATCCCAAGCGGGGTCAACCGTTTTTATTACCTGGCGGCGCCGATTATCGTCGTCGCTGTGGCGTTTACGACGGTGGCGATTCTGCCACTGTTTGACACCATTGATTTTAATCGGGTGGGCGTCAAAGGTTGGCCTGTTATTGCAGGACAGTCTCTTGACATAGACCCTGGCATACTCTGGTTTTTCGCGATCGCCTCGCTCACCGTGTACGGCATCATTTTCGCTGGCTGGGCAAGTAACAGCAAATATTCACTGTTAGGGGCCATGCGTGCGTCAGCGGCAGTGTTGAGTTACGAAATTCCGCTGGGATTGAGCGTGATCGGTGCCTTGATGGTCTATGGTACCGTCAGTTTGCCAGAGATTGTTCGTTGGCAAGGCGAACACGTGTGGGGAATTCTGGTTCAGCCACTAGGGGCTCTTATCTTTGTTGTCTGCGCGTTTGCGGAAACCAACCGTGTTCCGTTTGACTTAGCAGAATCGGAATCGGAGTTGGTTGCCGGTTACCATACTGAGTATTCGGCCATGAAGTTTGGTATGTTTTTTCTGGCGGAGTACGGTGCCATGATTGTGTCCTCCGGCTTGGTCATCACCCTGTTTTTTGGCGGTTGGCAGGTACCTTTCCTAAGTACCCAAGCGCTGGTGACGCATGCCCAGGTCATCACCCAGTGGTCGTTGGGGGTGGCCTTTGCGGGCTCACTTGTGGCGGTTTCGGTGTTACTGGTTAACTTCACCCAACGCTTCGGCATATGGCGTGACCTGAGGGACTATGAACCGCTTGTACTGGCAGCGCTTGTATTGGGTGGTGGGCTGACTGCCTTGGGTGGTTTGTTCGTGCTGATGGCGGTGCCCTTGCCGGTTTGGTACGGACCGATTTTTGCAGCAGTCGCCCAGTTTGGTATGTTTATGCTCAAGCTGTTGCTGGTGTGCTGGGTGTTCGTTTGGGTTCGCTGGACTTTGCCTCGGTTCCGGTATGATCAGGTGATGAATTTGGGTTGGCGCTCACTGTTACCCCTCGCGCTGGTCAACATCTTGTTGACCGGCATCGTGATCACGGTGTTTAACGTATGAGTAACGAAATACACAAAGCTGAATCGTCCCAGTTGCGGCCTTTTTTCCCTGATAGTGTCACGCCAGGACAGAAAACTGTTGAACGTGACGTGAACACGATGGGTGAGTCTGTCTACCTGGTTGAGATTGCCAAGGGTCTCGGTTATACGATGGGCAAGGTAGTTCAGAATCTGATCGGTATCAAGCCAGGTATGACTGTGCGCTACCCGGAGGTGGCGCGTGAGATACCCCAGGGATACCGTGGCAAGCATCGGTTGACCACGCGGGAGGATGGCTCATCAAAGTGTGTCGCGTGCATGATGTGTGCGACCGCCTGTCCAGCCGAGTGCATACACATCATTCCTGCCGAGAGTGAAGACCCGGATATCGAACGGTACCCGCAACGTTTTGACATTGATTTACTTGAGTGTGTTTTTTGCGGTTTGTGCGTGGAAGCCTGTCCTGTGGATGCGATCCGTATGGACAGCGGTGTGTATTCGCTGACCGCATTTGATCGCGAAAGCTTCGTTGTGACCAAGGAAGAGTTGCTTCAGGTCAAACCCAATCCTGCACCCACGGGTCAGGTTGTTTGACCCCATCCCGAAATTGCAATAAGAAAAGTTGGGACTCAGATGCCTTCGTTCGTTTTTTATTTGCTCGCACTGTTATGTATGTCGTCCGCCATTTACATGGTGTTCCAGCGGCAACCGCTGAGTGCGGCATTTGCATTGGTCTTGTGCTTCCTGGGTTTGGCTGGTCTCTATGCCATGTTGATGGCACCATTGCTCGCCATTCTTCAGGTGTTAGTCTATGCAGGCGCGATCATGGCGCTCATTGTGTTCGTCGTGATGCTGTTGAACGTGCAGGATACGGATCTTCCAACTGAGCCCAAATTAAAGCGCTCCGTCGCGCTGGCGCTGCTTGCGTCAGTTCCATTGGGTGCGTTGATGTATCGCGTCTTTCTTAAACTGCCAGGTGAGGCCAAGGACGCAGCAATCCTGCAGAATCAGTCCTTTGGTGGTATTGAGGCGGTTGGGAAGCATTTGTTCACGCAGTATACTTTTCCCTTCGAGGTGATTTCACTGATGCTGACGGTCGCGGTCGTTGGCGTCGTAGTGCTGGCAAAACGACGGATTTAGCGTTGGTGTGATTTGAGAGAAGAATGTTGCGGTGGATGAAGTGATGATACCTACAACCCATTTTCTGTTTGTATCTGTGGTGCTGTTTTGTGTCGGTTTGGCTGGATTCGTTGCCCGCCGCAACCTCTTTATTATTTTTATGTCGATCGAACTCATGTTGAATGCAGCCAATTTGAGTTTCGTCGCGCTATCGCGGCACCTCGGGAACCTTGATGGACAGGTGTTTGCTTTTCTCGTGATTGCTTTAGCTGCCGCGGAAGCTGCTGTGGGGCTGGCCATTGTCATACTGATTTTCAAAAATGCCAACGAGGCACAGCAACGGGATGCGTTGAGCATTGACCAGTATTCTTCGCTGGGACATTAATTAGGACTGAGGACGCCGTTTCAATGAAAGAACATTTGCTTGTCAGCTTGATCCCGGCGCTGCCATTGGTGGGCGCGCTTTTGCTTGGGATCATGACCTTACTGAGGGCCAACCAGCCTCGGGGTGTTTCCAACGGGTTGGTTTCTTTTGTAGCCCTTTGTGGGCCGGTCTTAGCTTTTGCGGCGGCTCTCAAATTGTTTTTGGGGCTTGACGCTCACCCGTCCGGTTACATTCACGAACCGTTTACCTGGTTTGCGGTCGGCAATCTGGATGTACCGATGTCTTTCTATTTTGATCGCCTGAGTGGTGTGATGGCTTTGATCGTGACATTCATCGGTTCACTGATACACCTTTACTCGATCGGTTATATGGGCCACGAACGGGGCTTCAATCGGTTTTTTGTTTACCTGAATCTGTTTCTGTCGGCGATGCTGGTTCTGGTCTTGGCCAAGAGTTTGCCCGTTCTGTTTTTGGGATGGGAGGGCGTCGGTGCCTGTTCATTCCTACTGGTTGGCTATTATTTTGGCGATACGGAAAAAGCGCAAGCAGCGAACAAGGCTTTCATCGTCAACCGGGTGGGTGACTGGGGGTTTATCCTCGGGTTGTTGGTCTTGTTCGGGTTCATGGGAAGTCACGGCGTCTGGACACTTGATATGTTGACGCTCAAATCGCACGCCGCGCTGCTAACGCCTGCTGTCGCGACAACAGTTGCATTGCTTTTGTTTGTCGGTGCTAGTGCCAAGAGTGCGCAGATTCCTTTGCATGTGTGGTTGGCTGATGCGATGGCGGGTCCGACACCGGTGTCGGCCCTGATCCATGCGGCGACGATGGTGACCGCTGGCATCTACTTGCTGGTGAGATTGTCGTTTGTGATGGATGCTGCGCCGGCGGCCGGATACACCGTGGCAACAATTGGGGTTCTGACGGCGTTTGTCGCGGCAACGATTGCTGTGACACAGACGAATATTAAAAAGGTTTTGGCGTATTCAACGGTGTCGCAGTTAGGCTTCATGTTTGCCGCGGTGGGGGCTGGTGCTTATGCGGTCGGGATTTTTCATCTCATGACCCATGCATTTTTCAAGGCGCTTTTGTTCCTTGGCGCTGGCGCCGTCATTCATGCGATGCACCACGAAGAGGACATGAGCCGATTTGGAGGATTGCGTTCCCGCTTGCCTTTCACGGCGGCTGTTATGTTGGTCGGATGCCTGGCGATCGCCGGGATCCCGCCTTTGTCTGGTTTTTTCTCAAAAGATGCGATTTTGTACGTCCAGTGGGAGCGGGGTTGGCACGTTCATTATGTGGCACTGCTGTTGACATCGGGCTTGACCGCTTTCTATATGTTTCGGATGTATTTCTTGACCTTTGCTGGCGAAGCGCGTGATGAGGAGTTGGATCGTCACGCACACGAAGGACCGGCCGTCATGAATTTGCCGTTGCTGGTGCTGGCGGTGGGTAGCGTGGTGGCGGGTTTGGTTGGCCTGCCCGCTGCGATGGGTGGTTCCAGTCTTGCGGCGTGGTTGGAGCCGGTGTGTGGTGCGCCGGTTGATCACCTCGCTGGGTTGACTGGCGACGCGCTGAAGCAGGCGACTTTCATTGCGCACTCGCACGAATATCTGTTTATGGCCTTTGCGATCATTGCATCCGGCGCGGCGATCATCGCAGCATACTATCGTTATGTGTTGATGGGCAAAACCCCCTTCGATGTGCCCAGAAATCTCATCTTGGCTGTCTTTGCGCGCAAGTGGGGTTTTGACGACCTTTATCAGTTGCTGTTTGTACGGGGTTCCATCCAGTTGATTGGTTGGGGTCTGGATCGCGTCTGTGACCGCTTTTTCATTGATGGCGTGGTGAATGGCCTGCCATCATTGTATACAAGGATGGCAGGTGCTGCGCGTGTATTACAGACAGGTGCGGCGCGGCTATATGCCTATGTGATGGTACTGGGTGCGACGCTGTTGTTTTATTTCTTGCTTGCGCGCTTTGGCGTGTAATTGACTTCGGACATAGAGGAGTTAGTTGTGTCAAATATCCCCTATTTGCTGTCGTGTTTGATTTTCCTTCCTCTGTTGGCCGGAGCCTTGATTGTTTGGTTACGTGAGGATGTAGCCGATGGATGGGAAAGGCCGGCAGCGTTAACTGTCGCCACGATTAACGCTGCACTATCCTTGTTGTTGTTTGTTGGCGGGCGTCAGACATCCGCCGGGATGGAAGTCCTTGCGTTTGAGGAAAAGTTGGGTTGGTTGCCGCAACTGGGCATTTCGTATCATTTGCGGGTAGATGGTCTGTCGGTGTTCCTGGTTAGCTTGGTTGCGTGGTTGACACCGGTTGCAATCATGGCAAGTTGGCGCCTGATACGGGAACGACAAGGTTTGTATTACGGCCTTATTTTGCTTTTTTCTGGCGGGATGTTGGGGGCGTTGTGCAGCCTTGATTTGTTCCTCTTTTATGTATTTTGGGAGATTATGCTCGTCCCGGCTTTTTTCCTGATTGGGCTGTATGGTGGCACCCGACGACGCGAGGCGACGATCAAGTTTGTCATTTACACGATGGTCGGTTCCTTGCTGATGTTGGTCGGGATCGTGTCGGTTGCTCATCAGCATTTTCTATTACACGGTCAATGGTCGTTTGATTTGACGAAGTTGTATGGCTTGCAGTATGGCGCCGACGGTGGTGTATGGCTTTTCTTGAGTTTTGCGCTGGCATTTGTGATCAAAAGCGCCTTGTTTCCTTTCCACACGTGGCTACCCCTGACCTATGATGAAGCGCCCGCACCAGTCACGTTCATGTTGTCAGCGTTGATGGCGAAACTGGGCATTTATGGTTTGCTCCGGATCGCGCTACCGCTTTTTCCAGTGGCCGCCAAAGCTGTTGCGCCAGCATTGGTTGGGTTGGCAGTGTGCGGCGTGGTGTATGCAGGTTTCATCGCCCTGGCGCAAACGAGTGCCAAGCGGGTATTGGCCTATGCCTCCATCAGCCATCTGGGGGTGATCCTGTTAGGTGTTTTTTCTTTGAATCCACAGGCCATCAGTGGCGCGACGTTCCACATGGTCGCTCACGCGCTGACGACGGGCGCGCTCTTTTTGCTGGTGGGCATAATTTATGAGCGGGTAGGAACCACCGAATTCGAAAGCTTGGGTGGTATTGCACACAAAGCGCCCTTTTTGGCGACGGTCATGCTGATTGTTGTGCTCGCGTCGGTGGGATTGCCTGGTTTGTGTGGCTTCGTCGGTGAATTCCTCGTGTTTGTCGGTGCGTTTGGCCTGGCGCCCACTGCGACCGCTTTTGCAGTCTCGTCCGTGGTATTGGGCGCTTCTTACACCTTATGGATGCAGCAACGGGTATTGTTTGGGCCTGCAAGGGCGGATTGTGCGGTCAAAGACCTGAGTGGCCGAGAAGCTATCATGGTGGTTCCAATCGTGTTGCTGGTATTTGGCTTGGGCGTTTTCCCACAGGCCATGTTGGATCGGATCAATCCTGCTACCGGGGCATACTTGTCCAGGATGGGTGTCAATGCGTGGCAAGCGCAGCCAACGCCTGCAGTGCGCACCTTGACGACGAAAACGTCAGGTACTCAGCCTCACGGTCACAAGTAAGGGGTATTCAGTTATGTCTGAAATTTTTTCGTATGCATTGTTACCGCTGATGCTGCTGACAGGTTTCGCGGTTATTGTGATGTTGTTGTCGGCCCTTGTGCAAGACAGTCGCAGAGTCGCTTACTTCAGCTTGGCCGGGCTCGGTCTGGTTGCTTTGGCGAGCTATGGCGCCTGGCTGCATGCGCCTGCGAGCGCACAGTTTTTTGGTGGCTCAGTCACCATCGATCGTTTTTCCTATTATGGCTACTGTCTGTTTTTGGCAGCAGGTATGGTAACCATCGTCAGTGCGTTGCAACAGTTGGAGGAAGAGAACACCCTACGTGGTGAGTACTTCGCTTTGCTACTGTTTGCATTGAGTGGTGCCTTCGTGATGGTGAGCAGCCTGGACTTGATGACCTTGTTTTTGGGGCTTGAAACGATGTCTTTGGCAGTTTATGCCTTGGTGGGTTATCGGCGGGGCGATCGCCGGGGCAACGAGGCCATACTGAAATACTTCTTTTTGGGTGCGTTGGCAGCGGCCATTTTTTTATATGGCATTGCGCTCATCTATGGTGCTGTCGGTACCGTCAATCTGGCAGCGCTCGCGGCGCAGCTGGAGGGCACAGCGTTGAAAAATTCGCCGGTTTTGATGCTCGGATCGCTCATGTTAGTGGTTGCATTGGGCTTCAAGATCGCCGCATTTCCGTTTCATATGTGGCTCCCTGATGTATACGAAGGAGCCCCGTCCACGGTAACTGGTTTCATGGCGACCGCAGTCAAGGTGGCGGCGTTTGCGGTTCTCATTCGCTTTTTGCTGGCGCTTGGTGCGCCTGGCGCCTTGCATGACATGTTGACGCAATGCTTGCTTGGGATGGCAGTCTTGACCATGTTTGTCGGCAATATTTTTGCGATGGCGCAATCCAGTGTGAAGCGGATGTTGGCATTTTCGGGCATTGCTCACACCGGCTATCTGTTGGTCGGCCTGACCGCCCTTCCAGATGTCGATGCGGGGTCGTCGGTTCTGGTCTATCTTGCGGCCTATGTGTTGACCGGCATTGCTGCCTTTGCGTGTCTCAGTCACTTGAGTGGGCGGTTTGAGAAACGGCGGGCCTTCAGTGATTTTGCTGGTGTTGGTTTTGAACAGCCTTTGGCTGCAACCGTGTTGGCGTTGTGTCTTTTCAGTTTGATTGGCTTTCCGCCGACGGTCGGTTTTTTCGCGAAGTACTATTTATTCCTGGCGGCCGTCAAGGCTGGCTTGACGCCATTGGTTGTCGTGGCAGTGGTCAACAGTATTTTATCGATTTATTATTATTTGCGTCTGGTTATGGTGATGTTTATGGTGCGATCGCCTGAACCGCTTAAAACAGGGACATCTGCCTCGCCGATGGTGCGCTTGGTCTACGTCTGGGCGGCCTGCGCCATTTTTTGGGGTGGCGTCGGTGGCGTCAGCCTGTCGCCTCTGTTGCCGGGCGCGGCACCCCTGATGCAGAGCGCACGCCAAGCGATGGAAACCTTGGGGTTGCCTGCGCAAGCCGCATTGTCCCAAGCGCGTTGATATTGTTGCTGGTTGCCGCTGGTTTAGTTAAAAAAAGGTAAAATTATAAGCAAGTTTACCCTTTAAATCGGCTATAATTTTAATTGTAACTTAACCTGATGGGCGAGTGTTGGATTGTATCCGATTGAATGGTGAGGTGTGCTGTGCGTGCGATGTTGTCATTTACCTGTCGCGAACTGGACTTGACTTACGATGAGATTTACCAAGAGTTAGCGATTTTTTTGGAACAGTCGCCGGAAGACGTATGTCGGAAGGTTCCGCCGGATGATGCTACTGTTCTGTTGAAATACCATCGACGCCAGGCACAGCGCCGTCGGGTTTTTACAGACTTGGCAGATCAGTTGGGTGTTGACGTGATGACAGTTTTTTCAGCGGTTTCAGCGGAGGGTGCCATGATTTTGCTTGAAGCGCTGTGTGCTAAGCGAATTGCTGAAGCGGTCGATTCGGCGCACTGATTGCGTAACGGAAAAGTAGAGGCTGCTCCCGAAAGGGGGCAGTTTTTTTTGGTGTGCGTTTGGCTCGTCGATGAATTTGATGATTTTCTGGTGTTGATTCAATGATTGGTCAATTTGGATGATTTGTTAATTGTGGGGTAAGATTGTCATATGGCCGGAGGCATCGTACAGAGTCAAACCATTAGCAGTGCTCAGCGTCGTGGTGAGATTGCTGCCATTTTGTGGAAGCATGGTTTAGATGCCTTGCTCTATCAGTTGAGCTTGGTTGATTTTTTGCCGACGGGCTGGCGCGATCGCCTTTCACGTTATGCCGTCAGCACACGGGATGTGACGTCTGACGGTGACGAGGTTGAACTGCGGTTGCCGTTGCCGCAGAAACTGCGCGAGGTGCTGGAGGAGCTGGGGCCAACGTTTGTCAAACTGGGCCAGGTGATGTCAACCCGTGCCGATGTCTTGCCGCCTGCTTACATTGTTGAATTGTCGAAATTGCAGGAGACGGTGACGCCACTCGACTGGGCGAGTATGGAGTCCGTGTTGCTGGAAGAGTGGGCTCATAAGCAACGTGAACGTAACCTTGGTGAGCTTGCCGTTATGTCCGCCCGGGATGTGTTTGTTGAGTTCAATGAAACGCCGATTGCTGCAGGAAGCATTGGCCAGGTGTATACGGCGGCAATTAGGGACACCGATGGCGAAGGTTTGCGGCGTGTGATAGTCAAGTTGCAGCGTCCGGGCATCGAGGGAATCGTTGAGGCTGACATAAGGCTGTTGCGTGATTTTGCGCGGATTCTGGCCAAGCGTTTTGAGTGGGCACGTTTTTACAATTTAACGGAAATCATTGATGAGTTTTCGGGGGTGATACGGGCGGAGCTTGACTACACGCGAGAGGGGCAGAACACCGAGATTATTGGGCACAGTTTGCATAAGCATTATGCCAGGCAGGTCAGTACGCCGCGTGTTTTTTGGGAGTATTCAGGTCATCGGATGCTGACCTTGGAATTTGTGGAAGGGATCAAGATTTCGAGCTTGTTTCCGGGGTCGGTGCAGGTTGCGCGGGAAGGTTCCGGTTTTATTGAACTAGGCGATGAGCAACGTAAGGCTTTGGCTGCGACGGTAACCAACATGTTTTTACAGCAGATCTTCGTTGATGGCTTTTTTCACGCTGATCCACACCCTGGAAATCTGATGGTTCGGCCGGCTTCAAGCGCCGGCATTCCCGAAATTGTTCTGATCGACTTTGGGATGGTGGGTCGCATTGATCCACGCTCGCGCGACTTGCTAATAGATTTTCTATTGGCAGTCGTCCAGTTCGATGCAGCGCGGGCGACCGAACGCATCCTTGAATATGGGCAGCCCAGCCGCTTGATTGATCGGCACGCCTTGTCAGTCGAGTTGGATCACCTTTTACGGAGTTTTCTCGGGAAGCCCATCCGAGAGGTAGAAGTGGGTCAGTTGTTGCAGCAGATTCTAAACCTGATGGTTCGCTATCGCGTACGCATGCCACCAAGCTTTTTGATGATGGCCAGGGTTTTTGTGACCATTGAGGGCATCAATCGGCAGTTGGATCAGGATTATATGCTGATCAAGGTTGCGGAACCGTTTATTATGCAAACCTTGACGGACCAGTTTTTTGCGCAGTTAAACCGGCAGGAATTGGCTCGTACCGCCCTGGATTGGCGAAACATTGCGGTCAGGACACCACGACAGATCGATGATATTCTGACTCAGGTCAATGCGGGGCGTCTGCGCTTTGAGTCTCAGTTACTCGGGCTTGAGGACACGCGCCGCACCATTGCCGTTTTTGGCGACAAAATCAGCTTCTCACTGCTGATTTCATCCATGATCATCGGAGCGGCCATTGTGATGCATGCCCCGTCGACGCATCGGTTGTTTGGCTACCCCGTTTTAAGCCTTGCCATTTTCATCGTGTCTGCCGTGATGGCACTGTGGTTGGTCGGCTGGATTTTGCGGTCAGGCTCACTAAAACAGTAAGCGTCACGTTTTTGTGGCTTATTTTTTGGCTTTCTTCTTGTCTGAACCTTTGGCGCTCGCCTTGGCTTTATTGGTCTTTTTCGTGTTGTCTGCTTTTTGGCTGCCTTTGCCAAAAAGACGGCCCAAAAAGGCGAAAAGACCTTGGCTTTTTTTAGCTGCGCCGCTCTCCGGTGTGTAGTGTTGCTTGAGTGTGGCGTTGCGCGGATCCAATTTATGCGCGCTTGCAAAGCATCGCTGGGCCATCGTGTCGAGGCCCTGTTTGGAGTAGGAAACACCCAACATCACATGATAGTCGGCGACAGTGGAATCCAACTTGACGGCCTCCTTAAAGTAGTTGATCGCAACCCCGTATTTCTTGCGATTAATGTAGGCGAGGCCTTGATCAAATTGATTTTTTGCCTGCCCAGCACGGGCTTGGTTGGCTTGGAGTTCTTCATTTTTTTTCGCATTGGCCTCGTGAATGGCGTTATCAATAACGGCACGCATATCACCGCTAGCCATTGTCAACTTCAACGCATTTTGCCCGCCAAATCCCATACGACGAGCAAAATCATACTCCGCGCGCATCTCGTCATCCTTGAGGGTCTGATAGGCCGCTGAGACTTTGGCGAATTGGGCGCTAGCCTCACGGCGTTTTGCTTCGTCATCCGGATAGCGATCCGGATGCAGTTCGCTCGCCAGCGATTTGAAGGCCTTTTTGATATCATCGCCCGTGGCGTCCTCAGTGAGGCCGAGCAAGTCATAAAGGTCGTGTTCCCATAACTCCAAAATTGTGCTCCTTGCCTAGCTCAGCCACTGCTTCGCGGTTTCAATTCGCGTATGGTAGTCAGTTGCAAACAGATGTTCCGCGCGAGGAATTAGCCTGGGAGACAGTGCCGTTGCAGGTTTGAGGCAACCGATAACCGTCTGCGTGACCGGATGGTGGGCCCATTGCAACATCGCTTCCGGCCGCATGCGTGCAGCTTGACTCCAATATCGCTCAGATGCTCGATAATAATCAAGGCCTTCAGACGCCTTAACGGCGACACAGCAATGCCCTGCGATTTCAAAAGCCATTGCCATGCACGCAACTTCACCGTTGTCGTTTTGATTGAGGCTTGTGATGTTGCGTATCCCCTCTTCCACGAACAGCAACGCACGCACACCCGTGGCTTGAGCCGTTCGGGTTCGCTTGGCGAGTTGGTAAAGCGAGGCTGCCCACAGCAGATCGAAGATCGTCTGGTGAAAAGAACCAAAGTCCGTTGTGTCATAGCGCAGAATTTGATCACCCGAATGCCCAAGGCCAAGTTTTCCTTGGGCATGAATCTCAAGACAACGCGCTGCCTTGAATGCGTCTCCGATTGAGAGAAGGTGGTGCACGATTCGCTCAATTTCTTGTCGCGAACGGCCAAGCGCAGCAACAATCCAGTCCGATACATCTCCTGATGGCTGCGTTGATGCAGATGTCTGTTGTTCCGGAAACCAGAGCTCTACGGTTTCGTCCTTCACGTGACAGGCCTCAATTGAACATTGACATACAACACCATAAATCAGTTTTACCCCACCGCCCGTCGGTTGTTTCACCGGAAGCCATCAGATTCGCAGACAGCCCGTAAAATCGTTGCGGCAACAATCGTGGTCGTCACTCCTGAAATCGGTTTCGTTCGCCTGGCATCCTATTGCGGCTCACTGTACCCTGATGAGTGAAGCCGGCTGTTTTGCGTAACCTTGCCTGGGTCATTCACCGGATTCCGTCATGGTTTGTGACTGGCAAAGTCGCGGACTGACACTGACCACGGGGTGTTCATGAATTTGACCTGACGCGAAACGCTTGGCATGGCCACAGCGTCAGCAGCGAATCTTTATGGTTCCTGGCGTTCATCAAACCAAATGATTGTGTGTTGGGAGTCCGTTGTAACAGTGCAGCCCGCAACACCAGGAGTCGAGCATGTTGCCCTTGCGTCTTGGTCTGGTAGTTGTCGCCTGAACAGTGAAGTTGATGGTTCCGGTGTCTGGCCTTGGTTATGTTGATTCGGTGTTTCGGGTACAACATGGCTGTGGGGATGGTTTGAGGAGTATCGGAATCGTGATTGATGAATTGCTCAACCATATTGAAAATGCATCAACAATCAATAGCCATGAGCTTTGCCAGGTGTTCGGGGTCTCTCGGCCGATGATGGAACGTTTATTAATGTTTTTGGAAGATGAGGGGCACATCGTTTTGGATCGCCCTGCCTCGCATTGTGGTGACAAAGGCTCGTGTGGATCGGGTAGCGGAGCCGCCGCTGCCATGAACGCGATGGCGATTGCGGCGCGGCAGCGCAACGCTGATCGTGTCACGGACCAATCATTGGTGTGAGTTTGTGAGCCCTCTCAGGCCGGCAGTGCGTGATGGTGTCTTTGCTCCGGGCCGGTTTACCGTTCACCGGCTGTTTTTCTTTTTCGTGCGGGTGTCACGCTTGCGGTAGCCTATTGTCATTGTGAAAACATCTCTGCTCCTGTGCTACCATGATTGGGCGTGGTCGCTGCAGATGCTGAGGGAGTTGTTTACCTGCGGACCGCACCAGGATCGAATCAGACTGTTATTGCCATTGAGGAAGGTCACACATGACGACGAGTGCGCCCCTGACATTCACGACAATCCGGCATTTGAATGCCTGTGTTGGGCAGGAAGTGACGTTGCAGGGTTGGTTGTACAACAAGCGATCAAGTGGCAAGATTCAATTCCTGATTGTGCGTGACGGAACCGGGACCGTTCAGGCGGTGGTGGTCAAGAAAGAGGTCAGTGAGCAAGATTGGGAGGTGGCGTCTGGTCTGACCCAGGAGTCGAGTGTGAGGGTGACGGGTTGGGTCCGTTCCGATGAGCGATCGCCGCTTGGTGTTGAGTTAACGGTCACCAAGGTGGAACTGGTGCAATTGGTCAGCGAAGAGTATCCCCTTTCTCACAAGGAGCACGGTGTGGACTTTTTAATGTCCCATCGTCATTTGTGGATGAGAACGCCTAAACAGGCCACGATTCTGCGGATTCGTCACACCATTGAGCGCGCTTTGCGGGCCTTTTTTGATGAACAGGAGTTCGTATTGGTGGATGCGCCTGTGTTAACGCCGGTCGCTTGTGAGGGAAGTTCGACCCAGTTTGCCACGGACTATTTTGGTGACCCGGCTTTTTTGACGCAAAGCGGGCAACTTTATATGGAAGCCGCGGCATCGGCGCTTGGCAAGGTGTATTGTTTCGGGCCTACTTTCCGGGCGGAAAAGAGCAAAACCCGGCGTCATTTGACCGAGTTCTGGATGCTTGAACCAGAGATGGCTTTTTATGATTTAGAGGCCAGTATGGAACTGCAGGAGCAGATGTTGGCAACGGTGGTTCAGACCGTCCTTGCGAGGCATCGCGCAGAGCTTCAAGATGTGCTGGGCAGGGACGTTGCGGCGCTTGAGAAAGTACAGGCACCTTTCCCGCGTATCACTTATGACGAGGCATTGGTGCGGTTAAAGGAGGCTGGGCAGTCGGTGGTTTGGGGCGACGATTTTGGTGCACCAGATGAAACCGTGCTGGCGTCACAGTTTGACCGGCCGGTGTTTGTGACGCATTATCCTGCAGCGTGCAAAGCCTTCTATATGAAGCCTGACCCGTCCCGGCCGGAGGTCGTGTTGTGTGCTGATTTGCTTGCGCCGGAGGGCTACGGAGAAATTATTGGCGGTTCGCAGCGTATCGATGATTTACAGGTGCTGGAAGAACGGATGTCAGCACACGGAATCCCGCGAGAGCCTTTGGCGTGGTACCTCGATTTGCGTCGATATGGAACCGTACCTCACAGCGGGTTTGGAATCGGGCTTGAACGCACGGTTGCCTGGATTTGCGGTTTAGAGCACGTTCGAGAGACGACACCCTTTGCGAGAATGCTGACGCGCATTTACCCGTAGATTGGGTCTTCGCCTTCGCCTTGTCCCATTTGGCTTGTGACACTTGCGGCTAATATTACTGGTGTGTTATGTCAATTTGATTGGTAGGGGTTTGAATGAACGTGGCAGGGGTCACAGCCAGTTTGGACGTGTCGACGTAAGCTTTTTGGTTGATAGGATGCTCGCGTGTCCTGGTTGTTGGGCTACCCTTAAAGGGTTGCGTCTGCTTCGACTGTTGGAGGGGGACTGTTGGTGGCGGTACAGTTTGCAAAGGCTTGTGTTGCCGGTCTGATCGTTGCGTGGTCCTCTTTTGCGTCGGTGGCCAGCGCCAACCCGATGGCTTATCCGCAGGTCAAGGCGCAAGCGGCTGTGGTGATTGATGCCGGCAGTGGTCAGGTCTTGTACGAAAAGAACGCGCATATTCAAAGAGCGCCCGCGAGTACCACCAAGATCATGACCAGTTTATTGGCTGTTGAAAGTGGCCGTTTGGATGAATGGGTAACGATCAGCAAACGTGCGGCTTCCGTTGGTGAGTCAACCATTTATTTGAAAGAGGGGGAGCGCCTGACGCTTCGTGACTTGACCTACGGGGTATTGTTAAACTCAGGCAATGACGCGAGTACCGCTGTGGCGGAGTATCTGGGAAGTGGGAGTGAGGCGCGCTTTGTCGACGCCATGAATCGTCGGGTCGCGGAGTTGGGGTTGCGCCATACACACTTCAGCAACCCCCACGGTTTGCCTTCAGAGAACCATTACTCGTCAGCTTATGATTTGGCGATGATTTTGCGTGAGGCGAGTGCGTACCCCGAATGGCGTACGGTTGCGCAGACCCGCGTAAAGCGTATTCCCTTCAAAGGCAAGGCAGATGCCCGGCTGTTGCGTAATCACAACAAGCTGTTGTGGCGCATGCCTGAGGCACTTGGCGGCAAGACAGGTTATACGGTGGCGGCAGGAAGGTGTTTTGTGGGTTCCGCTCGTCGTGACGGCCGTTTGGTGATCGAATCGACGCTTGGGTCGAGCGAATTGTGGGATGATTCCCAGCGATTGTTGCAATTTGGCTTGAGCGCGTTTGAAAATGTCACGGTGGTTCGCAGGGGAGAAATCGTTGGTACCGTGCCCATCCAGGCGGGTTCGGCGCGGGTGGTTGAAGTGGTTGCTCCCCGGGATGTTCAGGTATCCGTGGCGCGGGGGGCACTGGATTTGCAGGCATTGCAACAGGTATGGCAATTGCCTGATGAACTGCGCGCGCCAGTCGATCAGAACCAACCCGTCGGCCAATTGGTGGTCAGGCACGGGGCCCGGGTGCTTCAGACCGTGCCATTGGTCGCCGCCCAGGCCGTGCCACTTGGCATGTTGCAATGGGGTTCACTGTCCTCGTTGATCTTCCCTGGCGTCGGCTTGGCTGGTTTGCTTACCGCCACACGTATCGTGTTGCGATTCAGGGCTCGGTTGCGGGCGAGACGTCGGCGTGCCCGTGCGCGACGACTTCAGGCAGGTGGCAACGCGCATCCGTCAACACGCAAATCAGTGAGGCGGGCGTCGTAGTGTCCTCGACAACATCCCGGCCCGACGAACTCACTCACGGGTGAACGTCCAGTCGGGGATAACGATCGTGTGTCGGCATCGCTGAGCCAACAGCGGTATGATTTTCAATGGCGTTCAGGATGCTTGCGGCCCATCGTCCCATGTGAGTGGACCAACTTGCCCGCCACGGCATTCTTTGAGTATGGTTCGCGCCGTGCGTGGTATATCGGCTTCGCCACCAATTGCAAGGTAACCTCGGTGGCGGGCGATCGATTCCAGTGTTGTACCACCAAGGGTTTTCAGCACGTCTTGGCCGCGCATTGCGAGCAATGCGATCGCAGCCTCGGCAACCTCCTCAGGTTCATAGGCTTCCGTGCTGACCGCGCCCGTGATGGCCAGTTTTAATGCAACGGTCTCCTGGTCGAGTTTGGGCGGTATGATACCGGGTGTGTCCATCAACTCAATGCCAGTCGCGATGCGAATCCAGCGTAAGTCGCGGGTGATGCCCGGTTTATCACCCACCTGGGCAATTCGCTTTCCCGTCAGCTTATTAATCAGTGAGGATTTGCCGACATTAGGCAGCCCCACAACCATCACGCGAATGGGCCGCGGCAGACGACCCCGTTCACGCATGCGTTGATCGATCACTTGTTTGACTTTTTCCAATGACCGCTTCAAACTTTGCAGATTGTCGCCTGTCTGTGCATTGACAGCAACCACCTGCAATCCACGCTGCTCGTATGCCTGCATCCACGCCCGTGTCAGCTCGGGGTTCGCCATATCGGTTTTGGTAAAAACAAGAATACTGGGCTTGTCTCCCAACAAGCGCCGCGTCACGTCAAAGCGGCTGGTCTCCGGCAAACGGGCGTCAACCAGTTCCAATACCACATCAATGAGCTTTAACTGCTCTTTGAGCCGGTTTTGCGCTTTGGCGATATGACCGGGATACCAGTTAATCAAAGGCATATTTGGCGAGTCTGCCGTTTTCTACCCGACGTCAAGGACACTTCAGGGAATTTTGATTGGGGGCATTTTCCTGGTAGTTCACTTCCTGTGAGATTTGTTCGACCGCGCGAACCAATGCATCAATGGTTTCCGGTAAAGGGCGACTATCGGTGTTTGATAACAATCCCAACAAATACAGCAGATAGTGGTGCTGGATGCTTCCGACCGCCGTATGCATCAAGGATCGGATATCATCAGGTGCGGGTTGACACGGATTGGTGGCACCCACCGTCATCAGTCCGATGCCCTCCAGCAATTGACGGCGGATCCGATCATTGACCGACTCGCATTCGAACGGCGTTGGGGAACTGACAGTGAATGATCCGTCTGGTTGGTACTCACTCCCTTCGCTACGATTGTACAACGAGACGAGTAAATCAACGACATCAGTGGGTCGTTGAATGTTACAGATCGGATACGGCCAAACAAAATCCTGCGGCAAATCTCGCAACGCGTTGGTAATACGCGCTTGACCAACGGGTTGTTTAAGTGTCAACGCCGTCTGATGACGTACCTGCCGCGCAAGATTAATCAGGTGCCCAAAAGCGTTTTCGGGCGGTCGGCCCAATGCGCTGAAATACGCTGGGTACGGGTGACGCGCAGCGTCCATCATCACATTTTGCATCGGGGGAGCAGAGGCGATTAAAATGCCAGACATTCTCAGGCTGATCTCGCGCAGTCCCGCCGGACTGAGCCTTGGCATACCATCCAAAGCATCAACGAGGCGTTTGAGATGGGGTATTCTTCGTGCCACTTTTAAAGCGATCGCATCGTTAAACTCCGCATCGCGTCGCAACTCCTGATAGATATCGTGCCCGATGCCCTGCATAAAATAGCGCACCATGGCCGTGCTGTCTTCATTCACGATGATTCTCGATGGCGGCGCAGCGGCGTTCGCAAACATCTGATACTGCAAACGCGGGTTGGCGTTCGCAAGTGGTTCGCATTGAATCAGATATGTCCCTTGATAATCTTGTGGAATGAACAGTTCAAACTCGCCCCGGGTATTGCTGTATATCTTAAAGACGGGACGCCCCTGCGCATCTTGACCGATCGGTACCAAATCATTGGTATAAGTGTCGCGCGCACGCACGACCATGCCAGCAGCCGGTAGCAATAACCCTCGCTGCGGTTGGACCCACCCGCCTTTGGTCGACACGGACAGCAACTGGCGTGCACGGGCTGGACCAGCCTCCGACACAATCACATTACCGCGCCCAGTCGCCAAAACCGTGCTGCCATCCCTGCCAATCAGCGACGCGCTGTCATTACCAACCAGCGACGCGCTGTCATTACCAACCAGCGATGCACTGTCATTACCAACCAGTGATGCACTGTCATTACCAACCAGCGACGCGCTGTCATTACCAACCAGCGATGCACTGTCATTACCAACCAGCGATGCACTGTCGTTGCCAACCAGCGACGCGCTGTCGTTGCCAACCAGCGATGCGCTGTCGTTGCCAACCAGCGATGCGCTGTCGTTGCCAACCAGCGATGCACTGTCGTTGCCAACCAGCGATGCACTGTCGTTGCCAACCAGCGACGCGCTGTCGTTGCCAACCAGCGATGCGCTGTCGTTGCCAACCAGCGATGCACTGT